>NZ_JACHJU010000003.1:0-600000 GCF_014203795.1 Streptosporangium album | reverse complement strand
GGCGGTCGACGGCCTGGTCATCCCCGGCGGGGAGTCCACCACCATGTGGAAGCTCGCCGAGACCTTCGACCTGCTTGAGCCGCTCCGTCTGAGGATCAAGAACGGCATGCCCGCCTATGGGTCCTGCGCGGGCATGATCATGCTGGCCGACCGGATCGAGGCCGGTGTCGACGGTCAGCAGACGATCGGGGGCATCGACATGGTGGTCCGCCGCAACGCCTTCGGCCGGCAGGTCGCATCCTTCGAGGCCGACATCGACTTCGCCGGCCGCGGCGCGTTGCGTGCGGTGTTCATCCGTGCGCCGTGGGTGGAATCCGTCGGGCCCGGGGTCGAAGTGCTGGCCCGGGCCGAAGCTGAGGATAGGATCGTCGCGGTCCGTCAGGGACCGCTGCTCGCCACGTCCTTCCACCCGGAACTTACCGGGGATGTCGGTGTGCATTCATACTTCGTTGAGATGGTGAGGGAGCTCTAGGCGATGTCCGGCCACTCCAAATGGGCGACGACGAAGCACAAGAAGGCCGCGCTTGACTCCAAGCGAGGCAAGCTGTTCGCCAAGCTCATCAAGAACATCGAGGTCGCGGCCCGGACCGGCGGCCCCGACCCGGACGGCAATCCGACGCTGTACGACGCCATCACCAAGGCGCGCAAGAGTTCGGTTCCGATCGACAACATCGAGCGCGCCCGCAAGCGCGGCGGTGGCCTGGAGGCCGGTGGCGCCGACTGGCAGACCATCATGTACGAGGGCTACGCCCCCGGCGGCGTCGCGGTGCTCATCGAGTGCCTGACCGACAACCGCAACCGCGCGGCCTCCGAGGTCCGGGTCGCCCTGACCCGCAACGGCGGCTCCCTGGCCGATCCCGGCTCGGTCTCCTACATGTTCAACCGCAAGGGCGTCGTGCTCGTCCCCAAGGGTGAGCTGGGAGAGGACGACGTGCTGACCGCGGTCCTCGACGCGGGTGCCGAGGAGGTCAACGACCTGGGTGACCAGTTCGAGGTCGTCGCCGAGGCCACCGACCTCGTCCCGGTCCGCAAGGCCCTGCAGGACGCCGGGATCGACTACGACTCGGCGGAGTCCAGCTTCCTGCCGACGATGAACGTCCCCCTCGACGAGGACGGCGCGCGCAAGGTCTTCAGGCTGATCGACGCCCTGGAGGACAGCGACGACGTCCAGAACGTCTGGGCCAACTTCGACGTCTCCGACGAGGTTCTGGAGAAGCTCGACGTGTAGGCCCCTTGCGGAACACCCGTCTCCGGCACCGGAGGCGGGTGTTCCGCCGTCTGGGGGGATCCGAGCCGCCTGTGCGCTCTGCTCCCTCAAGGACACTCCGAGAAGGCCGACGGCTTCATCGCGGTCTTCGTGACCGCATGCACCATCAGGGCCGCCGAGCGCACCCACGGGTACAACGGCGTGCTGCACGGTTTCATCGAGCAGATCGAGCAGATCGAACGGCTCTTCACCGCCTGGCTGATCCTGCTGCTCGGCGGGTCCGTGCCGACCGGCGGTCTGGCCGCCCAGCACCTGTAGGGAGCGCCGTCCCCCGGCCGGGCAGTTCCTCGGGGCCGGCCGCCCGGCACCTGAGGAGGTCGATCCGCCGGTCATCCCGGGGGTCTCCCGCCACGGCCGGCGCCGGCATCTCGACGCCGTCTTCCGGGCCGGGCCGTACGTGCTCGACCATCTTCCGAGCGGTGGTGCGGGCAGCCGTGCGTGAGGTGCTCCCACGCGGTAGAGTCGGGCACCGAACAGGTGTTCGGCGAGCGGAGGCGTGTCGGTGCGATTGCCCGAGCTGCGGGTGATGGGGGTCGATCCGGGGCTGACCCGGTGCGGGCTCGGGGCGGTCGAAGGGCGGCCCGGAGCGCCGCTGAGCCTCGTCAAGGTCGGGGTCGTCCGGACCCTAGCCGACGACGAGATCGGGACCAGGCTGGTGGCGATCGAGGAGGGCATCGAGCAGTGGCTCGACGAGGTCGAGCCCGACGCGGTGGCCGTGGAGCGGGTCTTCGCCCAGCACAACCTCAGGACCGTGATGGGCACCGCGCAGGCGTCCGCCGTGGCGATCCTGTGCGCGTCCCGCCGGGGGCTGCCGGTGGCGTTGCACACGCCCTCCGAGGTCAAGGCCGCGATCACCGGCAGCGGCACGGCCGACAAGCAGCAGGTGGGGACCATGGTGACCCGGCTGCTCCGGCTGGACGCCATGCCCAAGCCCGCCGACGCCGCCGACGCGCTGGCGCTGGCGATCTGCCACGTGTGGCGCGGCGGAGCGCAGAACCGGCTGGCCGAGGCGCTGGCCAAGACCAGGACCGGGCAGGGAACGACCGCCGCCGCCTATTTCCGGGGGCGGGGCCGGGCCGGATATTCGAAGGGAACTCCATAGTGATCGCCTCGGTGCGGGGACGGGTGGCCGCGATCGCGCCCGACGGTGCGGTGGTCGAGGTCGGCGGGGTGGGCATGCTGGTCCACTGCACGCCGGGCACGCTGGCGACGCTCCGGGTCGGTGAGGAGGCCCGGCTGGCCACCTCGCTCGTGGTCAGGGAGGAGTCGCTGACGCTGTTCGGCTTCGCCGGCGACGACGAGCGCGGCGTCTTCGAGATGCTGCAGACGGCCAACGGGGTCGGCCCCAAGGTCGCTCTGGCGATGCTGGCCGTCCACACCCCCAACGCGCTCCGGATGGCCGTGGCGAGCGCCGATGTGAAGGCGTTGACCAGGGTTCCCGGGGTCGGGCCCAAGGGGGCCCAGCGGATCATCGTCGATCTCAAGGACAAGCTCGGCACGCCCGATCAGGCCGTCAACGCCGCCCTCAACGGCGGCGCGGCCGTGCCCGCCTGGCGGGACCAGGTCCACTCCGGCCTGGTGGGGCTCGGCTACTCGGCCAGGGACGCCGACGAGGCCGTCGCCGTCGTCACCCCCCAGGCCGACGCCGAGGTGGCACAGGGCCGCACTCCGCAGGTGGCGACGTTGCTCAAGGCCGCGCTGGGCGCGCTGAGCGTCCGATGAGGGGGCACTCCGCGGTGCGGCTGGACATACACGACGAGCTCCCGGACATGCACGACGAGAAGGAAGCCGCCCGCGCGGGCGCGTGGAGCCGGGACGACCGTGGCGGCACGAGTGAGGGTGGACCGGCGTGAGCTCCGAGCGTGATCTGGTGTCACCCGAGGTCGAGGGTGACGAGCGGCTGATCGAGGCGGCGCTGCGCCCCAAGCGGCTGGAGGAGTTCATCGGCCAGGCGCGCGTGCGCGAGCAGCTGTCGCTGGTCCTGCAGAGCGCGCTGCGGCGCAACCGGCCACCGGACCACGTGCTGATGAGCGGCGGGCCCGGTCTCGGCAAGACGACCCTCTCCATGATCATCGCGACGGAGCTGTCCGTTCCGCTCCGGATCACCTCCGGCCCCGCGCTGGAGCGGGCGGGCGACCTGGCGGCGATCCTGTCGACCATCTCGGAGGGAGAGGTCCTCTTCATCGACGAGATCCACCGGATGGCCCGTCCCGCGGAGGAGATGCTCTATCTCGCGATGGAGGACTTCCGCGTCGACATCGTGGTGGGCAAGGGGCCGGGGGCGACCGCGATCCCGCTGGAGGTCGCACCGTTCACCCTGGTCGGGGCCACCACCCGGGCCGGGCTGCTGCCCGCTCCGCTCCGCGACCGGTTCGGCTTCGTCGCGCACATGGACTTCTACGACGTGGCCGAGCTCGAGCAGGTGCTCCGGCGTTCCTCGCGGCTGCTCGGCCTGGAGCTTCCCGGCGACGCGGCGCACGAGATCGCCGTGCGGTCGCGGGGCACGCCCCGCATCGCCAACCGGCTGCTGCGCCGAGTCCGTGACTTCGCCGAGGTGCGGGCCGACGGGGTGGTCACCAAGGACGTCGCCTCGGCGGCCCTCAACCTCTACGAGGTGGACGCCGAGGGACTGGACCGGCTTGACCGGGCCGTGCTCGGGGCGCTGCTGCGCAAGTTCGGGGGCGGTCCGGTGGGGTTGTCCACGCTGGCCGTCGCGGTGGGGGAGGAGCCGGAGACGGTCGAGGTGGTCGCGGAGCCGTTCCTGGTCCGCCAGGGTCTGCTGGCGCGCACGCCCCGGGGCCGGGTCGCGACGGCCGCCGCCTGGGTCCATCTGGGGCTGACGCCGCCGCCGGACGCGTTCGGCGCCTCGATGATCGTCGATCTTGAGGATGATCCGGGCCATGCCTGACGTTGGTTCTTGGTAGGGAAACCGTACAGAGTTGATCACAGATCGGTGACAACGATATCGAAATGGGAACTTCCCCGCGCGCCAGTTCGTGACTTCGTTGCCGCGTTCCTAACAGCTCGCCTAAACTCCGTGGCCTGGCTGGCTGTGTAGGCTGACGTGCTGAGCGGCGTGCCGTATACGACGTCCGGCGCCAGGCCGGTCATTCCAAAGCGTAAGGAGCGGCCCCATGGGCGGCAACTATTCGAGCCTTATCATGATCGCCCTGATGGTCGTGGTGTTCTACTTCCTGCTCATCCGGCCTCAGCGCAAGCGGCAGCAGGAGCAGGCCCAGATGCAGAACTCCCTGGCCCCGGGGACCCGCATCATGACCACGACCGGCCTTTTCGCGACCGTGGTGGCGATCGATGCCGACGACGTGATCCTGGAGATCGCGCCCGGTGTCGAGACCCGTTGGATCAAGGCCGCGATCGGCCGGGTGCTGACCCCGGTCGACGACGCCGAGGGCGACGATGTCAAGTCCACCGATGTTGTGGACGACAATGTGGTGGAGAGCGTCCAGCCGTACGGTGAGGACCAGGATTCGTCGAAGAAGTGATGACCAGGCTCACCGACCACCCCTATAGCCGAAAGAACTGACGACCAGTGGCCCGACCGATCAGCGGCCAGAACAGACCGGGGCGTATGCTCCTGGTGCTTCTGGTGATTATTCTCGCCATGGGCGGTGTTATGTTCCTGAACAGGGCATTCACCCCGGAATATGGCCTCGACCTCGCCGGCGGCACGACAGTGACGCTGCGGCCCATCACGCCGAACGGCAGCGCTCCCACCGATGAGAGCCTCAACCTGGCGGTTGGCATCATCCGAAACCGGGTGAACGGCAGCGGAATCTCCGACGCCGAGGTCGCCAAGTCCGGTGACAACATCGTCATCTCCGTCCCCGGCGTAGGCCAGGAAGAAGTCGTCAAGCTGGTCGGCACCACTGCGGAGCTGCGATTCCGCCAGGTGCTGGCGGTCGCGGCCGGGTCGCCCCCGCCTCCTGGCCAGCTGCCCACCGAGGCGCCGACGCCGTCGGCCTCTCCCACGGCCACCGGTAAGCAGACCTCCAAGGCTCCCCGGCCGTCACAGTCGGCCACGTCGAGCCCGACCGCCTCGCCCGCCGGTCGCGGTCTCTCCTCCGCGCTCACCAACCCGAGCCCGGGTGCCACGCCCGCTCCCTCGGACCGGCCGGGCAAGAAGGCCGACCAGAACGGTGCGGGCAAGAACACCACGGGCAAGGACGCGACCCCGTCCGCCAAGCCGAGCCAGAGCACCGCTCCGACGGCCCCGGCCGACGACCCGATGGCGGGCGTGGACACCACCGGTATCGACCCGGCGGTGCTCAAGCAGTTCCAGACGCTCGACTGCGCCAAGCACAAGGGGCAGGGTGCCCAGGACGACCCCGCCAAGCAGTTCGTCGCCTGCAGCCAGGACGGCAGCGCCAAATACGTGCTCGACAAGGCGGCCGTGACCGGCAGCTCGATCGACACCGCGAACTCCGGCGTGGACCCGACCACCGGAGAGTGGCTCGTCCAGCTCTCCTTCAAGGGCCAGGGCCCCGACCAGTGGTCGAAGGTCACCACCACCGCCTTCAACTCGCAGGCGCCGCGCAACCAGGTCGCCATGGTCCTGGACGGCGTGGTGATCTCCGCGCCGGTCATCCAGGAGCCCATCCCCGGCGGCCGGGCGCAGATCTCCGGAAACTTCACCCAGGTGACGGCCGACGAGCTGGCCAGCCAGCTCAAGTTCGGCGCGCTGCCGCTGAAGTTCGAGAAGAGCTCCATTAACGAGGTCTCCTCCACCCTGGGCGCCGACCAGCTCCGCGGCGGCCTGATCGCCGGTGCGATCGGCCTCGCCCTGGTGCTCATCTACTCGATGCTCTACTACCGGGGGCTGGGCATCGTCTCGGTGCTGAGCCTCGTGGTCGCCACGGTCCTGACCTACGAGGCCGTGGTGCTCCTCAGCGAGTTCGCGGGCTTCCGCCTGTCGCTGTCGCACATCATCGGTCTGATCGTCTCGATCGGTATCACCGCGGACTCGTTCATCGTCTACTTCGAACGCATCCGTGACGAGATGAAGGAGGGCCGCCGTTCGCTGCGGACGGCCGTCGAGGTCGCCTGGGTCCGCGCCCGGCGGACGATCCTGATCGCGGACGCCGTCATGTTCATCGCCGCCGTGGTGCTCTACTTCCTGGCGGTCGGCGGTGTGGCCGGATTCGCGTTCGCGATGGGCCTGACCACGCTCATCGACATCGCCGTGGTGTTCATGTTCACCAAGCCGTTCGTGGCCCTGCTCGCCAAGAGGAAGTTCTTCGCCAAGGGCCACAAGCTCTCCGGTCTCGACGCCGAGCGTATGAGCCAGAGCCCCACCGGCTCCACGACCGTTCCGCAGGAGGCCTGATGTCCGGCATCGCGCGCCGGCTGTACCGAGGTGAGATCGATGTCGACTTCGTCGGGCGCAAGAAGCTCTGGTACGGCCTCTCCGCCGCCCTTCTGGTGATCTCCATCGCCGGCCTGGTCCTGCACGGCCTGAACCTGGGCGTGGAGTTCAAGGGCGGATCGGTCTTCTCCTTCAAGGCCCCGACCGCCAACATCGAGCAGGTGCGAAGCACCGTCAGTGACGCCGGCCCTCACCAGGTCATCGTGCAGACGACGAACAACGGCTGGCAGGTCACCACCGAGAGCATGCCGCCCGAGGAGGTGACCACGGTTCAGAAGGCGCTCGCCAGCAAGTTCGGCGTGCCGCAGAACCAGGTCAACCTTCAGGTGATCGGCGCCTCCTGGGGCGGTCAGGTGGCCGACAAGGCCATCATCGGCCTCATCGTCTTCATGCTGGCGATCATCCTGTACCTCACGGTCGCCTTCGAGTGGAAGATGGCGCTGGGCGCCATCGTGGCGCTGCTGCACGACCTGGTGATCACCGCGGGCGTCTACGCGTGGTCCGGCTTCGAGGTCACTCCGGCGACCCTGCTGGGCTTCCTGACGATCCTCGGATACTCGCTGTACGACGCCGTCGTCGTGTTCGACATGATCAAGGAGGTCACCGCCAAGCTCGGCACGACCTCCAAGACGACCTACACGCAGGCGGCCAACAACGCGCTGAACCACACGCTGATCCGGTCGCTGAACACCACTCTGGTGGCGATCCTGCCGGTGGCGGCGATCCTGTTCATCGGCACCACGCTGTTCGGCGCCGGCACGCTCAAGGACCTGTCGCTGGCCCTGTTCGTCGGCATGATCGTCGGCACCTACTCCTCGCTGTGCGTCGCGACGCCGCTGCTGGTCACGCTGAAGGAGCGCGAGCCGCGCTACCAGGCGATCGCCCGCCGGCTCGCCTCCCACGGCGGCAAGGCCGCGACCGCGGTCAAGAGCCCCCGCCAGCCGGTTACGGCTGGAGCCGCCAACGGCGTGGTCTCCGACGCCGACAAGCGCAACAAGAAGAAGTAGCAGCACCAGATCACGCCTCCGCCCCTCCCCCGAGGGAGCGGAGGCGTTTTTCTTAAGGAACGTGACGATGAGTGACCTGCGCCGGCTGATCCTGGACCGGATCCGCGACGTACCCGACTACCCCCAGCAGGGAGTGCTGTTCAAGGACATCACCCCACTGCTCGCCGACCCGCACGCGTTCGCCGCGGTCGTGGACGAGCTCGCCGGGCTCTACCAGGTTGACAAGATCGTCGGCATCGAGGCCCGGGGCTTCATCCTGGCCGCTCCGGCCGCCTGCAAGGCCGGCGCCGGGTTCGTTCCGGTACGCAAGAAAGGCAAACTGCCTTCCGAGACGCTTGAGGCGTCCTACGATCTGGAGTACGGCTCCGCCACCATCGAGGTCCACAGGGACGCCTTCGTCCCAGGAGATCGCGTCCTGATCGTCGACGACGTGCTCGCCACCGGAGGTACGGCGTGCGCGGCGGTGGAGCTGGTCCGCAGGGCGGGCGCCGACGTCGTCGCCATCGCCGTGCTCATGGAATTGGCATCCCTCAAGGGGCGGGAGCGGCTGGACGGCGTCGAGCTGCACTCCCTCGTGATCGTCTGATTCCACCCCGCAGGGGTACGCATTAAAGCCGGTCTGGATACACTTGGGGGATCTGGACTCGAATGTGAGGAGTCTGAGTGCCCCGTGATGTGGTCGTCCCCGACGTGACCGCCGACGGAGGCGGTCCCGTGGCGGCCGTCCCGACCGGCGATGCCGGTTCCACCGTGTCCGGAGCCGCCGAGGAGAAGCCGGCGGTCAGGCGCAGGCTCGCACGCTTTGGGGGGCAATGGGGTGGCGCCATGAACCCGGTGCTGGAGCCGCTGTTCCGGACGGTCCGCGCGACCCATCCGAAGGCAGACCTGCGGCTTATTGAGCGTGCCTACGATGTGGCCGCCTACCATCACCGCGATCAGAAGCGCAAGAGCGGTGACCCCTACATCACCCACCCTCTGGCGGTGGCGACGATCCTGGCCGAGCTCGGCACCGACGACGAGACGCTGTGCGCCGCGTTGCTGCACGACACCGTCGAGGACACCGCCTACGGCCTTGACGAGCTGCGTTCCGACTTCGGCGACAACATCGCGCTCCTGGTCGACGGCGTCACCAAACTCGACAAGGTCAAGTTCGGTGACGCCGCGCAGGCGGAGACCGTGCGCAAGATGGTCGTGGCGATGTCCCGCGACATCCGGGTGCTGGTGATCAAGCTCGCCGACCGGCTGCACAACATGCGCACCATGCGCTACCTCCCCGAGCACAAGCGGCAGCAGAAGTCCCGCGAGACGCTGGAGATCTTCGCGCCGCTCGCCCACCGGCTGGGGATGAACACCATCAAGTGGGAGCTGGAGGACCTCGCGTTCGCCATGCTCTACCCCAAACGCTATGACGAGATCGCCAGGATGGTCTCGGAGCGGGCCCCGCGCAGGGACCTGTTCCTGCAGGAGGTCATCGAGAAGGTCTCCGTCGACCTCCGCGAGGCCAAGATCCGAGCGGTGGTCAAGGGGCGTCCCAAGCACTACTACTCGGTCTACCAGAAGATGATCGCCAGGGATGTCGCCTTCGACGACATCTACGACCTGGTCGGCATCCGGGTGCTGGTCGACACGGTCCGCGACTGCTATGCCGCCCTCGGAACGATCCACGCGCGATGGAACCCGGTGCCCGGCCGGTTCAAGGACTACATCGCGATGCCCAAGTTCAACATGTACCAGTCGCTCCACACGACGGTCATCGGCCCCGAGGGCAAACCGGTGGAGCTGCAGATCCGCACCCACGGCATGCACCACAGGGCCGAGTACGGCGTGGCCTCGCACTGGAAGTACAAGGAGGAGATGACCGCCTCCGGCTCTCCCGGCGCGAAGCTGAAGCCCGCCAGCGACATGGCGTGGCTCCGCCAGCTCCTGGACTGGCAGAAGGAGACCGCCGACCCGGGCGAGTTCCTGGAGTCGCTCAGGTTCGACCTGTCGGTCTCGGAGGTGTACGTCTTCACGCCGCGGGGTCAGGTGATCGCCCTGCCCGAGGGGGCGACCCCGGTCGACTTCGCCTATGCCGTACACACCGAGGTCGGCCACCGCTGCATCGGCGCCCGGGTCAACGGCCGCCTTGTGCCGCTGGAGTCACGGCTGGGCAACGGCGACACCGTTGAGATCTTCACCTCCAAGTCGCCCGACGCCGGTCCGTCACGTGACTGGCTCAAGTTCGTCAAGTCCGGCAGAGCCCGCAACAAGATCCGTCAGTGGTTCTCCAAGGAGCGCCGTGAGACCGCGATCGAGGCGGGCAAGGAGGCCATCGGCCGGGCCATGCGCAAGCAGGGGCTGCCCCTGCAGCGCCTGATGTCCGGAGAGTCCCTCCTGGCCCTCGCCAGGGACCTGCGCTACCCCGACGTCTCCGCGCTCTACGCGGCCGTTGGGGAGGGGCACATCGCCGCCCAGTCGGTCGTGCAGAAGCTGGTGCACTCTCTCGGCGGGGTGGACGGCGCCGAGGAGGACATCGCCGAGGCCGCGGTGCCGACGAAGGTGCGGGGCCGCCCACGCGGCAGCGGTGGCGCCGGCGTGGTCGTGGCGGGCGACTCGGATGTGTGGGTCCGGCTGTCGCGGTGCTGCACACCCGTGCCCGGTGACGAGATCATCGGTTTCGTCACCCGCGGGCACGGCGTGTCGGTGCACCGCACCAACTGTCCCAACGTGGAGCAGCTGAAGTCGGAGCCGGACCGCCTGGTCGAGGTGGCCTGGTCCGCCGGGGACGACTCGGTGTTCCTGGTCGCCCTGCAGGTCGAGGCGCTCGACCGGCCGCGCCTGCTGTCGGACGTGACCCGGACCCTGTCGGACCAGCACGTGAACATCCTGTCGGCGTCGGTGACGACCTCCAGGGACCGGGTGGCGATCAGCAAGTTCACCTTCGAGATGGGCGACCCCAAGCATCTGGGCCATGTCCTGAAGGCCGTGCGCAACATCCCAGGCGTCTACGACGTCTACCGGGTCAGCGGCGCCGGGGCCTGATCGGTCCCCGGCGGGCGCGGCCTTGCCGATCCGCTCGGGGAACAGGTGGAAGTAGGAATTGATCAGCATGCCACGCAGGGTGGCGTCCTTGGCTGCCAGTTGGAACAGATCGGCGGGGCCGGGGGTGGGGCCGGTGGCGTTGTAGCCGCTGATCGCGCCGACCATGGCGATCCGGCCGCCGGATCGCAGCGCGTCGATGGCCGCCACCAGATGGTCTCCGCCGGCATGATCGAGGTAGACGTCGATGCCGAACTTGCGGGCGAGCTGGCCCACCACACTCCCGACGGCGCCCGCGGTTGCTGCCCCGGTTGAAGAACATCGGCTCGGCCCGCCTGTACCGGCCGGGCCTGACCGCCGGCGGGCGCAGGGTCGGTTCAGGTGTGCTGCGGGCACGGGCGGGCGGTCCTGACCGGGAGCTCTGCGCCGATATCTGGGGTCCGGGTCCAGCAGCAGAGAGGACGAACCGTCGGTCTGATGAACGGGGGTCGGAGTGCGGTGGAACGAAAACGTACGTGAAGCCGGTTCACGTGGTTCGCCCTGCATTGTTCTCAGAAACGGGGGGCGCTCTCAAAGGATCAACGCATCACCCATGGATGATCATGTAGCCATGGAGGCGTGTATGCGGGACTACGGGTTTTCATCCGCTCAGCAAGACGAGATCTGGCGGCGCTGGCGTTCGGGGTGTCGGCGGCGGTCGGGGTGTTCTTCGGCGTGGCGCCGGCGCGGAGGGCAGGCTGGACCCCGTCATCGCACTCCGCGCCGAGTGAGTGGGGCGCTAGTCGGTGGTTTGTTGACATGGGGTCGATGTCGCGGTAAGCCGGTGGATAGGGGTAGTTGGTGCTGTTCGGGGGTGGTCGTGGTGGTGACCGCGCGGCGTCCGTGTCCACCGGCGCCGGGTCCGTTGGAGGAGTACGCGGCCCGGTTCGATGATCTGTGGTGCTCGCTCGCGCAGCGCCGGGGGTTCCGCGAATATCTGGCCGGGCTGTTGTTGCCGCGGGACCGGAACAAGACGCTGACGGCCCTGGCCGGTGCGGAGCCGGTGGTCGGGGCCCAGAATGCGGCGGTGCAGCGGCTGCAGTTCTTCTGAGTCGGAGTCGCCGTGGGATCACGAGAAAGTCAACGCCCGGCGCCTTGAGCTGCTGCGGGCCGATCCGGTGACCGCGCCGCATGCGGGCGGGGTGCCGGTGGTCGATGACAGGAGGGGACCGCAAGGACGGCACCGCCACCGCGCACACCGCCCACCAGTATCTGGGCTCGGTCGGGAAGATCGAGAACGGGATCGTGGCGGTGACCACACTCTGGGCCGACGAGCGGGTCTACCACCCGCTGCACGCGGTGCCCTACACCCCCGCCGCTCGGCTGCCTCGCGGCCGCAGCGATCCGGCATTTCGCACCAAGCCGCAGCTCGCGGCCGCTCTGGCAGGTCGGGCTCAGGCCGCCGCCGTGCCGTTTCGGGCGCTGGTGGCCGACTGCGCCTACGGCGACAATGCGGCCTTCACCGCTGAACTGTGGGCCGCTGGATTGGCCGTTCGTGCTCGCGCTCAAGCCGCACCAGGGCTCCTGGGCTCCGGTGGATGAGGCGCACACGCCGATCGACGCCGCCCGTGAGCTTGCCTGGGGAGGTCCCCAAGCGCCGGGCGCCTGGACGAAGGTCGTGCGGCGGTTTCGCGATGGCCGTAGCACCGTGTGGTGGGCCGCGGACGCGGTCTTGGGCGGCTACGGCCCGCACCAGGCGGTCCGGCTGATCGTCGCGACCGCCGACCCGGCGACGCTGCCGGCCAAGGCGACCTGGTATCTGGCCACCAACCTGCCCCGCCCTGGCAGCGTCCGTGCGGCCTGGAGCCCGCATCCGGCCGCCGGCCTGGCCGAGATCGTGCGCCTCTACGGCCTGCGGACGTGGATCGAACAGGGCTACAAGCAGGTCAAGGACGAACTCGGGTGGGCCGATTTCCAGGTCCGCTCCGATGCCGCGATCCGCCGCCACTGGGCCCTGGTGGCCTGCGCGTTCACCTTCTGCCGGCATGCCCGGCCCGCCGATCCGGTCCCGCCACCACACCTCCCGCCCGCCCCGGCCGACACCGACGGCGGAGAGAGGGGGGCCCACCGCCACAGTGCCACCCGTGCCACTGTGCTGGCCTCGCGCCGTCCGCTACGTCCGCGGTTGGCTGACCCCCTGCGCACTGCTGCAACGCTGGTGGCGCAACTGGTCGAGCAGGCCCCCGCCCGCTGAACTACAGGGCCTGGTCACAGCCGTCACCGCGGGGCGGTCCCTCGACCTCTACGCCCCGCCTTAACAAACCACCGACTAGTAGGGCTTGGTTAGGTGGGGATGGGCTGGGCATGTCTGGGTAACGCGCGGCGGCAGGTGGGGCAGATACCGGCCCAGCAGGCCAGAAGCAGCTGCAACTCGGCGATGACCCGGTAGGTGCTCAAGCCGCAGCCGGCGCTTTTGGGTTGAGCCTTTCAAGGGTGCAGAACGCGTGAGCGACCGAGACCAGGGTGACGTGATGATGCCAACCGCTCCACGTGCGACCCTCGAAGTGGTCCAGGCCCAGGCCGGTCTTCAGCTCACGGTAGTCGTGCTCGATGCGCCAGCGGATCTTCGCCAGACCCACCAGACGCCGCAATGGAACATCGGCCTCCAGCGTGGACAACCAGTACTTGACCGGCTCCGGCTCACCGGGCGGCCATTCGGCCAGCAGCCAGCACACCGGCAGTTCCCCGCCCGCATACGCGCGGCGGATCCGCACGCCCGCCGGCCGTACCCGCAGCGCGGCAAAGCGCGAGCGCAACGGCCCCTTGGACCCGGTCCGCCACCGCACTGTGTGCAGCGCGCGCCGCCCGCCCTCCAGCACCAACTGCCGGGCGCTGATGCGCCGCTGCCGGTAGCGGGGCACCGGCCGCCGCCCGGTCCCCGCATACGGCGCGACGCTGCGGCAGGCCTCGGCCTCCAGCAGCGCGGTATCGGAACGCACCCCCACCACGTAGGGAATATCGCGCTCGGTCAGGCCCAGGCGAAAGGCCCCGTCTTGACCGTAGCCCTCATCGGCGACCACCAACGGCGGATCCAGCCCCCAACTCTCCAGCTCGTCGATCATGTCCAGAGCCAGCTGCCACTTGGGCACATGACCGACGTCGGCGGGGATTCGGCAGCGCTGCCGGCGTGCCGCCACCGCGGCCGGATCCTCCGTGCGCGGCGAGGCCGGATCCCACTGCTCGGGCACGAACAACCGCCAGTTCACCGGGCAGGAGGCGGCGTCGGTGACCAGATGCACGCTCGGCGCGACCTGGCAGTTCGCGGTCTTGCCCAGCGCCCCGCAATACTGCGCGGCCACGCCCGGCGACTCCTGGCCGTCCTTGACAAAGGACACATCATCGACCACCCATGCCACCGGGCCGATCGCCGCATCCATCCGCCAGGCCAGCTCGGCCAAAACCAGCTGATGCGACCAGGGGGCATCGGTGCAGAACTGCTGCAGCCCTTGGCGATCCACGCCCAGCCGGGCCGCCATCGGCTCCATCGATTTCCGTGCCCCGTCGGTCAGCAGGCCGCGCACATACCGCTCGCCCCACCGCCGCTGATCAGCACGGGCGAAACCGGAGAACATCTCAGCGGCAAACGTCTCCAGCCGCGCCCGCACGGCCTCGAGTTCTTGAGGAGTCATCTTCCCTCACCCCCAAACAGGTGACATACCGTCCCCTACCCGAGGTAACCAAGCCCTACTAGGGAGCCTGTTTGTCAGCGTTCTGAAGCCACAGGCCGGTGATGCCGTCTTGGTATTTGCCGTAGAAGGTGTGGAGCGTCGTCTGAAAGCCCCACTCCTCCAACATGTCGCGGCTGATAGGCGTGAGGTGGGTCGCGTCCATGGCTAGGACGTCCCAGATCTCTGGATTGGGCGTGGTGACGACCAACCCCCGCGTGGCGCGCTTCTGGAGTACTTCAACCAAGCGGCCCGGGTCTTTGAGGTGTTCCAGGATCTCCAGCGCGGCGAACCAGTCGAAAGCGCGGTCGGGCTCCCAGGTATTCAGGTCAACGCCGTCCAGCCACCCGTCAACCGGAACGTATCGGCCGCGCCAGCCATGTTCGACCCGTAGGCACACATCCAACTCGGTGAGTCCAGCCCCCACATCCACCAAAATGTCGAGGTTGGACAACCCTCCCAGATAGAGCCGATCCGCCGCCGCCTGATAACGGGCCTTGCGTTCGGCATAAGGGCGGCGGGGGGAGCGGATGTACTCCTCACACCGCTGGATACGGTCGTTCACGATCACGTGCCCTCCTGATCCTCGGAAGTGGAGCCCACCCGCATGTGACGTGCCTACCTGACAGCGCTACACGGTTACGCCGCAGGCCAAGGAAGATCAGGATCACACAGCCGGGAGTAGTCCACATTCGGCACCTCGAAGCCGTACAGCCGCCGGACCTCATCGCGGAACCAGTCGATGTCAGCGAGATCACCGATGGTGTCGGCAGTGGCCACCTTCCACCGTTCGGTCACCGCCGCCTGAACGTCCTCGGCAAGCTCCCACCCGTCAAGGCGGATACGGCCCTGCCCGTCAACGTCGAGCGGTGCCGCGCCGAGGAGCTGGTCCCACAGATCAATGGACTGATCAAGGGGTGAGCGCATGTCCTCGCCGAGGACACCCCGGAGCAGGCTGACGTACAGGGCGATACCCGGGATGGCCGTTGACGCCTGAGTGACCGCAGCACCATTGACCGAAGTCAGCGCACGACCACCATAGGTACTCAACCTGCCCCCCAGAGCGGAAGCCGTGCTCTCCAAATGCAGCTTGGCCGCGCCGATCGTCCCCTGCCGATAGATAGCGGAGGTGAGATGCGAGCCGATGTAGGACAGAGCCACAGTGGTGAATCCCGGGCGGATCAGACCGCGTGAGTCCAGCGCATCGACCCAGCGGGACCAGTCCTCACCGCCCATGACCTTGACCGTGTCCGCCGTCTCCTCAGCGGTGGCAGGCTGGGCGTGGATCTCCCGCAGTCGCGGCGTCCCGTCACTGTCGAATTCGAGTGTCTTGGTGACGTGCTCGGCTCCGATTGGCTGAATCACTGACTGATGGACCACGCCCGTAAGGGGATCGGTACGACGCGGCGCGGCCACGCTGTAGATCAGGTAATCGATGCCTCCGAACCGCTTGGCGATCAGGTCGAGAACGTCATCTTTGGTGGTGTCGGTGAAAGCGTCCCCGTTAACGAACGCAAAATCGCTCCCGGCCTCCTCAGCGAGCTTCGCCGTGGCGATCGTGCGATACCAGCCCGCCGTCGCCGTCCGGCGCTCAGTCGGCGGACGCTCAAAGCACAGGCCAACGCCCTGAACGCCGTAGCGCGAGATTCCGGCGACTGTGGCGGCCAACCCGTAACCGGAGCTGGAACCGATGATCAGAGCGACCGGCCGTTCACCGCCATTCGCTGGCGTCGCTGGTTGAGCGCGTTCCGCCATGTCGGTAACGAGGCGTGCGCATCCATCCGGATGGGAGTCGAACAGCAGGAAGCCGCGCCCGGTTGGCTGAATGAGTCGTACGGTCATCGTGTGCCTATCTGTGTCGGAGACTGGTTGGGTCGGTGAGGCGTTGGAGCACGGACATGAGATCGCCCAGGGTTCGCATCTGCCCAGTGTCCTCGTCCGGGATTGTCACCTGAAACCGCTTCTCCAGGATCTCGACCACTTCCAGCAGGGCGAGGCTGTCCACCCCGAAATCGTCCAGCAGGTTCAGATGCGGATCTTCACGTGGCGACTCACGCCCGGTGACCTGTGCCACAGTGCAGGAGATTACCGCCGCGATGCTGGCCCTGGACTCATCCACGCGCGTTGTCCTTTCCTGCACGTTTGGCGGGCAGCCGGGACCATAGGGCATCGACCCTCACCAAGGGCAGCGCCGAGCCACCCGGTCCCTGCTCGCCGGTTCGCTGCTCATACGCGTCGATGAGCAGTGCACAGGAGCCGCAGAAGCTCCCACAGGTCATCTGTTCCGTTTCGGTACGAGGGATGACGCCGTGCAACGCCTTGAGTCCTCCGCCCGCGCGCACGGTCGCGACATAGGACGACCTATTGGTGCGGGTGATGATCTCACGCAGAGGCTCGGTGAAGATGTTGCCGAAGCGTAGTTTCTCCGGCACGTTGAACGCCGCGCAGGCGTACAGATCACCTGACGCCTTGAGCAGCGCGGTAGGCAGCACGTAGGCCCCCACCGTAGGTGCGAAGCAGTCATAGCAGTGATCCATCCATTTGCTCACCGGGGTTTGGCCAGGGCGCTGGATCGGCGCTTGGTCCTCCAATCGCTCGTTCTCCAGGTACACGCGCATGGTGGAGTGGACCCGATCATGAGGAAAATCTCCGTAGGTCTCCTCATACAGCCGCATGAGCGGATAGATCTTGTGCTCCCGGTCGGCCGGGTCGGCCAGGCTGGACACCGCGATATTCAGCTCATGATCGCTGAACTCGGTGACCGCATGGTGGATGATCCGGCACACGCGATCCAGCGGGGTTGTCTGTTCTCCGATGCTCAACATGAGCAGCGGCACAAACAGCCGGTTGTCCAGCAACCCATGTGCCACGAGCCGATCGAAGGTCGGCCCGCACCGTTTGTCCGACCCCCACACGCCGTTCGTGGTGAGCTTCGAGATATCTACTGTGCCGCGCGCCTGAGCGATGAACCGGAGCAGTGCCCGCATGGCCACAAACGGCTCTCCACCCGTTATGGCCACACTCGGCAGGGCGATGTCCTCGAACTCGGATAGCAGGTGATCAAGTTGTCTGTCGGTCAGAGACCGGCCAGCTTGCAAGGACAACGCGCCCATACCGCAACTCAGGCAGGTGTCGTTGCACTTGGTCGTCAGCTCGAACTCGATCCGCAGCGGGCGATAGGGCACATCCGCGAGACCCGCTTGATCCCATCGAGCGCGGATGAGATCAAAGACCCGGGCGTCCTTCACCGCGTACTTACCGGTGAACGGGACGACGGGTTCCCGCCCGTCCACGTACTTCGCTGTACCCTCTTTGATCACTGCTCAGCCTCTTTCATCAGCCCAGCGCTTAGGTCGGGTGCAATGCCGCCAACCTCAGTTGCACGGCGAAGGTAAGAACCGGGACCAGGAGCCGCCCCGTTGGCTCCCAGCAGGCGTGGCGGCGCCGTCCCTCCAGATCTCACACCGCCACGCCCGTCTATGGGTTACGACACCCGCCTCACCGACGCGTGCCGCCAACGCTGGCTTTCAAGCCGCATCTCGGCTTCCAGATTGGAAGTCAACTCCACCAAGTTCGCTCCGCAACGGACATCGGACAGGCCATGCTCACGCCCGTACGTCGAGATGGCAGCGCGCCGCACGGCATACCAGCCACCCCCGACGCTCGCGGAAATCGTCCAGGTGCGCCCGTAGAGAGCCGTCAACTCCGCCAAGGTCATGACGGCCCCTTGACGCTCGGGTTCGACCCCGTCGAGTCCTCCCGCAGACGGGAGTAGCGGAAAGCGATCCGATGCGCGGCTCGATCGAGTTCGGACGCCTGCTGCGAGGCATAGACGGCGCACCGGCGTTGGGCATCCCATCCGGTGTTCCACCAGAACCGATCACCGTTGGACCACACCAGCAGACCCGCCCAGACCGACACCACCGCCAGCCCGTAACCGCCATTAACATCGGCGGCGATCTTGAGCTGTGCCAGCGCGTCACGCAGCTTTTCCGCCGCATCCACCGCAGCCGAGCCGGACACCAGGAGGCCGGTCATGATCTGCCCCTCACCGAGAGGATGAGATCCACCACCTTCTCCGGACGGTCGCTCCTCACCTTCTGAAGATCAGGACCGTTACGTAAGGACACCAGGTAATGACCCGAGCGCGGCCCCACGGTCACCGTCGCATCGCGCCAGCCTTGCGGACCGGCCACAGCCAGCTCAGGCGGATACCGATCCATCCACGACCGAAGCGGAGGCTTGTCCGGCCAAGCGGCCTCACGACTGGCGAAGAGCCCGAGACTGATCGTGTGATGGCACCGGGCATGGATGCCCCGGTCCTTCAGAAGCCGCTGTACGACTGCCAGCGCTTTGTCCTGTATCTCCGCCGTAGCCTCGTCAACAGGGGGCGGGGTGGCTCTAGAGTTGTCCATAGATCGCACCTCCAGTGTGCGGTTAAGGGCCCGTCGGACGAGTCGTGTCGTTTCGGCGGGTCCGTTTGCATTGAGCCGTCTGGCGTCGGCCACATTGACCAACCCAATAGAGCTAGCCCTATAGAACAGTTCAGAGTGTGGCCTGTCAATAGAGCTAGCCTTATAGTTGAGGAGGGGTTGGGGCAGACGCCGCTATCCCCATCTCAGGCAGGTACGTGAGGGGAACGACATGACCATCGGCTATCGCGAGTTGGCCGACATCCTTCGCGCAGGCATCCAGCAGGGTGACTACCCGCAAGGCAGCACCTTGCCCAAGCAAGAGCGGATCGCCGAGGAGCACGGCGTCAACATCAAGACCGTTCGTCAGACCATCCGGCTTCTCGAAGCCGAGGGACTGGTGACTCCAGTACGACGCCGGGGAACCGTTGTCCGAGAGCGCCCGCCGATGAAACGCCTTGGCGTCGAGCGCTATGCCAAGAGCAAGTGGAAGTTCGGCATCGTAGCCTTCGCTGCCGATCGCCAGATTTCAGGGCGAGCGTGGAGCCCTACCGACCAGACGCAAACGGTCCGTCAGATCCCAGCGGACGCGGAGACCGCCGAGGCATTCGAAATCTCCGAAGGTTCACCGGTCTGGGAGCGCGCCCGACTCATCAAGGAAAGTGACTCGCCAACCCATACGCTCACCAGCTACTACCGGCCCGAGGATGTTGAAGGCACGCCCCTCAGCGATCCAACGCCGGGACCGGCAGGACCGGGCGGCGGTTTTGCCGTGCTCACCATCCAGGGACTCGAACCGGACAGCATGACCGAGACGATCTACGCTCGAATGCCCACGCCGGACGAGGCGGAGATACTTCAACTCCCTGCCGGAGAGCCTGTCATGGTACTTCAACGACGTACGTTCACCCGTGAGGGTCGCCTGGTCGAGTTCGCCCGAGGCGTCCATTCTGCTTCGCGTTTCGCATGGTCGTACACATTCCAGATCCCCGACTGACGACAGGAAGACGCCATGACATCCAGCGCCGCTCTACCCGACGCGACACGCACCGACGTCGAAACACTTTGGGACTACCACGACATGCACCATGCTGTGCAGTCCGCCGACGTCGGCATCGGCCTTGGCAGCCATGACCTCGGAGTGGCGACCTGCGCCGCCGACCTCTACCACCAAGGCGTCTTCCCGCTGATCGCCTTCACTGGTGCCAACGCGCCGACCACAGTCAGCAGGTTCCCACGTGGCGAAGCCGTTCACTACCGAGAGCACGCCATAGAACGCGGTGTTCCTGCCGAGGCGATCCTGATTGAGACGAAGGCGACCAACACCGGCCAGAACATCGAGCACACTCGTGAGCTTCTTGCCGAGCGAGGAATCAAGGTCAGGTCGGCTGTTCTGATGTCCAGGCCCTACCAGCAGCGACGCGCCTATGCCACGTGCAAGAAGCTTTGGCCAGAGATCGAAGTCATTTGCGCATCGCTCCCGATGGCACTTGATGACTACGTAAAGAGCATCGGAGATCCCGACCGCGTGATCAACATGCTTGTCGGCGACACTCAACGGATCACCGAATACGCGAAGCGTGGCTACGCCATCGAGCAGCCGTTCCCTTCTGACGTCCGATCCGCCTACGAGCGCCTGGTTCAGGCGGGATACACAAGTCGCCTGATCTGACGTAGGTCATTGCCGAATGGGTCCATGAGATCCAAACCGCCTCCGGCGGGGGCGCTCCAGCTCCGGGATGAGAGGGAGACGCGGACGCGCGGGTTCGGCGGTGGCTGGGGTGGCCTGCTCATCCCGTCCGCTATCGACCCGGGGCAAGCCAAGCAGACCAGCCGTAGGGGATCAAGGCGGGAACAAGCTGCCAGGAGTCGCGCCGTCAGCCTTGATCCCCTACGTCCGGCCCGCTTCCCGGAGGGCGGGTCGATAGCGGACGGGATGAGCAGGCGAGAGATGTGCGGGTACCCGCTTAACAAGGCCCGTTGAGCAACGGAGATCCATAACGATCTGACGGCATTTAGTGCCATAACTTGATAGTCGGCTTGCCGGCCCCGTTGGGGCACAGGAAGCCGGTCACCTGACCGGGCTCGACGTCGAACGACAGGTCCGCCACCGCGGTGGTGCCGCCGTAGCGCTTACTCAGGTTCGTTGTTCGGATCGCGGTCATGATCCAAGGGTGCCGTCGCGGGCGGCCGTTTTCGTCATGCCCGGGAACAGTTCTCGGGCGAGGGCTCTAGGACCCTGGTCCTACTCTCCAGGTTGGATCAATGCCGCCTCGTACGCGACGATCACGGCCTGCGCCCGATCCCTGACGCCTATCTTGGCGAACAGGCTCGTCACGTGGTTCTTGACGGTCGACGGGGAGACGGACAGGCCGGCGGCGATCTCCGGGTTCGAGCGGCCGCGGGCGATCAGCACAAGGATCTCCCGTTCCCTGTCGGTCAGCCCGGCCAGCTCGGCGGGCACCGCCCTCGGGCGCGAGGCGCGGACGAACGTGCCGATGAGCCTGGTCAGCAGACGCGGCGCGACGGCCGACTCGCCGCGGTGCACCACGCGTACGCCCTCGATCAGCTCCTCGAAGGAGATGTCCTTGGGCAGGAAGCCGTCGGCGCCCGCCCTCAGCGCCGCGACCACGTTCTCGTCCAGGTCGAACGTGCTCAGCGCGAGCACCCGAACGCCCGGCAGCTCCGCGGTGATCAGCTTGGTGGCGCGCACGCCGTCCAGGCTGGGCATGTGCAGGTCCATGAGCACCACGTCCGGCCGGAGTTTCCTGCTCAGCTCCACCGCCTCCGCGCCGTCGGCGGCCTCGCCGACCACACTCAGGTCGGGCTGGGCGTCCAGCATCAGCCTGAAGCCCTTGCGTACCAGCTCGTGGTCGTCGGCCAGCAGAACTCTGATCATGATCTCTCCAGGGGGATGCGGGCGTGCACCCGGAAACCGCCTTCTGGGCGCGGGCCCGTGGACAGCCGGCCGCCGCATAACGCCACCCGCTCGGCCATGCCGCCGAGTCCGAACCCCGGCGTGCCGGCCTCCTTCGCCAGGCCGTCATCGATCACCTCGACCTCCACCGCAGCCGGCTCGTACGCCAGCCGCACGCTGGCCCTGGCACTGACGGCGTGCTTGCGCGAGTTGGTCAGCGCCTCCTGCACGATGCGGTAGACGGCGTGGTCCACGGCGGCGGGCAGCTCGACGGGCTCGCCGGTCACCATCAGGCTGGCGGGCAGTCCCGACGACCTGGCCTCCTTGATCAGTACGGGCAGCCGCTCCGCGCTCACCCCCGTCGCGGCGTCCGGTCCTTCGTTGCCGTCGACCCTGAGCACGTCGAGCAGGCGGCGCATCTCCGACATCGCCTGGCGGGCCGTCTGCTCGGCGCTCTCCAGAGTGTTCTTGGTGACGTCATGCCCGGGTGGGAGCGTGGCCCGCGCGCCGCCGACCAGGGTGTTGATCACGGTGATGTGGTGGGCGACCACGTCGTGCAGTTCCCTGGCGATGCGCCGTCGCTCGGCGCGCACGGCGGCGTCGGCGGCCTCTTGCCTGCTGCGCTCGTTGAGCTCGGTCCTGAGCCGGACGAGCTGGCCGATGCCCACGGGCACGGAGACGGCGAACAGGGACCACAACCAGCCGCCCGCCGCGGCGAGGAACAGCTCTGTATCGATCGCGTAGACGACGAAGACCGTCGCCGAGGTGATCAGTGTCGGGCGGCCGGTGGTGTAGCGGCCCAGGCTGTAGTACGCGATGCCGGAGGGCAGGCTGGTGAAGGACAGCAACTGCGTCGTGATGCCCACGACGTCCAGCGCGGCCACCAGCCCGGCGGTCAGGATCGGCCGGCCACGCCTCATGAGCAGGCACAGGGAACCCGCCACATGGAGCCCAGCGGTCAGCGTCGCCCGCGTCTCGCCCTGGACGATCACGGAGGTCATGCCCAGAAGCACCGGGACGGAGAGCACGATCACCAGCGTCGTGTCGAAGACCCGGGGGCGTCTGAAGAAACACACGATCTTCATGAAGGTTCGTGCCACGTGCACGCTAAAATCTTAAGTCACGTTACTTCGCCGTGAACCTGGGCTACAACGCGGTGTCTGTGCTGAGTCGCCGTGGCCGTCAAGGAGATCCTGTCCAAGCCCGGTGCAGGGCGGCCGCGCATACCGGGGCCTTGAACCTGGACAGCAGCGGGAAGATCTCGCCTGCCCGGGAGCCGACCGCCTTGCCGGTGGCGGTGTCGATCGCGTAGGCGCCGATGCGCCCGTCGAAGGAGTCCTCCAGGGGCCCGCAGTTCCTTGTGAGCTTGTACGGCGGGCGCCGCCGAGGCCGTCCCCGTGCTCACGGCACCGCCGACCAGGAGAGAGGCGGCGATGGCGAGTCCGGCACGGATGCGGAGATATCGCATGTCGTCGTTCCTTGCTGGTCGCGGTCAGAGAGCAGGAGCAAAACAGCTCGACGTGGATCTTGTCCAATGGCGATATCGGCCGCCGGCTCATATCGAAGCGGCATATGGCCTAGTCGAAGGGGATGCCGTTGAAGGTGCCGGACAGGGACGGTCGGGTGGAGAACGCCGTCCAGGTCAGCGTCACCTCGTGGGTGCGGCCGCCGGTCTCGGCGCGGAGCGTGGCGGTGGCGCGGCCGTCCGGAGTGAGCTTGATCGGGCCGCTGACCCGCAGGTCGCGCACGAACCGCACGCCGTCGAGCGTGATGTCCTGGCCGAAGGTGACCTGGCCGCCGCGCAGCCCCGGCTCGTTCTGCACCCTTGTGTAGAAGTAGCCGTTGGGGTTGCGGCGGGCGGTGGCATCCGCGGCGGTGGCGAAGGTGGCCGCGAGCACCCGCCGCTGGGCGGTGCTGAGCTTGCGGGCCGGATGCGGCGGCACGTCCCTGACCTGTTGCGGGAAGGCGCCGACCGCGCGGTAGTTCTCGCCGCTGCACCCCTGATCGGCCACCTGCTTCGTGGTCAGGAAGGTACGCAGCATGCCGCGCACGCAATCACCCATCGGCCCCGGGGGAAAGGACAGCGCATGCCTCCCGAACGGGACCCGGACGACGGTCGCGTTCGGGAAGGCCCGCACCGAGCGCGCCACATCGGCGGGGCTGTTGATGTCGAAGTCCCCCGCCATCACCAGGACGGGTACTGCGGGCAGCGCCTGCCCGGGCGGGCGCGGCGGGCTGTGGCGCGGAGTCGGCCAGTTGATGCACGGCTCCACGCTGCCGATCCCGGGGAAGATGTCGGTGATCTGATAGGGCGCCAGCGGACGTACCCGCTCGTAGTACCGCACGGCCTGTGCCTCACGCTCGGCCGCCGGCGCCAGCCGGTCGAATGGGAAGGTGCCGTCGCCGCAGCGATAGCCCAGATACCCGGCAACATGCGGATCGTTGTCCGGCGGAAGGGCTTTGGGAATCAGCCGGGCCAGACGGCGCAGCGGAGCCGGGTCGCCGCGCAGATAAGCGTCCGCGGCCGCGGTGGACTCCCGGCCGAACACCGGCTCGGACACACCACTCAGCGCCGAGGTCTGGAACACCGAGACCTCCGGGTCGGGCCGCTCCCGCAGCCGGTCCACCAGCCGTGCCCAGGTGCCGGAGGCGCTGCCCGGCAGCGCGCCGCACGCCTTCGACCGCCCGCAGACGAGATCGAGATGGTCGAGCTGGACCTGGGACGGCCAGCGCGCGTACCCGTCGCGGTCCATGACCATGGAGCTGTCCAGAAACACCGCGTCCAGGCTGCCTGGATACCGGGCCGCGTACGCCTGGGCGTACAGGGTGCCGTAGGAGTTGCCGAAGAAGCTCACCTTGCCCAGGCCGAGCGCCCGCCGTAGGGCGTCGAGATCGTGCGAGGCCTGGTCGGCGGTGAAGTACGCGCCCTTCGGACCCACACTCTTGGCGCAGGCGGCGATGGTCTCGGGTTTGTCGAGGCCGGTTCCCGGGCACAGCGGCGGCGTGGACTTCCCGAACCCGCGCGGGTCCATGACCAGCAGGTTCTTCCGCTCGAGCACGGGCCCGAGAATTCGCTGAATCTCGGGCACGGTCGGCAGAGCCGGCAGTGGCCCGCCGAGGTTGGCCACCACCGTCCCGTCGGCGCCCTTGGCCGGAATCCAGGCGAAGGCCACGGAAAGACGTTCGGAGGAGGCGTTCTCCCAAGCAAGGGGGACGTCGATGCTGCCGTCGCAGCGCGCGCTCGCGTTCGCGCACTGATGCGGGCCGGCCGGAGGGGTTGGTGCGCCGGGCAACAGAGCCGCGGCCAGCGCGAGTCCCAGAGCTTTAATGATCATGCCTCCAGCCTCACTCCCCGCGCTCTGGGTTTCCTCGGCGTTTCGGAGGATTCCACTCTGGGAGCCTGCTCCCAGAGCCGTCTGCGACCATGAGACGATCTCGGCGCAACACCCCTGGTTACGGTAAGGACGGCAGCTCGCGACGGTCGGGCGCACGCTCGGCGTCGGCCTGGAGACGCTGCTTGTGCCCTCCGGCCACATCCCCGGCGCGACGGACAGCATCCGGTTCCCCCTTCACCAGACGACCGAGGTAAGCCTTCCAAGGAGAACCATCTCGCCCTAATGGATCAGTGCTCACGGCGACACGAGGACCCGGGCACGACATCCCATCGGAGATCAACC
This sequence comes from Streptosporangium album, assembly GCF_014203795.1. NCBI lineage: Bacteria > Bacillati > Actinomycetota > Actinomycetes > Streptosporangiales > Streptosporangiaceae > Streptosporangium > Streptosporangium album. Next base: position 574,615 of record NZ_JACHJU010000003.1, on the reverse strand, counting down.
CTCCCGCCTACCAGCCAGGGGCACGGTCTGACCTCAGGGCTCAACGGCCCGGCGATTTACAGTGCTCACCTGGCGGAGGCTTACCGAACCGAGTCTGCCTGACCAGCCAGAACGCTCTCGATTCACCCCCATTAGCGTGACTTGGGGAAAGCGGCGCGCAGTCGGTATCCGTTGATGATGAAAGCGGCTGCGGCGATGGCGAGGGCGCATGCGGCCTGCATCATGACGAACCACGCCGGGAGGGTACCGGGGATCACGTCGATGGCGATGATCGCGGGCGGCATGATGATCGAGATGATGCGCACGCGGAGATAGGCCCCTCGTGCTCCCCGTGAGGCGAGGACGGTCAGCCAGTAGGTCACCGCGGCGCTCGCGAGCACTCCGGCTGCTCGGCCCCACATGAACGAGGTCACCGTGTGTCCGGTGATCGCGAGGATGGCGACCGTGATGAGGACCGCGGCGCTGAGCACACCGTAGGCCGCGATGAGGATCTTCACCTTGCCGAAGGCTCGTCGGGTGCCGGAATGGTTGAGCTGGGCGGCCGTGGTGTGAGTGGTGGTTTCCATGTCTCTTTCTTCCCTCGTGTTGTCTGGCGTGTGTCGACGTTAGGGAGCGCAATGCGTGGTGCGGTATGGGCCTGGCCGTACGGGTGGGTGGGGCCAGACCTACTTCCGAGCCGATCTGGCGGGGACCGGGCTGGGGGCGGTGCACAGTGGAGACACCAAGCCGTACCGGCCAGATCGGCGCAGTGCAGGAACCGCGGGTGCCACGGTCGGGGTTACGAAGTGAGAAGGAAGAATCATGCGACAACTGGTGTCGTGGGTGGCGAGTGCCTGCGTGGGGTTCGTACGAGCGTGCGTTGTGATGGTCGTCAGCATGCTGGTCCCGGCCGTGTGGGCCGCTGCCGTGGCGCTGGGGATCTGGTGGGGGGCGGGAAACCCGTGGTCGTGGGTAGCGCCGTTCGTGCTGGTGTGCGTGAGCACGCTCGCCCTGTCCCGCCCGGTCTGCCGGATGGTCCGCCTCCTCGTCGCGAGGTGGACCGCCACCGTCATCCCCGCCGGATACCGGCAGGCCGGGCCGGTGACGCGGATGTCCACCGGGTACTGGTGGAACGGCTTCAGCTACGAGCGCACCAGCCGCGACGCCCTCATGGATCAGAAGTGGCGGGTCCGGTGGAGCGATCCCGCCACGTGGCGTGATCTGCGATTCACGGGGATCGCGCCGCTCACCGTGGGCCTGATCGCGTCCATCCCGCCGGCCGGAGTCGCGGCGGCGGTCCTCGCATTCAGCCAATCAGCCCCCTTCATCGGGATACTCGGCCTGGTCGTGGCCATCGCCAGCGCCCCGTATGCCTGGTGCTCCGTCGAGCCGGTAGCCGTCCGCTTCCTGCGCGCGTCGCCCGCGATGACGCTGGCGGACCGGGTCGATGAGCTGACGGCCCAGCGCGCGGATACGACAGTCGTGCAGGCCGCCGAGATCCGCCGGATCGAGCGAGATCTGCACGACGGAGCGCAGGCCCGCCTGGTCGCGCTCGGGCTCTCTTTGGCGACCGCGGAGAAGCTGATGGAAACCGACTCTGACCAGGCCAAGGCGCTGATGCAAGAAGCGCGAGTCAGTGCCGCCACATCACTGACCGAGCTCCGCGAACTGGTCCAGGGAATCAACCCACCGGTGCTGAACGATCGAGGGCTCGTTGATGCCGTTCGCGCTCTCGCCTTGGATAGCCCGCTCGAAGCGGCTGTCAGCGCCGACGTCCAGCTACGCCTGGACCCGCCGATCGAGTCCGCCGTGTACTTCGGAATCGCCGAACTGCTGACCAACGCGGTCAAGCACGCCCATGCGACCCAGGCGCGGATCTCCATCGCCCGGGACGACACCGACATCGTCGTTGATGTCGAGGACAACGGCCGGGGCAGGGCCAGTGCGCGAGCCGGCGGTGGACTTGCGGGGCTACGCCGCCGCCTCGCGGTCTTCGACGGCACCCTGGAAATCACCAGCCCGGCAGGCGGCCCGACCCGTGTGAGGATGATGGTGCCATGCGAATCGTTGTAGCCGAAGACCTCTACCTCCTGCGCGACGGGATGGTCCGTCTCGTCGAGGCGTACGGACACCAGGTGGTGGCGACGGCGACCACCGGACCCGAGGCACTCGACGCGCTGCTGACGTGGCGGCCGGATGTTTCCATCGTCGACGTCCGCATGCCACCGACCCAGTCCGATGAGGGCCTGCGTGCAGCTCTCGCCGCGCGCAGCGAACTGCCCGGACTGCCGATCTTGATCCTTTCCCAGTACGTCGAACAGCTGTACGCCCGCGAACTCCTGGCCGACGGCGCCGGCGGCATCGGCTATTTCCTCAAAGAGAGCGTGTTCGACGCCGATCAGTTCATCGATGCTCTGGAACGCGTCGCCGATGGCGGGACCGCCATGGACCCAGCCGTCATCGCCAAGCTGCTGTCCAGCGGGTCCTCGACCCGACGACTCGGACAGCTCACCGAACGCGAACACTCGGTGCTCAGCCTCATGGCCGAGGGATTGTCCAATCAGGCCATCGGCCAGCGGCTCTTCCTCAGTGAAAGCGCCATCAGCAAGTACACCACCTCCCTGTTCGGCAAACTCGGCATCACCGATGACGACAGCAATAACCGCCGCGTCCTCGCCGTCCTCACCTACCTGAACAAGCCCTGATGTACTTCTCGAGCCCGGAGACGGGACACATCCCAGGCCAAAGACGCCACGTCTTAAGCATGTCGCGATTCTCATAAACGAGCGATTACGAGAGAAGATCGCCAACACGCCCCATGGGACGGCCGAAGGCCTCGAATCCCTCTCATGGCTCGTTCTCACTCAGGTTCTTGAACCATGTGGTTCTGAGAAATGTCCGTGAGAGGATTCGGGGCATGGTCGACGTCGCCCAGCCCCGCGAAAGCGCCGTATCCGCCGCCGATTCCGGTACCGCCGACGACGTTACCCGTGACGCTGATGAAGTCGAACGTCACTCCTGTCCGCGATGCGACGTCGAACTCGGATCGCCCTGCCGGTCACGGTCCGGCGCCGGCACCTACCACACCGGCCGCTTCGCCAAGGTGTCCCGGCCGGCCAAGCGGCTGCGCATCCAGACCCCCGCCGACCGCAGGCCCGGCCAGCCTTGGCGACCCGGCACCCCGCCGCCCGCCCCCGTCGACCCCGACCGATCCGCGGCCGATATCCGCATCGGCTACGCCCGCTGTTCCTCCGGGGCTGAGGAATCCAGGAACAGCGGTTGGTGCTGAGAATGATCATGGTGTTTGTGGGTGCCGTCGCTGGTGGGTTCGTCTGATCACGTGCTGATCGGCTCCGTCGCTGCGGTGGTCTGCTCGTCGTGTTCGCGGAGCATGCGCAGGACGGTCGCGGATGAGGGGTGCTGGCCTTTCTTGGGTCATTTGACTGGTGGAGTCGCGGAAATTTTGGTCGGATAACGCTAATGGGGGTGAATGTGCAGCCCCCATGCATGATCATGCAGTAGTGGCCGGGTCCGACGAACCCCTCCGAAAACTGCCGGATCCCTCTGCGGCCGCCCACCGGGAAACACCATTCGTACCCGCGCGGTCACCGTACGATATGAGCGGCCAGAGCGCCCGGATCGGGGAAAGCGGGCGCGGCTTCGCCTGCCGATGCCCGGCCGGGTCCTGGGGGAGTCCGGCCGGGCACCGGCGGCTCGCCAAAGCGCCGCCGTGTGGGTCATCACTCCTGCGGTTCTCCGACGATGGCGCGCAGGGCCGCGACATGCGCGCGGTACGCCGCGCGGCCGGACTTGGTGAGCGAGAGCCAGACGCGCTGCCGGGTGTCGCGTACAGCCTTGGTCTGCTGCACGTATCCGGCGTCCATCAGTACGCCGACATGCTTGCTCAGCACCGAGTCGCTGACCCCCAGCCGCTCCCGCACCCGGCCGAACTCCACCTGCTCCGCGAGTTCCAGCAGCGCGCATATCCGCAGCCGGTTCGGCGCGTGGATCGTGGTTTCGAAACCGTCCTCGGCCTTGTCGGTGGCCTTCATACCGAGGTCTGTGCCCGCCGGTTGTGGAAGAGGCCGTATCCGGCCGTCCAGCATCCGCCCACCGCTGCCGCGACCACCCAGAAGCCCCACCTGGCGTCGAGGAGCTCACCGGCGATCCAGAGCGCGGCCAGTGGCGTCACGAGAACCAGCTGCTGGCCGAGTGTGAGGTGCCGCGGCGCGACCCCGGACCGGCTGACCTGCTTGTTGTAGACGCGCTCGGTCACCACGTAGCCCGCTATTACCCCTGCCAGGGCCAACGGCGCCAGCTCGGGGGCAAAGATGTCGATCTGGAGCAGCATGACGCCGGCTACCAGCAGGCCGAGAACGGGGAAGAACCAGGCTGGGATCGGGGCGTACCCGACGGCACGGGCCTGCTGGGCCGCCTCCAGCGCGGCGGCGGCCTCGGCCGGGGAGGGGTGCTCGAAGCTCTCGTTTGTTTCCATACCAGAAACAGTCGCCCAGGCTTTCCAAGTTGTCAACACTAGACTTTCCATCACGGAAATAAAGTGGTCCGTACTGGCCTCGGGGGAGGATCGGACCGGATCTTGGCGGTTGGCGGAAGCCGTAGATGATCTCGGATCGTTATCGCAGACAGTGAGTGATTATCTGCGGTGACGTCGATGGCGCCCTGGGAGAACACCCCGCTGCGGAGGGGGGATTCCGTCTGCTTGTCCGCGCCCCCGTGTCAACGGGATGCGCACGGCGTGCACGAGGAGACGTGACTCGTAGCCCGGACCCCGATCACGGTGCCCACCGCGGTCACCGAACTCACCGGGGAACGGGACCGCAACCGCGATCCACCCCAGCGCTCCTTCGCGGCTGGGGTCACGTCCGGGGGAGAACACCTCCGGATCGGGAGGGCGACGGTGCCCTACGGGCGGGAGAAGCACAAGGGCGTGCCCCCCCACATCGGGGGCACGCCCTTGAGGAACCTACCGGCGCGTCAGGAGAACTCGGCGAGCGTGCGCTCAGCCTCCTCCAGCCAGGAGCGGCGGGCGGCCAGGGACTCCTCGGCGTCCTTGACGTCCTTGTCCCTGCCGGCCGCCTGGGCCTTGGCCAGACGGGTCTCCAGCTGTTCGATCGACCTGTGGAGCTGATCGACCGTGTTCTGGGCGCGGGCGCGGGCCTCGGGGTTGGAGCGCTTCCACTCCGCCTCCTCGGCCTTGCGGACCGCGTCGTCGATCTTTCGCAGCCCGCCCTCAAGGCGGTCGCGCTGCTCACGCGGGACCTGGCCGGCCACCTCCCACCGCTCCAGGATTCCGCGCAGGGCGGCCCTGGCCGAGCGGGGGTCGGAGACCGGGACGATCTTCTCCGCCTCCGTCAGGAGCTGCTCCTTGATCTCGGCATTGGCCGCGAGCGAGGCGTCACGCTCGGCGAAGACCGCCGAGCGGGCCTGGAAGAACTGGTCCTGGGCACCCTTGAAACGGCCCCAGAGCTCGTCTTCGACCTCTCTGGAGGCCCGGCCCGCCACCTTCCACTGCTGCATCAGCTCGCGGTAGGCCGAGGCCGTCGCGCCCCAGTCGGTCGAGGACGCCAGCGCCTCGGCCTCGGCGACGATACGCTCCTTGCTGGAGCGCACGCCCTCGCGCTGCTCGTCCAACCCGGCGAAATAGGCCTTGCGGCGCTTCGCGAAGGCCGTACGGGCCGCGGACAGCCGCTTCCAGAGGGCCGCCTCGGTGACGCGGTCGATGCGCTCGGCCGCCTTCCACTCCTCGACGAGCTGGCGCAGCCGCTCGCCGCCGGTCTTCCAGTGGGTGGTGTCTTCGGCGATGCGCTCGGCCTCGGCGACGATCCGCTCCTTGACACCCTTGGCCTCCAGACGGGCCACGTCACGGGCCGCCTTGACCTCCTCGCGGCGCTGGGCGACCAGTTCCGTGAGGGCGCTCAACCTGTTCAGCAGCGCGTCGAGATCGCCGACCGCGTGCGCGTCGGTGATCGCCTCGCGGAGCTTGACGATGGTCGCCTCGGCTTGGGCGGGCGGCAGATCGGTGCCACGCACCCGCTGTTCGAGCAGCGTCACCTGCCCGGCCAGTTCGTCGAACTTGCGATGGAAGTAGGCAAGTGCCTCCTCCGGCTCGCCGGCCTGCCAGGACCCGACGGCCCGTTCTCCCTCAGCCGTACGTACGTAGACGGTGCCGTCGTCGTCTACCCGGCCCCACGGGTCGGTGCTCACCGTGTCCTCCCGCACTTTCATCAGCCTTTCGAGGCTAACCGCCCCATGGTTGTATTACGTCAGCTCTTGCTGGACATTGTCACGTTTTTGATTTCGACGGTTTCCTTCGGGGCTCCCGTTCCGTCCGATCCGGGGGTGATGACACCGCCCTTGTTCACCTTGTCGATGATCTCCATCCCCTTGGTGACCGTACCGAACGGTGTGTAGTCCGGCTGTAGAGGGGCGTTGCCGTACACGATGAAGAACTGGCTGCCGTTGGTGTCGGGGCCGCTGTTGGCCATGGCCACGACGCCCCGGGTGTACTTCGCGCCCTCGAGGTTCTCGTTGACGAAACGGTATCCGGGGCCGCCCTGCCCGTCGGTCTGGTTCTTGCCGTCGGCCTTGGCCAGCGGGTCGCCGCACTGCAGCACCGGGAACTGGTCGGAGCCGAGCCGGTGGCACTTGGAGCCGTCGAAGTATCCCTTCTCCGCCAGGAAGGCGAAGGAGTTGACCGTGCACGGCGTCTTCTTGGCCGACACCGCGATCACGATGTCGCCCTGGTTCGTCTTCAGGGTCATCGTCTTGGGCGTGGTGTCCACCTTGGCCGGAGGAGTGCCCACGTTCTTGGCGGGAGCGCCGCCCGTGTCGGGGGCGTAGCCACAGGTGCCGCTGGCGGGGTCGAAGGCCGTCGGTTTGGCGGCGGTGCTCGTCTCCGCCGGGCTCGCCGCAGGGCTCGACGACGCCGCCGGAGTGGCCGTGGCAGACGAGTCGTTGCCTCCGAACAGCGTCGTCGCGGCGATCACGCCGCCTATCACCACCACGGTGGCCACGCTGGTGCCGATGATCGCATTGCGCTTGGCCTTGGCCTCACGATCGATGCGCCGCTGGGTCTGCCGCTCGTAGTGCTCGCGCGCCAGCTGCTTCTGGCGGTCTTTGCCGCTCACCGCTTCGCCCTCCCGAGTGCCGGAGTATTACTTACTGAGGTGGGCGAATCGTATCGGCCAAAGGGTAATGGTTCGCAGCCCGCCGACCCGCACCGGTACCCTTCGGTTACATTCCCATCCGTATTCTTGACGAGATCAGCTGAGGCAGATGCTCATCGCCGGCTTCCCCGCAGGGTCGTTCCAGACCAACTGCTACGTCGTCGCTCCCGCCGCGGGCGAGGAGTGCGTCATCGTCGACCCCGGGCAGAACGCGGTCGGCGACCTGGACGACGTGCTGCGCGAGCACCGGCTGAAGCCGGTCGCGGTGCTGGTCACGCATGGGCACATCGACCACATGTGGTCGGTCGCCCCGGTCTGCGGCGCGCGTGACGTTCCCGCGTGGATCCACCCGGAGGACCGTGAGCTGCTCTCCGACCCGGGCCAGGGACTGTCGACGGCGGCCACCCAGCAGCTGTTCGGCGGGCTGACCTTCACCGAGCCGGACGACGTGCGCGAGCTCGCCGACGGCCAGGTGCTGAAGCTGGCGGGCATGGAGCTCACCGTCGATCACACTCCCGGCCATACCAGGGGGTCGGTGACGTTCAGGCTGCCCAGCACCGAGGAGATCCCGGACGTGCTGTTCTCGGGCGACCTGCTGTTCGCCGGCTCCATCGGCCGCACCGATCTCCCGGGTGGCGACTACCCGACCATCCTGCGCAGCCTGGCGACGAAGTGCCTGCCGCTGCCGGAGGACACGGTGGTGCTGCCCGGTCACGGACCACAGACCACGATCGGCCACGAGCGCGCCACCAACCCGTATCTCACGGAGGCGGCCCCGTACGCCGGTCCCACCAGAGGACTTTGAAAAATGACTTTGCAGGCGCCCAAGGGCACCTTTGACTGGCTTCCGCCACGTTCGGAACAGGCGCTCGCCGTGCGTGAGGCGCTGGCCGCCCCGGCCCGCCGCGCCGGTTACGGCTACATCGAGACACCGGTCTTCGAGGACACCGCGCTGTTCGTCCGAGGGGTCGGCGAGTCGACCGACATCGTCTCCAAGGAGATGTACACCTTCACCGACAAGGGCGGGCGCTCCCTCACGCTGCGCCCCGAGGGCACCGCGCCGGTCGTGCGCGCCGTCCTCCAGCACGGCCTGCACAACGGCCAGCTCCCCGTGAAGCTGTGGTACTCGGGCAGCCAGTTCCGCTACGAGCGCGCCCAGAAGGGCCGCTACCGCCACTTCTGGCAGGTCGGCGCCGAGGCCCTGGGGGCGGAGGACCCCGCGCTGGACGCCGAGCTGATCGTGCTGGCGGCCGACGGCTACGCAGGTCTGGGCCTCACCGGGGTCCGGCTGCTGCTCAACACTCTGGGTGACAAGGAGTGCCGTCCCGCCTACCGCGCCGCGCTGCAGGACTTCCTGCGTGGACTCGACCTCGACGAGGCCACCCGGGCCCGGATCGAGATCAATCCGTTGCGCGTGCTCGACGACAAGCGGCCCGAGGTGCAGGCTCAGCTCGCCGGAGCCCCCCTGGTCGTCGACCACCTGTGCGAGGCGTGCAAGGCCTACCACGAGGAGGTCCGCGCGCTGCTGACGGCCTCCGGCGTGGCCTACACCGACGACCCCCGGCTGGTCCGCGGTCTCGACTACTACACGCGCACCACGTTCGAGTTCGTCCACGACGGGCTGGGTTCGCAGTCGGCGGTCGGCGGCGGCGGCCGCTACGACGGGTTGAGCGAGGTGATCGGCGGTCCGGCCCTGCCCAGCGTCGGCTGGGCACTCGGCGTCGACCGGACGGTCCTGGCCATGGAGGCCGAGGGACTGCTGGGAGTCGAGGCGACCGGGTCGCACGTCCAGGTGTACGGTGTGCCGCTGGGTGAGGAGGCGCGCCGCCGGATGTTCCTGCTCATCACCGAGCTGCGCCGGGCCGGCCTCGACGCCGACATGTCGTTCGGCGGCAAGGGCGTCAAGGGTGCCATGAAGGGCGCCGACCGGTCGGGGGCGAGCTATGCCGTGATCCTCGGCGAGCGAGATATCGCCGCCGGGTCCGCGCAGGTCAAGGACCTGGTCAGCGGCGACCAGGCCGCCGTACCGCTCGCTGAGATCGTCACGACGTTGAAGGAGAGACTGAAGAAATGATCCGCACGCACGAAGCGGGATCACTCCGCAAGGAGCACGCCGGGCAGCAGGTGACGCTGGCCGGCTGGGTGGCGCGCCGCCGAGACCACGGCGGTGTGGTCTTCATCGACCTGCGTGACGCCTCCGGCTCCTCCCAGGTGGTCTTCCGCGAGGAGGACGACGCGCACGGCCTGCGCGCCGAATACTGCGTCAAGGTCGTCGGGCAGGTGCGGGTCCGTCCTGAGGGCAACGAGAACCCCGAGCTGCCGACCGGCGCCATCGAGGTCGTCGCCTCCGAGGTCGAGGTGCTCAGCGAGTCGGCGCCGCTGCCCTTCCCGATCGAGGGCAGCACGGGGGTCTCGGAGGAGGCCCGGCTCAAGTATCGCTACCTGGACATCCGCCGCCAGCAGGTCGCCCGCGCCATGCGGATCCGGTCCAAGGCCACCTACCTGGCCCATCAGGTGATGGACGAGCACGGGTTCAACTACATCGAGACCCCGACGCTGACCCGTTCCACCCCCGAGGGCGCCCGCGACTTCCTGGTCCCGGTCCGGCTGCAGCCCGGCAGCTGGTACGCGCTGCCGCAGTCGCCGCAGCTGTTCAAGCAGCTCCTCATGGTGGCCGGCCTGGAGCGCTACTACCAGCTTGCCCGCTGCTTCCGCGACGAGGACCTGCGCGCCGACCGGCAGCCGGAGTTCACCCAGATCGACGTTGAGATGTCCTTCGTGGACCAGGATGACGTCATCGCCCTGGGCGAGGCCCTGATCGGCCGCATCTGGAAGGAGACGGTCGGCTATGAGCTGCCGACGCCGCTGCCCCGGATGACCTACGCCGACGCCATGTCCCGCTACGGCTCCGACAAGCCCGACCTGCGCTTCGGCCAGGAGCTCGTCGAGATGACCGACTACTTCGCCGACACCACCTTCCGGGTCTTCCAGGCGCCTTACGTGGGCGCCGTGGTCATGCCCGGCGGCGCCTCCCAGACCCGCAAGGAGCTGGACGGCTGGCAGGACTGGGCCAAGTCGCGCGGCGCCAGGGGCCTGGCCTACGTGCTCGTCGGCGAGGACGGCACGCTCGGCGGCCCGGTGGCCAAGAACCTCTCCGAGTCCGAGGCCTCGGGCCTGGCCGCCAAGACGGGCGCCGAGCCCGGTGACGCGATCTTCTTCGCGGCCGGTACGGCGTCGGCCTCCCGCGACCTGCTCGGCGCGGCCCGCCTGGAGATCGGCCGTCGCTGCGGCCTGATCGACGAGTCGCAGTGGAACTTCCTGTGGATCGTCGACGCCCCCATGTTCGAGGAGGACGGCGAGGGCGGCTGGACCGCGGTCCATCACCCGTTCACCGGGCCCAAGCCCGAGTGGGCCGACAACTTCCAGGACCATCCCGGCGAGGCCCTGGCCTACGCCTACGACATGGTCTGCAACGGCATGGAGATCGGCGGCGGTTCCATCCGTATCCACCGGGCCGAGATGCAGCAGCGCGTCTTCGACGTGCTCGGCATCTCCAAGGAGGATGCGGAGAACAAGTTCGGCTTCCTGCTGGAGGCGTTCAAGTACGGCCCGCCCCCGCACGGGGGCATCGCCTACGGCTGGGACCGGATCTGCATGCTCCTCGCGGGCGGCGACTCGATCCGTGACGTCATCGCCTTCCCGAAGACGGCCTCCGGCTTCGACCCGCTGACCGGCGCGCCCACCCCCATCACGCTTGAACAGCGTAAGGAGGCAGGCGTCGACGCCAAGCCGAAGGCCGAGGCGTAGTCCCCGCCGCCGACGCCACGCCGAAGGCCCCCGGAAGGACGTGAGAGCCGTTCCCGGGGGCCTTCGCCGTACGGTGGGCGGGCCGGCGCCGTACCGGGGTCAGAAGCGGACCGGCAGCGCCTGCAGCCCGCGGATGAACGAGCCGTTCTGGCGCCAGGAGAGCTCGCCGGGTGTGCAGGCGAGGTCGATGTCCGGCAGGCGGCGCAGGAGCGTCTCGAAGGCGATCTGGCCCTCCAGCCGGGCCAGCGGCGCGCCCAGGCAGAAGTGGATGCCGTGGCCGAACGCCACGTGGTGGTTGTCGGCGCGGGTGATGTCAAGGGTGTCGGGGGTGTCGAACTCCTCGGGGTCGCGGTCCATCGCGCCGAGGGCCACGTGGACCACGCTGTTCCTGGGGATGGGGACACCCGCGATCTGCAGGTCCTCGGTGGCGAAGCGCAGGGTGGCCCGCTGCACCGGGCCGTCGTAGCGGAGGAACTCCTCGATCGCCGACGGCAGCAGCTCCGGCCGGTCCTTCAACAGCCGGAGCTGGCCGGGATTGGTCAGCAGGGCCAGCATGCCGTTGCCGATCAGGTTGACCGTGGTCTCGTGCCCGGCGACGAGCAGCAGTGTGAGCGTGGCCAGCAGCTCCTGCTCGCTCAGGAGCTCCTCGTCCGCGCTGGCGGCGACCAGTGCGCTGATCATGTCGTCCTGCGGTACGGCCCGGCGCTCGGCGATGACCCGGGTGAAGTAGCCGCGGAGGGCGGCGTTCACCTCGGCGCGCCGCCGCATCCCCTCCTCGTCGAGTGCCGGGCTGACCACCGCCGCCGACCACGCGCGGAAGGCGTCACGGTCCTCGGCGGGGACGCCCAGCAGCTCGCAGATCACGGTGATCGGCAGCGGGAAGGCGAAGTCGTCGAGCAGGTCGCCGTGGCCCCTGGCGGCCATCGCGTCGACGAGCTCGTCGGTGATCTCCTGAACCCTGGGACGCAGGCTCTCGGTCCGTCGCGGGGTGAAGGCCTTGGCGACCAGGCGGCGCAGCCGGGTGTGGTCCGGCGGATCGCTGGTGAGCATGTTGTACGCCAGCACCGGGTTGTCCTTGGTGACCAGGTCGCGGAACACGCTCGGCGCGTGGCGCATGTCCTTGCTCAGCCGCGGGTCGTTGAGCGCCGGCCGGCCGTACTCGTAACCGATCACCAGGAACGCGTCGGTCCCGGGCGGCAGGTCGATCGGGTGGACGGGCCCCTGGTCACGGAGCTTGGCGTAGGTGACGTAGGGATCCCTGCCGAACCCGGGATCGAACAGGAACTCGGCAGGTAGCTTCTCCGGCATCGATGCCCCCAGTGAGACGGATCACGTGCTGTCCGCTTCAGTCTGGCTCCGCTGCTCCGGCGACCGCGCGGCCACGGGCCGCGAGATGTCGCCGGTGTGACCGGTATCACTCCGTTCCGCGACGCCGGCCGAGACGGGGGGGAGAGGCCGATGCCCCGGCCGTCGGGCGACGGCCAGGGCGTCGCGTCAGGAGAGCGTCACGTCCTTGATGACCACCGGGATCTTGGGGGCGCTGGAGCCGCCGTCGCCGGTGATGTCGTCGGGGTTGGTGATCCAGCCGCCCTTGTAGACCTTGTCGAGGACGTCCATGCCCTTGGAGACGACGCCGAAGGGCGTGTAGTCCGGCCCCAGCTGCGCGGTCTCGTCGCCGAGCGAGATCCAGAACTGGCTGCCGTTCTGGTTGGCCGCCTCCGGCGGCTGCGCCAGTGCGACCGTGCCCTTGGTGAAGGGGATGCCGCCGAGGTTCTCGTCGTTGAAGACGTAGCCGGAGCTGCCCTGCCCGTCGGTGGGGTTCTTGCCGTCCGCCTTGGCCAGCGGGTCGCCGCACTGGAGCATGGCCAGACCCGAGTTCTCCGGGGTGGCCAGGCGGTGGCACTTGGTCTTGTCGTAGAAGTTCTTCTTGGCCAGGAAGGCCAGGGAGTTCACCGAGCAGGGGGCCTGGGCCGTCGCCAGGTCGATGACGATGTCGCCCTGGCTGGTGGCGATCGTCATGGTCTTCAGCTTCAGGTTGGGCTTGCTCGGCGGCATGCCCACCTTCTTGGCCGGGCTGCCGCTGGTGTCCTTGCGGTAGGAGCAGCTCACTGCGGACGCGTCGGCCGGAGCGGTGGGGGCGATCGACGGCATCGACTGCGCGGTGGTCTCCGAGGGGGCCGGCGAGCTCTGGGCCGCGGGCGTGCCCTCGCTGTTCCCTCCGAGCAGGGTTGCGGCGGCGATCACGCCGCCGGCGACGACGACCACCGCGGCGCCGGCGCCGATGAAGGTGTTCCGCTTCGTCTTTGTCGCCTGCTCAGCACGCTGGGCTTGGCGCTCCTTGTGCTCCTGCGCCAGCTGACTCTGGCGGTCCTCGCCGCTCACCGCTATGTCCTCCAGGATTACTGTTACTTGACTGTCAACTGGCGGAAAGCGTACCGGCCTCAGCGTGTGCTGGATGTAAGTGGCAGAATCCGTCAAATGGTGCAGAAGTGAAAATCGCAGGGCACTTCGCTGTATTTCTGAACCATCCGTGGGGAGATTCCGTACTTGCTGATGACAAGATCTGGCGATGACGCGCCACGCACGACCGGAGCCCCCACATGTTCGATGAGATCCTGGGCCTGCCTGCCCATCCCTTGATCATCCACGCCGCCGTCGTCCTGACCCCTCTGCTGGTGGTGCTGGCCGTTGTCCACGCGCTGGCGCCACGTACGCGTGCCGTACTCCACTGGGCGGTGGCGGTGCTGGCGGTGATCGTCCCGGTCGCCGTCTTCGCGGCGCGCGAGAGTGGCGAGGCGCTGAAGGAGAACCAGTTCGCCTCGGCCGACGGCCAGCTCGGCGCACGCATCGCCGAGCATGAGGAGTTCGCCACGCCGCTGTTGCTGGCCGCCCTCGCCCTGGGTGTGGTCTCGCTGATACTCGTCTATGTCTCACGCGGTGACCGGTTCGGCAGCCCGGTGCGCATGGCCGTCTCGGCGCTCACCGTGGTCGTGGCCGTCGTGACGGGCTACTACGTGCTGCGCGCCGGGCACACCGGCGCCGTCGCGGTCTGGGGAAACTGAGCGGACCGGAGAGCGCGGGGGAGGGGAATGGGCACCGGCGGCGACGTGGTGGGCTACCTGTTCGTCCGGCCGTTGCACGCCGGGAAGCCCGCCGACGCGTCGAACAAGATCCTCTGGTACGTCCGCCTGCCCCGGGAGGGCAAGGACCTCGTCATGACCGGGCACCCCAAGGGGGCTTCCGGCCCCGTGGTCCGTCACCGGTTCCCCGCCGACTCCTCGCCCGGTGAGATCTACCCCTCCATCGTGGACGTGCCCGCCCCCGGATGCTGGACCTTCGACCTCGCCTGGGGAGAGCACCGTGACACCGTGGATCTGAAGTACGTGTCCTGACGGTACTGTCGGAGCGTGGACAGCCTGTTCGATTCGGCGGCGGAGGAGGCTCATCGCGGCCATGAGCCCCTGGCGGTGCGGATGCGCCCGCGCGGCCTGGACGAGGTGATCGGCCAGCGTCACCTGCTGGGACCGGGCACGCCGCTGCGCAGGCTCGTCGAGGCCGAGGCTCCGATGTCGCTGTTCCTGTGGGGGCCGCCCGGCACCGGTAAGACGACCCTGGCCTATGTGGTCGCGGGCGTCACCAAGCGCCGCTTCGTCGAGGTCTCGGCCGTGTCCGCGGGTGTCAAGGAGGTCCGCGCCGCCATCGAGCAGGCCCGGCGCGAGCTGGGCATGTCCGGCCGACAGACGGTGCTGTTCGTCGACGAGGTGCACCGCTTCAACAAGGCCCAGCAGGACGCCCTGCTGCCCGCGGTGGAGAACCGCTGGGTCACCTTCATCGGCGCCACCACCGAGAACCCGTTCTTCTCCGTCATCTCCCCGCTGCTGTCGCGCTCGCTGCTGCTGACCCTGGAGTCGCTGTCGGAGGACGACATCCGGGTGGTGCTGGAGCGCGCCGTCGCCGACCCGCGCGGCCTGGACGGGAAGGCACGGCTGGCACCCGAGGCCGCCGAGCACCTGGTCCGCCTGGCCGGGGGAGACGCCCGCAGGTCGCTCACCTACCTGGAGGCCGCCGCGCTCATCGCAGACGACGAGATCACCGTCGAGGTGGTCGAGCGCGCGGTGGACAAGGCCGCCGTCCGCTACGACCGCCAGGGCGACCAGCACTACGACGTGATCAGCGGCTTCATCAAGAGCATGCGCGGCTCCGACGCCGACGCCGCCCTCCACTACCTCGCCCGGATGATCGAGGCGGGGGAGGACCCCCGGTTCATCGCGCGCCGGATCGTCATCTTCGCCTCCGAGGACGTCGGCATGGCCGACCCGACCTGCCTGCAGGTCGCGGTGGCCGCGGCCCAGGCGGTGGAGTTCATCGGCCTGCCCGAGGGCCGGCTCAACCTGGCCCAGGCGGTCATCCACTGCGCCCTGGCCCCCAAGTCCAATGCGGTGATCAACGCCATCGGTGCCGCCTCGGAAGACGTACGGCGCGGCGCCATCGGCCACGTCCCCGACCACCTGCGCGACGCCCACTACGCCGGGGCCAAGAAGCTCGGCCACGGCAAGGGCTACAAATACCCGCACGACTTCGAGCACGGCCTGGTCCGCCAGGACTACGCCCCCCAGGAGCTGCGGGACCGCCGCTACTACCAGCCCACCCGTCACGGTGCCGAGGCGGGCTTCGCCGACCGCTGGTCGAGGATCCGGGACTTCCTCCGCGGCCGGTAGTCACCCGGAGGCGGGCGGCGGGCGGCGGCGCGGGAACCGCATGGTCAGGAGTCGGGCGCGCGGGGCGACCCGGCCGGCCAGGTTGAACAGGGCCTCGGTGCGGGAGCGGTCGGCGTCGAGGTGGGTGAACAGGTTGACGCCGAGGTAGAAGGTGATCGCGGCGTAGGCGAGGTCGCGGGGCGGCATGAGCCTGGCCAGGGGTGAGCCGCCGATGACCCGGTCCAGGGTCTGCTCGACGAAGTCGATCCACGGCTCGGAGCGCTTGACGATCTCCTCGCGGAGTTCCGGCCTGGCGATGCTCGCGCCGACGAGCTCGGAGAAGAGCGTGATGTGGCCGCCCTCGAGGTCGGCTCGGTAGATCGCGGTGGCGGCCTCCACCAGTTCCTCCAGCGTGCGTGCCTGCGCCACCGCCGCCCGGCCCGGGTGACCGGCCCGCGTGCGCGGCGCCGGTCCGGTGACGACGGCACCGCGGAGCCTTCCGGAGCGGCCCCGGACGCACGGGGACGGGCCCGTCATGAGACGGCGTGCCGGGAGAGCAGCGCAAGACGCGATAGGGTCTTGCCGTTCCAGCCAGGTTGAGTAGGGAGATCGGCGCATGCTTAGCGCGGGAGAGGTCGCCGGACTGATCGTGGCCATGGCATGGGCGATCCTGGTCTGCTTTCTGGCCGTGGTCCTGGTCAGGCTGGCACGGCTGCTCACCGAGACGACCAAGATGGTCTCGGAGCTGAGCGAGCGCGTCGTGCCGCTGCTGGAGGACGTCACGGCCACCGTCGGTGAGGCCAATCGTCAACTCGTCGCCGTCGAGGCCATCGCCATGGACGTCAAGCAGGTCAGCGGGCACGTCGCCAAGGTCAGCGGCGTCACCCAGACCCTGGTCACGGGGCCGCTGATCAAGCTTGCGGCGCTGAGCCACGGCATCCGGCAGGCCCTGCGCGTCCGTGGCAGATCCAACCTCCGGATGCTGGAGAGGCGGCGGCGATGATCCGGCGACTGTTCTACATGTCCCTGGGCGCGTTCGGCGCGGTCTGGGCGATGCGTAAGCTGCAAGCACTGCATCCGAACCACCTGGCCCGCCGCGCCGTGCGCAACGCCACCGGCGTCCTGGAGCAGATGAGGGAGTTCGCCGGCGACACCCTGGAGGGTGCGGCCAAGCGGGAAACCGAGTTGCGATCCAGATTCGGGCTCGACACTGTTGAGAACACGTATCACTACGACGTAAAGGATGGCCGCTGACATGGAGTCGGCAGAGATCGCCCGCCGCTTCCTGCGCTTCTTCGAGGAGCGTGGGCACACCGCCGTGCCGTCGGCCAGCCTGATCGCCGAGGACCCCACGCTGCTTCTGGTCCCCGCGGGCATGGTGCCGTTCAAACCCTACTTCCTGGGCCAGCAGAAGCCGCCCTACCACCGGGCCACCAGTGTCCAGAAGTGCGTGCGCACCCCCGACATCGAAGAGGTCGGCAAGACCACCAGGCACGCCACGTTCTTCCAGATGCTCGGCAACTTCTCCTTCGGCGACTACTTCAAGGAGCAGGCGATCCCGCTCGCCTGGGAGCTGCTGACCAAGCCCGAGTCCGAGGGTGGCTTCGGCTTCCCCGAGGACCGGCTCTGGGTCACCGTCTACCAGGACGACGACGAGGCCTACGACATCTGGCACGACAAGGTCGGCGTCCCCGCGGAGCACATCCAGCGGCGCGGCCTCGAGGACAACTACTGGCACATGGGCGTGCCGGGTCCCGGCGGGCCGTGCACGGAGATCTACTACGACCGCGGCCCCGAGTACGGCAAGGACGGCGGTCCCGTCGCCGACGAGAACCGCTACCTCGAGGTGTGGAACAACGTCTTCATGCAGTTCCAGCTCGGCGCGGTCCGCAGCAAGGTGGACTTCGACGTCGTGGGCGAGCTGCCCGCCAAGAGCGTCGACACCGGCATGGGCCTGGAGCGCATGGCGGCGATCCTGCAGGGTGTCGACAACATCTACGAGATCGACACCACCTACAAGATCCTCGACCGGGCCGCCGAGCTCACCAAGACGCGCTACGGCCGCGACGAGCGCGCCGACGTCTCGCTGCGGGTCATCGCCGACCACGTCCGGACCGGCGTGATGCTCGTCGCCGACGGGGTGCTGCCCTCCAACGAGGGCCGGGGTTACGTGCTGCGCCGCATCCTGCGCCGCGCCATCCGCAACCTGCGCCTGCTGGGCGCGGGCGAGGAGCGCTACATGCACGAGCTCACCGCGGTGACCGTCGATGTGATGGGCGAGCAGTACCCCGAGCTCAAGGCCGACGCCCCGCAGATCCACGGCGTCATCGACGCCGAGGAGGCCTCCTTCCTGGGCACCCTCCGCACCGGAACCGCGATCTTCGACGTGGCCGTGGAGGAGACCAAGCGCAAGGGGCGGGGCACGCTCGCCGGGGACCAGGCCTTCCAGCTGCACGACACCTACGGCTTCCCGATCGACCTCACCCTGGAGATGGCCTCCGAGCAGGGGCTCAAGGTCGACGAGGAGGGCTTCCGCCGGTTGATGAAGGAGCAGCGCGACCGGGCCAAGGCCGACGCCGCCGCCAAGAAGACCGGCAACGCCGACATCTCGGTGTTCGGCCAGATCCTCGAGAAGACCGGCAGGGTCGAGTTCCTCGGCTACGACCAGGTGACCGCCGAGGCCGAGGTCATCGGCCTCCTCGTCGGCGGAGTCCCGGCCCCGGCCGCGGGCGCCGGCACCGAGGTCGAGGTCGTGCTGGGCCGTACGCCGTTCTACGCCGAGGGCGGCGGTCAGCTCGCCGACCAGGGCGTCATCCGCACGGACGGGGCCGAGGTGGAGATCGTGGACGTGCAGTCCCCGGTCGCCGGCGTCGTCGTGCACCGCGGCAAGGTCCGTGCCGGTGAGATCCGGGTGGGCCAGACGGCCCAGGCCGAGATCGATGTCGAGCGGCGCCGCGCGATCTCCCGCAGCCACACCGCGACCCACCTGGTGCACCGCGGCTTCCGCAACGCGCTGGGCGAGACGGCGGCGCAGGCCGGCTCGGAGAACTCACCCGGCCGTTTCCGCTTCGACTTCACCGCCGCCGGCGCCGTCGCGCCCAGCATGCTCCGTGACGTCGAGGACGAGGTCAACGCGATCCTGATCAACGACCTCACGGTCAACGCCTTCCACACCTCCCAGGCCGAGGCCCGGGCGATGGGCGCGCTGGCCCTGTTCGGCGAGAAGTACGGCGAGACCGTCCGTATCGTCGAGGTCGGCGACTACTCCCGTGAGCTCTGCGGCGGCACCCACGTCTCCAGCTCCGGCCAGCTCGGTCTGGTCAAGGTGCTGGGCGAGTCCTCGATCGGTGCGGGCGTGCGCCGGGTGGAGGCCCTGGTCGGCCTGGACGCCTTCCGCTTCCTGGCCCGTGAGAGCCTGCTCGTCGCCCAGCTGTCGGAACAGCTCAAGGCCCGCCGCGAGGAGCTGCCCGAGCGGATCGAGGGCATCGTCACCCGGCTGCGCACCGCGGAGAAGGAGCTGGACGGGCTCCGCTCCGCCCAGGTGCTCGCATCGGCGGGCGAAATGGCGGCGGGCGCCCGTGACCTGCACGGAGTCTCCGTCGTGACGCACCGCGCGCCTGATGGAACCTCCCCCGACGACCTGCGTAAGCTCGCCCTCGAGGTGCGCGGCCGGCTCCCGGGAGACCGGGCTGCGGTCGTCGTCGTCGCCGGTGTGCCCAGCGACCGGCCCGTCGTCGTCGCCGTGGTCAACGAGGCGGGACGCGGACGGGGTCTGAAGGCGGGCCGGCTCGTCGGCGTCGCCGCCAAGGCGCTCGGCGGCGGCGGCGGCGGTAAGGATGACGTCGCCCAAGGCGGTGGAGTACGTCCTGAGGCGATTGGCGATGCGCTCGATGCCGTCGAGCAGGCGATCACGCAGACGCTCGTCTGACGATGGACGCCTGCGAGTCGGACACGGCTCGGAGGCGGGGATGATGATGAGAAACGGCATTCGGCTGGGCGTCGACGTCGGCTCGGTCCGTATCGGCGTGGCCCGCAGTGACCCTTCCGGGCTGCTGGCCACGCCGGTGGAGACCGTACGGCGAGGCAAGGGCGATCTGGACCGGCTCGCGGAGATCGCGGACGAGTACGAGGTCGTCGAGATCGTGGTCGGACTGCCGACCTCGCTGTCCGGTCGCGAGGGGCAGGCGGCCGAGGCCGCCCGCGCCTTCGCGACCCGGATCTCGCTGCGGCTGTCACCCATCCCGGTGCGGCTGTTCGACGAGCGGCTGACCACGGTCACCGCCCAGCAGGGCCTGCGGGCCAGCGGGGTGAAAGCCAAGAACCAGCGCGGAGTGGTGGACCAGGCGGCGGCCATCGTGCTGCTCCAGGCCGCCCTGGACGCCGAGCGCGCCACCGGCATACCACCGGGCAGACCCCTCGGACCACCGGGCGAGCAGCCCGGGGGAGAATCGAGTGGTGGGACCGCTCGGTGAGCCGTCTGCGGCCGTTATGGCTGCTGGCGGGTGGCGCGGCCGTTGTCGCCACGACGCTCGGCGTCGGCGGATACGTCCTGGTCAAGCCGTACCTGATGCCTGCAGACTTCGAAGGGGCCGGTTCGGGCACGGTCACCGTCAAGATCGACGAAGGTGCGAGCGCGCGTGAGATCGCCTCGGTTCTCGCCGACGCCGGTGTGGTGGCGAGCGCCAGGTCGTTCGTCCGGGTGACCGAGGAGCAGGCGAAGGGGAAGAGCCTGCGGCCCGGCTATTTCAAGCTACGCAAGGGCATGTCGGCCGCCGCCGCCCTCAAACTGCTGGTCGCGCCGGAGTCGCGGGTGGTGCGCCGGGTGACCGTCGCGGAAGGGCTGCGCCTGCCCGAGCTGCTCGACAGGCTCACCGCGGGCACCGGCATGCGGCGGGCCGATTTCGCGAAGGCAGCGGCAGACCGTCAGGAGCTCGACCTGCCCGCATACGCCGAGAGCGCAGAGGGTTTCCTCTTTCCCGCCACCTACGAGGTCGAGCCGGACATGACGCCGGGGAAGGTGCTCGCGGCCATGGTGGAACGGTACAGACACGCAGCCCATGAGCTCGACCTTGAGGCGGCGGCGGCGAAGGTGCACCTGACGCCTCTGGAGGTCGTCACGGTGGCGAGCATCCTCCAGGCCGAGGGCGGCCGGGACTCCGACTATCCGAAGATCGCTAGAGTGATCTACAACCGGATCAAGGCGCGAGTGCCGCTCCAGCTCGACGCCACGGTGCTCTACGCGCAGAAGCGCAGGAGCCTCAAGGTGACGGAGAAGGACATCAAGGTGAAGTCACCCTACAACACCTATCTGAGACCTGGTCTGCCGCCCGGCCCCATCGCGAATCCAGGGGAGAAGGCGCTGCAGGCGGCGCTCCATCCAGATCAAGGTGATTGGCTCTGGTTTGTCACAACCGATCCGGAGCATAGAATCACGAAATTCACTGACAAAGAGAGTGAGTTCGTGAGATACAGGGAAGAGCTGAACAAATACCTCGGGACGCGGTGATGTACGGCGGAACGCCCCCGGTTCCGCCGCACGCGGCGACCCGCACCGCAAGGTCGGGAGAAGGTGCCCGGTCGACCGGGACGTCCGGCCCGGTGCCCCCCCTCGGTTTGGCATACCCCCTTGACGCCAGGCCGTCCCTAACGGGAGATTGGCCGGCGAAGCTATGAGCGATCTCGATATGGACTTCCTGGTCGGCGCCGATGACGACGGTCGGTCACGGCGCAGGTCACGCACGTCCTCTGGCTCCGGCAGCAGGCGCGGCCGCCGCCGCCGGCGCCGCCGTAACCGGGGAGGCTTCCTCGCCCCGATGCTCGCCGTGATCGTCCTGGTGGGCGGCATCGGCGCCGGTGGTTTCTACGGCTACACCTGGCTGCGCGACGCGATGACCGTCGAGGACTACACCGGAGCGGGCACCGGCGAGGTCGTCGTGGAGATCAAGGATGGGCAGAACGCCTCGGACGTGGCGCAGACCCTGCAGGAGCAGGGCGTGGTCAAGAGCGCGAAGGCGTTCGTCAACGCCGTCGCCGACGCCAACAAGAGCGGCTCCCTGCAGCCCGGCGAATACACCATGCGCAAGCAGATGTCCGCTGCCACCGCCGTCACCCTGCTCGACCCGGCCAAGCGGCTCCTGGCGAAGGTGACCCTCAAGGAGGGCCTGCGCCTGTCCGACACCCTGGCGCAGCTCGCCAAGCAGACCGGCAAACCGCTCAAGGAGTTCCAGCGGGCCGCCAAGGACGCCGAGGCGCTGGACCTGCCCTCCTACGCCAAGGGCAGGTTGGAGGGCTACGCCTTCCCGGCCACCTACGAGATCTCGCCGAAGATGACGCCCGCCGACATCCTCGCGGCGATGGTCGCGCGCTTCCAGGAGACCGCAGGAAAGGACGGGCTGGAGAAGGAGGCGAAGGCACTCGGCCACACCGCGCACGAGATCATGACGATCGCCAGCATCGTCCAGGCCGAGTCGGGCAGCGTCGAGGACATGGGCAAGGTGGCCCGCGTCATCTACAACCGCCTCAACGGCAATCCCGAGCGCGAGCTGGCGATGGACAGCACGGTGATGTACGGGCTGAACAAGTACGGCATCGCGGCGTCCAACGCGGATCTCAAGAGCACCTCGCTCTACAACACCTATGAGCGGCTCGGTCTGCCTCCGGGTCCGATCTCCAACCCCGGTGACCACGCCATCCAGGCGGCGCTGAACCCGACCAAGGGCGACTGGATCTGGTTCGTCACGACCGACCCCAAGCGCGGCATCACCAAGTTCACCTCCTCCGAGGCCGAGTTCTTCAGGCTCAAGGCGGAGTTCGAGAAGAACCAGGCGGGCGGGTGATGAGGGCGGCGGTGCTCGGGTCGCCCATCGTCCACTCGCTCTCGCCTTCCCTGCACCGCGCCGCCTACGAGGGCATGGGCCTGCACGACTGGCGCTATGAGGCGATCGAGTGCGATGAGGCCGGGCTGCCCGGCCTCATCGGCGGGCTCGGCCCCGGGTGGGCGGGACTGTCGCTCACCATGCCGCTCAAGCGGGCCGTACTCCCGCTGCTCGACACGGTCTCCGAGCTCGCGCTGCAGGTGGGCGGGGCCAACACCGTGGTCTTCTCCGGCGGTGCCCGCCACGGCGAGAACACCGACATCCACGGCATCGTCGCGGCACTCGCCGAGGCGGGCGTGGCCCCGCCCCGGGCCGCGACGATCCTCGGCGGAGGGGCGACGGCGGCCTCCGCACTGGCCGCCCTGCGCGAGCTGGGCCTGGACGAGGCGACCCTGGTGGTCCGCGACCCGGCCAGGGCAGGGGAGACCGCAGAGGTGGCGGAACGGCTCGGTACGGCCCTGACGGTGCAGACCTTCGACAAGCTCAGCCTCGTCCTGGACGTGGACCTGGTCGTCTCGACCCTGCCCGCCGGGGCCGCAGACGGTCTCGCCGGCCTGGTGGCCGGAGTGCCCGCGCTCTTCGACGTCGTCTACGCGCCGTGGCCCACCCGTCTGGCCTCGGCCGTGGCGGAGCGGGGCGGAATCGTCATCGGGGGTTTCCCCATGCTCCTGCACCAGGCGGTCCGGCAGGTCGAGATGATGACCGGCCGGACCGACGTGCCGGTGGAGGCGATGCGCGCGGCGGGCAAGGCCGAGATCGTCAGACGAGCCGCTCCGGAGAGCTGACCGTCCCGGTGCCGTAGGGCTTGAAGCCCTGCCGGGCGACGGTGAACAGAACGCCGACGACCAGGACCTCCACCAGGGAGGAGACCCACCTGCCGTCGAGGGCCCGATGGATCAGGTTGTCGCCGTACATCAGGAGCAGCACCGGGAACAGGAGCAGGATCACCCGGCGGCCGACCGGGGTGCGGCTGCCGGCCCCGCAGGCCATCGCGATCAGGGCCGGAGCGAGCAGGGTGTTGGCGTAGTCGTCGTCCGACCAGCCGTACCAGAGGGCGGTCGCCGCCATCAGCGCCACCGTGCTGATGAGGGCCCAGCGGAGCAGCCCCTGGTGACCGATGAGTGCCGCGCCCTCGGCGGGCCGCGGCGCGACGGTCAGCAGCAGGGCCACGACCAGCGCGGGCAACGCGCCGAGGGCGTAATCGATGAGGCTGGGCACGGTGCCGAGGGGGTGAGCGCCCGGCCCGCCCGCCTGCTCGATCATGTTCGCGGTCGACACGGCAACGAGGACGGTGCCCCAGACCGCCCAGATCCATGCGAGAGCCGCCGCCGTCCAGCGCAGGCCGCGCAACGCCAGCCCCACGATCACGGCGTACGGCAGGAGCGAGGCGAAACTCAGCAGGTTGTACACGACGAAGTTCGGGTCGGTCGGCCAGAGCATCACGACCGAGCCGCCGGCCTGGACGATGAGCAGGTAGAGCGGCGCGATGATCGCGGCGACGTTCAGCGCGTCGCGCCAGTGCGCGGCCGCCTCGGGGCCGAGGAACCACTGGAGACGGATCTGCACGCCGCCCCTGACCACGTCGAACACCTCACGTGGGTCCGGATGCCGACGACCGGGCTCCGCTCCCGCGAGCATCACCCCGATCATCTCCTCCCCGTGGCGCGCCCGATGCTCGGCGGGGTAACAGGCCAGGAGTCTCCGGTAGCGCGCCTCCAGGGGGCTCATGCCGCGCCTCCGGCCAGATCGCGGCCGAACAGCATGCCACCGGCGGGCCGGGCGCGCAGGCGGGTGGAGGCCGCCTCGGCGTGCCGGCGCAGCCGTTCGGCCTCGGCGGCCAGGCGGGTGGCCCCGTCGCCGGTCAGCCGGTAGTAGCGCCGGACGCGGCCGTCCACCACCTCCTCGCGGTCACTCGCGATGAGTCCTTCGGACTGGAGGCGGTCGAGGGCGGCGTAGAGGGTGCCCGCCCGCAGGCGCACCCGGCCGCCGGATATCTCCCGGACATCGGTGATCACTCCGTAGCCGTGCTGGGGCCTGGCTGCCAGGGCGGTGAGGATCAGGAACGTGGGCTCCTGCATTGATCGCTCGCTCATATCGCCTTTATATACCGACCATCGATATATGAGTCGAGAGGTAAGGAAAATGTGGCATCGAGGGGGATGCCGCGGGGATGATTCTGTGGACGTGCGCGGTTGTGGTAATGTAACTACTCGATCGGTCCGGCGTGCCTGCTGGACGCGCAAGCGGAGGTTCACCTCCCACCTGGCTGACCGCGAGGTCGGCAGGTCAAGGATCACACCGGGTAACTCCGGGGAGCTCGCGGCATTGAAGCTGATGAGTTCGTGTGGCCCCGCATGCGCGACGTGCGGGGCATTTCGTGTATCCAGGCCCGGAAACGGCCTGCGTTCTGCGACCTCCCGGCACGATCGAGCATGTGGCAGCCGCCCGCAAAGACGGCGGCGGATCGCAACCTAGGAGGCCCCATCAGCGCCGAGCCCCGCATCAACGACCGTATTCGCGTGCCCGAGGTCCGCCTCGTCGGCCCGAACGGCGAACAGGTTGGCATCGTCTCCATTGGTGATGCTCTGAAGCTGGCTCAGGAGTCCGACCTCGACCTCGTTGAGGTCGCGGCTACGGCTCGCCCGCCCGTGTGCAAGCTCATGGACTACGGCAAGTTCAAGTACGAGTCCGCGATGAAGGCACGTGAGGCGCGGCGAAACCAGGCGTACACGATCATCAAGGAGATCAAGCTCCGGCCGAAGATCGACCCGCACGACTACGAGACCAAGAAGGGTCACGTGGTGCGGTTCCTCAAGGCCGGGGACAAGGTCAAAGTCACGATCATGTTCCGTGGTCGGGAGCAGTCCCGGCCCGAGCTGGGTTTCCGGCTCCTGCAGCGCCTGGCCGAGGACGTCACGGAGCTTGGCTTCGTGGAGTCCCAGCCGAAGCAGGACGGCCGAAACATGATCATGGTGATCGGCCCGCACAAGAAGAAGGCTGAGGCCAAGGCCGAGAAGGCGGCGGCCAAGGCGCGGCGTGACGACGACCCTGCGGAGGGTCAGGCTCCCGTCGTTGACGAGGTGGCCGCTCCGCAGGAGTGAGTCGCATAGCCTGAGGCGTCAGGCAGTCGCGAGGTTTAAGCCGAGACCGGGTCCGGTCTCGCAGTCAGGCATGCCCTTGACTTGGGTTACCGGCCCGGGACATCGGCACGATCGAGGGAGAGACGGCTGAGATGCCGAAGATGAAGACGCACAGCGGTGCGAAGAAGCGATTCCGGCTGACCGGCACGGGCAAGATCAAGCGCCGCCGCGCCAACCGCGCGCATTACAACGAGTGGAAGTCGTCCACCTTGACGCGTCGTCTCAAGTCCGAGGTCGTGCTCTCCGATGCCGACGCCAAGAAGATCAAGAAGCTGCTCGCTAAGTAACGGTCCCGGGGAGATAGATACACATGGCACGCGTGAAGCGGGCGATCAACGCCAAGAAGAAGCGCAAGGTCGTTCTTGAGCGGGCGAAGGGCTACCGGGGGCAGCGGTCCAGGCTGTACCGCAAGGCCAAGGAGCAGATGCTCCACTCGATGACCTACGCCTACCGCGACCGTAAGGACCGCAAGGGCACCTTCCGCCGTCTCTGGATCCAGCGCATCAACGCCGCTGCTCGCCAGAACGGCATCACGTACAACCGGCTCATCCAGGGTCTGCGGCTCGCCTCCATCGAGGTCGACCGTAAGATCCTCGCCGACCTCGCGGTCAATGACGCCGCCACGTTCGCGACGCTGGTCGAGGCCGCCAAGAAGGCGCTCCCGGCCGACGTGAACGCGCCGGTCGCCGGCTGAATCCGGCACTGACGAGTGTGCGGCCCACAGCGATCACGCTGTGGGCCGCATTCGCATTCTTGGGGGAAAAGGCATGGCGGGATCCGAGCTGACCAACATCAAGTCCCCGAGGGTCAAGGCCGTCCGGCGGCTGACCAAGCGGGCCTTCAGGGACCGTGACCGGTCCTTCCTCGCCGAGGGGCCGCAGGCGGTCCGCGAGGCGCTGGCACTGGACGACGTGGTGGTGGAGCTGTTCGCCACGGCCGAGGCCGCGCTGCGGCACGCCGACATCGTCAGCGCCGCCGTCGCCGCGGGAGTGCCCTTCCACCGCGCCAGCGGCGAGGTCATGGCCGAACTCGCCCAGACCGTCACCCCGCAGGGGCTGCTCGCCGTGTGCCGGTTCGTCCATGTGCCCCTGGACAGCGCCCTGGCCGCCGGCGCCAGGCTGGTGGCCGTGCTCGCCCACGTCCGTGACCCCGGCAACGCCGGGACCGTGCTGCGCACCGCCGACGCGGCCGGCGCCGACGCCGTCGTCTTCACCGACGCCTCGGTGGACCCCTACAACGGCAAGTGCGTCCGGGCCAGTGCGGGCAGCCTGTTCCATCTCCCGGTCACCACGGGACTCCCGGTGGCACAGGCCGTACAGAAGCTCAAGGACGCCGGGCTGCGGGTGCTCGCCGCCGACGGCGCGGGCGAGCAGACGCTGGACGACGTGGACCTGTCCGGTCCGACCGCCTGGGTCTTCGGCAACGAGGCGTGGGGACTGCCGGAGGAGATCCTGCGGCTGACCGACGGAGTGGTCCGGGTCCCGATCTACGGTCAGGCGGAGAGTCTGAACCTCGCGACCGCCGCCGCGGTGTGTCTGTACGCATCTGCCCGATCTCAGCGGGCCGGTTCCCCCACCCCTGCTCCGAGGCTGCCGTAGAACCCGGGAAACCCGCTATTGTCGGCGTTGTAGCGTCGAGGAGGCGGGGTCGTGCACGGCGAACACACCGACGAGCGGAGCGCTGATTCCGCCTGTGTGATCGACGTTGACGATCTTCCTGACGGCCTTGTGGTGACCGATCGCGACGGCCATGTGCTGACGGTGAACCGGGCCGCGACCCGCCTTACCGGGGTCACCTACGACCAGGCGGCCGGACGGCACCTGCGTGACGCGTTCTCCTTCCACGACCACGACGGCCGCGACTGGTGGAAGTGGTTCGACACCTATGGCGGGCTCTCCACCCGCAGCCGCCAGCCCGAGCTTCCGCTGCGCACCCCCGGAGGCCAGGAGATGCTCGTGGCCGCCCGCCTGGTGCGCAGGCCCGAGCGGGGCGGGAAGATCGTCCGGGTGGTGATCACGCTGCGTGACGCCGGCGCCCGCGCCCGGCTGGAGCGCAGCCGCGCCGACCTGGTCTCCACCGTCGCCCACGAGCTCCGCTCCCCGCTGACCAGCGTCAAGGGGTTCACCGCCACCCTGCTGGCCAAATGGACCCGTTTCACCGACAACCAGAAGCTCGTCATGCTGGAGACGGTCAACGCCGACGCCGACCGGGTGACCCGGCTGATCACCGAGCTGCTCGACGTGTCCCGCATCGAGTCGGGACGGCTGGAGATCCACCGTCAGGTGGTCGACATTCCGGCCAGAGCCCGCAAAATCATCGCTGGACGCGTCGCGGCGGGAGAGCCGGAGGACCGCTTCCGACTGGAGGTGCGCGGCGAGCTCCCCGAGACCTGGCTCGACCAGGACAAGATCGACCAGGTGCTGGCCAACCTGATGGAAAACGCGGTGCGTCACGGGCGCGGTACGGTGACAATAGCCATCGAGCCGAATGAGTGGGGAGTGACCGTGTCCGTCCGTGACCAGGGAGAGGGCATCCCGCCCGAGCTGGCCACGCGCGTGTTCCGGCAGTTCTGGCGGGGCAACGCCCGCCGCCGCGGCGGCACCGGGCTCGGCCTGTTCATCGTCAAGGGCCTGATCGAGGCCCACGGTGGCACCATCTCCGTGCAGCGGGGGCCCGAGGGCGGGGCGGAGTTCCGATTTATGGTGCCTACCGGCACCCCTGATTTCGCCTGAGCGCGGATGCAGGCCCGGTGGGCTTCCCCGACTAGACTCATTGCCGCTTAAGCCCTGGATTCGGAGCTCTCTTGTGTCTAACTACGACCCGGTTGAGGTGACCCCGCTGCACGCCGATGAGATGGCGCGCATGCAGGCTGACGCGCTCGACGCCGTCAAGGCGGCGCGCGACCTCGACGAACTCAAACAGGTACGGCTCGCCCACGCCGGTGACCGCTCGCCGATCGCCCTGGCCAACCGCGAGATCGGCGCGCTGCCTCCGGCGGCCCGCGCCGAGGCGGGCAAGCGGATCGGCGGTGCCCGCAAGGCCGTCGCCGACGCTCTCGCCGAGCGCCAGGCCCAGTTGGAGACCGAGCGGGACGAGCGGGTTCTCGTAGAGGAGACCGTCGACGTCACGCTGCCCGCCGACCGCGCCCCACGTGGCGCCCGGCACCCCCTGACCACCATGCAGGAGCGTGTCGCCGACGCGTTCGTCGCGATGGGGTACGAGGTGGCGGAGGGACCCGAGCTGGAAGGCGAGTGGTTCAACTTCGACGCACTGAACATCTCGCCCGATCATCCGGCTCGCTCGGAACACGACACCTTCTTCGTGGAGTCCGTCGAGTCCGGCAAGGTGCTGCGCACGCAGACCTCACCGGTGCAGATCCGGGCACTGCTCAGCCGCAGGCTCCCGGTCTACGTGATCTCACCCGGCAAGGTGTTCCGCACCGACGAGCTTGACGCCACCCACACCCCGGTCTTCCACCAGGTCGAGGGGCTCGCCATTGACGAGGGCCTGACCATGGCCCATCTCAAGGGCACCCTGGACCGTTTCGCCCAGGTCATGTTCGGCGAGGGAATCACCACCAGGTTCCGGCCCAACTACTTCCCGTTCACCGAGCCGTCCGCCGAGATGGACCTGAAGTGCTTCGTCTGCCGCGGCGCCTCCGCGGTGGCTGGCAACCCGCCGTGCCGCACCTGTAAGTCGGAGGGCTGGATCGAGTGGGGGGGCTGCGGCATGGTCAACCCCCGGGTGCTCATCGCCTGTGGCGTCGATCCCGGCCGCTACAGCGGTTTCGCCTTCGGCATGGGCATCGAGCGCACGCTGATGTTCCGCCACAACGTCGAGGACATGCGCGACATGGTCGAGGGAGACGTCCGCTTCACGCTCCCGTTCGGAATGGAGATCTGATGAAGGTCCCGCTTTCATGGCTGCGGGAGTACGTCGACCTCCCCGCCGTCACCGCCCACGAGATCGCCGACAGGCTCACCGCCGCCGGGCTCAAGCTTGAGGCCATCACCTCCTACGGGCACGACGTCAAGAACGTGGTCGTCGGCGAGGTGCTCGTCATCGAGGAGCTGCAGGGCTTCAAGAAGCCCATCCGGCACTGCCAGGTCGAAGTGGGGGAGGCCGCGCCACGTGAGATCGTCTGCGGCGCCACCAACTTCGCCGTCGGCGACCGGGTGCCGGTCGTGCTGCCCGGAGGTGTGCTGCCCGGAGGGTTCGAGGTCGGCGCCCGCAAGACCTACGGGCGGATGTCCGAGGGCATGATCTGCTCGGAGCGCGAGCTCGGCCTGAGCGATCTGCACGAGGGCATCATGGTGTTGTCCGAGGGCACGCCGATCGGGGCCGACGTGGTCGAGCTGCTCGGTCTGCGCGATGACGTGATCGAGCTGGAGATCACCCCGGACATCGGGTACGCATTGTCGATCCGCGGCGTGGCCCGCGAGGCCGCCACCGCCTTCGACTCGGCGTTCCTCGATCCGGCCGACGTCTCCCCGCCCGTCGGGGCCGGCCCGTCCTACCCCGCCTCCATCGCCGATCCGGCCGCCTGTGACCGCTTCGTGCTGCGTGAGATCCAGGGCTTCGACCTGTCGGCGCGCAGCCCGCTGTGGATGCGGACCCGGCTCACGCGTGCCGGCGTGCGCCCGGTCTCGCTCGCCGTCGACGTCACCAACTACGTGATGCTGGAGCTGGGCCAGCCCCTGCACGCCTTCGACGCGGCGAAGCTGACCGGCGAGATCGTCGTGCGCCGGGCCGAACCGGGCGAGACGCTGGAGACGCTGGACCACGTCGTCCGCACGCTCAACCCGGAAGACATCCTGATCACCGACGGGTCGGGCGCGATCTCGATGGCCGGCACCATGGGCGGTCTGCACACCGAGATCTCCGATGCCTCCACCGACATCGTGATCGAGGCGGCGCACTTCTCCACCAGCGGCGTCGCGCGGATGTCCCGCCGCCACAACCTGGTCAGCGAGGCGTCCAAGCGCTTCGAGCGGGGCGTGGACCGCGAGCTCCCGATCTACGCGTCCTGGCGGGCGGCCCAGCTGCTGGCCGAGCTCGGCGGCGGCACGATCCAGCCGGGCGTGACCCACGCCGAAGCCGAGGTCGAGCCGGTCCGCATCTCCATTCCGAGCGGCCACCCCGCCAGGGTCGCCGGGACCGGCTACGACCGTCAGACCGTGATCCACCGCCTGGAGCAGGTCGGCTGCACGGTCGTCACGGGCGCGGTCGCCCCCGCTGACGAGATCGCCGCCAAGCTCGCGGTCACCGGCGATGACATGCTGACGGTCACTCCGCCCTCGTGGCGGCCCGACCTGACCGACCCCAACGACCTCGCCGAGGAGGTCATCCGGCTCGAAGGCTACGAGAACCTGCCCTCGGTCCTGCCTGCCGCCCCGGCGGGGGCGGGGCTCAACGAGAGCCAGCGGCTCCGCCGCCGGGTGGGCCGGGCGCTGGCCGCCTCCGGCTACGTCGAGGTTCTGGCCTATCCGTTCAACGGGGAGCGCGACTTCGACAACCTCCAGCTGCCCGCCGGCGACGCGCGCCGCCGGGCCGTACGGTTGGCCAACCCTCTCAGCGAGGACGAGCCGCTGATGCGGACCACGCTGCTGCCGGGGCTGCTGAAGACCCTGGTCCGCAATGTGGGCCGGGGGTTCGGCGACGTGGCGCTGTTCGAGACGGGCCTGGTCTACCGGCCTTCCGAGGGTGCTCCCGCGACCGCGCCGGTGCTCGGCGTGGACCGCAGGCCGAGCGCGGAGGAGCTCGCCTCGATCGAGGCCGCGCTGCCCGCCCAGCCGCTGCGCGTGGGAGCCGTGCTCGCCGGGGAGTTCGAGCGGTCCGGCTGGTGGGGCAGGGGCCGCGCGGCCGGTTGGGCGGACGCCGTCGAGGCGGCCCGCACCGTGGCCCGCCAGGCAGGGGTCACCCTCGACGTCCGCGCCGATCGGCACGAGCCCTGGCATCCGGGCCGCTGCGCCGCGCTGTACGCCGGGGATGTGCTCATCGGTCACGCCGGTGAGCTGCACCCGCGCGTCATCGAGGCGTACGGCCTGCCGCCGCGCACCAGCGCGATGGAGGTGGAGCTGACGAGGCTGGAGCCGCTGATGACCGGCCCCGTGCAGGCTCCCGCGATCTCCGCCTATCCGGTCGCCACGCAGGACGTCGCGCTCATCGTCGACGCCGCCATCCCGGTGGCCGAGGTGGAGAGCGCGCTGCGCGAGGGAGCCGGTGACCTGCTGGAGTCGGTCCGGCTGTTCGATGTCTACACCGGTGCCCAGGTCGGCGAGGGCGGCAAGTCCCTGGCCTACACCCTGCGGTTCCGCGCGCCGGACCGGACGCTGACCGCCGAGGAGATCACCGCGGCGCGCGACGCCGCCGTGGCACTCGCCGGCGAGCGCGCCGGGGCACAGCTCCGCGGCGCCTGATCCACATAGGGAAGGCCCCGACGGCCGCATGCCGCCGGGGCCTTTCAGCTCGGGAGGGACGATGAGGCACCTACTGGTGTTCGCCGAGCATGACGGCTGGCGCGAGCGCTGGTGAACCGGCTTCTCCGGCCTCGGAGTCCGTCGATCTCCGTCAGATCGATGTCGACGCCGGAAAGTGCCGGCAGCGTGAGCCCGTCATGGCGGACCCCGGTGATCATGCAGGCGCCGGTCGATGAGGGGAGTCGCCCGCTGCCGCGGCGTCAGTTCTCGGCGAGGGCCTCGCGGCGGGCGCGCTCCCTGATCGCGTGTTCGTCGGTGCGGGCGTCGTAGTTCCGGAACCTGGGCAGTAGCCCGGCCATCGCCATGACCGCGCCGACGCACAGCAGACCTCCCGCGCCCAGGGAGAAGCGGGTCCCGCCGAGCTGGCCCATCAGGCTCGCCCTGGCGTTTCCGAGCATCGGGCCGCTGGTGTAGGAGAGCAGCTCGATGCCCGCCAGACGGCCACGGAACTCGTCCGGGATGGTCTGGTTCCAGATGGTGGACCGGAAGACGCCACTGATCATGTCGGCCGCGCCGGCCAGGGCCAGGCAGGCGAAGATGCCCCAGACGGTCGGCATGACGGCCGCCAGCGCCACCGCGGCACCCCACACGACCGCCGCGGCGATGACGCCCAGCCCGTGCCGGTGGACGTGGTTGGTCCAGCCGGAGGTGACGGAGGCGACCAGCGAGCCGACAGCCGAGGCGGAGAAGAAGAGGCCCTGTGCCGCGGGGACGCCGAGCTCGTCCGCGAGGAACGGGTACAGCGCGGTGGAGAAGGCGAAGACCATCGCGGTGATGTCCACCAGGTAGGTGCCCATCAGGTCCGGGCGGCTCACGGCATAGCGGACGCCCTCTACCAGCGCCCTGATCGACGCCGGGGGAGCGTCCTCGGCCTGCGGGGGAGCCTTCACCAGCCAGAGCAGGATCAGGGAGATCAGGAAGGTCGCCACGTTGATGCCGTAGGCGGTGGCGAAACCGGACCAGATGACGATCAGGCCGCTGAGGCCGGGGGCGACGATGGCGCCGAGGTTCCAGCGGAAACTGGTCAGCGCGGCGGCCGCGGTGAGCTGGTCGTGCCTGACCACGCGGGGCATCAGCGACTCCAGGCTGGGCCGTTGCAGACTGCCGAGACCCGCCGAGAGTGCGCCCACCACATACAGCACCCAGATCTGCGGGGTGGGCAGCGTCGCGTTGACCATCAGCGCCAGCACCGTGACGCAGAGTCCGGCCTCGGTGGAGATGATGATCTTCCGTCGGTCCAGCGCGTCCGCGATCGCCCCGCCCCACAGGCCGCACACCACCATCGGCACGAACTCGGCCACGCTGACCAGGCCGACCGCCATGTAGGAGTCGGTGAGCTCCTTCATCTGCAGGGGCACCGCGACCAGGGTGAGAAAGGTGCCGAACATCGTGATCACTCCCGAGCCGAAGAGCAGCCGGAAGTCACGGGAGTCACGCAGGGGGCCCAGGTCCATCCTGAGGCGCCGGAGCAGTGTTCTGAGCGATCGATCAGAGGTTTCGGGCACGGACATCGAGTTTCGGCGGTGACCCGCGTCCGAGCAAATCGTTTTCGCGCGGGTCACCGCCGGGCGGTGTCAGGAGCTCAGGACCTCCTTGCGGAGATGGGTCTTGAGGATCTTGCCACCGGGGTTGCGGGGGAGTTCGGTCTCGCGGACCCAGAACCGGACCGGGACCTTGAAGGCCGCGATCCGCTCGCGCAGGAAGGCCCGCAGTTCCTCGGTGCTTGCCGGGGAGGTCAGCCGCACCACCGCGCCGACCTCCTCGCCCAGCTCGTCGTGCGGGATGCCGATCACCGCGACGTCCTCCACCGCGGGATGTTCGAACAGCGCGGCCTCGACCTCGGCGCAGTAGACGTTCTCGCCGCCGCGGATGACCATGTCCTTGGCCCGGTCGACGATGAACACGAACCCCTCATCGTCCACCCGTGCCAGGTCGCCGGTGTGCAGCCAGCCGCCGACGAAGGTCTCGGCGGTGGCCTCGGGGCGGTTCCAGTAGCCGAGGATGACGTTCGGGCCGCGCAGGCAGAGCTCGCCGACCTCGCCGACAGGCAGCTCGCCGCCGAGCGGGTCGGCGATCTTGACCTCGACCACGGGCATCGGCAGGCCGATGCTGTCGGGCTTGGCCAGGTAGTCCGCGCCGGCGTTGTTGATGGCGAGCGCGGTGGTCTCGGTCATGCCGTACCCGTTGGAGGGGGCACGGGTGGGCAGCTGCTCGGTGATGCGTTCCAGCAGCTTCGGCGGGGCCGGGGCACCGCCGTACCCGAGGGAGTTGAGGCTGGAGATGTCGAACTTTCCCAGATCGGGATGGGACAGCAACTGCCACACGTTCGTGGGCACGCCGCTGAACGTGGTGACCTTCTCACGCTCGATCAGCTCCAGTGCGCGGCCCGCGTCCCATTTGTACATCAGCACCAGGCCGCCGCCGGTGAACATGGTGGTGGTCATGACCGCGAAGCAGCCGGTGACGTGGAAGAGCGGCACGGTCAGCAGGGTGACGCGGCGCTGTCCGGCCGACTCCGCCGGGTCCTTGCCCGCCCGGACCACGCTGCGCAGCAGCCCGTAGGCCACGGTCATGGGGGACTGGCCGAGGTTGCGATGGCTGCCGAGCGCTCCCTTGGGGCGGCCGGTCGTGCCCGAGGTGTAGAAGATCGTGGCGGGGTCCTCGGGCAGGAGTTCCACCGGTGGCAGCGTCACGTCGGCCTCGATCCGGCCCAGCACGTCGTCGAACGAGCGCGCACCCTCGGGCACCTCGCCGCGGGTCACGATCAGCGACCGCGCCAGGCCGGTGGGCCTGGCGGCGCGCTCGCCGTCGGCGATCAGCACCTTGGCTCCGGAATCCGACAGCCCGAACTCCAGTTCCTGCGCGGTCCACCAGGCGTTGAGCGGCACGGCTATCGCCCCTGCCGCAAGTGTGGCGGAGAAGGCGATCACCCACTCGGGATAGTTGCGCATGGCGATGGCCACCCGGTCGCCCTTGACCACCCCGTACTCCTCCACCAGACGCCGTGCCAGCGTGGCGGCCCTGCGGAAGTGCTCCTCGTAGCTGATGTGCTGGTCTTCGTAGGTGAGGAAGACCTTGTCGCCGTGGAACCTGCTCATCTCCAGCAGCGCGCGGAAGTGGACGGGCGCGTGCTTCCAGGTCCTGACGGTGCCGCCGTGACCGGCGACCTCCTCCAACTCGAAAAGCTGTCCCGGAGCGGTCAACTGGGCCTGGACCTGGTCGTGGGTGACGGTCATGCGTTCGTACTCCCGGGGGCGAAGGAACCGGAAACGCCACGATACCGACCGGTAGGTACGGGCAACAGTGCCGAAACATCAGCGACATCTCTCCCTGCATGATCATTCATGGAGAAATAGTGCTATTTATGGACTTTTGTTCCGTTCGCTCGCCGAGGGGTGTGTGGAACGTCTCCGAAACATACTTGCATGACCATCCCAAACGCTGCATAATCTCTCTAGTAAGATGATGAGTAAGAGCGCATGATTATGCAGCGGGGGGACGGATGAGAGCGGCGATCGCGGGTGCCAGTGGCTATGCCGGGGGCGAGCTGCTACGCCTGCTGCTGTCCCACCCCGAGATCGAGATCGGCGCGCTGACCGCGGGTTCCAGCGCCGGTTCCCCTCTTGGCGCACACCAGCCCCACCTGGCCCCGCTGGCGGACCGGATCCTGGGGGACACCACGGCCGACACCCTCGCCGGTCACGACATCGTCTTCCTCGCCCTCCCGCACGGCCGGTCCGCGGTCGTCGCCGCGGAGCTCGGCGAGGACACTCTCGTCGTCGACTGCGGCGCCGACTTCCGGCTCACCGACCCCGTGGCCTGGGACCGCTTCTACGGCGGCACCCACGCGGGCACCTGGCCGTACGGGCTGCCCGAGCTGCCCGGTCAGCGCGACAGGCTCCGCGCGACCAGGAGGATCGCCGTCCCCGGGTGCTATCCGACGGCCGTCACCCTGGCCCTGTTCCCCGCCTTCGCCGCCGGCCTCGCCGGGCCCGACGTGGTCGTGGTCGCCGCCACCGGGACCAGCGGGGCGGGCAAGTCGCTCAAACCGAACCTGCTGGGCAGTGAGGTGATGGGCTCGGTCAGCGCCTACGGCGTCGGCGGCGTCCACCGGCACATCCCCGAGATGGAGCAGAACCTCTCCCCGCTGGCGGGTGAGCCGGTGAAGGTCTCCTTCACCCCCATGCTGGCCCCGATGAGCCGCGGCATCCTCGCCACCTGCACGGCGCCGGTCAGACCCGGCACCACCGCGCAGGTCCTGCGCGAGGCCTACGAGACCGCGACCAAGGACGAGCCGTTCCTGCGGCTGCTGCCGGAGGGGGTCTGGCCCGCGACCTCGATGACCCTGGGCGCCAACACCGCCGCCCTCCAGGTCACCCTCGACGAGCGCGCCGGACGCGTCGTCGCCGTCATCGCCATCGACAACCTGACCAAAGGCACCGCGGGAGGCGCGATCCAGAGCGCCAACCTCGCACTCGGCCTGCCAGAAGAGCTCGGCCTTCCTCTCAATGGAGTTGCCCCATGAGCGTGACCGCACCCCTCGGCTTCCGGGCAGCGGGAGTCGCCGCCGGAATCAAGTCCGGTGACACCCGCGACCTGGCACTCGTCGTCAACGACGGCCCTTCGCGCGCCGCGGCGGGCGTCTTCACGGTCAATCGCGTCAGAGCCGCGCCGGTGCTCTGGTCGGAGCAGGTGCTGGCCGGAGGCCGGGTCCACGCGGTCGTCCTCAACTCCGGCGGCGCCAACGCCTGCACCGGTCCGCTCGGGTTCCAGGACACCCACGCCACCGCGGAGAAGGTCGCCGAGGCACTGAACGACTCGGCGGGCGAGATCGCCGTCTGCTCCACCGGCCTGATCGGCGAACGGCTGCCGATGGAGGCCCTGCTGAGCGGGGTGGACCTCGCCGTCTCCCAGATCAGCAGGGACGGCGGCCTGGCCGCCGCCGACGCCATCCGCACCACCGACACCGTCTCCAAGATCTCCTTCAGGCGGGGCGAGGGAGGCTACATGGTCGGCGGCATGGCCAAGGGCGCGGGCATGCTCGCCCCCGGCCTGGCCACCATGCTCTGCGTGATCACCACCGACGCCGACCTGTCCGCCGAGCAGCTCGACACGGTGCTCCGCAGGGCGACCGCCGTCACCTTCGACCGGCTCGACGCCGACGGCTGCATGTCCACCAACGACACCGTCCTGCTGCTGGCCAGCGGTGCGTCCGGCCTCACCCCCGACCTCGACGAGTTCGAGCAGGTGGTCCGCGTCGTCTGCGCCGATCTCGCCCGCCAGCTTCTGGTGGACGCCGAGGGCGCCACCAAGGCGATCGCCATCGAGGTGGTCGGCGCCGCGTCGGAGGAGGACGCGGTCCTGGTCGGCCGTACCGTTTCCCGGTCGAATCTCCTCAAGTGCGCCATCCACGGAGAGGACCCCAACTGGGGCCGGGTGCTGTCGGCCGTCGGCACCACCGACGCCGTCTTCGAGGCCGACCGGCTCAACGTGGCCATCAACGGCATCTGGATCTGCAGGGGCGGCGCAGCCGGGGACGACCGCTCCAAGGTGGACCTGCGCCCCCGCGACGTGACGATCACCATCGACCTGTCGGCCGGCCCGCACTCGGCGACGATCCACACCACGGACCTCACCGCGGCCTACGTCCACGAGAACTCGGCGTACTCCTCATGAGGCCCGACACGGAGACCGACGAGGCGCTGGCCAAGGCGCACACGCTGATCGAGGCG
Source organism: Streptosporangium album (assembly GCF_014203795.1). Taxonomy (NCBI): domain Bacteria; kingdom Bacillati; phylum Actinomycetota; class Actinomycetes; order Streptosporangiales; family Streptosporangiaceae; genus Streptosporangium; species Streptosporangium album. The sequence goes on along the minus strand of NZ_JACHJU010000003.1, from coordinate 536,719 downwards.
CTGCCCTGGCTCGCCCGGTTCAACGGCGCGACCGTCGTCATCAAATACGGCGGCAACGCGATGACCGAGGAGCATCTGCGGGAGAAGTTCGCCGCCGACGTCGTCTTCCTGCGCTACGCCGGGCTCAAACCGGTGATCGTGCACGGAGGCGGCCCGCAGATCAACGCCCAGCTCGACAGACTCGGCATCGAGTCCACCTTCACCGCCGGACTCCGCGTCACCACCCCCGAGGCCATGCAGGTCGTCAGGATGGTCCTGGTCGGCCAGGTCAACCGGGACGTGGTCGGCCTGATCAACCGGCACGGGCCGTTCGCGATCGGCATGTCGGGCGAGGACGCCCACCTGTTCACCGCGGTCCGCAAGCACGCCGTCGTCGACGGCGCCCAGGTCGACATCGGCCAGGTCGGCGACATCGTCAACGTCGAGGCCGGGGCAGTGCAGGCGCTCCTGGACGACGGGCGGATCCCGGTGATCTCCTCGATCGCGCGCAGTGACGACGGCACCGTCTACAACGTCAACGCCGACACCGCCGCCGCCGCCCTGGCCGTGGCGCTCCAGGCGTCCAAGCTGATCGTCCTCACCGATGTCGAGGGTCTCTACCGTGACTGGCGCCCCGGTGCCGGAGACGACGGCGCCCAGGTCATCAGGCAGCTGTCCGCCACGGAGCTCGACGCACTCCTGCCCGGCCTGTCCAGCGGCATGGTGCCCAAGATGGAGGCCTGCCTGACCGCCGTCCAGGGCGGCGTGCCCCAGGCGCACGTGCTCGACGGCAGGGTGCCCCACTCGGTGCTGCTGGAGATCTTCACCGACGAGGGCATCGGAACCATGGTGCTGCCGGACGCCGCGAGCGTGCCGGCCGTACCGTACCTGGTCAACCGGCGGCTGACCGCCACCATCCAGCTGAACGGGAGCGACAAGTGATGTCCGAGCGACCCGCCTCAGAAGCCCTCAGCGAGCGCTTCGAGGCCGCCTTCATGCCCACCTACGGCGTGCCCCCGGTGGCGCTGGCGCGCGGCGAGGGTTCGAAGGTCTGGGACGTCGACGGCCGGGAATATCTCGACCTGATCGGCGGCATCGCCGTCAGCTCCCTCGGCCACGCCCACCCGGCACTGGTGGAGGCCGTCTCCCGGCAGGTCGCCACGCTCGCGCACACCAGCAACCTGTTCCTGCACGAGCCGGAGGTGCTGCTCGCCGAACGGCTGCTCGGCCTGCTCGGCGCCCCGGCCAGGGTGTTCCTCACCAACTCGGGCACCGAGGCCAACGAAGCCGCTCTCAAACTCGCCATCAAATACGGCAAGACCAACGGTCGCGGCTATGTCGTGGCCGCCGAGAACGCCTTCCACGGGCGGACCCTCGGAGCGCTCTCGCTGACCGGAAAGCCGTCGATCCGCGACCAGTTCGGCCCCTTCCCGGTAGACGTCAGATTCGTCCCGTACGGCGACGCCGACGCGCTGAAGAACGCAGTCACCGACGACTGCGCCGCGCTCTTCCTGGAGCCCACCCAGGGCGAGGCAGGGGTCGTTCCCCCACCCGGGGGATACTTCACGGCGGCCAGGGAGATCTGCGACGCCACCGGCGCACTGCTGGTCGCCGACGAGATCCAGTCCGCCATCGGCCGTACCGGCCACTGGTTCGCCCACCAGCACGAGGGGGTCGTGCCCGACGTGCTGACCCTCGCCAAGGGGCTCGGCGGCGGCATGCCGATCGGCGCCTGCGTCGGCTTCGGCGCGGCGGGCACGATCTTCGCCAAGGGCGACCACGGCTCCACCTTCGGTGGCAATCCCGTCTCCGCCGCAGCCGCGCTCGCCGTACTCGACACGATCGACAAGGACGGCCTGCTGGAACACGTCCGGAGCGCCGGCGCGCGGTTCGCCGAGGGCATCGCCGCGATCGACCACCCCCTGCTGGCCGGTGTCCGCGGCCGGGGTCTGTGGCTGGCCGTCGTGCTGACCGGAGACCGTTCCGCGCGGGTCCAGGCGGCGGCGCAGAAGGCCGGTTTCCTGGTCAACGCCCTCCAGCCCGACGCGGTACGACTGGCCCCCCCGCTGGTGACCACCTCCGAACAGCTCACCACCTTCGTGTCCGCGCTCCCCACCATCCTCGACGAGGCCGCCAATGACTGAGAACAGCGTGGACTCCCCGCAGAGCAGGCACTTCCTCCGGGACGACGACCTGTCGCCGGCCGAGCAGGCCGAGGTGCTCGAGCTGGCGGAGGCCATGAAGAAGGACCGCTACGGCTACCGGCCCTTCGACGGCCCGCGGACCGTCGCCCTGATCTTCGACAAGCCGTCCACCAGGACCCGGGTCTCCTTCTCCGCCGGAGTCGGCGAGCTTGGCGGCCTGCCCCTGGTCATCGACGCCGGATCGTCGCAGATGGGCCGCGGCGAGTCCATCGAGGACACCGCCCGAGTCCTGGAGCGCCAGGTCGGCGCCATCGTGTGGCGGACCTCGGGACAGGAGAGGATCGAGGCCATGGCCTCCGCGTCCTCCGTGCCGGTGGTGAACGCGCTCACCGACGCGTTCCACCCCTGCCAGATCCTTGCCGACCTGCAGACCGTCAGGGAGCACTTCGGCAGGACCGCAGGCCTCACCCTGGCCTATCTCGGAGACGGCGCCAACAACATGGCCCACTCCTACCTGCTCGGCGGAGCCGTCGCCGGCATGCACGTGCGGATCGGCACCCCGGCCGGATACCAGCCCGATCCGGAGATCCTGCGGCGGGCCGGTGAGATCGCCGCGCAGACCGGCGGATCGGTCGCCGTGCTGCCCGACGCGGGCACGGCCGCCGCCGGCGCGGACGTGATCGCCACCGACACCTGGGTCTCGATGGGCCAGGACGGCAAGGAGCAGCGGGTCGCCGACCTGAGCCCCTTCCAGGTCGACGCCGACCTGATGAGCCGGGCGGCCCCCGGCTCGATCGTGCTGCACTGCCTGCCCGCCTACCGCGGCCTGGAGATATCCGCCGACGTCCTCGACGGGCCGCAGAGCCTGGTGTGGGACCAGGCAGAGAACCGGCTGCACGCTCAGAAGGCCCTGCTGCACTGGCTGATCTCGGCGCCCCGGCGCGCAGCGGGCGCCGACGCGCGTGGCACGCTTGTCATGAGGCCCGCAGAAGAGGCCACCCGATGATTCCCATGACCAAGGTCGCCCGCCAGGCGCGGATCGCCGACCTCCTGCAGCGGCAGCCGGTCCGCTCCCAGCCCGAACTCGCCAAGCTCCTGCTGGAGAGCGGGGTGGAGGTCACCCAGGCCACCCTCTCCAGGGACCTGGACGAACTCGGCGCGCTCAAGCTGCGCGCGGAGGACGGCTCGCTGGTCTACGCCCTCCCGGGCGAGGGCGGTGGCCGAATCCCGCTGACCCGGCTCGGCGGCGGCGAGACGCCGGCCGCCCGGCTCGGCAGGCTCGCCGAGGAGCTGCTCGTCTCCGCCGAGGCGTCCGCCAACCTGGTGATCGTCCGCACGCCGCCGGGTGCCGCCCAGTTCCTCGCCTCCGCCATCGACCACGCCGACTGGAAGTCCATCCTCGGCACGGTGGCCGGAGACGACACGATCCTCGTCATCAGCCGGGACCCGATGGGCGGAGAGATGGTCGCGGAGGCCCTGCTCCGGCACGCGGACCGACGTATCTAGCCCGCTCCGGCGGGCCATACCAGCTCCTTCCACACCTGTGATGAAAAAAGACTTTGGAGAAACTGATCATGACTGACCGAGTCGTACTCGCCTTCTCCGGCGGCCTCGACACCTCCGTTGCCATTCCCTTCCTCGCCGAGAAGACCGGCGCCGAAGTCATCGCCGTGGCCGTCGACGTCGGCCAGGGCGGCGAGGACATGGAGATCATCCGCAAGCGGGCCATCGACTGCGGCGCCGTCGAGTCCGTCGTCGTGGACGCCCGCGAGGAGTTCGCCGCCGACTTCTGCGTGCCCGCCCTGCAGGCCAACGCCCTCTACATGGACCGTTACCCGCTGGTTTCAGCGCTGTCGCGGCCGCTGATCGTCAAGCACCTGGCGGCCGCGGCCAAGGAGTTCGGCGGCACGCACGTCTCGCACGGCTGCACCGGTAAGGGCAACGACCAGGTCCGGTTCGAGGCCGGCCTGGCCGCGCTCTTCCCCGAGGTCAAGGTCATCGCCCCGGCCCGCGACTACGCATGGACCCGGGACAAGGCGATCGCCTACGCCGAGGAGAAGGGTCTCCCGATCGAGACCACCAAGAAGAACCCCTTCTCGATCGACCAGAACATCTGGGGGCGGGCCGTCGAGACCGGCTTCCTCGAGGACGTCTGGAACGGCCCCACCGAAGAGGTCTACTCCTACACCGCCGACCCGTCCCAGCCGCGCGAGGCCGACGAGGTCATCGTCAGTTTCGTCAAGGGTGTCCCGGTGGCACTGGACGGGCGGCACCTGACCCCGTTCCAGATCATCTCCGAGCTGAACCAGCGCGCCGGCGCCCAGGGCGTGGGCCGCCTCGACATGGTGGAGGACCGGCTCGTCGGCATCAAGTCCCGCGAGGTCTACGAGGCGCCCGGCGCCATCGCGCTGATCACCGCCCACATGGAGCTGGAGAACGTCACCGTCGAGCGGGATCTCGCCCGGTTCAAGCGGTCGGTGGACCAGCGCTGGGGCGAGCTCGTCTACGACGGCCTCTGGTTCTCCCCGCTGAAGAAGGCCCTGGACGTCTTCATCGCCGAGGCCCAGCAGCACGTCACCGGCGAGATCCGGATGACCCTGCACGGCGGCAGGGCCACGGTAACCGGCCGCCGCTCCGAAGCCTCGCTGTACGACTTCAACCTCGCCACCTACGACACCGGCGACACCTTCGACCAGTCACTCGCCAAGGGCTTCGTCGAGCTGTGGAGCCTGCCTTCGAAGATCGCGGCCGCCCGGGACGCCCGACTGGCCTGATTGGGCTATGGTCGCGGATTGAACTGGGAGGGAGAACAACGGTGACTGATGGTGGTAAGCCGATGCGGCTGTGGGGCGGCCGGTTCGAGGGAGGGCCGGCCGACGCGCTGACCAGGCTCTCGGTGAGCGTGCACTTCGACTGGCGGCTCGTGCCGTACGATCTGCTCGCCTCGCGCGCGCACGCCCGCGTGCTGCACCGCGCCGGGCTGCTCACCGAGGAGGAGCTGGGGCGCATGATCGCAGCCCTGGACGACCTCGATCGGGCCTGCAAGGCGGGTGAGTTCCGGCCGACCGTGGCCGACGAGGATGTCCATACCGCGCTGGAACGCGGCCTGCTGGAGCGCCTGGGCACGCTCGGCGGCAAGCTCCGCGCGGGCCGTAGCCGCAACGACCAGGTGGCCACCGACCTCCGCCTCTACCTCCGCGACCACGTCAGGCACATCGTCTCCCGGCTCGTCGAGCTGGAGACCGCGCTGATGAGCCAGGCCGAGGAGCACGCCGAGACGGCCGCTCCCGGAATGACCCACCTGCAGCACGCCCAGCCCGTCTCCTTCGGCCACCAGCTCCTGGCCCACGTGCACGCCTTCGCCCGCGACGTCGAGCGGCTGCGTGACTGGGACAGGCGGGCGGCCGTCTCCCCGCTCGGATCCGGCGCGCTCGCCGGATCGTCGCTGCCACTGGACCCGCAGGCCGTGGCCAGGGAGCTCGGCTTCGACTCCGCCGCGCCCAACTCGATGGACGCGGTCGCCGACCGTGACTTCGCCGCGGAGTTCCTCTTCGACGCGGCCATGATCGGCATGCACCTGTCGCGGCTGGGCGAGGAGATCGTCCTGTGGGCCTCACAGGAGTTCCGCTGGATCGAGATGGACGACGCCTACTCCACCGGCTCGTCGATCATGCCGCAGAAGAAGAACCCGGACGTCGCAGAGCTCGCACGGGGTAAGAGCGGCCGTCTCATCGGCAACCTCGTGTCGTTGCTGACGACCCTCAAGGGCCTTCCGCTGACCTACAACCGCGACCTGCAGGAGGACAAGGAGCCGGTGTTCGACTCCGTCGACACCCTGCTGCTGGTCCTTCCCGCCGTGGCCGGACTGGTCGCCACCATGCGCGTCAACACCGCCAAGCTGGAGGCCTCGGCCCCCGACGGGTTCGCGCTGGCCACCGACCTGGCCGAACTGCTGGTCCGCAGGGGTGTCCCGTTCCGCGAGGCGCACGAGGCGGTCGGCCACCTGGTGGTCTGGTGCCAGGTCAACGACAAGGACTTCGGCGAGCTCACCGACGATGAGCTCGCCAAGGTCTCGCCGCACTTCACCCCTGATTCGCGCGAGGTGCTCTCGGTGCCGGGCGCACTGGCGGCCCGTAAGGCACATGGCGGCACGGCCCCCGACCGGGTCCGTGACCAGCTCGCCGAGCTGCGCGAGACCGTCGACGCCCAGGCCACCTGGGCGAGCGGGAACTGATGTGGGCAGACGGACTCGGCGGGCACCTGCCCGCCGGGTCCGCGCCTCTGACACGGGAGTTCTTCGACCGGCCCGGCCCCGAGGTCGCTCCCGACCTCCTGGGACGGGTGATCTCCCACGGTCCGGTGTCGGTCCGCCTCACCGAAGTCGAGGCGTACGGCATGCCCGGAGAGGACCCCGCCTCCCACACATACCGGGGCCGCACCCCGCGTAACGCGGTGATGTTCGGGCCGCCGGGGCATCTGTACGTCTACTTCACGTACGGCATGCACTTCTGCGCCAACCTCGTCTGTCTCCCCGAAGGGGTGGGATCGGGCGTGCTGTTGCGAGCCGGCGAGGTGGTCGCCGGAGCCGAGGTCGCCCTGGCCCGCCGGACGGCGGGTGCCGGCCGCACCGTCACCGCACGCGACCTCGCACGCGGGCCCGCACGCCTGGCCGTGGCACTCGGCTTCACCCGGGAACACGACGGGCTCGACGTCTGCCCTCCCGGTCCGGTCGGCGTGCTGGAAGGCGATCCTCCCAAGCCTGGGGCGATCATGTCGGGGCCGCGCACCGGAGTCTCGTCGGGGCAGGAGACCCCCTGGCGTTTCTGGATCGCCGCCGACCCCACCGTCTCGCCGTACCGGCCACACGTCCCGCGCCGCCGATGAATTCCTGCTGCCCGCCCGTTCGCGCTGGTCGTCCGGGCGTGAAAAGGGTTATGAGTGGCGCGGTGGTGCTGTGATCGGGCAGGCTGTACGGGAGCGACAATTGTCCCTTCGAGCATTGGAAAGCAAGGATCGTGACCGACATTCTGGATGACCTCGCCTGGCGCGGCCTGATCGCGCAGTCCACCGACATCGACGCCCTGCGTGCGGCGATGGCCGAGGGTCCGATCACGGTCTATTGCGGGTTCGACCCGACCGCGCCCTCGCTTCACGTCGGCAACCTGGTCCCCCTGCTGACCCTCACCCGTCTGCAGCGGGCAGGTCACCGGGTCGTCGGCCTGGTGGGCGGTGCGACCGGCCTGATCGGTGATCCCAGCGGCCGGAGCACCGAGCGCTCGCTCAACTCCTCCGAGGTCGTCGCCGAATGGGTCGCGCGGATCCGCGTCCAGCTGGAGAAGTTCCTCGACTTCTCCGAAGAGACCGGGGGGATCCTGGTCAGCAACCTCGACTGGACCGAGGGCATGTCCGCGATCGACTTCCTGCGTGACGTCGGCAAGCACTTCCCGATCAATCGCATGCTCGCCCGGGAGTCGGTCTCAGCCCGCCTCGGCGGCGACGGGCTCAGCTACACCGAGTTCAGCTACCAGATCCTGCAGGCCAACGATTACCTGGAGCTGAACAGGCGGCACGACTGCACATTGCAGATCGGCGGCAGCGACCAGTGGGGCAACATCACCGCCGGAACCGATCTGATCCGCAGGGTGACCGGTAAGCACGTGCACGCGCTGACCGTGCCGTTGATCACCAAGACCGACGGGACGAAATTCGGCAAGACGGCCGGCGGTGCGGTATGGCTCAACCCGGAGATGACCTCGCCGTACGCGTTCTACCAGTTCTGGCTCAACGCGGACGACCGTGACGTCGTGAAGTTCCTCAAGATCTACAGCTTCAAGTCCCGTGAGGAGATCGAGGAGCTGGAGAAGGCGGCCGCCGAGCGGCCCGCCGCGCGGGAGGCCCAGCGCGCGCTCGCGACGGAGTTCACCACACTGCTGCACGGCACCGAGGAGTGCGCCGCAGTGGTCGCGGCCTCGGCGGCCCTGTTCGGTCAGGGCTCGCTGGACGACCTGCCCGCCCGGACGCTGGGGGAGGCACTTGCCGAGGTGCCGCGTGCCGAGGTCCCCGCACTGGGGGCCTCGTTCGTCGAACTGCTTGCCGAGAGTGGACTGGTGGAGTCGAAGTCCGCCGCCCGCCGCGCGGTCAAGGAGGGCGGTGCGTACCTCAACAACGTGAAGATCACGGATGAGGCCTATGTGCCCTCGGCCGACGACCTGTTGCACGGCCGTTTCCTGGTGCTGCGCCGCGGCAAGCGCTCCATCGGCGGTGTCGAGGTCATCGCTTCTTGATCTTTCACGCACATGGTGTGCGGTTGATCCCGGTCTGTACAACGGACGCCCCGGCCTCTGGCCGGGGCGTCCGTTGTTGGTTCGATAACGTTCGGGTAGCGAAGAGATCAGGCTCCCTGCAAGCTCGTCGCTGACCTGCGATCCCTTCGGATACGGCTGATTTGACGAGGTCCTGAAGGCCGCCTAGCATTCTCAATGCCTCAGGAGCGAGACGGACGCCGGATCGGCGGACGAGTCCCGGGGCCGAACCCCACTGAACGGATCTCAGCTTCCGGCTCCCGTGAAGATCACCAAATTCTGGTCGATTTGACGCTGCCGAAATGTTTAGGTAAGTTTAGAGGGTTGCCCCCGAGGGGGGGTATGGAAAATCTTAGCAAGACTTGACCGTCTTGTGACAAGTAGCTCAAAACAAGCTGTTTGACACAAGCGCAACGGACGGGCTAAGATTGAAATAACGAACGGAACGCCCCGGAGCCGAGACCGCAAGGTAACGGTGACGGAGAACGCGTCCGTTTCTTGAGAACTCAACAGTGTGTTAAAAGCCAGTGCATGAAGCACAACCCCGTCCGACCCGCCTGTGGTGGGAGGACGGATTCCTTTGGTTGATACATCCGCATGTTGATGCGGGTGCTTTCAGCCGGGAGAAACTTCTCAAACATTGTTTGGAGAGTTTGATCCTGGCTCAGGACGAACGCTGGCGGCGTGCTTAACACATGCAAGTCGAGCGGAAAGGCCCTTCGGGGTACTCGAGCGGCGAACGGGTGAGTAACACGTGAGTAACCTGCCCCTGACTCTGGGATAAGCCCGGGAAACTGGGTCTAATACCGGATACGACCACTTCTCGCATGGGATGGTGGTGGAAAGTTTTTTCGGTTGGGGATGGACTCGCGGCCTATCAGCTTGTTGGTGGGGTAACGGCCTACCAAGGCGACGACGGGTAGCCGGCCTGAGAGGGCGACCGGCCACACTGGGACTGAGACACGGCCCAGACTCCTACGGGAGGCAGCAGTGGGGAATATTGCGCAATGGGCGAAAGCCTGACGCAGCGACGCCGCGTGGGGGATGACGGCCTTCGGGTTGTAAACCTCTTTCAGCAGGGACGAAGTTGACGTGTACCTGCAGAAGAAGCGCCGGCTAACTACGTGCCAGCAGCCGCGGTAATACGTAGGGCGCAAGCGTTGTCCGGAATTATTGGGCGTAAAGAGCTCGTAGGTGGCTTGTCACGTCGGGTGTGAAAGCTTGGGGCTTAACTCCAGGTCTGCATTCGATACGGGCTGGCTAGAGGTAGGTAGGGGAGAACGGAATTCCTGGTGTAGCGGTGAAATGCGCAGATATCAGGAGGAACACCGGTGGCGAAGGCGGTTCTCTGGGCCTTACCTGACGCTGAGGAGCGAAAGCGTGGGGAGCGAACAGGATTAGATACCCTGGTAGTCCACGCTGTAAACGTTGGGCGCTAGGTGTGGGGACCTTCCACGGTTTCCGCGCCGTAGCTAACGCATTAAGCGCCCCGCCTGGGGAGTACGGCCGCAAGGCTAAAACTCAAAGGAATTGACGGGGGCCCGCACAAGCGGCGGAGCATGTTGCTTAATTCGACGCAACGCGAAGAACCTTACCAAGGCTTGACATCGCCCGGAAACACTCAGAGATGGGTGCCTCTTCGGATCGGGTGACAGGTGGTGCATGGCTGTCGTCAGCTCGTGTCGTGAGATGTTGGGTTAAGTCCCGCAACGAGCGCAACCCTTGTTCAATGTTGCCAGCACGCTCTTCGGGGTGGTGGGGACTCATTGGAGACTGCCGGGGTCAACTCGGAGGAAGGTGGGGATGACGTCAAGTCATCATGCCCCTTATGTCTTGGGCTGCAAACATGCTACAATGGCCGGTACAGAGGGTTGCGATACCGTGAGGTGGAGCGAATCCCAAAAAGCCGGTCTCAGTTCGGATTGGGGTCTGCAACTCGACCCCATGAAGTCGGAGTCGCTAGTAATCGCAGATCAGCAACGCTGCGGTGAATACGTTCCCGGGCCTTGTACACACCGCCCGTCACGTCACGAAAGTCGGCAACACCCGAAGCCCGTGGCCCAACCAGCTTGCTGGGGGGAGCGGTCGAAGGTGGGGCTGGCGATTGGGACGAAGTCGTAACAAGGTAGCCGTACCGGAAGGTGCGGCTGGATCACCTCCTTTCTAAGGAGCATCGGCTGCAGGCCACGTGGTGGTCTGTGGTTCATGCCGTGTCCGTGGGCGAACGTTCCACGCTCGGCGCGCTCATTAGTGGAGCACTGGCTAGTCAGCCGGACCGGGTCGCCGGGCCGCTAGTACCGCCCTCTTCGTGGAGGGAGTGGGAACGGGGTGTCGGGGGTTCGGGCTGGTTGAACACACTGTTGGGTCCTGAGGAAACGGACATTGAGGCGGGCCCGCTGTGGCGGGTTTGCTGTCTGTTTGACCTCGTGCGGGGCCGGCCTCCTGCCAGACCAGCTCATCGGGTGATGGGTGTTGGTGGTGGGGTGGGTTTGGTTGCTGTCTGTTGTTTGAGATTTGCATAGTGGACGCGAGCATCTTTGTGGCCAAGTTTTTTAGGGCACACGGTGGATGCCTTGGCATCAGGAGCCGATGAAGGACGTGGGAGGCTGCGTTAAGCCCCGGGGAGTCGCCAACCTGACTTTGATCCGGGGATGTCCGAATGGGGAAACCTAGCACCAGTCATGTGGTGTTGCCTCCGTCTGAATGTATAGGGCGGTTGGTGGTAACGCGGGGAAGTGAAACATCTCAGTACCCGTAGGAAGAGAAAACAATTTAGTGATTCCGTGAGTAGTGGTGAGCGAAAGCGGATCAGGCTAAACCGTATGCGTGTGATAGCCGGCAGGCGTTGCGTGTGCGGGGTTGTGGGACCCTCTGGGGGGAGCTGCCGTTTCTCCAGACAGTGAGAAATCGATGGGATAGTCGAAGCTTCTGGGAAGTTGCGCCGTAGACCGTGAGAGCCGGGTAGGCGAAATCTTGTCGACTGTTTGAGGGGATCCCAAGTAGCACGGGGCCCGAGAAATCCTGTGTGAATCTGCCAGGACCACCTGGTAAGCCTAAATACTCCCTGATGACCGATAGTGAACAAGTACCGTGAGGGAAAGGTGAAAAGCGCCCCGGTGAGGGGTCGTGAAATAGTACCTGAAACCGTGTGCCTACAAGCCGTAGGAGCGTAGACGTTTTCGGACGTCTGTGATGTGACTGCGTGCCTTTTGAAGAATGAGCCTGCGAGTTATGGTGTGTGGCGAGGTTAACCCGTGTGGGGTAGCCGTAGCGAAAGCGAGTCTGAATAGGGCGTTTGAGTCGCATGCTGTAGACCCGAAGCGGAGTGATCTAGGCATGGGCAGGTTGAAGCGCGGGTAAGACCGCGTGGAGGACCGAACCCACCAGGGTTGAAAACCTGGGGGATGACCTGTGTTTAGGGGTGAAAGGCCAATCAAACTCCGTGATAGCTGGTTCTCCCCGAAATGCATTTAGGTGCAGCGTTGCGTGTTTCTTGCCGGAGGTAGAGCACTGGATGGCTAATGGGCCCGACAAGGTTACTGACGTCAGCCAAACTCCGAATGCCGGTAAGTGAGAGCGCAGCAGTGAGACTGCGGGGGATAAGCTCCGTAGTCGAGAGGGAAACAGCCCAGACCACCGACTAAGGCCCCTAAGCGTGTGCTAAGTGGGAAAGGATGTGGAGTCGCAGTGACAACCAGGAGGTTGGCTTAGAAGCAGCCATCCTTGAAAGAGTGCGTAATAGCTCACTGGTCAAGTGATTCCGCGCCGACAATGTAGCGGGGCTCAAGTACACCGCCGAAGTCGTGGCATTCACATGTTAGCTTGGCAGCTTGTCTGTCTAGGTGTGTGGATGGGTAGGGGAGCGTCGTGCAGCCGGCGAAGCAGCAGAGTGATCTAGTTGTGGAGGCTGTGCGAGTGAGAATGCAGGCATGAGTAGCGAATCAGAAGTGAGAAACTTCTGCGCCGGATGACCAAGGGTTCCTGGGCCAGGCTAATCCGCCCAGGGTAAGTCGGGACCTAAGGCGAGGCCGACAGGCGTAGTCGATGGACAACGGGTTGATATTCCCGTACCCGCTGCGATGCGCCAATACTGAATCCAGTGATACTAAGGGTCCTTAAGTCCCTGACGCCCTTCGGGGTGTGGGTGAGGCTGAACGCCTGGCCTGATCTGGTAGTAGGTAAGCGATGGGGTGACGCAGGAAGGTAGCCCAGCCCAGGCGATGGTAGTCCTGGGGTAAGCATGTAGGGAGAGAGGTAGGTAAATCCGCCTCTTGTGTATCCTGAGATGTGATGCCGAGCCGATTGTGGCGAAGTGGGTGATCCTATGCTGCCGAGAAAAGCCTCTAGTGAGTGTCGTGGCGGCCCGTACCCGAAACCGACTCAGGTGGTCAGGTAGAGAATACCAAGGCGATCGGGTGAACTGTGGTTAAGGAACTCGGCAAATTGCCCCCGTAACTTCGGGAGAAGGGGGGCCTTCGCTGGTGATGAGTCTTGCACTCGGAGCTGGTGGGGGTCGCAGAGGCCAGGGGGAAGCGACTGTTTACTAAAAACACAGGTCCGTGCGAAGTCGTAAGACGATGTATACGGACTGACGCCTGCCCGGTGCTGGAACGTTAAGGGGACCGGTTAGCTGTCTTTCGGGGTGGCGAAGCTGAGAACTTAAGCGCCAGTAAACGGCGGTGGTAACTATAACCATCCTAAGGTAGCGAAATTCCTTGTCGGGTAAGTTCCGACCTGCACGAATGGCGTAACGACTTCCCCGCTGTCTCAACCGCAGACCCGGCGAAATTGCACTACGAGTAAAGATGCTCGTTACGCGCAGCAGGACGGAAAGACCCCGGGACCTTCACTATAGCTTGACATTGGCGTTTGGAACGTCTTGTGTAGGATAGGTGGGAGACGGTGAAGCCGCTACGCTAGTGGTGGTGGAGTCATTGGTGAAATACCACTCTGGTCGTTTTGAACGTCTAACTTCGGTCCGTGATCCGGATCAGGGACAGTGTCTGGTGGGTAGTTTAACTGGGGCGGTTGCCTCCTAAAGAGTAACGGAGGCGCCCAAAGGTTCCCTCAGCCTGGTTGGCAATCAGGTGTCGAGTGTAAGTGCACAAGGGAGCTTGACTGTGAGACCGACGGGTCGAGCAGGAGCGAAAGCTGGGACTAGTGATCCGGCGGTGGCTTGTGGAAGCGCCGTCGCTCAACGGCTAAAAGGTACCCCGGGGATAACAGGCTGATCTTCCCCAAGAGTCCATATCGACGGGATGGTTTGGCACCTCGATGTCGGCTCGTCGCATCCTGGGGCTGGAGTAGGTCCCAAGGGTTGGGCTGTTCGCCCATTAAAGCGGTACGCGAGCTGGGTTTAGAACGTCGCGAGACAGTTCGGTCCCTATCCGCTGCGCGCGCAGGAGACTTGAAAGGAGCTGTCCCTAGTACGAGAGGACCGGGACGGACGAACCTCTGGTGTGCCAGTTGTTCCGCCAGGAGCACGGCTGGTTGGCTACGTTCGGAAGGGATAACCGCTGAAAGCATCTAAGCGGGAAGCTCGCCTTGAGATGAGGTCTCCCACCATGAGAGTGGGTAAGGCTCCCAATAGACGATTGGGTTGATAGGCCGGAGGTGGAAGCATGGTAACGTGTGGAGCTGACCGGTACTAATAGGCCGAGGACTTGACCACAAAGCATAAGCTTGGTTTCTGCAGCGCTCTGTCCCTTCGCCGGGTCCGGAGCAGCGCGAAGCCAGGGTTGTTGCCCGCGTCCACTATGCAATTCTGAAACAGCAGGCACCGTTGTGTGTTTGATAGTTTCATAGTGTTACGGCGGTTATGGCGAAGGGGAAACACCCGGTTACATTCCGAACCCGGAAGTTAAGCTCTTCAGCGCCGATGGTACTGCACCGGGGACGGTGTGGGAGAGTAGGTCGCCGCCGGACAATCTTTTGGGAAAGGCCATCCTTCGGGGTGGCCTTTTCTGTTTCCCGGCCGCATGCCCTCAGGAGTACCTTTTTGGGATTATCGGGATAGCTCCGATCTTGATCGAATCGGGGCTATCGATGAGGTGATCACCCTGGGTGTGAAGCAGAAGGCGTATGGACTTTGAGGGGCTTGCTAGGCTGGAGAGGCCGGGCCATCCCCACGCGGGTGGCCTTCGTCGCGCCAGACCACGATAGGGCGGGGCAGCGATAGCGAACGGGGCGCACCCCGCGGCCGGAGACCGCCCGCACAGCGAATCGTCCCATCCGTCTAAAAGACGGGACGCGCTCGCCGAGTGAGCAAACGAATGGACCAGAAGTGAACAGTGATAATGGGCGTGACGGCGCGGGCCGGCGCGACGAAGGCGAGAACCGCGGATCTGGCGGGCAGGGGGGCTACCGCGCTGGTGGCGGCAGGGGGCGTCCGGGCGACGGTCCCCGATATGGCGAGCGCCGTGAAGAGCGCTCAGGTGGTTCGTACGGTTCCCGCGATCGTGGCGATCGCCCAGCTGGTGGCTACCGCGACAACCGTGGTGGTGAGCGTCGTTCCTACGGTGACCGCGATGGTGGTGGGCGTCCGCCGTTCAACCGCGATGACCGTTCCGGTGGCGGTCAGCGTCCCTCGGGGCCGCGTGATGGTGGTGAGCGTCGTTCCTACGGTGATCGTGACCAGGCGCGCAGCCAGTACGGTTCGCGTGATCAGGGAGAGCGCCGTCCGTTCAACCGCGATGACCGTGGTGGGCGTCCGCCGTTCAACCGTGACGACCGTCCGGGTGGTGGTGAGCGTCGTTCCTACGGTGACCGCGATGGTGGTGGGCGTCCGCCGTTCAACCGCGATGACCGTTCCGGTGGCGGTCAGCGTCCCTCGGGGCCGCGTGATGGTGGTGAGCGTCGTTCCTACGGTGATCGTGACCAGGCGCGCAGCCAGTACGGTTCGCGTGATCAGGGAGAGCGCCGTCCGTTCAACCGCGATGACCGTGGTGGGCGTCCGCCGTTCAACCGTGACGACCGTCCGGGTGGTGGTGAGCGTCGTTCCTACGGTGACCGCGATGGTGGTGGGCGTCCGCCGTTCAACCGCGATGACCGTTCCGGTGGCGGTCAGCGTCCCTCGGGGCCGCGTGATGGTGGTGAGCGTCGTTCCTACGGTGATCGTGACCAGGCGCGCAGCCAGTACGGTTCGCGTGATCAGGGAGAGCGCCGTCCGTTCAACCGCGATGACCGTGGTGGGCGTCCGCCGTTCAACCGCGATGACCGTTCCGGTGGCGGTCAGCGTCCCTCGGGGCCGCGTGATGGTGGTGAGCGTCGTTCCTACGGTGATCGTGACCAGGCGCGCAGCCAGTACGGTTCGCGTGATCAGGGAGAGCGCCGTCCGTTCAACCGCGATGACCGTGGTGGGCGTCCGCCGTTCAACCGCGATGACCGTTCCGGTGGCGGTCAGCGTCCCTCGGGGCCGCGTGATGGTGGTGAGCGTCGTTCCTACGGTGATCGTGACCAGGCGCGCAGCCAGTACGGTTCGCGTGATCAGGGAGAGCGCCGTCCGTTCAACCGCGATGACCGTGGTGGGCGTCCGCCGTTCAACCGTGACGACCGTTCCGGTGGCGGTCAGCGTCCCTCGGGGCCGCGTGATGGTGGTGAGCGTCGTTCCTACGGTGATCGTGACCAGGCGCGCAGCCAGTACGGTTCGCGTGATCAGGGAGAGCGCCGTCCGTTCAACCGCGATGACCGTGGTGGGCGTCCGCCGTTCAACCGTGACGACCGTCCGGGTGGTGGTGAGCGTCGTTCCTACGGTGACCGCGATGGTGGATTCCGTGGTGAAGGCGACGGTTCCCGTACCCGATACAGTCGGGACGATCAGCCCGCCGGCCGCGATGAGGCCCCGAGCCGTGAACGCGAGGATCTGCCTCCTCTCGCTCCGGACATCACCGCGGAAGAGCTCGACAAGGACGTCCGCGAAGAGCTGCGTTCCCTCCCGCTCGATCTCGCTGATCTAATCTCTCGCCACCTCGTGGCAGCTGAGCGCGCTCTCGGTGAGGACGACGCTGAGCAGGCCTATGAACACACCAAGGTCGCCCGTCGCTTCGCCGCCAGGATCGGTGTCATCCGTGAGGCCGTTGGCATCGCCGCCTACCGCGCCGGGCACTTCGCCGAGGCACTGAGCGATCTGCGGGCAGCTCGCCGTATGACGGGTTCCGACGCGTTCCTGCCGATCATGGCGGACTGCGAGCGCGGCCTTGGCCGCCCGGAGCGTGCCCTGGACCTCGTCCGTTCCAAGGAGGCCGAGCGTCTCGACCGGATCGGCAAGATCGAGCTCGCCATCGTGGAGTCCGGCGCTCGCCGGGACCTTGGTCAGAAGGACGCCGCGGTCATCACCCTGCAGCGTCTACCGGAACTGCGCGACACCCGTCCGCAGCCCTGGTCGGCACGTCTGGCTTTCGCCTACGCCGATGCCTTGGCCGATGCGGGTCATGAGGAGCCGGCCGCCGAGTGGTTCGGTCGCGCTGTGGACTTCGACGAGGACGGAGAGACCGACGCGGCTGAGCGCTACGCGGAGCTGACCGGCACTGTCATCGAAGACCTCGAGGACGACGAGGACGACGAGGACGACGAGGACGACGAGGACGACGACGAGGACGCCGCCGACCAGTTTGACATCGAGGAAATCGGCGATCTTCTGGTCGCCGACATCGATCTCCAAGATGAGGACGTCGACGAAGAGGCGGACGTCAAGATTGACGATGCCGCCGCCCTCGACGCTGAGATCGAGGCAGAGGACGATCTCGTCGATGAACCCGTCATCGACGACAATCACCGGGACGAGGCTCCAGCCGTCGAGGACAAGGTCGAAGCCGGTGTCGGCCCGGCCTTCATTGAACCCGACTTCGGTGACATCCTCGACGATCCCGCCGATGACGATGATGATGACGCCGACGAGGGCAAGGCCGAGAAGAAATAGCTTCTTCCGTCTTGGGTGAACTGACCCGTTCACCCAAGACGGAGGTCTCCTATGGCTGGACCCGCTCCAGCCAGTGCAGGATTCCCGCGACGTTGGACGGAGCGCCGCTGAGTAGTTCGAACTGCTCAGCGGTCACGTCATCGGCCTTCAGAGCCGCGTAGCGTTCCTGTGTGCGTTCTTTGACCATGGCCACCGCATGATCCAAATCCATGCCCTCCGAGCGTGCCTGTCGAGTCAACTCGACCCAGATACGTAACTCCTCCGCCGAACGTCCCAGGGTCTCCTCGACGTCTGTCACTGGCCCGTAATGACTGAAGAGCAGCCGCTGCGGACCGAGAGCCTCGAACAGGCCGATCGAATCCAGCGCGGTCTGCAGATCGAAGTCCGGTGGCGGTGTGGCGGGCCGCAGGTCGCCTGTCTGAGGGAGGTAGACCCCGGCCGCGTCGCCGACGTAGAGGTCGCCGGTGCCCGAGTCGATCAGCCCTACATGGTGCTTGGCGTGGCCGGGGGAGTAGTGGCTGTCCAGCGTGCGCCCGTTGCCGAGATCGACGGTCCCCGTGTCGCCGAGCGCGCGGATCCGGGAGGATTCCGTGGGCGACAGCTCACCGAACAAGGTGTCCAGCTTGTCACCCCAGACCATCCGTGCGCTGGCCATAAGCCGGGACGGATCGGCGAGATGCCGCGCTCCCTTCTCGTGGACCACGATCTCCGCCTGCGGATAGAACCCGGCGATGTCGCCGACTCCGCCCGCATGGTCCAGGTGGATATGCGTGACGACGACCGTGGCGAGGTCGTTCGGACCGACTCCCAGGGTGGTCAGGGCATCGCGCACCACCGGAGCAGAGGTGGAAGTGCCCGTCTCCACCAGGCATGGACGGTCTCCAAGTATCAGATATCCCGCTGTGATGCCGGAGTATCCGGCCATCCTTGTGTCGATCTCATAGACGTCTCCGCCGAGGGCGGTGATGTTGTCCACAGGCCACCTCAGAACTGGAACCGGCTTCCTCAGAACAGCGTTCGGCCATTCCGGCGTAGCTCACATCGTAAAGAGTCGTTCTCGACCGGCAGAGATCGGAGGAGGATTCGATGGATCGCAACGAGGTCACCCTGGTAGGCCGTCTGCCTGAGACGGCGCGAATCAGGTCGCTGCAGAGCGGGAGCACGCTCGGCAGCTGGAGAATGATCGTACGGCGGCAGCAACGCGGTCGAGGGACCCGCGTGGACACCATTCCCTGCGTGTCGTTCGAGCCCGAGGTCACCAGGGCCGTGGCCGACTGGCTACCTGACGACATGGTCGAGGTCATGGGTTCTTTGCGTCGCCGATGGTGGGGGAATGATGGGGCCAAATCCTCTGGTTACGAGGTCGAGGTCCGTTCAGTGAGGCGTGTGGAGCGCCGGGCCGCCCCGCTTCTGACCGGCGACGAGAGGGCCCGGGCTTCAGATCCCACCTCTCCCAGGCCGGTGCGCTCGCTTGTGCGGGCCCAGGCCGGCGCGGCGGGGAAGGGGGCGGCATCTGGGCCCGCCGATTCTGAGCCGCTTCATGCCGCTGGGGAAAACACGCGGGTCTCTGTCTCACGACATGTGGAGGCGCCGTCTCTTGGATGACTGCTCCTGAGTGATTGCTCGGCCCGCAACCACTCAGCCCATGATCACCCAACCGGGCCGGGAGAAGGTCGGTCGATGGCGGGTCAGTCGAAGGTGAAGGTGCGCAGGACCAGGCCGGTGCGGGGTTTGGGGCCGAAAGAGGTGGACTTACGCGGCACCCGCTCTCTCTGAGCCGCGACCGCGAGCACGTCGTCGACGGTCAGTGGGTTCAGCAGCACCGCTGTCCCCCCGGACTCGTGTGCGAGCCGTACCGCCTTCTCTGGGTCGTGGTGCACGATGCGCACCGACTGCTCGTTGTCGTTCATTCCCCAGATTTTCGGCAGCAGGAACTCTGCGAGGACGGAGGTGTTCAGCGCGCGCCACCGAGCGGACCGACCGGTGGGCATGGCCTGCTCCACCTGATCCGGGTCGGGGTTGGTGAGGAGGTATGCCGGGCCTCCGGCGGACAGCAGGTAGGCCGGCCCGGTGAAGCCCTTCAGCGCGGCCATCCCCTCGGCGAGGCCGACGTGTTCATGCACGTGCCAGGCTCTCTTGGCCCGGGTCACCGCCTCCTCCAGCGGCAGCCCGGGAATGACTCGGTGGATGGCCTTCAGATCCGGTGGATAGGCGTTGGAGTCCACCAGGAGTGCCAGGCCGAAGTCCCAGGGGCCCGGTCTCATAGGGCGCTCAGGCGTGGGCGCGTCGTCCGCCGAAGCGAGCTGCCCTCGCCTGAGGGTGTGGTGCTCGTGCTGGAGGGCGAGGTAGGTGGCGTAGCGGTGATGGCCGTCGGCGATGAGGGCCTTCCTGGTCCGGAGATCGGCGTCGAGAGAGGCGAGCTCGTGGGGGTTGGTTATGGCCCACAGCCGGTGCCTTACTCCGTCGCGGGTCTCCGCTTCGACCAGTGGCGCTCGGGAGTCGGCGATCTGGTTCACAAGGAGGGTGGCCATACCACCATCGCCCTCGTAGAGCAGGAAGATTGGTTCCAGGTTGGCCTCGGTGGTGCGCATGAGTGCCAGCCGGTCGGCGACCGGTCCAGGCATGACGTCTTCGTGCGGCAAAATGATCTGCCGCTCCAGAGCGACCAGGCCCACGTCGCCGATGAGCCCGCGCTGCAGGACTCCCGGGCCGGTCTGCTCGTAGACGTATACGGCGGGGGTCTCGTCGGCGACCAGGACACCGGTGGAAAGCCAGGTCCGAAGCGTCTCCCGCGCCTCCCCGTACCGGTGGCGGTCGGTGCCGGGAAGGATGAGGCGCACCACGTTGTTTGGATGTGAGTCGAGCAACTCTCGCACGTCGGCTTCGGCGATCAGGTCGTAGGGCGGAGAGGTCACCTTGGCCAGGTCGTCAACCGTGAACCGCAGGGCACGGAACGGGCGCAGTACCAGCCCGTCAGGCACCGGCAGTTCAGGATTCGCCATAGAGGGCATGCTGCCATAAAGGCCTGAAACGTCCAGGGACCGCTCCGATGGCGTGGCGGTGGCCGGACCGTCAGGAAATCGGTCAGATCCGTCGTCTGTCGATGAAGGAGGCCTCACGTATGGTCCAAGGACGTAGCGGTCCGTCTGATTCCCCCCGCCCAGAGACGGGCGCTCCGGCCGGGGACGTCTATGACTGGTTTCAACGCGGGATGAAGCTGCTGACCGAGGGCAGCCCGGCTGCGGCCGTAGCGCTGCTGGAGCGTGCCGCCGACGCCGAGCCGGAGTCGCGGAGCATCCGGGAGGCGCTCGCCCGTGCTCAGTTCAACTCCCGGCAGTACGCCGACGCCGTTCACAGTTTCCGTTGGATCGTCGACGCCAATCCAACCGAGGACTATGCCTATTTCGGTCTCGGTCTCGCCCTGTGGCGTACCGGTGACATGGAAGGAGCCCAGGAGCCTCTGGCCATCGCGGTGGCCATGCGTCCCGATCAGCGGCACTACGTGTCGGCGCTGAAAAGCGTCCGTGCCACGTTACGCGCCCGTGGGATGTGACCCGCATGGATGATGAAATGAGCGTGTGGACGTAAAGACGCTGATTGACCTCTATGACACTCTCCTCCTCGATCTTGACGGGGTGGTGTACCTCGGGCGCGATGCCGTACCGGGTGCTCCCGAGTCGCTGCGCGAGGCGGCGGAACACGGTGTGCGGCTCGCCTACGTCACCAACAACGCCTCGCGTACTCCGGGGGCGATAGCCGACCACCTGAGAGAGATCGGAGCCCCGGCGGGCCCTGAGGACGTGGTCACCTCGGCCCAGGCCGCCGCGCGGCTGGTGGCCGAACGGTTCGAGCCGGGCGCGGCGGTCCTGGTGGTCGGAGGGATGGGACTGCGTAGCGCCCTGCGTGCGCACGGACTGCGGCCGGTCAGCACCGCCATGGACAGTCCGGTCGCGGTGGTGCAGGGCATCGCCCCCGGGCTGTCCTATGGCCTGCTTTCGGAGGGTGCGCTGGCTGTGCGGCAGGGCGCACTGTTCGTCGCGGCCAACGCCGACTCGACCATGCCGACCGGCCGGGGCGAACTGCCGGGGAACGGCGCGATGACGCGGGTGATCACCACGGCGACCGGGGTGGAGCCGATCGTCGCGGGAAAACCCGAGCCGCCGTTGCATCGAGAGTCGATGCTGCGGACCGGATCGACCCGACCTCTGGTGGTCGGCGACCGCCTCGACACCGACATCGAGGGGGCCACCAACGCGGGGGTGGACAGCCTGCTGGTGCTGACCGGCGTGGCGAGCCCCCTTGACCTGCTGACCGCCGGCCCCCGGCACCGGCCCACCTACGTCGCAGCCGACCTGTCGGCCCTGCACAGGCCTTATCCGTCAGTACGCCGGAGTGAGGGCGGATGGATCTGTGACGGATGGACGGCCTCCTGGGAGGAGGGCCGTCTCCACCTCGAAGGGCAGGGAGACCCGCTTAACGGGCTCCGGGCGGCCTCTGCCGCGACATGGGAGGCCGCCGGAGAGGGACAGGCGGACGAGGACGCGGTGAAGACCGTGCTCGGCTCCGTGTGTACCGGCCGTACGTCACTCCGGTGACGTCAAGGGGCGTCGGGAGAACGGGCTCCTTGCCTCCCTCGCCGAGAAGATCCGCCGGGTCAGGGAACGGCCACGCCCCGCCCGTTTCGGGGGAAACGTCGGCGCGTCCCCGGCTCGGCCTCCGGGTGGGATCTTCAGAGGAGCTTGCGGAGACGGAGAAGGTCGCCGAAGCTGGCATCGATCTTGACACGACCGCCGAACACGGCGCGCCCCATGTCGAGCTCCCCGTTGACCAGGGAGACCAGGTCGTCACTGCCGATGGTCAGCTTCACCTCGGCGGACCTGCCGTCAGCGGGTGGCGAATCATCGAATGGGCCGAGGCCACCGTGATGGAGGCGGCCGTAGAAAGTGACGCCGAGATCGCGGATGTGGCAACTGATACTGCGTTCGACCACATGCCTGCTGCGGCTCTCCTGGTCGATCTCGTCGAACTGCTCGGCGAGTTTGCGTAGCGCCACCCTGCACTCGTCGACGGTTGCCATCGTGCGGCACTCCCTTCCGTTCGGACCGGCCTTCCGTTCGGGCCAGTCCGAATCCTACGAACCTACCGACGTTGACATGCTCCCAGGTCTGCGGGCGGGATCGCCGTCTCGCATTCCGGTAGCGTTCACATGAACACGACGTGCGATCCGGCACGCGAGGGTACACATCGCAGGGGAGCGGTTCTGCCATGGCGTTCGAGGCGCCTGCCCGGCGCGTTCGACCTGGTCGGCGGCGAGGAAGCCGCCCGGCCGCGGAGCTGGGCAACGATACCGGGGCGACGAGTGCCACAGCTTCCGATACGGTCAGGGACGTCCACGGACGGAGTCGGCCGCGCGCCACGTGCCCGTGTGACCACCATGACGGCCGAGAGCACTCCGGAGGGGGCGCATGACGGACCTGCCGGAGGAGATCGGCGAGGAGCGGGTCGACACCGCACTGGGTGGGCTCGCCCAGCTCGGCGCGTTGCCCGTCTCGGCGCACGTGGGTGTGTTCGAGGAGGTGTTCACCGGGCTCGAACAGTCGCTCGCCTCGGTGGAAAATACCCCGGACCAGCAGCGATGAGCCGACGGACGCGTCTCGACAGCGAGCTCGTGCGCCGGAAACTGGCCCGTTCCCGAGAACAGGCCGCCCAGCTCATCGAGGCGGGCCGGGTCAGCATAGGCGGACAGTTGGCGGCCAAGCCGGCGACACAGGTGGACACCGCCTCCGCCATTGTGGTCACCGAGGCCGCCGAAGGCCCCGACTACGTCTCGCGGGGGGCGCACAAGCTCCTCGGCGCCCTGGAGGCCTTCGGGCCACGGGGACTGACCGTCGCGGGGCGGCGCTGTCTGGACGCCGGAGCCTCTACGGGGGGCTTCACCGACGTGCTGCTCCGTAACGACGCGGCGCACGTGCTCGCCGTCGACGTCGGATACGGCCAGCTCGCCTGGTCGTTGCGGACCGACGATCGGGTCACGGTCATGGAGCGGGTCAATGTCAGGGACCTGACCCCTGAAATGGTCGGGGAGGCCCCCACCCTGGTCGTCGGCGATCTCTCCTTCATCTCGCTGCGCCTGGTGCTGCCCGCCCTGACCCGATGCGCCGCCGAGCAGGCTGACTTCGCGATGCTTGTCAAGCCGCAGTTCGAGGTCGGCAAGGAACGGGTCGGGGCGGGAGGGGTCGTCCGTGATCCCGCACTGCGAGCGCAGGCCGTGCAGGATGTGGCTGAAACCGCGCAGACGCTCGGTCTGACCGTGCGTGGCGTCACCGCGAGCCCGCTGCCAGGCCCGTCGGGCAACGTGGAGTACGTCATCTGGCTGGGCAAGGGGGACGGTGCGCCGCCGGTCGCGGACCTCGGCGTCGAGATCGAACGCGCGGTGGCAGAGGGTCCTCGGTAGTAGTTATCCCCTGAAAGAGTGAACATGACTACGAAGCGCACCGTGCTGGTCACCGCCCATACCGGGCGAGGCGCGGCCGTGGAGGCCGCTCGGGTGGTGATCGGCCGGCTGCTGGACGCCGGGCTGACCGTGCGTATCCTCAACGCCGAGGCGGATGCCATCGCGTGCGCGGGCGCCGATGTGGTGCCCGCGAGCGCCACAGCCGTCCAGGATGCCGAGATGATGATCGTGCTCGGTGGTGACGGCAGCCTTCTGCGGGCCGCCGAACTCGCCCGCCCCGCCGGTGTGCCGCTGCTCGGCGTCAACCTCGGGCACGTCGGTTTCCTGGCCGAGGCCGAGGCCGAGGATCTGACGGTCACGGTGGACTGCGTGCTCCAGGAGCGCTACGACGTGGAGGAGCGGATGACCATCGATGTCACCGCCCGCCTCAACGGGCGGCTGCTGGCCGACACCTGGGCGCTCAACGAGGCCACCGTGGAGAAGAACGACCGGATGCTCGAGGCGGTCGCCGAGATCGACGGGCGGCCGCTGTCGCGCTGGGGGTGTGACGGGGTCATCTGTGCCACGCCGACCGGTTCCACCGCTTATGCGTTCTCGGCTGGCGGGCCGGTGGTCTGGCCGGAGGTGGAGGCGCTGCTGCTGGTTCCGATCAGTGCCCACGCGCTGTTCTCCCGGCCGCTGGTGATCTCCCCCCGCTCCACACTGGCTCTGGAGGTCCAGCCGGACACGGCCGGGGCGGTGCTGTGGTGCGATGGCCGCCGCAGGTTCGACCTGCCCGCCGGAGCGCGGGTTGAGTTCCGGCGGGGTGAGGTGCCGGTACGGCTGGCGCGGCTCCATGGTCTGGAGGACACCGGGGCGCCGTTCACCGACAGGCTGGTCGCCAAATTCGATCTTCCTGTGCAGGGGTGGCGGGGCCGTACGAGGCCGTAGCGCGTCCGGGCGATTCCCGGCCCAAGCGCGTAGGATCGTGCCCGCGCACCGCACTGATGTTCGGTGAATTCGATGTGACGGGAGGGGCCAGTGCGACCCAGGGTCGAGGAGGTCCGCATCCAAGGGCTCGGTGTGATCGACGAGGCCGTCCTGGTGCTGTCGCCGGGATTCACCGTGCTCACGGGCGAAACCGGTGCGGGCAAGACCATGGTGGTGACCGGCCTGGGGCTGCTGTTCGGCGGCCGGGCGGACCCCGCTCGCGTCCGGCCCGGCTCGGACAAGGCCACCGTCGAGGGCACGCTCGTGGTCGACCCGGCGGGCAGGGTTGCCCAGCAGGTGCAGGACGTGGGTGGTGTGGTCGAGGACGGGGAGCTGATCATCTCGCGTACGGTCTCCGCCGAGGGCCGCAGCCGCGCCTGGCTGGGGGGTCGTGCCGTCCCCGTGGGCACGCTCACCTACCTTGCCGAGGACCTGGTGGCCGTCCACGGCCAGATGGACCAGCAGCGGCTGCTCCAGCCCGGCCGCCAGCGTGCTGCTCTCGACCGCTATGCGGGTGAGGACCTGGTCAAGCCGCTGCGGGCGTACGAAAATGTCTATAAACGGCACAAGCAGGTCGCCGACCAGCTGGCCGAACTCACCGCCAGAGCCCAGGAGCGCGCCCGGGAGGCCGATCTACTCAAATTCGGGCTCGAAGAGGTCGAGAGGGCCGACCCCAAGCCGGGCGAGGACGTCGAGCTCCGCGAGGAGATGGAACGGCTCTCCCACGCCGACTCCCTCAGGAACGCGGCGGAGGTGGCGCACCGGGCCCTGCTCGGTGACCCCATGTCCAGCGAGCAGGCCATGCAGGATGCCGTCACCTTGGTCGGCCAGGCCCGCACGGCCGTCGAGGCTGTCCGGGAGTTCGACCCGGTGCTGGCCGGAATCGCCGACAGGCTCGCCGAGGCGGGTTACCTCATCTCCGATGTCGCCACCGAGCTGGCCTCCTACGCTGAGTCGGTGGAGGCCGACCCGGTCCGTCTCTCGGTGGTGCAGGAGCGCCAGTCCGTGCTGGCAGGCCTCGTGCGCAAGTACGGCCAGGACACCGGCGTGGTGCTGGCCTGGGCGGCCCAGGCCGCGCTGCGCGTCGCCGAGCTCGAAGGAGACGACGAGCGGATCGGTGACCTCACCCGCGAGTATGAGGAGCTCACCGGGCGGCTCACCGAGCTGGCCGCAGAGCTGACCCGGATCCGGACGACCGCCGCCGAACGGTTCGGGGGGGCCGTCACCGAGGAGCTCACCGCGCTGGCCATGCCACACGCCCGGGTGGTGGTCGGCCTGACGGATACCGGTGACTTCGGCCCGCACGGTGTCGACGAGGTCGAGCTGCGGATGTCCCCGCACCCCGCCTCTCCTCCGCTGCCGCTGAACAAGGGCGCGTCCGGAGGTGAGCTGAGCCGGGTGATGCTCGCCATCGAGGTCGTGTTCGCCGGTGCCGACCCGGTGCCGACGTTCGTGTTCGACGAGGTCGACGCGGGCGTGGGCGGCAAAGCCGCGGTGGAGATCGGCCGTCGGCTGGCGCAGCTGGCCCGCACCGCGCAGGTGATAGTCGTCACTCATCTCCCCCAGGTGGCGGCCTTCGCCGACCAGCATCTGGTGGTGGAGAAGGCCGGCGACGGCAGCGTGGTGCGCAGCGGCGTGGTCGCCCTCGACAGGGACAGCAGGGCTCGGGAGCTTTCCCGTATGCTCGCGGGGCTGGAGGACTCGGAGCTGGGCCGTGCGCACGCGGAGGAACTGCTCGCGATCGCCGCTGCTGACAAGGCCTGAAGAGGACTGTTTCCCCTCTCTCGGGGGAGCAGGAACCCGCGGGAATCTTCCATGACGAATCCGGCATCCTGTCGGAGGGTTGGCTTTCCCAGTCGTTTGCTCTGGCAGGATGGTCGTAATGAAGGTGCCGATTGACGAGCTTCGGAGCAAGCTCAACGGTTACCTCCGCCGAAGGAAGGTCACGGACCTTCCCGGGGTGACGGCAGTGGCGAGAATCGATCGGCGGACCAAGGGACTGACCAAACGCCTGAGGCCCGGGGAAATCGCGATTATCGATCACGTTGACGTTGACCGGGTGAGCGCGGAGGCGCTTGTCGCGTGCGGCGCGGCGAGCGTGATCAACATTGCTGCGGGCATCAGCGGCCGCTACCCCAACCTGGGGCCGCAGATCGTCGTCGAGGCCGGGGTGCCGTTCATCGACAACGCCACCCCCGAGCTGTTCGATCGGGTCAAGGACGGCGAGCTGGTCCGGGTGCACGAAGGGGCGGTCTACCTCGACGACGAGCTGGTCGGCAAGGGCGACATCCAGACGGCCGAGTCCATCGAGGCCGCGATGGCCGAGGCGAGGGCCGGGCTGACCATCCAGATCGAGGCCTTCGCGGCCAACACCATGGAATATGTCCGGCGTGAGCGTGATCTGCTCATCGACGGGATCGGGGTGCCCGACATCCGGACCGTCATGGAGGGGCGCCACGTCCTCATCGTCGTGCGCGGTTACCACTACAAGGAGGACATCGCCGTCCTCCGCCCCTACATTCGCGAATACCGTCCGATCATGATCGGGGTCGACGGTGGCGCCGACGCCCTCATGGAGGCCGGTTACCAGCCCGACATCATCGTGGGCGACTTCGATTCGGTCTCCACCAAGGCGCTCACCTCCGGAGCCGAGCTGGTCGTGCACGCCTACAGAGACGGCCGGGCCCCCGGTCTGGAGCGGGTCCAGCAGCTCGGCCACGACGCCGTGACCTTTCCGGCGATCGGCACCAGCGAGGACATCGCGATGCTGCTCGCCGACGACAAGGGCGCCGACCTGATCGTCGCCGTCGGCACTCACGCGACCTTGGTGGAGTTTCTCGACAAGGGCCGTTCCGGCATGGCCAGCACCTTCCTCACCCGTCTCCGGGTGGGCAGCAAGCTCGTCGACGCCAAGGGCGTCAGCCGGCTCTACCGCAGCCGGATCTCCACTCCTTCGCTGCTCCTGCTCGTGGCGACCACGCTGATCACCATGGGAGTCGCGATCTTCTTCTCCCCGGTGGGCAAGATCTGGGTGGACAGCGTCCGTGACGGCTGGAACGGCTTCATCTTCTGGTTGGTCGGACTCTTCTCGTGATCGATTTCCGTTATCACCTCGTCTCCATTGTCGCGATCTTCCTCGCGTTGTCGGTCGGCATCGTGCTGGGCACCAGCTTCCTGGAAGACCCCGCCATCAAGACGGCCCAGAGCCTCGCCGACGGGTTGAGCAAGGGGAACACCGCGCTCCGTGACGAGATCGAGGCCCTTCAGACCCGTCAGACGGGTAATGACGCCTTCGTCACCGCCGCGACCCCCCGGCTGGTCCAGGACGCGCTCGCGACCGAGAGCGTCGTGATCGTGGAGGCCCCCGGTGCCACGTCGGGCATGCGCGAGGCGGTGCAGGAAGTGATCGCCGCGTCGGGGGCGACCGTGACCGGCAGGGTCACCCTCACCGACCGCTACGTCGAACCCGGCCGGATGGCCTCCATCGACAAACTGGTCACCGAGGTGAAGCCCGTGGACCTGAACGTGCCTGTGGAGGGCACGACCTATGACAGGGCGGCCACGTTGCTCGCCGACGCGATCGTGACCAGTGACCCCGCGCAGGTGGGCAAGGTGAACCCCACGGCGACCGGGATCCTCGAAGCCTTCCAGCGAGACGGCCTGCTCAGCGTCACCGACCAGCCCGCCAAGCGTGCGGACCTGGCCGTGCTGATCGCCCCCGCGGAGCCGTACACCGGGGAGAGCGCCGCTCCGCAGGCGAGCGCGATCGTCTCGATGGCCCTGGGCCTGGACGAGGCCAGCCGAGGTGCTGTGCTGGCCGGTGCTCTGCCCGCCACCACGGCGGGCGGGGCGATTGCCGCGCTGCGTGAGGACACCGCCGTCGCGGAGAAGGTCTCCAGCGTCGACAACGTCGATATGCCCGCGGGCCGGATCGTGGTGGTCTACGCTCTACGGGAGCAATTGTCCGGGGTCACGGGGCAGTACGGCATCGGCTCCGGTGTCTCGGGCATCGAGCCCAGCGCGTCCCCCACCCCCTCGGCCACCTCCGGAGGATGACCCAATGGCCCGTCGTGCTTTTCTCGGAGCCCTGGCCGGAGCCTTTCTCGGCGCGGCGGCCGCCCGTGCCGCCTACGTCGCCTTCACCCGAAGACCACCGGTCGGCGACGCGGAGACCTGGAACCGGACCAACCACCGGGGCGAGCCCATCACCCTGCTTGAGGGGCCGGCCTTCGCCGTGGGCGCGGGGGTGGCCGCCGCCGCGATCCCAGGGCTGCCCGCCAGGATCCGCGCGGCCGTCCTGCTGACCGTGGCCGGCAGCGGTGGTCTCGGCGCCTATGACGACCTGTACGGTGCGACGTCCTCCAAGGGCTTCAAGGGTCACCTCAGGGCTCTGGCCAAAGGTGAGGTCACCAGCGGCACCATGAAGTTCATGGGCATCGGAGTGACGGGCCTGGCCGCCGCAGCGCTGACCTCCCGCGGTCCCGTCGACACCGTGGTCAACGGCGCGCTGGTCGCGGGGGGCGCCAACCTGGCCAACCTCTTCGACCTGCGCCCCGGCCGCGCCATCAAGGTCGGCCTGCTCACCGGTGCGCCCCTGCTCGCCGCGGGTCTCTATCGGAATGCTCCGGTCTCGGCCACGCTGGCCGCGCTGCCCATCGGCGCGGCGGTCGCGCTCCTGCACGAAGACCTCGGTGAGCGGGCGATGCTGGGCGATGCGGGAGCGAACGCGCTGGGCGCTCTGCTCGGCCTGGCCGCCTCCGTCGCTCTCGGCCGCCCCGGACGCCTGGTCGTGCTCGGCACCGTGGTCGCGCTGACCGCGGCCTCGGAAAAGATCAGTTTTACCAAGGTCATCGCCGGTCACCCCGTGCTCAACCGCATCGACATGCTCGGCCGTCGCCCCGTGGAGCAGGCGCCCATCCACTGATGACCAGAAAGATCGGCCGGGGGATCGCCGGGGCGGCGCTCCTCATCGGCAT
This sequence comes from Streptosporangium album, assembly GCF_014203795.1. Taxonomy (NCBI): domain Bacteria; kingdom Bacillati; phylum Actinomycetota; class Actinomycetes; order Streptosporangiales; family Streptosporangiaceae; genus Streptosporangium; species Streptosporangium album. The sequence continues at coordinate 506,978 of NZ_JACHJU010000003.1, read as the reverse complement.
CGTGACCGTGGCAGCCCGGTTAGTCGGGTTCGGCCGTTATCTCGTCCAGTCGCAGACGGTCGGCAATCTCTGCTTGAGCACCGCCTACAACACTGCCAACTATGTGCCCAACATCGTCTTCGAGCTGGTGGCCGGCGGCGCGCTGGCGGGGATGGTGGTGCCGGTGCTGGCCTCCGCGGCGTCACGGGCCGACGTCGATCCTGAGGCCAGGGCGGAGGTCGGCCAGACCACGTCGGCTCTGTTGACCTGGGTGATGCTGGCCCTGGTGCCGCTGACCCTGCTCATCGCCGCGTTCGCCGGGCCGATCGTCACGCTGCTGGTCGGAAACGTACGGGACTGCGATGTCTCCCAGGTCATCGAGGCCGGGACGAGCATGCTCGTCGTCTTCGCCCCGCGCATGATCTTCTTTGGCCTCGCAGTGGTCCTGTACGGCGTGCTCCAGGCCCACCGGCGGTTCATGGGACCGGCCCTGGCACCGCTGGTCTCCAGTCTGCTGATCGTCGCCTCCTATCTGGTGTTCGGACCGGTCGGCAACGGAGCCGCCCACGACCTGTCACGTCTCACGACGGCGGGGCAGCTGGCTCTCTCCCTCGGCGCGACGATCGCGGCCGCCGCGATGGTGGTCACCGTGGCCGGCCCGGTGGCCCGGCTGCGGTTGCGGCTGCGGCCCTCGCTGTCCTTCCCTCCGGGCGTCGCGGCCCGCGCGAGGCGGCTCGCCACCGCGGGCATCGCGGTGCTCATCGCCCAGCAGGTCGCGCTGACCGTCGTGGTCCGCCTCGCCAACGAGCTGGGTGGGGCGGGAGCGACGGGTGTCTACACCTATTCCTGGGCGCTGTACCAGCTCCCCTTCGCGGTGCTCGTGGTGCCGATCGCCACCAGTTCGTTCCCGGTGCTGTCCGCCCGGGCCACCGACGGTGACCGGGCCGGTTTCGACGGCCTCGCCTCCTCCACCACACGGGCGATCCTGCTGGTGACGGGCCTGGCGGCCGGGGTGATGGCGGCGGTCGCCGTGCCGGTGTCCCAGGTGTTCCTGGAGGGCACACCGGGTGGGGATCCCGGGGAGATGGCCAGAGCCGTCGCGCTGTTCGCGCCGGGTCTGACGGGATATGCACTGATGCTCCATCTCGCGCGGGTTCTGTACGCCCACGGCAGAGGCAGGCCGGCGGCGGTCGCGTCGGTGGCGGGATGGGCCGTCGCGCTGGCCGCCCAGATCCTGCTGGCCCGTGCCGCCCACGCCAGGCCCGACGTCGTGGGACAGCTCGCGCTGGGCAGCACCGTCGGCATGACCGTGGGCGGAGGGCTGCTGGTGCTCGCGGTGCTCGGGGCTGTCGGTACGGCGGCGCTCGACGGAATATGGCGGGCGCTGCTCGCCACCGTGCTCGGTGGGATCGCCGCTTACGGCGCCGGTCTCGCCGTCGTCACGGCTTTCGGCGACGTGTCACGCTGGATGTACGTGGTGGTCGGGGTGGTGGCCGCGGTGGCCGCCTCGGCGGTGTTCGCGGCTGTCGCCGCGGTGATCGACAGACCGGATGCCCGGATGCTGCTGAGGCGGTTCAGCCGGGTGTCCGGCACGGCGGAAAGGGACCTCTGACGATGGCTGACTCGGGTTCGCGGCTGGCGTTCGTGCTGGGTACCAGCACGGGCGGGGTCGGGCGACACGTGGCGATGCTGGCCGGAGGGCTGGTGCGGAGGGGGCACCAGGTGGTCGTGGCCGGGCCGCCGGACACCGACGAGGCCTTTGGGTTCGGCCTGCTCGGGGCGCGGTTCGTGCCGGTGCCGATCTCGGACCGGCCCCGTCCGCGCAGCGACCTGCGCGCGGTGCGGGCCCTGCGGGCGCTGCGGGGAGCGCACGCCGTACACGCTCATGGGCTGCGGGCCGGTGCGCTGACCGCGCTCGCCCTGACCGGAACCCGGACAGGCCTGGTGGTGACCCTCCACAACGCCTCCACCGCGGCAGGTGCGATCGGCGCGGTCTACAGGGTTCTCGAACGGATCGTCGCCCGCCGCGCCGATCGGATCCTGGTGGTCTCTCCCGATCTGGGAGAGCGGATGGCGGAGCTGGGCGCCAGGCATGTGGGGCCGGCCGTGGTGCCCGCGCCCGCGCTGGCCCCCTCGGGGCGCGGGCGGGAAGAGATCCGCGCCGAACTCGGCATCGGGGATCGGCCCGTCTTCCTGACGGTCGCCAGACTCGCCCAGCAGAAGGGCCTGGAGGTCCTGCTCGACGTCGCCGCCACTCTCGGCGCGGGCCGTACGCCAGTCGGCCCCGCGCCTCGGGCGGTGTTCCTGATCGCCGGCGAGGGGCCGTTACACGCGGAGCTGCAGGGCCGTATCGACAGGGAGAACCTGCCGGTATGCCTCCTGGGTGACCGCGGCGACGTCGTGGACCTGCTCGGTATCGCGCGAGCCCTGTTGGTGCCCAGCCGATGGGAGGGGCAGCCGCTCAACGTGCAGGAGGCCCTGCGGGCCGGGACACCGGTGATCGCCACCGCGGTGGGCGGCGTCCCGTCGATGGTGGGTGAGGGCGGGCTCCTGGTGCCTTACGGGGATGTCGCCGCGATGCGCGAGGCGGCGGAGAGACTGCTCGCCGACGACGAGCTCGCCGGAATCCTGGCCGAGGCGGCTGCCAGGAGGGGCGCCGGACTGCCCGGTCCGGAACAGGCGCTGGATGCCGTGCTGGCGGTGTACGACGGGCTCTCCCGGAGGTAGCCGGTAGGGAAACGAATCCCCACGCCTTGCCTGATCGTTGGATTAGGCGCTTCCAAGCGTCACACCTATACTGGCTTGGTTAGGGGGGGAGTATCCCTTCGCGACAGTCTCGTCATCACGGTGTTGCCTCGCTCCACGAGGCCCCCGGGGCTGTTGGTCCGCGTCCAGATCTCTGCGGGCGGGAGAGACCTCCGGCAGTCAGTCGTGCGCGCCGCCGGAGGGTTATTCATCGTGATTGTTCCTTTTTGGGCATGGATTGCCGTTATCGGTGGTCTCCTTCTGGTTCTTGCCCTGGATCTCTGGATCGTCGACCGGGGTGAGCCCCGAGAGTTCTCTCTGAAGCAGGCCGGTTTCTGGGTCGCCTTCTACGTCACGCTCGCGGTCGTCTTCGGCGTCGTGCTGTGGATCTTCGGTGGGCCGACCCCGGCGGGTCAGTTCTTCGCCGGCTACATCACCGAGTACAGCCTGAGCGTCGACAACCTCTTCGTCTTCTACATCATCATGACCCGCTTCGCGGTGCCCAAGGTGCACCAGCACAAGGTGCTGCTGGTCGGCATCCTGATGGCCCTGGTCATGCGCGGTGCCTTCATCGCCGTCGGCGCCGCCGCGCTGGCGAGCTTCGGGTGGTTGTTCTACGTCTTCGGCCTGTTCCTGATCTACACGGCGGTGCAGCTGGTCCGCCAGCACGGCCACGACGAGGACGAGGACGAGTACAAGGAGAACGCGGTACTGCGCTGGGCGCGGCGGGTGCTGCCGCACACCGACGACTACGTGGAATCCAAGGTCATCGTCAAGGTCGACGGCAAGCGCATGGTCACACCTCTGCTGATCGTGATGGTCGCCATCGGCACCACGGACCTGCTGTTCGCGCTCGACTCCATTCCCGCGATCTTCGGCCTCACGACCGACGCCTTCATCGTCTTCAGCGCCAACGCGTTCGCCCTGATGGGGCTACGTCAGCTCTACTTCCTGCTGGGTGGTCTGCTGCAGCGACTGGTCTATCTGAGCTACGGTCTCGCGTTCATCCTCGGTTTTATCGGGGTTAAGCTGATTCTCGAGGCGCTGCACTCCAGTGGCGTCTCCTGGGCGCCGGAGGTGCCCATCTGGCTGTCGTTGTCGGTCATCGGCGTCACCATGGTGATCACCACCGTGGCCAGCCTGATCAAGATCCGTCGCGACGGACGCGAAAGCAAGGAAATCACCACCTCCGCGAGTGGCACGCAGGGCTAGCGGATCGGCGTGTGAGGGGCTTTGCTTGTCTGGTTGCGCCATACAAGGGCAGAGAAGATGGGTAGCATCCTGCCTCAAGGCAGGTAGACATACCGGTCTAATGCCGCAAGACATGACAAAAGGTTCCCCGTGTCCCACGATTCTGCAAGCCACCAGCCAGGCCGGGTACGGCTGGCACGTGGCGTCTCCCCGTGGTTGCTCCCGACCGTGGCCGCCGCCGCAGTGACCTCACTGCTCAGCCGCCGTGACCGGCGCTGGGCGTTGGCGGCGGCTCCCTTGACCGCGCTCGCCGGTGGCATGCTCTGGTTCTTCCGCGACCCCGAGCGCACGCCAGGTCCCGCACGGATCCTGTCGCCCGCCGACGGCGTGGTGCAGAGCATCGATCCCTGGCCGGACGGCCGCACGAGGGTGGCCATCTTCATGAGCCCTCTCGACGTGCACGTCAACCGTGCTCCGCTGGCCGCCACGGTCACCTCGGTGGAGCACGTGGCCGGAGGGTTCGTGCCCGCCTTCAACAAGGACAGCGACAAGAACGAGCGGGTCGTGTGGCATCTGGACACCGCGCTCGGCGACATCGAGCTGGTCCAGATCGCCGGTGCGGTCGCGCGTCGCATCATGCCCTACGTGACGGCAGGGGCGAAGGTGGCCAGAGCCGAGAGGATCGGGCTCATCCGGTTCGGCTCGCGGGTGGACCTCTATCTCCCCGAGGGAATCACCCCTGCCGTGTCGGTCGGGCAGCGGACCGTCGCGGGGGTGACCGGACTTGACCACGGCTGACGCGAGCTGGCCGCTGGATGAGACGGACGACGAGCCCCGAGGGCCTGTCGGCAAGGCGTTCCGGCTCTCGGCTGCGGACTCTCTCTCCCTCGGCAACGCCCTGTGCGGCTTCCTCGCCGTCTGCGTGCTGGCCTGGTCGGCGATCAACCAGCTCCAGGCGGGCGTGAAGTTCGCGGCCGTTCCTCAGTTCTTCGGCACCGCGGTGGTGCTGCTCTTGATCGGTGCCACCTGCGACCTGTTCGACGGTCTGGTGGCCCGTAAATTCCGTGCCTCGGCCATGGGGGCCGAGCTGGACAACCTGGCCGATGTGATCAGCTTCGGCTTCGCCCCCGCCTTCATGGTGGTCATCTGGGGTGGTTTCACCCATAAGGTGCCGTTCCCGTTGGTGATGGTCGCCGCCGCATCGGTGCTGCTGGCCGGGGTGATCCGGTTGGCGCGCTTCGCCTGCGTGAAGACCACGAGCGGTGACTTCATGGGTCTGCCCATCCCCATGGGCGCCATGACGGTGGTCTCGATCGTGCTGCTGTTCCCGCCGTCGGTCGTGACCCTGCTGCCCATTTTCGGCGTGGCCTACCTCATGGTGAGCCGGATCGAATACCCCAAGCCCAAGGGCAACCTGGCCGCGGCCGTGCTCGCCTGGATGATGATCAACGTTGCCTGCCTGACCATCTGGGCCGCGGGACTGGCCGGTGGCGACACACTGATCAAGGTCGGCGCCATCATGCAGGTGACCATCGTGGCCGCCATCCCCCTGCGCGTCCTGATGTTCAAGAGGGAGAAGCGCAAGGAGCGCAGGGAGTCCGAGAGCCTCACCTGACCGATCACGGCCTCCGCCGCCGACCGGTCCGCGGGCCGATGTCCGTATGGTCCGCGTGAGGGATGTCCGCGGGCCGGTCCGCACGGCTGACGCCTCGTGCGTCAGCCGTGCGGGTGGTGTCTACCAGCCGCGTTCCCGCCACTCCGGCAGGGAGGGCCGCTCGGCGCCGAGCGTGGTGTCCCTGCCGTGACCCGGGTACACCCAGGTCTCGTCGGGCAGCCGGTCGAAGACGCGCTCCGACACGTCCGTGAACAGCTGGTTGAAGCGCTCCGGGTCCTTGTTGGTGTTGCCGACGCCGCCGGGGAACAGGGAGTCGCCGGTGAACAGGTGACCGGGGTGGTGCAGGGCGATCGAGCCCGGCGTGTGCCCGCGCAGGTGGATCACCTCCAGCGTCACCACGCCGACGGTGACCCCGTCGCCGTGTTCGACCTCCAGGTCCACCGGCACCGGCAGCGCGCTCGCGTCGAGGGGGTGTGCGACCACCGCCGCGCCCGTCGCGGCGGCGACCTGCTCCAGGGCCTGCCAGTGGTCGCCGTGCTGATGGGTGGTGACGATCTTGCTGATCGGCTGGTCGCCGATCAGCTCCAGCAGCCGGTCGGCGTCGGCGGCGGCGTCGATCAGCACGCCGTCGCCGGTCTCGTTGCACCGCACCAGGTAGGCGTTGTTGTCGAACGGGCCGACCGCCAGCTTGGAGATCGTCAGGGCGGGCAGCTCACGCACGTCGGCGGGACCACCGACCTGCACGTCACCGGTGTACGTCATGGGTACTCCTCAGGAGGGGCAGCGGGCAGGTGAGGGGGCGCCGGCATGATCAGCCACGGTGGCGGCGCCGGTAGCGGCCCGGCGCCGGCTCCGGCGGGCCGGTTGCCACGTGACCCCTCCGGCATCACCCTAAGCCCCGTCCCCGGCGAGCGGCCGGTCAGCCAGCCCAGCAGGGTCCAGGCATCGCCCTGCACCACCGGTCCCGATCCGAGATCCCGCCAGACCTGATGGTGATTGTCGCCCTCCTTGACCTCCTCGACCACGATCTCGCTGACCGTGCCGAGCTCGTACGGCCAGGACACCATCGCGTCGTGTAACTCCCTGCGGACGAACGTCTCCGGCCAGTCGGCGCACCCGTAGCCCGCCCCCAGGTCAACGTGGTGCATCTCGATCTCGCGTAGCCGGCGGACCAGCACGTACCAGGCAGGGTGGCCGGGCGGGCGCATGCCGCTGATCATCGTGGTCCACCCCTTGGCGGGCACCATGTCGATCGCCTTGGCCAGGCCCGCCGCGCTCTCCTCCAGGTCGGCCAGTTGCTCCTTCGCGGGCCGTGCGGCTCCCGCCTCGATCCCGGCGTCGCGTGCCGCCGGATCGGGGTACTGGGGGGTCACGACGCCGGTTCTGGCCCATGTCATGAGGTTGACGTGACTATCGGCGTTGCGTGCGAGGTGGGCGAGCACGTGCCCCCGGGTCCAGCCAGGCAACCGGGAGGGCGCCGCGACGCCGTCGTCGGACAGTCCGGCGGCGGTGGCGAGCAGACGGGCGGTGGAGATGGTCAGCTCGGCCCGGAGCGTTTCCAGGACGTTCATCAGGACTCCTTGGACGTGAGGCCCCTTCGGATGAGGAGGATCTCGTCTCACCACTCCACCATCTGGGCGGGGTTCCGGGCCAGGGCATAAACGATCGTGTCCCCGTGGTTGGAAGATGTGGCCGAGTCATCAAGCGACCTCGATGACTCGCGGGAAGCCCGTAGTCTGGAGACGGCGGGGAAACCCAGAGCCCTCCGGACGTTGCTCCGAAAATTGTCGGACCCCGTCGCTAGTCTTCCCGCGACCGCTCTTAACCTTCTACAACGACGTCGGGACTGCAGTGGCTGACCGCCTCATCGTGCGTGGCGCACGCGAACACAACCTCAAGGACGTCTCGCTGGACCTGCCGCGAGACTCTCTGATCGTCTTCACCGGACTGTCCGGCTCGGGTAAGTCCAGCCTGGCCTTCGACACCATCTTCGCCGAGGGCCAGCGGCGCTATGTCGAGTCGCTGTCGGCCTACGCCCGCCAGTTCCTCGGGCAGATGGACAAGCCCGACGTCGACTTCATCGAGGGGCTGTCGCCCGCGGTGTCGATCGACCAGAAGTCGACGAGCCGTAACCCGCGTTCGACGGTCGGCACGATCACCGAGGTCTACGACTACCTCCGCCTGCTCTGGGCGCGCATCGGCAAGCCACACTGCCCGCAGTGCGGCCGTACGATCGCCCGGCAGAGCCCGGAGCAGATCGTCGACCGGGTGATGGAGCTGCCGGAGGGCACCCGATTCCAGGTGCTCGCCCCGGTGGTCCGCGGCCGCAAGGGGGAATACGCCGAGCTTTTCAGCCAGCTTCAGGCCAAGGGCTTCGCCCGGGCCCGTGTCGACGGCACGGTGGTCCGGCTGGACGAGCCGCCGACGCTGAAGAAGCAGGAGAAGCATGACATCGAGGTGATCGTCGACCGGCTGACGGTCAAGGAGAGCGCGCGCAGTCGTCTCACCGGTTCCGTGGAGACCGCTCTGCAGCTTTCGGGTGGCACGATCACGTTGGAGTTCGTCGACCTCCCCGAGAACGACCCGAACCGTGAGCGCTTCTACTCCGAGCACCTCTACTGCCCCTACGACGACCTGTCGTTCGAGGAGCTGGAGCCTCGCTCGTTCTCCTTCAACTCGCCCTTCGGGGCCTGTACCGAGTGCACCGGCCTCGGGGTGCGGATGGAGGTCGACCCCGACCTGATCGTGCCCGACCCGGAGAAGGCGCTGGACGACGGCGCGATCTCCCCATGGGCCGGCGGGCACACCAGCGATTACTTCGTCCGCCTCGTCGAGGCTCTCGGTCTCACGATGGGTTTCAAGATCACCACCCCGTGGGAGAGGCTTCCGAAGAAGGCGCAGAACGCCCTGCTGCACGGTTACGGCGAGCAGGTCCACGTCCGCTACAGCAACCGCTACGGCCGTGAGCGTTCCTACTACACCACGTTCGAAGGGGCCATCCCCTGGGTGCAGCGCCGCCATGCCGAGTCCGAGAGCGACGGCATGCGGGAGAAGTACGAAGGCTACATGCGGGAGATCCCCTGCCCGGCCTGTAAGGGAGCCAGGCTCAAGCCGGTCTCCCTGGCCGTGACGGTGGACGGCCGGTCGATCGCCGACGTCTCGGCGATGTCGATCGGTGACTGCGCGGCGTTCCTGGCCAAGCTGGAGCTGTCCGACCGGGACATGCAGATCGCCGAGCGGGTGGTCAAGGAGATCAACGCCCGGATGGGTTTCCTGCTCGACGTGGGCCTCGACTACCTGACCATGGACCGTGCGTCGGGCACCCTCGCCGGAGGCGAGGCCCAGCGCATCCGGTTGGCCACCCAGATCGGCTCGGGTCTGGTCGGCGTGCTCTACGTGCTCGACGAGCCGTCCATCGGCCTGCACCAGCGTGACAACCAGCGGCTGCTGGAGACCCTGATCCGGCTACGGGACATGGGCAACACGCTCATCGTGGTCGAGCACGACGAGGACACCATCGCCGCGGCCGACTGGGTGGTGGACATCGGCCCCGGCGCGGGTGAGCACGGTGGCCAGGTCGTCGTCTCCGGCACGGTGGCGGACCTGCTGGCCTCCGAGGACTCGATGACCGGCGCCTACCTGTCCGGACGCAAGAGCATCGTCATCCCCGCCCATCGCCGCAAACGCGACAAGAAGCGGCAGATCACGGTGAAGGGCGCCCGCGAGCACAACCTCAAGGGCGTGGACGTGGAGTTCCCCCTCGGGGTGTTCACCGCGGTCACCGGCGTCTCGGGATCCGGCAAGTCCACACTGGTCAACGACATCCTCTACAACGCCCTGGCCAAGGAGCTCAACGGCGCGCGCACCGTCCCCGGCCGTCACTCGCGGGTCAACGGGATGGATCTCGTCGACAAGGTCGTGCACGTCGACCAGTCGCCGATCGGACGCACCCCACGGTCCAACCCGGCGACCTACACCGGCGTCTTCGACAAGGTCCGCGACCTGTTCGCGCAGACCACCGAGGCCAAGGTCCGCGGCTATCAGAAGGGCCGGTTCAGCTTCAACGTCAAGGGCGGCCGGTGCGAGGCATGCTCGGGTGACGGCACCATCAAGATCGAGATGAACTTCCTGCCGGACGTCTACGTGCCGTGTGAGATCTGCCACGGGGCTCGATACAACCGGGAGACCCTGGAGGTCCATTACAAGGGCAAGACGATCTCCGAGGTGCTCGACATGCCGATCGAGGAGGCACTCGGCTTCTTCGACGCGATCCCGTCCATCAAGCGCTACCTCCAGACGCTGAACGACGTCGGCCTGGGCTATGTCCGGCTGGGGCAGCCGGCCACGACGCTGTCCGGTGGTGAGGCGCAGCGCGTCAAGCTCGCCTCCGAGCTGCAGCGCCGTTCCACCGGCCGGACGATCTACGTGCTGGACGAGCCGACCACGGGCCTGCACTTCGAGGACATCCGGCGGCTGCTGGGCGTGCTCGGCAAGCTCGTCGACGGCGGCAACACGGTCATCGTCATCGAACACAACCTGGACGTGATCAAGACCGCCGACTGGCTGATCGACATGGGACCCGAGGGAGGCTCCCGAGGTGGCAGCGTGCTGGCCACCGGCACGCCCGAAGAGGTGGCTCTGGTCGACGACAGCCACACCGGACGGTTCCTGCGCAAAATCCTCGGCACCTGAGGCCGGATGGGGAGCCGGGCTACCGCGTCAATACCCTTGACGCGGTAGTCCGGTTTTGGCGGGGGACATTGCGAGAAGGGCCGCGATGAGCAGTAGTGAAGGTTCCACGATGCCCACACGCAGGCACGTGATCGGCGCCACGGCGGCCGTGGCGTGCGGGGCGGCGCTCACCGGCTGCGCCGGCGGCGAACCCGGTCCCGGTGTCGTGCCGCCGGGCATCAAGGGCAAGGTCATCGCCCAGACGGCAGATGTGCCGGTAGGCGGCGGCAAGGTCATCGCCAAATGGAAGATCGTGATCACTCAGCCCTCGGCAGGGGTGTTCAAGGCGTTCACCGCGAGCTGCCCGCACAGGGGCTGCTCGGTCGGCCGGGTCGCGGACGGGGTCATCCGCTGCCCCTGCCACGGCAGCGAGTTCGCCGCCGACTCCGGCAAGTGCCTCAAGGGCCCGGCCGAGGCTCCGCTGGTCGAGTTCGCGCTGAAGGTCGACGGCGACGGCATCGTGATGACCTGATCCGGCCGTCGCTGACATGGACATAAGCGCATCGAAGGCGTAATTCTTCACAGCCCTCCGACAAGGGGTACGGCATGCTGAACCGGCAGCGGGGTGCAGCCGTAACTGAAGATGAAGCTGAGGACTCTGGAGGACGACCATGACTGATACGACGCGTCGTGCGGTGATGTTGGGCGCGGGAGGTGCCGGGATGGTGGCGGTGTTGACCGCGTGTGCCGGTTCCGGCGAGCCGGCTGCCGACGGGGCCGCGGAGACGGGGGCCGGGGCACCCTCGTCCGGTCCCGCGGCGAGTTCGAGCACGGGGTCGGACTCGGGAGCGGGCTCCGGGGCGAAGGCGCTGGCCAAGGCCGGGGACATCCCCGAGGGAGGCGGCAAGGTCTTCAAGGATGCCAAAGTGGTGGTGACCCAGCCGAAGGCCGGAGAGTTCAAGGCCTTCAGCTCTGTCTGTACGCATCGAGGGTGTGATGTCGCCTCCGTCTCGGAGGGCACGATCAACTGCCCGTGCCACGGTAGCAAGTTCAAGATCGAAGATGGCTCCGTCGCCAACGGTCCGGCTGACAAGCCTCTGGCCGAGAAGGCGATCAAGGTCGAGGGAGACTCCATCACCCTGGCCTGAGCACCGCCCGCGGGGTCGGCACGGGGCAGGCGGACCCGGCGCCGACGGTGCGGACCATGTCTCGCGGGGCGGTTCCCGTGCCGACGCCACGGGGGCGGGCGCGGGAACCACCCCGCATGGAGATGCCGGGTTGGATAGGGGCTTCCGGCGAAGTATTCCTGTCGGTGAAGGCCGATAGGCTTTCAGTGTGGTGAGATCTGTTGTTGGTCCGGCGAGTTTCCGGCCGAGTCCGGGGTCGATCCCCGATTCACCCGGCGTCTACCGGTTCAGAGACGCCGATGACCGGGTCATCTACGTGGGCAAGGCCAAGAACCTGCGCCAGCGTCTCAATTCCTACTTCGCCGACTTCGCCGGCCTCCACCCGCGCACCCAGACCATGCTCACGACCGCCGTCGACGTCGACTGGACGGTCGTCGGCACCGAGGTCGAGGCGCTCCAGCTCGAATACTCCTGGATCAAGCAGTACGACCCGCGGTTCAACGTCAAATACCGCGACGACAAGTCCTATCCCTACCTCGCGGTCACCATGGGGGAGGAGTTCCCCCGAGTCCAGGTGATGCGGGGCGCCAGGCGTAAGGGGACCCGTTACTTCGGCCCCTACTCCCACGCCTGGGCCATCAGAGAGACGGTCGACCTCCTGCTGCGGGTTTTCCCGATCAGGAGTTGCTCGGCGGGGGTGTTCAGGCGCGCGGGGCAGATCGGCCGGCCCTGCCTGCTGGGTTACATCGACAAGTGCTCGGCGCCCTGCGTCGGCAAGGTCACCGCCGCCGAGCACCGGGAGCTGGCCGACGACTTCTGCGACTTCATGGCGGGTAACACCGGAAGGTTCATGAAGCGGCTGGAGCGTGAGATGCGCCAGGCCGCCGCCGACCAGGAATACGAGAGGGCCGCCCGGCTGCGCGACGACATCCAGGCGCTGCTGCGGGCGATGGAGAAGCAGGCCGTGGTGCTGGGAGAGGGCACCGACTGCGATGTGGTCGCGCTGGCGGAGGATCCGCTGGAGGCGGCGGTCCAGGTGTTCTACGTCCGTGGCGGGCGCATCAGGGGCCAGCGCGGATGGGTGGTCGACAAGGTCGAGGAGGCCGGGCCCGGCGAGCTGGTCGAGCAGTTCCTGCTGCAGATGTACGGCGACGCGACCCCCGAGGCCCTGCCCAGGGAGGTGCTGGTGCCCGTCCTCCCGCCCGACGCGGAGGCGGTCACCGAGCTGCTCAGCGAGCACCGCAGGGCCCGGGTGGAGATCCGTGTCCCGCAGCGTGGAGACAAAAAGACGCTGATGGAGACCGTCTGGCGCAACGCCATGGAGGCGCTGAAGCAGCACAAGCTCAAGCGGGCCAGCGACCTGACCACGCGGAGCAAGGCGTTGCAGGAGATCGCCGACGCGCTGGACCTGGACCAGGTGCCGCTGCGCGTCGAGTGTTACGACGTCTCTCACATCCAGGGCACCGACGTGGTGGCCTCCATGGTGGTGTTCGAGGACGGCCTGGCCCGTAAGAGCGAATACCGCAGGTTCTCCGTCCGCTCCACCGAAGGTGACGTGGCCTCGATATACGAGGTGATCTCGCGCCGGTTCAAGCGTTACCTGGAGGAGCGCTCGGCCACCGGGGAGCTCGACACAGAATCCGCCATGGAAGCGGGCACGGAAGCGGGCACGGAAGCGGGCACGGAAACGGGTAGGGAAACGGGCACGGAAGCCGATGCGGAAGGCCATGCCGGAGCGGGCTTCGACCCGGATACCGGCCGGCCGCGCAAGTTCGCCTACCCCCCCAACCTGGTCGTCGTGGACGGCGGCCCCGCCCAGGCGGCGGCCGCCCAGCGTGCCCTGGACGAGCTGGGCGTGGACGACGTGGCGGTCTGCGGCCTGGCCAAGAGACTGGAGGAGGTCTGGCTCCCGGGAGAGGACCTGCCGGTAATCCTTCCTCGGTCGAGCGAGGCTCTTTACCTCCTGCAGCGTGTCCGTGACGAGGCTCATCGATTCGCCATCACCTACCATCGTTCGAAGCGGTCGAAGAGCGTCAAGGAAAGCGCCCTGGACGAGGTTCCCGGGCTCGGCCCGGCCCGCAGGCAGGCCCTGATCAAGCATTTCGGATCAGTGAAACGGCTACGGGAGGCAACCGCGGCCCAGATCTGCGAGGTTCCCGGGATCGGCCCCGCTACGGCTGAGACGATCGTGTCGGCGTTGAAGGGGGAGAGCTGATGAAAGGAAGAGAGACCGCGTTCGTCATCGTCACCGGTATGTCGGGGGCGGGACGGAGCACCGCGGCCAAGGCACTGGAGGATCTGGGCTGGTTCGTCATCGACAACCTGCCGCCGGGCCTGCTGTTCGCCATGGCCGAGGAGGCGGGGCGGGTCAAACTGGCCGCCGACAAGGTGGCCGCGGTGGTCGACGTGCGCAGCCTGGCTTTCACCACCGACCTGAACGCCGCGATCGAGGAGCTCGACGGCCGCGGTGTCGCCGTACGGGTGGTGTTCCTTGAGGCCAGTGACGAGGAGCTGGTCCGCAGGTTCGAGAACGTCCGCCGGCCGCACCCACTCCAGGGAGAGGGCAGGCTGGTCGACGGGATCGCCCGCGAGCGCGGCATCCTGCGTGAGGTCCGGGCAAACGCCGACCTCGTCATCGACACCTCCAACCTCAATGTCCACGAGCTCCGCGGCAAGATCGTCGCCTTCTTCGGCGGAGAGGACCGGCCGGGCCTGCGGGTCAATGTGGTCTCCTTCGGCTACAAGTACGGCCTGCCCGTCGACGCCGATCTGGTCGTCGACTGCCGGTTCCTGCCCAACCCCCACTGGGTCCCGGAGCTCCGCCCGATGAACGGCCTCGACGCCCCCGTGCGGGAGTACGTTCTCAACCAGGCGGGCGCGAAGGAGCTCCTGGACGCCTACGAGGAGGTGGTCGGCATCATCGCAACCGGTTACACCCGTGAGGGCAAGGGGTATGCCACGCTCGCCGTCGGCTGCACCGGAGGCAAGCACCGCAGTGTCGCCATGGCCGAGCAGATCGGCGGCCGGTTGCGAGACCGGGGCGGTATGGAGGTGCAGGTAAGCCATCGGGATGTGGGCCGGGAGTGATCGAAGATCTCAAGGTCGTCGCGCTGGGGGGAGGCCATGGGCTGTACGCGTCGCTGTCGGCGCTGCGTAGGGTCACCTCCGAGCTGACGGCGGTGGTCACCGTGGCCGACGACGGGGGATCGAGCGGGCGGCTCCGCCGCGAGCTCGGCGTACTGCCACCGGGAGACCTGCGGATGGCGCTGGCCGCACTGTGCGGCGACGACGAGTGGGGGCGGACCTGGAGCGAGGTCGTCCAGCACCGTTTCCGCAGCGAGGGCGACCTGCACGGGCACGCGGTCGGCAATCTGCTGATCGTGGCGTTATGGGAGAAGCTCGGTGACACGGTCGCCGGGCTCGACTGGGTCGGTCGGCTGCTCGGCGCGCACGGACGGGTGCTGCCGATGTCCTCGGTGCCGCTCGACATCGCCGCGGAGGTCGAGCTGGACGGCCGGGTGAGCACCGTGCGCGGCCAGGTGGCCTGCGCGCTCACTCCCGGCCGGGTCCAGGCGATCTCACTGGTCCCCGAGGATCCGCCCGCCTGCCCCGAGGCGGTGCAGGCGGTCCTGGACGCCGACTGGGTGGTCTTCGGTCCCGGCTCATGGTTCACCAGCGTGTTGCCCCATCTCATGGTGCCTCAGCTGGCCGATGCCCTGCACACCACCGAGGCGCGCCGCCTGGTGGCGCTGAACCTGGCGCCGCAGCCGGGGGAGACCGACGGCTTCTCCCCCCAGGAGCATCTGGAGGTGCTGCGTCGGCACGCGCCCTCCCTGGAGATCGACGTCGTGCTCGCCGACGTCGGGGTGATCGAGGACCGGGAGGAGCTGGAGAAGGCGGCGACGGAGTTCGGCGGGCGGCTCGTTCTGGCCGCCGTGGCGGACGAGGACGGCTCGCCGCGGCATGATGCGCAACGTCTTGCCTCCGTCCTGGACGAGATTTTCCGTGAGAAGCGTTGATCCTGGTCAGCGGTGCTCAGGAGTGCGAGAAACTTCTGTGAGCCTGGTTTATCTCGGGCCGCATGAGGTCTGTATGGGGGAGGACGAACGCACATGGCGATGACAGGTGTGGTCAAGGACGAGCTGAGCAGGCTGCCGGTCCTGAAGCCTTGCTGCCGTAAGGCCGAGGTGTCGACGCTTCTGCGGTTCGCGAGCGGACTGCACCTGGTGGGCGGGCGGATCGTGATCGAGGCGGAGCTGGACACCAATGTCACGGCCAGGCGGCTCATCAAGGACATCGGCGAGGTGTTCGGCCACAAGGCGGAGGTGCTCGTCCTGGCCCCCGCGGGACTGCGCAAGGGGTCACGCTACGTGGTGCGCGTCTACCGTGACGGCGAGGCCCTGGCCCGTCAGACCGGGTTGATAGACAACCACGGCCGTCCGGTCCGTGGCCTGCCGCGCCAGGTCGTCGCGGGGGCGACCTGTGACGCCGAGGCGGCCTGGCGCGGGGCTTTCCTGGCGCACGGCTCGCTCACCGAGCCGGGCCGGTCCATGTCGCTGGAGGTCACCTGCCCCGGGCCGGAGGCGGCGCTCGCGCTGGTGGGGTCCGCCCGGCGACTGAAGATCCACGCCAAGGCCCGTGAGGTCCGCGGCGTCGACCGGGTCGTGGTCCGTGACGGCGACGCGATCAGCGCGCTCCTGACCCGGTTGGGCGCCCATGACAGCGTGCTGGCCTGGGAGGAGCGGCGGATGCGCCGCGAGGTGCGGGCGACGGCCAACCGGCTGGCCAACTTCGACGACGCCAACCTGCGCCGCTCGGCCCGGGCCGCGGTCGCCGCGGGGGCCCGGGTCCAGCGCGCCCTTGAGATCCTCGGCGAGGACGCCCCCGAGCATCTGGTGATCGCCGGCCGTCTCCGCGTCGAGCACAAGCAGGCCTCCCTGGAGGAGCTGGGCCAGCTCGCGGACCCGCCGCTGACCAAGGACGCCATCGCCGGACGTATCCGCCGCCTGCTCGCCATGGCCGACAAGCGCGCCCAGGACATCGGCATCCCCAACACCGAGGCGAACCTCACGGTGGACATGCTGGCACCGTAGATCCGCTCACCGACGGACGAGGAGCCGGGAGCCCGCGCGGAGGGCCCGGCTTCTCGCGTGACCGGCTCCGGGCGCGGACGGGGCGGTCCACTCCACGCGCGGAGACAGAGCGGAGACAGCGCGGTCGTGTGCCATGAATTTCTCCGTGTCACCGCAGGTCCTGCGGGTGCTGAAGGTGTCTGAAGTGACGTGTCGGGCACTCGACTTGAATAGTGCAATACGCGCTCCTGGGTGTAGTGAAAACTCACCCCACCCCACCAGTGGTCTACACCAATTTGGGTCCGATAGGGTTCGTGGTTGAGGTTTCAGCCCGCCAAGTCGCCGGTCCGGTGGACCGGCGCACCGACGTACGAGGAGATCGGCACCGTGACCATCCGCGTAGGCGTCAACGGATTCGGCCGCATCGGCCGCAACTTCTGGCGTGCGGTCGCTGCCAGCGGCAAGGACATCGAGATCGTGGCGGTCAACGACCTGACCGACAACGCCACGCTCGCCCACCTGCTCAAGTACGACAGCATCCTCGGCCGTCTGCCGTACGAGGTGAAGAGCACCGCCGACGAGATCGTCGTCGACGGCAAGTCGATCAAGGCCTTCGCCGAGCGCGACCCCGCCAAGCTGCCCTGGGGCGACCTGGGAGTGGACGTCGTGGTGGAGTCGACCGGCTTCTTCACCGACGCCAACAAGGCCCGGGTGCACGCCGACAACGGCGCCAAGAAGGTCATCATCTCGGCTCCGGCCAAGAACGAGGACGTCACCATCGTGATGGGCGTCAACGACGACACGTACGACCCGGCCAACCACACGATCATCTCCAACGCCTCGTGCACCACCAACTGCCTGGCCCCGCTGGCGAAGGTCCTCAACGACACCTTCGGCATCGAGAAGGGCCTGATGACCACCATCCACGCCTACACGCAGGACCAGAACCTGCAGGACGGCCCGCACAGCGACCTGCGCCGCGCCCGCGCCGCCGCGCTGAACATCGTGCCGACCTCCACCGGCGCGGCCAAGGCCATCGGCCTGGTGCTGCCCGAGCTCAAGGGCAGGCTCGACGGTTTCGCGCTGCGCGTGCCGATCCCCACCGGCTCGGCCACCGACCTGACCGTCGAGGTCAGCCGTGAGACCACGGTCGAAGAGGTCAACGCCGCGTTCAAGGCCGCCGCCGAGGGGCCGTTCAAGGGTTACCTGACCTACACCGAGGACCCGATCGTCTCCACCGACATCGTCACCGACCCGTCCTCCTGCATCTTCGACTCCGGCCTGACCAAGGTGATCGGCAACCAGGTCAAGGTCGTCGGCTGGTACGACAACGAGTGGGGCTACTCCAACCGCCTCGGTGACCTCATCGAGCTGGTCGGCGTCGGCCTCTGATGAAGGATCTGTCTGAGTTCGACGTGAAGGGTCGGCGCGTCCTTGTCCGCGCCGACCTCAACGTCCCCCTCGATGGGGACGTCATCACCGACGACGGCCGCATCCGGGCCTCGGTCCCCACGATCAAGGAGCTCGCCGGCAGAGGCGCGCGCGTGATCGTCTGTGCGCACCTCGGCCGCCCGAAGGGCGAGCCCAACCCGAAGTATTCGCTGGCCCCCGTGGCGAAGCGGCTGAGCGAGCTGCTGGGCGCCGAAGTCCCCTTCGCGGCTGACGTGGTCGGGGAGTCGGCCCAGGGCGTCGTGGAGGCACTCCAGGACGGCCAGGTGGCCCTGCTGGAGAACCTGCGGTTCGAGCCGGGCGAGGAGTCCAAGGACGACGCCCGGCGCGGGGCCTTCGCCGAGCGGCTGGCCGCGCTCGCCGAGATCTACGTCGGTGACGGCTTCGGCGCCGTGCACCGCAGGCACGCCAGCGTTTACGACATGCCGCTGCTGCTGCCGCACGCGGCCGGCAGGCTCGTCGTGGCCGAGGTGAAGGTGCTCGAGAAGCTGACGGACGACCTCGCCAGGCCGTACGTCGTGGTGCTCGGCGGCGCCAAGGTCTCCGACAAGCTCGGCGTCATCGGCAACCTGCTCACCAAGGTCGACAGGCTGCTCATCGGCGGCGGCATGGCCTACACCTTCCTGGCCGCCCAGGGCTATGAGGTGGGCCAGTCGCTGCTCCAGGCCGACCAGCTCGACCAGGTGCGCGAGTTCCTCAACGAGGCGACCAAGCGCGGTGTGGAGCTCGTCCTGCCGGTCGACGTGCTGGCGGCCACGGAGTTCGCCGAGGACGCCGAGTACGAGGTGGTCGACGCCACCGCGATCCCGGCCGACCGGCAGGGGCTCGACATCGGCCCGCGCACCCGCGAGCTGTTCGCGGGCAAGCTGGCCGACGCCGAGACGGTGTTCTGGAACGGCCCGATGGGCGTCTTCGAGTTCGAGGCGTTCTCCGGGGGAACCCGGGCCGTCGCCGAGGCGTTGATCCGGTCGGAGGCCTTCACGGTCGTCGGCGGCGGTGACTCGGCCGCGGCCGTGCGCAAGCTCGGCCTTCCCGAGGACGGGTTCTCGCACATCTCCACCGGTGGCGGTGCCAGCCTCGAATACCTGGAAGGCAAGACCCTGCCCGGACTCGTCGCGCTGGAGGCATAGGAGTGGACCGACGCAGTGAGCATCGTGTCGTCCGGGCGTGCCCGCGGCACGACGGCGTGGCGGTAACAGGTGATCCGCAGAGTGGGCGAGGAGCGAGGAGCGACAGGTGAGCACAGCGCGCAAACCGCTCATGGCCGGCAACTGGAAGATGAACCTCAACCACCTTGAGGCCATCGCCCACACCCAGAAGCTGTCGTTCGCACTGAACGACAAGGACTTCGACAGGGTCGAGGTGGCGCTTCTGCCGCCGTTCACCGACATACGCAGCGTGCAGACCCTGGTGGACGGCGACAAGCTGCGATTCGTGTACGGCGGGCAGGACCTGTCGCCGCACGACGGCGGCGCCTACACCGGGGACATCTCCGGAGCGATGCTCGCCAAGCTCGGCTGCACCTTCGTCCTGGTCGGCCACTCCGAGCGCCGGCAGTACCACCACGAGGACGACGACCTGGTCAACGCCAAGGTGCAGGCGGCCTACCGGCATTCGCTCACGCCGATCCTGTGCGTGGGCGAGGGACTGGCGGTCCGCCAGGCGGGCGGTCAGGTGGCCCACAGCGTCTCGCAGCTCGACGGGGCGCTCCGTAAGGTCACCGCCGACCAGGCCAGGTCCATCGTGCTGGCCTATGAGCCGATCTGGGCCATCGGCACCGGCGAGGTGGCCACACCGGCCGACGCGCAGGAGGTCTGCTCGGCGCTGCGTTCTCGACTCGCCGAGCTGTATGACGGCGAGGTGGCCGCCGCTGTCCGTATCCTTTACGGTGGCTCGGTCAAGTCTGACAACATCGCCGGCATCATGGCTCAACCCGATGTGGACGGTGCCCTGGTTGGCGGTGCCAGTATCGATCCGGGTGAGTTCGTCAAGATCTGTCGCTTTGGCGAAATGTCCGGCTGAGTAGGGCCGTTCGGAGGGTACGACTTGACAGTACGTCGTACCCTCTTAGAGCAAGTTTGAATCGTCACGCCACAGGCGTCATACAGGGTCGCGCCCGGACGCGGGCCGCGCGTAAACAGGGAACAGGTCAACGGTGACAATCGGAATCTCCATCGCCCTCATTCTGGCGAGCATGCTGATGGTCCTGCTTGTGTTGCTTCACAAGGGCAAGGGCGGTGGTCTGTCAGATCTGTTCGGTGGCGGTTTCTCGTCGTCGTTCGGAGGCTCCTCGGTCGTGGAGCGCAACCTCGACCGGCTCACCGTCATCACCGGTGTGGTCTGGTTCGTGTGCATCATCGCGCTGGGCCTGCTTCTCAAGCCCTGACCCTTAAGCCCTGACCTGGCTTTTGCGAAGCGTGACAGTGGTTCAGCCCCCCGCATCCAACCGAGCGGCGGGGCCATCGAGCGAGGAGTTCATCCGTGGGTAGTGGCAACGCGATCCGTGGCAGTCGTGTCGGCGCCGGCCCGATGGGGGAGGCGGAGCGTGGCGAGGCGGCTCCCCGGGTAAGGGTGCCGTTCTGGTGCGCGAACATGCATGAGACGCGTCCCAGTTTCGCCAGCGACGCGGCCGTGCCGGAGTTCTGGGACTGCCCCCGGTGTGGTCTCCCGGCAGGTCAGGACGAGGCCAATCCCCCCGCGCCGCCGCGTAACGAGCCATACAAGACGCACCTCGCATACGTGAAGGAGCGTCGCAGCGACAAGGACGGTGCCCAGATCCTGGCTGAGGCTCTGGAGCGGCTGCGCTCCTCCTCGCGCCCGATCTACTAAGCCCGGCATGCCGAAGGCCCCCACAGGCCAGACCTGTGGGGGCCTTCGGCATGCCGGGCTTCAGGGATCGCCGCCCGGATAAGCGGCGAGATTCCATCTGCCGGGGGCTGTAGCCGAGCGTGTCCAGCCTTTTCCTGACACGCTCGACGTCCGATTCCGGGCATCCGGTGCCCGTACGGGCGGAGATCCCTGGCCGGCGCCGCAGCAGGTGATCTCAGATGTCCGCGATTCCACGGCGGTAGGCGTAGGTGACGGCCTGGGCGCGATCACGGGCTCCGATCTTGGCGAAGAGGTTGTCGATGTGGGTCTTGACCGTCGCCTCGCTGATGAACAGGGCGGTGGAGATCTCGGCGTTGGAACGGCCCTGGGCGATGAGACGGAGGACCTCGGCCTCCCGCCGGGTCAGGCCGTCGGGCGGATCGTCCTTCGGCCGGGCCTCACACCGTCCATCCTGGGCATCCTCAGGTCCATCAGCACCACGTCCGGCCGCTCGGCCTCGGCCAGCCGCAGAGCCGCCTCGCCGTCGCCCTCCTCGAAGCTCAGCCGTACGGCCGCCGCCGCTCCGGGAGCATGACGGCCGACGTTGGTGAGGGCCTCCTGGGTGGTACGGATCACCGCGAGCTCGGCCTCGGGGGTGAGACGACGATCGGAGCCGGCCACGGTGAGCACACAGGTCTGGCCGGTCGTGGCGCGGAACTCCTCGGCCAGCAGCTGGAGCGCCACGGGCAGGGGCGGGCTGTCCTCGCGCAGCGCCGACACGGCTCTGCGAGCCTCCTCCAGGCCGGTCTTGGCGAGGTCCCTGGCCCGTTCGACCCGGTCCAGCGCCTCCTCGGCCCGGTCGGCCCGGTCGGCGCGGAGCAGCAGGCGCGCGCCCTCCAGATGCACGATCTGCGCGGACAGGGAGTGCGCCAGGATGTCGTGGATCTCCCTGGCGATCCGCGCCCGCTCGGCGAGCACGGCCCCCCTCTCCTCGGCCTTCCTGGTCGCCCTGCGCTGCCGGACCGCGTAGGCGATCAGGAGGACCACGCAGACGCTGAATCCGAGGCTGAGCTCCTGGTCCCACCGACGGTCGGCCAGGCCCATCAGCAGCAGGCCCGCCAGGGAGAGCAGCCCGACCGGGAGCGAATAGGAGAGCGTATACCTGCCGGCCGCCACCCCGACGGCGAAGAGATCGCCACGATCCGCATGGCGACCGGGATGGTCACAGCCTTCCCGCGAATCATGGTCATACCAGCAAGATACCGAGAGAGCGGGGAGTCTCCCGCCCCGGACCGCCCGCCCTACGGCGTCGCCGGGAGGGGGCGAAGGGCGGGCGGCGGTCACAGACGGAGCCGTGGGGGGAGAGGGGGCCGCGGAGGCGCTGATGGGCCGGGGCGGGCGGATGCGGCCGTGGCTGCGGCTGTCACGATGTCCATACGCTATACGGTAGAAAAACGCATGTCAGGGCGGATCGGCTCGGCGGTGGAGATTCTTCTCTCCACCCGTGGATGGAGTTCGCGGACGTGGGGCGGCCGGTGGAGATCGGCGGTCATCCGCTGCTCCCTCGGAGGGTCGCTCCACGCCCGAAACGGCCATCCGGCGGCAGCCGCGCCGGCCATAAATTGGATCTTCATCTGCACTCCGGGTAGCGTGCGCGGGGCCGTTGAGCGCTTCGGCGCGGCCGGAACGCACGGATGACCGAAATGTTGGAAGGACACTCACCCATATGAACGCCGGAAACCACCGCCCCCTGCGAATGCTCGTCACGGGAGGGGGGACCGGCGGTCACACCTACCCCGCGCTGACCACCATCGCGGCCGTCCGTGAGCAGGCCGCCGCCCGCGGGCTCGACCTTGACGTGCTCTGGGTGGGTACGGCCACCGGCCTGGAGGCCCGCATCGCCGCCGAGCACGGCATCCCGTTCCGGGTGATCAAGGCGGGCAAGCTGCGCCGCTCACCCAGCCCGCGCGAGCTGCTCACCAACCTCGCAGACATGTTCCGGATCCCGGTCGGGATCATGCAGGCGTTCGGTGTCGCCGCCCGTTACCGCCCCGATGTGGTGCTGTCCACGGGAGGGTACGTGTGCGTGCCCCTGGGGGTCGCCTCCCGGATGCTCGGCCGCCCTCTGGTGATGCACGAGCAGATCACCGCGCTGGGCCTGGCCAACCGCATTCTGTCGCGGTTCGCCACCCGGATCGCGCTGACCCACCCGTCGTCGATCGAGCACCTGCCCGCCTCGGCGCGGGAGCGGGCCGTGGTCACCGGTAATCCTGTCCGGCCCCAGCTCCTGAACGGCAACGCCCCATCCGGTCGGTGGCATTTCCGTCTCACGCCCGAGATCCCTCTTGTCTATGTGACCGGCGGAGCCCAGGGAAGCCGTCAGATCAACACCATGGTCGAGGAGATCCTGCCCTCGCTGCTCACCCGGGCCCAGGTGCTCCACCAGTGCGGTCCCGGGTGGATCGGCCAGCTCACGCAGGCCGCCGCGGGGCTGCCGGAGGAGCTCGCGGCGCGCTACCAGCCGGTGCCCTATGTCGGTGACGAACTGGCCCATGTGTACGCCGCCGCCGATGTCGTGGTCTCCCGCAGTGGCGCGGGCACCATCGCCGAGCTGACCGCCGTGGGCAAACCGTCCGTCCTCATTCCCCTGGTGCCGTCCGCGGGAGACGAGCAGCGTCAGAACGCCCGTTACCTGGCCGAGGCGGGAGCGGCCCGGGCGCTCCTCGAAACCGGTCCTCAGGCCGGTCGGCTCCTCGCCGAGCTCGACGCCCTGCTCGCCGACCCGTCCGCCCGCGTCACCATGGCCAAGGCCGCCAGGTCACTCGGCCGGCTCGATGCCGCCGACGCTCTCGCCCGGCTGATCCTCCAGGAGGCCGACATCACCGGTCACGGGTGATCGGTCCGTCGCCTTCCGGGCGGCCGGCGTGCTCTCGCCGTACGGCATGCGTCCGCGCGGTCTCCGGCGCGCCGCGAGAGAGCGAGCCGGTCTCCCGAGCGCCGCGCGGGCCCTACCGTCCGGTGCCGGCGTAGCGGATCCCCACCGGGCGGGTACGGCCCGCCTCGATCGCCGCCCGCTCGTCCGCCTCGGTGATCGAGGTCGGGTCGCGGAAGGCGGTCGCCTTGTCGAAGAGCTCCCATCCCCAGTCGAGGACGAGCCACACAGCGGTCAGCCAACGCTCGTTCGGAGTCATCCGTGCGAGCGTAGCCCGCAGCGCGCTTACCGGCCTCCCACGTCTCCGCCGGTGATCAGTTCCTGGATCGCGGGGGAGTAGCGGTCGGCGAGATCGGCGATGGTGGCCGCGCGTACGGCATCGCCCCTGGCGATGCCGTACATCACGCCGAGCCCCAGCAGCATGCCCACGGCGAGCTCGGCGCGGACCGCGGCGTCCGCCCCGGACAGGCGCCGCGCCAGACGGGAGACGACCTGGCTCTGGAAGTTGGCGCGCAGGGTGTCGCCATGGCCACTGTGGAGCGGTGCGAAGACGATGCGCAGCACGGGGTCGCCGCGCTGTTCGGACTGGCGGGTGAGCGCGTGGACGACCATGTGCCGTCCCAGCTCGTCCAGGGGTGCGTCCAGCAGTGCCTCGGCATCCGCCTCGAAGGTCAGCAGGCGGGCGAAGAGCTGCTCCTTGGTGCCGAAGTACTTCACGACCAGCGGCGCGCTGACCCCGGCCTGCTCGGCGACGGCCTTGAGCGTGATGTCGGTGTAGGAACGCCGGGCGAGCATGGTCCGGGCGGCACGCAGGATCATCTCCTTGGTGGCGTCGGCGTCCCGGCGTCCGGTGCCGGGATCGGCTGTGCTCAGGTGGATCACGCTCCCTCCAGCGCGACGTCCGCCGTGTGCTCCACTCGCGGCCCGGCCTCCGCCGGGGTGTCACGGTGCCGGGGGATGACGAGCGCCATGGCGCAGGCCAGCAGGGCGACCGTACCAGCCATGCCGAACGCGAGCAGGTAGCCGTGCAGTGTGGGCAGCTCGATGCCCCCGTAGAGCGCGCTGTGGTGGGTCAGCACGGCGGCGACGGCCGCGCTGCAGGAGGCCTGCCCCATGGTGCGCATCAGGACGTTCACCCCGTTCGCGGATGCCGTCTGGGCCGCCGGT
This sequence comes from Streptosporangium album, assembly GCF_014203795.1. Taxonomy (NCBI): domain Bacteria; kingdom Bacillati; phylum Actinomycetota; class Actinomycetes; order Streptosporangiales; family Streptosporangiaceae; genus Streptosporangium; species Streptosporangium album. Next base: position 482,222 of record NZ_JACHJU010000003.1, on the reverse strand, counting down.
ACGGCGCGCAGGATCAGCGTGGGCAGCGCGGAGTACGCCAGCGCGGTGCCCGCCGAGATCACCGAGGCGCCGATGATGATCATTCCCAGGTGGGTGCTGTCGGCGATGCGGACCACGTAGCCCGCGGCGATGACGGCCGCGCCCGCGGCCAGGGTGATCTTCGCGCCGCGGGCGGCCGAGATGCGGGCGGACACGGGGGAGAGAAACAGCATGATGACGCCGGCGGGCAGCAGGCACAGGCCGGTCTCGAAGACGGACAGGCCCAGCCCGTAACCGGTCGTCGCGGGCGCCTGTACGAGCTGGGCGGTGACCAGGGAGTTCGCGTAGAAGGCGAAGCCGGTGAGTAGGGCGGCCAGATGGGGGAGTGCCACACGCGGCCTGGCGGCCAGCCGGAGGTCCACCAGCGGGTTTCCCGTGCGTAGCTGCTGCGTGCACCAGACGAGCGCCACGATCACGGCGGCCCCGAACAGTCCCAGAACGGCCGGACTGCTCCAGCCCCACTGGCCGCCCTGGGAGACCGCCACCAGCAGGCAGATCATCCAGGTGGCCAGCCCGAGCGCGCCGACGGTGTCGAACCGGCCGGGCGCCCGTACGGGGGACTCCCGTACCGCCCACCATGCGAGCGTCAGTCCGAGAGCACCCAGTCCGGTGGTGACCCAGAACATGACGTGCCAGTTCGCGTGCTCCACGATCAGCGCGGCCAGTGGCAGCCCCAGTGCGGCGCCGATGCCGACCGTCGAGCTCATCAGCGCCACCGCCGACCCGGTCCTGGCCGGAGGCAGCTCGTCGCGGAGGATGCTGATCGACAGGGGGACCACGGCGGCGGCGGCGCCCTGCAGGGCCCTGGCCGCGATGAGCAGCCGGATGTCGGACGTCACCGAGCACACCAGGGAACCGGCCGTCATCAGCCCCAGTGCGAGCAGCAGCACCCGCCGCTTGCCGTACATGTCGCCCGCCCTGCCCAGAACCGGCGTGAGCACGGCTCCGGCCAGAAGCGTGGCCGTGACCATCCAGGACACGCTGACGGCCGAGGCTCCCGTCAGCTGCGGGAGATGTGGCAGCAGTGGCACCACGACCGTCTGCATGAGTGCCATGAGGATCCCGCCGAACGCGAGCACCGGCACGGTCAGGCGTTTCTTCAGCCGTGACCCGGGTGGGGCCGGCACTGGGGTGGCGGGAGCGCCCGAGGGGCTCGGCATGGAGGAGACTCCAGGGAAATGAGGTGAATAACAATTCACTATATTAGGTGAATTGTTATTCACCTCATACTCCGGTGGCGACCGGTCATGGACGAGGACACCCCGCCGGATCCGTTCAAGGACCTGCCGGACTGGGCGGTCGGTGGCGCCGCGGTCCGCGACAGGCCTGTGGCCTGGGTGAACGCGGCCGCCCCGGTCGAGGCGGAGGCGTGGAAGCCACCCCGCGGACGGTACTCGACAGCGGGCTCCTCAGATCACCGGTTCGACGGCCTGTCCGGACGGGCCTCGACCTCGGCCACGACGCGCCAGGTCCTGCGTCCTCCCCGGTGCCGTCTCATATGTGGACTGTCTGCTGCGGCGGAGGCGGAACATCCGTAATATACGGACCTTTCCGATACATACGTGATGGGGGAGTCAGCAGTGACGATCGGTGGGACCAGCCTTACACGGCGTCGTTTCCTGCAGGCGGGGGCCGGAGCCGTTCCCGCCCTGGCGCTGGATCCGGGACTGGCGCGGGCGGCCACGACACCGGCGACCACCGGGGTCGTCCCGGCCTCGCTGGCCGGTTTCGACAGCATGATGAAGAAGTACGTCACGGAGCGCCAGATCGACTGTGCCCAGCTCGCGGTGGCACGCAAGGGCAAGATCCTGCTGGCGCGCGGCTACGGGGGATACTCGATCCGAGACGCGCAGAACCAGCCGGTCTACAGGCTCGTGCAGCCGACCTCGCTGCTCCGCGTCGCCAGCCTCAGCAAGCACATCACGTCGGCCGCGATCATGAGGCTGGTCCAGGACGGCAAGCTCAGCCTGTCCACCCCGGTCACCACGCTGCTCGGGCTCTCGACGCAGGCCGATCCCCGGCTCGCGAAGGTCACCGTGCTGAGGCTGATGCAGCATCTGGGCGGATGGGACAGGGACGCCTCGAAGGACCCGCTCTGGCTGGACCACACGATCTCCACGGTGCTCGACGTGCCTTTGCCGATCAGCCATGCCAACATCATGCGCTACACCACGGACCGGCCGCTCGACTTCGACCCCGGCTCCAAGATGGTCTACAGCAACTACGGCTACATGCTGCTCGGCCGGATCATCGAGAAGGTCTCCGGCACGACCTACGAGTCCTACATCAAGCAGAAGCTCCTCGCTCCCGCCGGCATCACCAGGATGCGGCTGGGCCGCAGCCTCCGGGCGGAGTCGCCCGCGAGCGAGGTGAACTACACCTCCAAGTACACCAACAAATCCGTGGTGGACGACTCGGGCACCGTCGTGCCGTACCCCTACGGCGGTTTCAGCATGCCCAACCAGGACGCCAACGGTGGCTGGACGGCCTCGGCGGTCGACCTGGTGAAGTTCGCCATGGTCTTCGACGCCGCCGGCCCGATCCTGAACGCCACCTCGATCGCCAAGCTGTTCGCCAAGCCCGAGATCGGAGTCAACGGCAACGGATCATGGTACGGCGGCGGCTGGTGGGTCCGGACCTCGGGCAGCGGCATCAACACCTGGCACAACGGGTCGATGCCCGGCACGTTCAGCTTCCTGGCCCGGCTGAGCAACGGCGTCTCCTACTGCGCCGTGTTCAACCGCCGGGAGGAGGAGGGCTCACCCGACTTCGACTCGATCGACCCGCTGCTCGGACAGGCGGCGGGCGCGGTGACCTCCTGGCCGACGACCGACCTCACCTCCCGATACTTCTGACCGCTCCGCAGGGACCGGACACCGCCGCGCGTTCCCGGCACCCAGTGCCGGAGCCGGAGCCGGCGTGCCCCACCGCATATCGGCGCTGGTCATTGCCGTAGGACCGACGCTGTAAGTCTGTGATCTTGGACGCGGTTGGTTCATGCCGTCTCCCGACCGGCGGTCAGCAGCAGGTACGGGTCGATTGCACGGGTGAGGCGGCCTTGGCCGCTGGAGGAGTGGCGGTGTTCGCCTTCTGGTCCGAGGCGATACGGCCGCGCAGCATGGTCTCCATGACCTTCATGAAGCGCTGTGCCCCGGAATGTCCGACGATGAACGGGTTCCTGGGTCCCGCAGACCCGCTGCGCAGCTCCTCCATGCGCTCCAGGCCGTGGTCGCAGAGCCCGTGGTTGTTCAGCTCAACGTCCACACCTGCCCGCCTCATCCGGGAGGCGAAGGCGAGCACAGAGGAGAGATGGGCCCGCTTGTCCGCGGTCGCGGCGGGCGGGTTGGTCCCACCCCACAACATCGCGGTGTGCCGCCGCCCTTTCCGCCGCACCGGGAAGATCGACGAGACGGTGCCCGGTGTGTGTCCGGGCGTGGGTTCTGTCCCATGGTATTCGGCTCTGTCCCGTATTCGGTGGTGGCGCTGCGTGACCGTTACTGCAGAAGAATGCGGTGGCGGAGTAGGTCAAACCCGGCCCTGCCGTGCATCTGACGCATGATTCTCTTCGTTCGCGTGTTGACGCCTTCGGTTCGGCCGTTGTGATGCGGCAGGGTGAGGCCGGCGTTCACCGCGTCGCGGTCGAGCTCGAGGCCATTGGCGAAGCCGTGCAGGTGGGGTAGGTCAGCGGCCCGGGCGACGGTGATCCAGGTGGTGAGCTTGGCGTCGTTGCCCTCAGTCGGGGTGAGGAGTTCGGCGAAGGCACGGACCAGGCGGACGAGCTCGGCCAGTTCGGGGCAAGCAGCCGTGAGTTCCCGCAGTAGCCGGGTGTCGCCTTCCCGCAGCTTGTCGGGGCGGGTGAGCAGGAGCCGAGCGAGACGGCGTGGGGTGATGACGGGCCGGTCCCCCTCGGCTCGGCCCTGGGTGATGTAGCGGTAGAGCAGGTTGAGGCTGCCCGTGTAACCGAGTTCCTTGATCTCGCGGAACAGCTGGAGGACCGGGACGGCCGGCTCGGCGGCGCGCCGCTCCCGCAGGTGATCGCGATAAGGATCAACGAGGGTGGGCCGGTAGCGCGGAGCGCGGCGCAGCGCCTCGGGCTCACGGGTGCGGGCGTAGCGCTTGACGGTGTTCAAAGACAGATTGAGACGGCGTGCGCATTCCAGCAGGCCGACGCCCTTGTCCAGCAAGTCGTGGATCTGCTGCCAGCGTTCGCGGGTGGTCTGCTCCCGGACACCGGCAGGCCGAGCCGGGTTGACCGTGGCCCAGCAGGAGCTGTGGGAGCGGACCTCGGCGAGGGTCTTGTCGCAGAGGTTCTTCCACACATGCCACCTGTCGCTGACCTGCACCGCGTCGGGCAACGCCCTTCGTATCGCCTCGCCGTAGGCACCCGAACCGTCCCGGCAGACGATCTCCACTCCGGGGTGGGTACGCAGCCACGCCTCAAGGGCGTCGGCACCGCCGCCCGACTGGGCCGACCTCGCGATCCGCGCCGGCGAGCAGGTGCTCGCCGAGGCGGTCAGAGCGGCCACCGAATCCCGGCCGGAGGCCCGCGTGACGACCGAGCTGATCGAAGGGTCACCGGCCAGGACTCTGCGTGACCAGACCGGCGAGGCCACCGAACTCGTGATCGGCAGTCGCGGCCTGGGGGGCTTCGCCGGAGCCCTGCTGGGCTCGAAGGTCCTTCATGTGGCCGGTCACGCGCCTGGCGCCGTCGTGGTCGTCAGAGCGGACGCCGACAAGCCGTACGGTGAGATCGTCGTGGGCGTCGACGATTCCGCCGAAGGCGAGACCGTGCTGGCCTATGCCTTCGAGCAGGCCAGGCTGCGTGGCTGCGTGCTGCGCGCCGTCCACGCCTGGCGGCCGCCGGGGCCCGGTCTCGTGCCGGAGTTCCCCTACGAGGTGGAGAAGGTCCACCGGTTCCACCAGCACATGGTGAGAGACAGGCTCGCCGCCTGGCCGGAGAAGTTCCCCGAGGTGGAAGTGGTGGAGGACGTTCAGAGCGCTCACCCCGTCCAAGCTCTCACCGACGCGTCCACCAGGGCCGATCTGGTTGTGGTGGGTTCGCGGGGCAGGGGCGCGGTCGGTTCGGTGGTGCTGGGCTCCGTCAGCCGCGGCGTGCTGCACCATGCCCACTGCCCGGTGGCGGTGATCCGGTCCTGAACGCCGGGCTCACGCGCGAGCCCGGCGAGTCGCCTCGTGAGTCGTCAACTGCCCGCTCACGTCCATCGTCGCTGTTCGACGGAGGAAGAAAACCGCATGATCGTCGTTGGAGTCGTGGGCGCACAACGGCGCAGCGAGGTGGTCGTCGGGGCCGGCGGTTCGCCGGGCGGTGCCGTCGTGATCGAGTTCGCGTTCGCCGAGCCGACCTACGTGACGCCGACCTGCACGCCGTCCACGTCTGGTTCGCGACCAAGCCCGAGTCGGCCTGGCGCATGGTCGTCCGAGCTCTGGACGCAGGTGCGGCCATGAAATGGATGCTGCTGACGATCCTTGGCAGATGCGGTGCGTGGCCGGACGCGGGCCAAACCTGCAGTGGTTACCTCGTGGAGCACCATGGGTTCAGGCTGCTCGTCGGCCTTGGGTATGCGACGATGCCGCGGCTGCTGGAACGGGTCACCGCCGATCAGGTCGACGCGGTGTTCATCAGCCACGAACATCCCGATCACTGCGCCGACCTGAACCCGCTCTTGCGGGCGCGTGCATTTCGTGATGACCCGCCGGCGCCGTTGCCGGTGTACTCGCTGCCCGGCGCGCTGGATGCGATACTCGCGCTGGACCGCCCGGGGATGCTGACCGACGCCTACGTCCTGCACGAGTTCACCGCCGGCAGCCGGTTCGACATCTGGCCTGCGGTGGCGAGCACTCGATGGACCGCCTTGCCCGCATACGACATCCGGCACGAGAGCAGGAAGCACTTCACCTGCTCGCCCGCGACCCGGACTGCCACGTCCCCGAAGTCGACCTCAGCTTCGACTCCCGGCAGATGCGGCTGGGGGACGAACGCCTGCGGCGGATCCCGCCCCGACTCCACCCGGATCCCGTCCCGGCGGCGAGCGACATTGGCACGGACGATCTGATACGACACCTCAGCAGCCTGATGCTCATCGACGGCGGGAAGCCGAAAAGAGCACTTCTCGTCCGGCCGATACTCGTGACTTTTATGATGCTCTGGGATTGAATGTCATGATCGCATGGCCGGTGCGACGATCAAGGCATGGTGAAAGATGCGCAGCTGGTGCCGGTGAACGAGTCCGGGGCACCCGGCAGAACGGTGTCGCCCGTCCTGGTCGGCCGAGATCGAGAGCTGGAGAGGCTCGTCGCCGCGGTGGCCGCGACCCCCTCGGTGTCCGTGGTCGAGGGCGAGGCGGGCATCGGCAAGTCACGGCTGCTGGCCGAGCTGGCCGCCCGGCCCGAGCTAGCGGATCGCCGCCTCCTCAGCGGCGGCTGCGGGCAGATCAGGGAGCCGTTCCCGCTGGGCCCGATCGTGGAGGCGATGCGCGGCCGCGCCGCCGACCTGACCGGCGCCGCCCTGTCACCGGTGGCGGGAGCGCTGCGCGGGCTCCTGCCCGAGCTCGAAGCGGTGCTCCCGGAACCGCCCCCGCCGCTGGAGAACCGGGCGGCCGAGCGGCACCGGCTGTTCCGCGGCCTGGTCGAGGTGCTGGCCGCGCTGGGCCCCGCCGTCCTGGTGGTGGAGGACCTGCACTGGGCGGACGAGCAGACCGTGGAGTTCTTGGGCTACCTGCTGGGCACGCCGCAGGGGGAGCTGTCGGTGGTGCTGACCTACCGGGGTGACGAGGCGGCCGCAGCCGTCCGCGCGATGACGGCGCGCCCGCCCGACTCGGTCAGGCACGAGCACCTGGCGCTCGCTCCGCTCGACACGGCGCAGACCCGCGTGCTTGCCGCGGCGATCCTGGGCGTGGACGAGGTGACGGAGGAGTTCGCGGAGCACCTGCGCGCGCGTGCCTCGGGGCTGCCGCTGGCCGTACAGGAACTGCTCGCGCTGCTGCGCACGCGCGGCGCGCTGATCAAATGGGAGGGCGGCTGGGCCCGCCGGGCCCTCGACGCGCTGGACGTGCCCGTGGGCGTGCGCGCCCTGGTGCAGGAACGGGTGTCCAGGCTGCCCGCCGAGGCGCGGGCCGTGGTGGAGACCGCCGCGGTGCTCCAGCTCGCGGTGCCCGTCTCGGTGCTGGCGCACGCGGCCGGCCGGCCCGAGCCCGAGGCGATGGACGGCGCACTCGACTCCGGGCTGCTGGCCGAGCGGGAAGGGACGGTGGGGTTCCGGCACGTGTTGGCGGCGCAGGCCGTCTACGAGGCGATCCCGGTGGGGCGCAGGCGGGCGATGCACGCCGCCGCGGCGGCGGCCGTACAGGGACTGCGGCAGGTGCCGCTCGGGCAGATGGCGCACCACCTGCGACAGTCGGGCCGGACGCCCGAGTGGGCGGACGCGGCCGCCAGGGCGGCCGAGCAGGCGGCCGCCCTCGGCGACGAGGCCGAGGCCGCCCGGCTGCTTGAGGACCTGCTGCGCAACGCGGAGCTGGATCCGGTACGGCGGGCGCAGTTCACCGTGCGCCTGGGCTGGGCGGCCCTGCAGGTGCTGCCCTTCCCGCAGGTGCGCGAGCTGATCACCGAGGCGCTCCGCTCCGAGCTGCCGGCCGCGCTCCGCGGCGAGCTGCGTTTCCTGTCGGGCATGCACTCCGAGGTGACGCGGGACGATCCCACACGCAGGAACAGCGTGCTGGCCGGGGCGATCGAGGACTTGGGCGACCGTCCCGACCTGGCCGCGTGGGCGCTGGTGCTGCTGGGACTGCCGGTCGTTCCGGGCGTCTCGCCCGAGGAGGAGCGCGGCCGGCTGGACCATGCGCTCGCCCTGCTGCCCGCCGTCGAAGATCGCGCCATGCGGCTGCTGATCCTGGGCAAGCTGGCGATGGTGTTCGTCGTGATGGGCGATGCGCGCTGGGTGGACCTGACCGAGCGGGTCCGTGCGGAGACAGGCGCCCGCGCCCGCGATCATCAGGAGGTCAACGCCTACTGTTCCATCGCCGAGGACGCCGGCTACGCCGGTCACCACGACCTCGCCCGGAGCCTGCTGGAGACGGCGCTGGACACCGCCGACCCCGACCTGCAGGGGGTCAGCGAGCAGCGGGCCAGGGCGAGGCTGACCGTCGTCGACTACTGCCGCGGCTCGTGGGGCGGACTCCGCCCGATGGTGGACGCCCTGCGCCGGCAGGGTGACGCCCGGCCGCACGAGAGCCTCATCGTGGACACGGTCGCGGCGTGCCTGGCGCCCGCGCCGGGACGCCTGGATCTCGCGCTGGACGTCCTGCGTGACGTCGTCGGGCGCGCGTTCGCCAGGGGTGACTTCGACCTGCTGCCCGTGCCCGTCTCGATGCTGCTCCGGCTGGCCGTCGCACGCGGCGAGCACGACGCGGCGATCGCGGAGACCGCCGCCGCGGTGCACGCGTGGGAGAGCAAGGAGATGTGGCCCGCGGGCGTGCGCGCGGTACCGGCGCTCGTGGAGACGCTGCTCGCGGCCGGACGGGGGGATGACGCCGCCGAGTTGGTGGACCGCTACGAGGCGCGCCTGCGCGGGCTGGACGCGCCGCTGGCCGTTCCCGCGCTGGGACAGGCCCGCGGGCTGCTGCAGGCTGCGGACCAGCGGTGGGCCGAGGCCGCCCGGTCGCTTACCGCGGCCGCGGAGGGCTTCCGCGCGCTCCCGGCGGCCTACGACGCGGCGCAGGCGGATGAGCGGGCGGCGGCCTGTCTCCTCAGGGCCGGTGACCCGGCCGCCGGGCCGATCCTTCAGGTGGTGACCACGGTGTACGCGGAGCTCGGCGCCCGGTGGGATCTCGACCGGGCCAACCTGCTCGGCCGGACCTGGGGGGTACGCCTCCCGCAGCTCGCCCAGCCGCGCGAGGCGGGAGGCTCCGCGTTGTCCTCGCGCCAGGAGCAGGTTGCCAGGCTGGCCGCCACGGGACTGACCAACCAGGAGATCGCCAAGGAGATGTTCCTGTCGCCGAAGACGGTGGACAAGCATCTCAGCGCGGCGATGCGCAAGATCGGAGCCCGGTCGCGCACGGAGCTGGCCCTCTTCTACCGATGAATTGGGGAGTTTTCCCCAGGGTTTCCCCATAACTCCCCCCACCGGTCGGCCACCAGGCTTGCTTCATGCCCGATCCCGATCCCGATCCCGATCCCGATTCCGACCCCGCCCCCGATCCAGAGACCGGATCCGAGCCGGATGTGAAGTTCGAACTCGCGCCTCCTGATGGTTTCGAGCCGGTATGAGCATCACCTCTGCGGAAAGGCAGTCCCCCCTGTGCCCGTGAAGAAGTCCCTGTACGCCGCCGCGACCGCGCTCGCGCTCCTCTCCGCGCTTCCCCCGCCGGCCGCCCAGGCCGAGCCGGAACCGGCCGCGGCCGCCGTCCCGCCGTCCGTCCCGCTGTCCGGCCTGGGCGCCGGCGTCCACGCCGTCACCCTGATCACCGGAGACAAGGTCAGGCTCACCGACACGGGTGACGGCAGGTACGCCGTCGACACCGAGCCCGTCCCGCGGCCGGGCGGCGACCTGCCCACGCTCGCCACGCTGAGCGGCCCCGACGGCCTCTACGTCCTGCCGAGCGACGCGATGCCTGCCATCGACGCGGGCAAGCTCGACCGCCGGCTGTTCAACGTGAAGTACCTGGCCGAGAACGGCTACACCGACGACGTGACCGCGAAGGTCCCGACCATCGTGCAGTACGAGGGCACGCCCACCGCCGCTGCGCTCAAGAGCACGGCCGACGCCCTACCGGCCAGCGTGCCCACCCACACCCTGGAGAGCATCCACGGGGCCGCGGTCGAGGTGACCAAGGGCGAGTCCGACACGTTCTGGCAGGCCGTACGCGGCTCCTTCACCCCCGGCACGGCCAAGCTCAGCGGCGGGATCGCCAAGATCTGGCTCGACGGCAAGATCAAAATGGACCTCGCGGAGAGCGTCCCGATGATCGGCGCGCCCGAGGCCTGGGCGGGTGGCCACGACGGCGCCGGGGTCAAGGTCGCGGTGCTGGACACCGGTGTCGACGCCGGACACCCCGACCTGAAGGGGAAGATCGCCGACTCCCGGTCGTTCGTGCCTGACGAGGCCGTGCAGGACCTCATGGGACACGGCACCCACGTGGCCACCACGATCGCGGGCAGCGGAGCCGCCTCGGGCGGCAAGAACAAGGGCGTCGCGCCCGGCGCGGACCTCCTGATCGGCAAGGTGCTCAGCAACGGCGGCCAGGGCCAGGACTCCTGGGTCATCGACGGCATGGAGTGGGCGGCCGCCGGCGGCGCCAAGGTGATCAGCATGAGCCTCGGCGGTGGCCCCACCGACGGCACCGACCCGACGAGCCAGGCCGTCAACGAGCTGAGCGAAGCCAGCGGTGCGCTGTTCGTCATCGCCGCGGGCAACGCCGGCAGGGTGATATCGGTCACCGCCCCCGGCGCGGCTGATGCGGCCCTCACCGTGGCCGCCGTCGACAAGAGCGACCAGCTGGCCGCCTTCTCCAGCCGGGGCCCGCGCTTCGGCGACATGGCGCTGAAGCCCGACATCGCCGCCCCCGGCGTCGACATCACGGCCGGCCGCGCGGCCGGCACCTCGATGGGCACCCCGGTCGACGAGTACTACACCAAGGCGAACGGCACCTCGATGGCCACCCCGCACGTGGCCGGGGCAGCGGCGATCATGGCCCAGCAACACCCCGACTGGAAGGGGCCGCTGATCAAGACGGCCCTGATGTCGACGGCCAAGGACGACGCGCTCGCCGCCTACGAGCAGGGCGCCGGCCGGGTCGACCTGACCCGCGCGCACCGGCAGACGGTCTTCGCCACTACCCCGGCCGCCGACTTCGCCTCGGTGACCGATCCGGGCGCGAAGCTCGAACGGAAGATCAGCTACGTCAACCTGGGCTCGGAACCGGTCACGCTCACGCTGACCGGCGCGCTGCGCGACGTGCGCGGGCCGGCGATCGAGGGCTCGCTGACGACGGAGTCCTCGCTGACCGTCCCCGCGTCCGGCACGGCCACGACCACCGTCACGCTGGACCCCGCCGACCTGGAGTTCGGCCGCTACACCGGGGCGGTCGTCGCGCAGGCCGGCGACGTGCGGGTGACCACGCCCGTGGGCGCCGTCCGCGAGGCTCCCACGCACACGCTCACCGTGCACACGATCGGCAGGGACGGCAAGCCGCTCAACCCGAGCACCCAGTACGCCATCGACGTGGACGGGAGCCTGGGCCTCCTCGGCGACCAGGCGCTCGTGGGCGAGGGCACCGTCACCGTCCGCGTCCCCGAGGGGACCGTGAGCGTGACCCAGCTCGCCTCCTGGTCCGACGGCGACGACAGGAACAACACCGCCTGGCTGATGAACCCGCAGGTCGCCGTCACGGGCGACACGGAGATCACGCTCGACGTCAGGAAAGCCTCGCAGGTGCGCTTCGACACCCCCAAGCCGGCCGAGCCGCTGAACAGCCGCCCCTACGGCTACTTCCAGCGGACCACCTCCAACGGCGAGACATGGGCCGGGTCCACGCCGGCCGGGCCGTGGGACAAGATGTGGGTTCTGCCGACCGACAAGGTCACCAAGGGCTCGTTCAGGTTCGCGACCGCGTGGACGCTGGGGCAGGCCGAGGTGGCCATGAGCGTGACCGGGCGCACGTCGACCACGCTGCACCCGGCCACGCCGCAGCACGAGCGCCTCGGCCAGCAGAGCTTCCACCCCGGCTTCGTGCCGTTCACCGGAACGAAGGACCTGCAGGTCGCCGACGTCGGCCTGGGCCGGCCCGAGGACCTCGCGGGCAAGGACCTGCGCGGCAAGCTGGTGCTGATGGAGGCCGACCTCGCCGAAGGGGCGCTCGGCCCGGTCTGCGGCCTCCAGGTCGAGCGGGTCGGCCCGATCAGGGACGCCGGCGTCGCCGGTATCGCCGTCTTCCCCGCGAAGGGCACGAACTGCACGATCCCGCTGGGCATCACGCAGAAACCGCTCACCGGCGAATTCAAGCCCGTCGGCGTCAGCAACATCTCCCTGTCCAACAAGGAGGGCATGGACCTGCGCGAACGCCTCGGCGCCGGGCCGGTCACCGTCAGGGTGACCGGGACTCCCGAGACCCCCTACACCTACGTGCTCAAGCCGTACGTGGAGGGCCGGGTCCCCGCCTCGATGCACTACGACCTCGGCACGAGGGACCTGGCCCAGGTGGACCTGGACGTGCACTCCTCCCAGCCGGCCACCTTCCAGGACTTCCGCTACATCTGGAAGCAGGACGACCTGTTCATGGAGGCGACGTCGGTGTCCGCGTGGGGCGCGGTGGCCTTCACCGGGCCTCGCAGCCGGCCGGAGTGGGTGGGACCGCTCGACCCCGAGCTCACGCACTTGCACGGCATGACCGCGCAGAGCCTCGATGAGGCGCCCACGTACGAGACCCGGTACCGGGCCGAGGCGTTCGACCGACCCGGGCGCACCAGTCAGCAGTGGTTCGCCACGCCCAGCACGCTCGGCGCCGCGTCGGCCACGGCGAAGGCGCTGTCGATCCCCGACCCGAAGGCGGCGCCGGGAACCCAGCAGGGCACGACCCTGCGCTGCTCCATCTGCGTGGAGGGCGACGTGCTGTGGGCCGAGATCGGCGTCACGAACGGGCTGCTGGAGGACAGGGACTTCAGCGACCGGTTCTGGAACCCAGGCCTGCTCAACCCGGCCTATGAGGTGAAGTTCTACCGGGACGACGTGGAGCTCCCGCGGGCTCCGCTCAACCCGGCGCTGAAGAACGCACCCGCCTTCACCATCCCCGAGGGGCCCGGCACCTACCGGCTCACCGCGAAGAAGAAGGGGGAGGAGGCCGAATGGACCTTCGCCTCCCGGCCCGTCAAGGGCACGCCGCAGCCCGGGTTCATCTGCATCGGCCAGATGATCCAGGGCTACGCCAAGGAGTGCGGGCCCACGCAGGCGGTGTTCGTCGGCTACGACCTGGGCCGTGAGCTGAGAATGGACAACACCGTGGCGGCCGGCAAGTCCCACACCTTCACAGTCGAGCCCTACCACTCCCCGTCAGGGGGCACGATGCCGAAGATCGCCGGGCTCAAGCTGTGGGCGAGCACCGACGACGGCGCCACCTGGCGGCCCGTCGAGGTGAAGCGGAAGCACGACGGCACCTACAGCGCCACCACGAAGTACCCGGCGCTCGCCGCGACCAAGGGCGCGGTCAGCCTGAAGGCCGAGGCGTGGGACGAGGCGGGCAACCGGCTCAAGCACACCGTGACGCGGGCCTTCGGCCTGCGCTGACGGGCCGGACCGGGGCGGCTGCCATCCGCCGCCCCGGTTCCGGGCGCCCGAAGTCGCGCCGCGCGTGCCGCCGGCCGGCGCATCCTGCGGGAGGCGCCGGCCGGTCTGCTCACCCCGGTCAGGTGCGCCACGTCACCGATCCGCTGATCCTCGTCCAGCCGGTGTTGTGGCCGATGGCGCGGTCGCCGTCGAAGACGAGGGTGTTGACCGCCTCCAGCGTCGCGGCGTCCGGCGGCAGCTCGTCCAGGTGTGGGATGACGGCCCGCTTGCCGGGGTGGGTGATGCTGGGCCCGTCGTAGCCGCAGCGGCGGGCGGGGCAGCCCTGGCCTCCGTAGGCCGCCTCCTTGAGGCTGTGCGCGAACACCTGCCCGCCCACGGCGTCCAGCACCACGTCGGCGCCGCGCCCGCCGGTCAGCCGCATGACCTCGGGCACCTGCGCCTGTCCGGGGTGGGCGGCCGTGTCGACCGTCTCGTGCGCGCCGAACCCGGCGGTGAGCCAGGCCGTCGGCAGCGCGGCGGCCTCGGTCAGGCCGATGCTGCCGGGCAGGACGGTCACCCGGTCCGCGGGCACCGCTGCGATCTCCGCGTGCAGGGCCGTCCCCATGACCATGACGCGCGGCCCGGGCTCGATCCCATGCACCCCCGCCCCCACCGCGAGCACGGTGCCCGGCAAGATGTGCGCAGCAGCCGTGACAAGCGAGCACCGGCCAGGCCGGGCGGCACTCCGTGTCTTCAACCACGCCGGGAGGGTGGCCGCCCTCCGTGCCTGTCCATTGCCAACATGCCGAAGCCATTGTGGACGGGGTCTTATCGGGTCTGGGCCTTGATCGCGCTGTGGACCGCGTCGAGGAGGGTGGCGGCTCTCCGGTCCGGCACGCCTTCTTGAATGTGGTTCATGACATAGCCGAAGGCGAGGCCGGTTGCCGGGTCGGCGAAGCCAAGCGATCCGCCGTAGCCGGGAAACCCGAAGGCGGTCGGGCTGTACCAGAAGGCGTCGGGTGTCGGCAGGCCGAAACCGGTGCCGATCCGGACGGGTACCCGCAGGATGCGGTCGGTACCACTGGCCTGTTCCGCGGTCGCCGCGGCCAAGGTGCCGGGTGCGAGAATGCGATGCCCGTCACCCTCGCCTCACTCGCCCAGGCCTTCTGCACCCTGCTCAGGCTCGACCCAAAAGTCCCTGCGCCGGCCTGACCCTCTACGCGGTCCTCCGCGAACTCCAGGCCCTCCTGGCCACCTGGACCGGCGCCTGCTCGATATGCGGCCAACCCGCCCCAACCCCCGAACCCCATCACAGGACCTAACAAAGCCCTAGACCTTGTCGCCGGTGTCAAGGCAAACACGAGCCGGCCGTACCCGATGGTGGCCCGGGCCGCGAGGGGGCGAGAGGCGGCCGATCCGGCCGCAGCGCCCACCTCGAGGCCGGCTCACCCGGCTCCGTCGTCCTCGCCGACAGGTCGCGGGGGCCGGGGAAGTCCGCCGGTGTCACCGGGGCGGGGTGTCGTCCAGGGCGAAGGCCAGGTAGCGGTCGGCGGAGCGGCGGACGGCCTCGGCGCCGTCGGTGTGCACGACGCGCTTCCACCAGCCGCCGTAGACGCGGTCGAAGGGGTAGGGCTCCAGCAGCGACAGGGCGCGGCGGACCGTCCGGGGACGCTCGGGGATGAGGTTGGGGTAGCTGTACATGAAGCTGACCCAGCGGCGGTCCTGCACCACCTGGAGGATGTCGCCGGAGAACAGGGCGCCCCGGCCGTCCTCGCCGTCGCGCCAGTGCATCACCTGGCCGCCGTCGAAGTGCACGCCCGCGTTGACCAGCGTCAGCCCCTCGCGGATCTCCAGGGTGTCGCCCTCCCAGAAGACGACGGACTCGTCGGGGCGGGCCACCCACTCGCGGTCGGCCGCGTGGATGTAGACGGGCGCGTCGAAGGCGTGCGCCCACTCGACCATCGAGCCGTAGAAGTGCGGATGGCTGATCGCGATGGCGTCGATCCCGCCGAGCTCGGTGATCTCCTTGATCGTGTTGTCGTCGAGGTGGGTGACCATGTCCCAGAGCACGTTGCCGGCGGGGGTGCGGACCAGCAGGGCGCGCTGCCCGATGGCGGTGGCGGGGTCGCTGCCGACCCCGATCACTCCGGTGCCCTCCTCGGCGATCATCGGCCTGTGTCCGCTCAGGCGCAGTTCGGCGAGGGAGGTCCACCGCTGGCCCCCCCAGCCGACGTACTGCCGCTCGTCGTCGCAGATCGGGCAGTTCTCCCGCGGGCCGGCGTACTGGACCCCGCAGGTGACGCAGATGGGCAGACCGCTCATGACCGGGCGGCTGTTGCGAGGCGGGCCCGGATGTAGTCCCGCAGCACCACGGCGTTGTTGTGCTCGGTGTCCCGCGCCGCGTACAGGAGAGTGACCGGCCCCCTCTGCGTGGCGTCCAACAGCGGGCGTACGGCGTCCGGGCTGCGGTCCAGTTCCCGCCGATAACGCAGGCTGAACTCCTCGAAACACTCCGGACGGTGTCCGAACCAGCGTCGTAGCTCCGGCGACGGGGCGAGGTCACGTGCCCACCCGTCAAGCTTGAGATCCTGCTTGCGGACGCCGCGCGGCCACATCCCGTCAACAAGGAACGCCGCCCCATTGATGGGCTCCGCGTCGTACACCCGTCTGATGACGATATTTCCCATCTTCCGTGCATACCCGGGTTCCACGGTCCGAAGCGGGCGGAAGGCGCCGGTCGCCGCTCTCACGGTTCCATCTGGAGGCGGGCCGAGCGGCGGCCGAGGCGCAGCAGGGGCGGGCAGATCAGGCGGGTGCCCGAGCGGGTGGGCAGGGCGAAGGCGACGGCCTTGGCGGGGCCGTCGGTGGTGAAGGTCGTCGTGGGGTAGGCGCGGCAGTGGCCCTGGGACAGCTCGCGGACCAGCAACAGGCCTCGGCCGTTCTCGGCGAACAGGTCCAGGGCGGTCTGGGCGTGTGGCCGGTTGAGGATGACGGGGATCCAGCCCAGGTCGGGGTCGCCGTCGACGAGCTCGCACCAGGTGGGGATGCCGCCCACGCTGAAGACACGGAGCTCGTACGGCGGGCGGGCGTGCCTCTCGCAGTTGGCGGCGAGCTCGGCCACGACGGTCTCGGCGTCGGCGATGTCGTTGCCGGGCACACCCTCGGCCTGGAGCACCTCGCGTACGACGGCGCGAGCGCGGCGGAAGACAGAACCGGGCCGCAGGAGCCTGACCAGCATGTGAATGTCGCCCTGGGCTGTCGCGGAGATGCCGGTTCCGGCGCTCGTCCTCTGGGTGGGGCCAGCCAGGCACTCGGCACGGGTGCCGAACGGGTCGGCGGGACCATAGGGGGGTGGCCGCATGCGTTTGCTCCGTTGCTGTCGGTGACGATGTGCAGTAGGAGAAGCCATCGAGCGGGCGGCGGGAAAGGTCCTCGGGCGGGCGTCACCGCTCATCGTGCGGGCCGCCGGGCGGGGCGGCCGTCGTCGCCCGCCGTAGGGATCATCGTGCCGGGTGGTCGTTTCCCGGTCGTTTCCGCCGACGGGTGGAGTCGCGAAGCGCATTCGTCGACAATCGGTTGTCGATAGTGACGTTGTGTAGCGGAGGTGGTCGTGAGCGGGGCAGGTCACGCCGAGGGGCGGCCGGAGCTGGTGCGGGCTCGTAAGCGGATGGGGATGAGCCAGGACGCGATAGCGGAGACGCTGTGGGTGTCACCGACCACCTGGAGCCGGTGGGAGCGGGGACGGCAGGAGATCCGTCCGGTCTACCGGGCGCGGATGGCCGAGGTGTTCGGGGTGGACCCGGCCGAGGTCGAGCGGTGGGTGGAGGGAGGGGCGCCGGTCGATACGGAAGCCTGGCTGGTTCCGGACTTCAGCGACCTGTCGCCCGCGGCTACCGTCGAAGCGGCCGGGCGACTGTGGAGGTGTGACGTGGATCCGGAGCGGCGTCATGTGCTGGCCGCGCTGCCGTTCGTGCCCGCGGCGCTGGGTGGATGGTTGTCGGCGTGGAGCTACGGCGCTCCGGTCACGTCGGCGGCGCGTCAGGGGTCCGGGCCGGTCGTCGGGCTCTCCGACGTCCGGCGCGTCGTCGAGGCGCGGCAGGCGTTCGGGCAGATGGACCGTCAGTTCGGGGCGGGGCTGGTGCGTCCGGCCGTGGTCGACTATCTGAACACCGCCGTCGCACCGTTGCTGCGGGGCCGTTACGACGACAAGGTCGGGGCCGAGCTGATGACGGCGGCTGCGGCGATGACCCAGATGGCCGGCTGGACCGCCTTCGACCTGAACTACCACGGCCAGGCCCAGCACTATTTCGGCCAGGCGCTCAAGCTGGCGAAGATCGGTGACGACTCGCTGACGGGCGCCTGGGTGCTGGCGACCATGACGCACCAGGCGGTCCACCTGGAGCAGGGCGCACAAGCGGTCTGGCTGGCTCGGGCCGCCGTCGACACGGCCCGCCGAGCGGAGGCGCCTCCCCGTGTCATGGCGATGTTGCTGATCGGGGAAGCGCGGGCGACGGCCATGCAGGCGAGACCGGCTGAGACCGGTGACGTGCATAGTGCCAAGCAGGTCGAGCGGCTGCTCACCGAGGCCGAGCGGGCCTATGCCCAAGGTGCCACCGACCGTGATCCCGCCTGGGTCGCCTGGAACGACGAGCCCGAGCTGACCGCCAGGATGAGCAGATGCTGGAAGCTGCTCGGCGACTACCGGCGGGCGGCCGACTGCGCGGAGCTCGCGGTACGAGAGCTCACGACGAAGCGTCCCCGGGCGGCTCAGATCAACCAGGTGAGTGTCGCCGAGGCCTACCTCGGCATGGGCGAGGTAGAGCAGGCCGTCGACTCGGCGCGGGCCGCCGTCCCGATGGCCAGGTCGCTGACCTCCGCTCGCTCGGTCGAGCGCATCCGGAAGTTCTCCGCCCGGCTTGAGCCGTACGGCACGACCGTCCAGGTCAGGGAGTTCCGTGCCTACTTGGACAGCGAGTTCGCCTCCTGACCCGACGCTGTCCGGTATGGGTGTGGGTCTCGTCGTGATCCGATGTTCTCTCCAAACAGCAGATGTCTGGATCAGGGGAAATGTCGGTGTGTGTGGTTATGGTCTCGATCCTTAGGCGAA
Source organism: Streptosporangium album (assembly GCF_014203795.1). Classification (NCBI taxonomy): domain Bacteria; kingdom Bacillati; phylum Actinomycetota; class Actinomycetes; order Streptosporangiales; family Streptosporangiaceae; genus Streptosporangium; species Streptosporangium album. Next base: position 463,803 of record NZ_JACHJU010000003.1, on the reverse strand, counting down.
GTCTCGCGTCACTGGCTTCGAAAGTCCTGCTGAGTCATAGGATTCGAGGTCGCGGGCGTGCCGGTGGCACGGGTCGTGGGACACACACAGGAGCGAGGGGCATCACATATGGAGCAGGTCGGCCTGGACATCGGCGAGCCCGAGGAGGCCACGTCATCCCAGGAGGGCGAGCCGGATTCGCTCGCCGAGGATGAGACCATCGACTTCATCACCGGCAAGCCGATCAAGCTGAGGGGCAGCGAGCCCGTTCGGCAGCGGATCGCCCGCGTGCTCTTCCACGAGTACGGCATCTCCGTCGATGACATGGCGCGGGACTTCCCGATCCCGATCCAGGCCGACGGCAAGCGCAGGGTCACCAAGAAGGCCGACATCGCCGTCTTCGCGCACGGCGCTCCGAAGACCCTGGCCAATCTGCGCCGCGTCGTGGTGTGCAAGCCCGAGCCCAAGCCCGGCAGAACGGTCACGAAGATCCGCATGTTCAGCCAGGCGCAGGAGGATCTGGCGGAGCTGGAGACCCTGCTGGGCACCGAGGCCACGCCGCTCGCCCAATACGGCATGTGGACCAACGGCCTCGACTTCTTCTTCCTCTACAAGGAGTCGACCCGGTTCGGCGCCAGGTTCGAGCCCCGGGCCGACTGGCCGGTCGCCGACGAGAGCGTGGGCAGCGGGACCGTCGCCTCGGTCGCGCGGCTCCGGCGCGGCGAGGCCGGGATGCTCAAGACGGCGTTCCGCCGGTGCCACAACTACATCCACGGCAACGAGGGCTTGCCCAAGGACGCCGCCTTCTGGCAGTTCCTCTACCTGCTCTTCACCAAGATGCACGACGAGCGCATGAGCCGTAAGCACCGCCGGGCCCCCGAGTTCTACGCGCTTCCCGGCGAGCCCTTCAACGAAGACGGCCGTAAGGCCATCGAGGCCAGAGTCCTCGCGCTGTTCCACGAGGTGAAGAAGGAATACCCGCTCTTCGGCGCCCGTGACGAGATCACGCTGTCGCCCAGGGCCCTCGCCTTCATCGTCGGCGAGCTCGCACCCTATGACCTGACCGGCACGGACATGGACGTCAAGGGCATCGCCTACCAGGAGCTCGTCGGCACCAACCTGCGGGGTGACCGGGGACAATACTTCACGCCGAGGAGCGCGGCCACGCTCATGGTGGAGATGCTCGACCCCAAGGAAGACGAAAGGGTTCTGGACCCGGCCTGCGGGACCGGCGGCTTCCTCCGCGAGACCCTGTGGCACCTGCTGAACAAGTGGCGTGCGAAGGAGAAGACGCTCGGCCTTCCCGACACCGAGGAGCAGTTGGCCGACCACCAGGACCGGCTCGCCGCCTACGCGGAGAAGTGTCTGTTCGGCGCCGACTTCGACCCGTTCCTGGTCCGCGCCACGAGCATGAGCATCATGACCCTCACCGGGGGCGCGGGCAACATCTACAACATGGACTCGCTCGCCTTCCCCGACGGCTATCTCCCCGGCCTCGGGGAGGCGAAGGATCGAATCCCGCTCGGCAGCATCGACGTGCTGCTGGCGAACCCTCCCTTCGGGACCGACATCAAGATCGAGGACAAGGATGTCCTGAGCCACTACCGGGACGGGGTCGCGCAGTCGTGGTCACGCGACCGGGAGACCGGCCTCGTGGTGGCGAGCGACAGGGACATCCCGGCGATGGCTCCCGAGCAGCTCTTCATCCAGCGAGCGGTCCAGTGGGTGAGAGAGGGCGGGCGGATCGGCATCGTCCTGCCCAACGGCATCCTCTCCAACCCCGGCCCCACCGACGAGGCCATCCGCCGCTGGATCCTGGAGAACTGCTGGGTGCTCGCCAGCGTGGAGCTGCCCGTCGAGACGTTCGTCGCGGATGCCAACGTCAACATCCTCACCACGCTGCTCTTCCTGAAGAAGAAGACCGAGCAGGAGAGGATGGCCGCCACGATGGGCGCACAGCAGGACTATCCGGTCTTCATGGCCATCGCGGAGAAGGTCGGCGTCGACCGCCGCAACAACCCGGTCTACAAGCGGAAGCCGGACGGCGAGATCATCCTCGAAGATCAGAAGGAGGTGGAGCGCATCCGCATCAATGGGGAAAACGTGGTGCGCACCCTCGTCCGGAAGCGGAAGGCGATCGACAACGACCTCCCCGAGATCGCCAAGGCGTACAAGCGGTTCCGCGAGAGGCACCCGGAGCCGGGAGTGGCCAGATGATCACCCGGATAGAGGCGTACGGCTACCGCTGCTTCCCCAAACTCGGCATCGGCCTCGGCCGCTACCACGTGCTGGCCGGAGCCAACGGCGCGGGGAAGACGACGCTGCTCGACATCCCCGTCCTGCTCGGTGACCTGCTCGGTGGGCAGCGGGCGGTCGCCGCCTTTCTGGAACGGCGGCGTCCCTTCGTGCCGGCCAGGGCGAGCAGCCTGGTCGAGCTCCTGCACAAGGGCGAGGGTGACGCGATCGCGTTCGCGATCGAGGCGCGTCTTCCACGCGATGTTGTGGAGGTGCTGGCCGACACGACCTTCGCCGAGCTCACCCAGCGCGTTCCGACCCACCTGCGCTACGAGCTGCGCCTGAACATCGGCCCTCGCGAGCTCACCATCGCCGACGAATACCTCTTCCTCTACTCCGACCAGGGCACGCGGCCCAGGCCCGGCGAGTTCGGGCAGGGGCGCACGGTGAGCGGCACCACCCTGCGGCACGCGGAGTGGCAGCCGGTCATCCTGCGGGAGGGACGGTCCCCGACCCGCTTTGTGCACGAGACGACGACGCAGGAGAGCGACCTGCCGCCGCTCCGGGTCCCGCCGGGGCAGCTCGCCCTGGGCACCGTCCCCGCCGACCCCACGCTGTTCCCGGCGGCGCTCTGGTTCGCCCAGCTTCTGCGAGAGGGCGTCGTCTTCTTCAACCCCGACTGGGATCTGCTGCGCCGACCGGCCCCCCCGGGCGACGCCCCGCGCCTGCTGCCCTCCGGGGTGAACACGCCGTGGCTGGCCTTCGACCTTCACGAGAGGGATCCGGACCGGTTCGCCTCGTGGGTCGACCACGTCCGCACCGCGCTCCCGCAGATCGCCGACATCACGGTGATCGAACGCGAGGAGGATCACCACGCCTACTTCGCGGTCGAGTACGCCGGTGGCTACCGCGTCACCTCCTCGGGCCTGTCCGAGGGAACCCTGCGCATCCTCGTGCTGACACTTCTCCCCTATCTGGACGACAAAGTGCTCCCCACACTCCTGGTCACCGAAGAGCCGGAGAACGGCATCCATCCCCGCGCCATCGAAACGGTCGTGGAGTCGCTCAGCTCGCTCTACGACTCACAGGTCTGGGTCTCCACCCACTCGCCGATCGTGCTCGCGCACACCGATCTCGCCGACGTGCTGGCCGCCCGGCTCGACGGTGACGGTGGAGTAGAAGTGATCTCCGGCGACCGGCATCCCCGGCTCCGCGACTGGCAGGGTTCGCTCGACATCGGCACCTTGTTCGCGGCGGGGGTGCTGTCATGAGCAGGCGGGATGTCGTCTTCCTGGTCGCCGACGCCGGGATGGAGCAGATGCTCCGGGGGTTCCTCGGACGCGCACAGGTCCACCGGAGCGTCCGCTGCGGGCCGTTCGGCTTCGACCCCCGCGAGGACCTCTTCGTCGCCCCCACCAAGGACCCCGGGGTGTACGGCACGGCACGGGAGCTCTTACGGCCCTTCGAATCACTCCATCGGCGCGCGGTCGTGATGCTGGACGCCGACTGGAGTGGCAGCCCCGGCCCGCAGGCCATCCACGACCACATCGAGAAATGCCTGGATGGTGTGTGGGAACATTACGCCGTCGTAGTGATCGACCCGGAGCTGGAAGCCTGGGTCTGGCAGGACAACCCGAACGTCGCCGAGGCACTCAAGTGCGGCACCGACTTCCGGGAGATCCTCGCGAACAGCGGCCACTGGCCGTACGACCGTCTCAAGCCGCCGGACCCGAAGGCGGCTCTCAAATACCTGCAGCGTCGCCACGGGGCCGACGGGTCCAAAGCCGCCTTCCGCCGCCTCGCCGAGAAGATCTCGGTCCGGCACTGCCAAGACCTCGCCTTCAACCACCTGTGTGAGCACCTGCGCGCCTGGTTCCCGGAGAACTCGTGAAGCTTGCCGACCTCGACAACCCCGTCCGCGCCAGCTGGCTCGCTGACCAGAGCTTTCGCCTCGACCCAGGACCTTACATCTCGGACTCCTACGCGGCGCACATGTTCCTGAAGCGAGTGCCACGGACCGAGCCTCTCGGAGAGGTCACCTCGGGAATCTTCAACGCCGGGAGATTCAAGAGACATTGGACCACCGATCCGGAGCACGGCGTCCCCTTCCTCTCCAGCGCGGATATCTTCCAGGCCGATCTGTCCACGCTTGCGATGATCACTAAGAAGTGTTTCCGAGCCAATGCTAATCTCGCGCTCGAACCCGGATGGACGCTTATCACCTGCTCGGGAATGACGGCGGGGCGGGTCACCTATGCGCGCCTCGACATGGACGGATACGCGTGCAGTCAGGATGTGCTCCGGGTTGTTCCCGATCTGGACAAGATCCCCGCCGGATATCTCTATACCTTCCTTGCCAGCCCCCTCGGTATACCGATGATCAAGGGTGGGATTTATGGAACGAGCGTCAAGCACATCGAACCATCGCATATTGTTGATCTCCCCGTCCCTAGGGTCGACGCCGACGTCGAGCAGCGAATCGACTCCCTGATCCGGGAGGCGATGGTGCTCCGGGCGCAGTTCCAGACCGGAATCACCGACGCCACCCACGACCTCTTCAAGAGTGCCGGCCTCTCCGAGCTCATCGACTTCAACTGGCACGACCAGCCCCGTGACGTGGACTTCTCCGTCTCCGGCCTCACGTCCACATCGCTTCGCGCGCTGAACTTCTCGCCGCGAGCGCAGCGCATTCTCGACGCTCTCCACTCCGTCCCCCACCGCACTCTCGGGGAAATTTGTGCCACCGGACAGCTCGGTCGAGGGAATCGTTTTACTCGTGTTGACAGTGACTCGAAGCACGGATTTCGGCTGATCGGACAGCGGCAAGCATTCTGGCAGCGTCCGGAAGGCCGTTGGATTGCGTTGAAGTCTGTCGAAGCTGAGATGGTACGCGCTGTAGATGAAACGGTTCTCGTTGCATCGCAAGGGACTCTTGGGGATAGCGAAGTATTCTGTCGCCCGGCTTTCGTCACCGGCAAATGGCAAAAAGAGTTCGTTTTCTCGGAGCATTTTCTGAGAATTGTCACAGGGGATTCGGGCTATCCGGGGGCCTATTTATTTGCTTTCCTCCGGTCCGAGGCCATGTTCCGCGTCTTTCGCTCGATGAGCACCGGCGGAAAGCAGCAGGACATCCATGAGGGACTTCGGCGACAGATTCCCGTGCCAGAGTGCGCCCCGGCGGATCGGCAGCGAATCGCGGAGACGGTAAAACAGGCATATCGGTGGCGGGATGAGGCCGATATGAAGGAAGATCAAGCTCTTGCTCTGCTCGACGAGGCGGTGAGAGAGGCGGCGCGGTAGTTCATGGCTCAGATCGTCGGTGGCGGCCCCCCGGTCAACGACGCGGAGCGGATGGCCATCGCGCACCTGCGCGATCACGCTCCCGATGACTGGCTCGTGCTGCACAACATCGAGATCCCGGTTCACGGCGGTAGCTACGAGGTCGATCTCGTCGTGGTGACCGGCCACTCGGTGTGCTTGATCGACGTCAAGGGCACACGTGGGCGGATCGAGGTGGCGGGTCACAAGTGGTATCCGTCGCGGCGGGCGCCGTACGGCTCGCCGGTGGCCAAGCTGCGGGGCCACGCCCGCGCGCTCAAGGGGCGGCTGGAACGGGCCAGGCCCGCGCTCGGCCGGATCTACGTGGACGCGCTCGTGGTCCTCACTGCGGACGACGCCCGCCTGGTCGACCCCAGCGACCGGCCGGACGCGGACGCCAACGACGTCACGACTCTCTCCCAGCTGGTCCGGACGCTCGACGACGTCTCCCGCGTGCGGACCGGCTTCACGCGGGACGCGAAGCCGTACCACCGGGACATCGTCGAGGCGCTTGAGGGGACCGTGCGCAGGCCGACGGGGCCGCAGCGGTTCGGCAACTGGATCGTGCGGGAGAGGCTCGGCGGCACCGACGAGGTGACCGAGTATCGCGCCGTCAACGCCACCGTGGTCTCCTCAGAGACGGTGCTGCTTCGTGTCTACCGAGCCGACCCGTTCCAGCCGGAGGAGGTGCGGGCCGCCGAACGGGTGGCGATCGCCAACGCCTACGAGGTGCTGGCGAAGATGCCCCCGAACGATCACATCGTCGGACAGCGTGACTTCTTCGCGGGTGAGGACGAGAGCCAGTTCGTGCTGGTCATGGATGACGTGCACGGGCAGGCGCTCCACCTGCGTCTGCATGACTCCCGGCAGCCGCTCAGCGTCGACGCCAGGCTCCGGGTGATCCGCGACCTGTTGCGCGGGCTGGCGCACGCCCACCGGTTCAGGGTGATCCACCGGGCGCTGTCCCCGGCCACCGTGCTGGTGACCGGGGGAGGGCGGGCCCTGCTGACCGGGTTCGACTACGCCCGGCCGGAGGACCCACGCACCCACACCGTCGTCCAGCGGCTCGTCGACGCGCTCGACCCCGCCTACGTGGCGCCCGAGTGCCAGTCGCGGGCCCAGTCGATGAGCCGCGCCTCGGACGTCTACGCGGCCGGAGTGATCGCCTTCCAGCTCCTCACCGGAGAGCTGCCGTTCGCCACGACGGCGGATCAGTTCGAGAAGGGCAGCGTCCTTCCCCGGCATGTGATGATCTCCTCCGGAGTGGCCGAGGAAGTGGCCGACCTGCTGCTACGACTCTGCGCTCCGGCGCCGTCGGCGCGCCCGTCCGCCGCCGAGGCGCTCGACCTGCTGCGGCGGGCGGTGGGGGGAGAGGGCCATCGCGGCGGGAGCGGAGGAGGCTCCGGACGGGGCGCGACGGGAGCTGAGGGACCGGACCACAAGAACCTCCCCGAGGGATACCAGCTCACCCGCACGCATACCGTGCGGCGGAAGCTGGGCTCGGGCACCTTCGGCGTGGTCTACCAGGTCTACGACAACCTGGCCTCCACGGACCGGGTCGTCAAGCTCGTGCTCAAAGACCGCGAGTCGCTGACCGAGCGGCTCAAGCAGGAGTATCAGGTGCTCCGGGGACTGTCGCATCCCAACGTGGTCAAGGTGGAGCACGCCGACTACCTGGGCGGCACCGACATCCCCTACCTCGTCTTCGAGTACGTCGACGGACAGGACGTCTACGAACTGGTCAAGGGGAGGCCGCTCGGTCCGGCGGACGCCGTCAAGCTGGGCATCGACGTCGCCGAGGGGCTCGTCTACCTGCACGGCAACGGGATCTACCACTGCGACATCAAGCCGAGGAACCTGCTGCGGACCGACAGCGGCTGTAAGATCATTGACTTCAACGTCTCGGTCACCGCCGATTCCAGCCTGTCCAGGGCCGGAGGTACGGGAAAGTACGCGCCCCCGGACACGGGCGTGGGGCCGTTCACGGTGGCTGATCTCGCCGATCGCGATGTGTACGGCCTCGGGCTGACCCTGTACGAACTGGTCACCGGCGAATGGCCGTTCGCGCATCCTCGCCGCGGGTTCGGCGAGCAGCCGATCGACCCCTCCACGTTCCCCGAGCTCGGTGATCTGTCCAGCGCCCTGGTCTCGACGTTGACGAAGGCGATCTCCCCGCTCCGGGGTGACCGTTATGCGAGCGCCGCGGACGTCCTCGCCGCGCTGAAGGCGATCGGCGAGGACGTGCACAAGCCACGGCCCGCACCGGAGCCGCAGCCGCTTCCCAGACGCTCGGCAGGGGATCAGAACCCGTTCGTGGCGCATCTGCAAACTCTTTACAGCCAGAGCACCAGCAGCAACGCGGGCACCCGCGGGCACGACCCGTTCGACCTGTACGTGCCGACGGCGCTCGACGACCGCCTGATCCCGGATGTTCGCGACGGCCGATACACCCTCGTGGTGATCACGGGTAACGCGGGAGACGGTAAGACCGCGTTCCTGGAACACCTGGTCGCCTACGCGAAGAAACACGGAGCCCAGGCCGGTGAGCCGAGGGATAACGGCGCCGACGTCAGGCTGCCCGGCGGGCGTTGGCTGCGCACCAACCACGACGGCAGCCAGGACGAGGGCGACAAGGCCAACGACGACGTCCTGCTCGACTTCTTCACACCCTTTGCCGGGACCGCGCCCTTCGCCGACTCGGGGGAGACGCGCCTCATCGCGATCAACGAGGGCCGCCTGATCGACTTCCTCACCGCGCACGAGGAGCGGTTCGGCCGGCTGGCCGAGACGGTCCGCGCCGGCCTCCGCGGCGAGCAGGTGAACGACGGCGTGGTCGTGGTCAACCTCAACCGGCGCAGCGTGGTCGCCGGGGACGAAGAGTCGATCTTCGATCGGGTGCTCCGCAGCATGACCCGCGAACGGCTCTGGGAGGCCTGCGATTCGTGCGAGCTGGTGAAGGTCTGCTACGCCCCGCACAACGCGCGAACCTTCGCCCACTCCAGCGCCGGGCCCAAGGTGACCAAACGGTTGAGAGACCTCTACACGCTGGCACACCTCCGCGGCCACCTGCACACGACCCTGCGAGATCTCCGGTCGGGGCTGGCGTTCACGCTCACCTCCGGCCGGAGCTGTGAGCAGATCCGGGAGCTCTACCGGGGCGACAACGCAGAGGCGATCCTGGACAGCTTCTACTTCAACAGCTGGGCGGGCACTGCGGGGACCAGGGACAGGCTGCTCGCCTTCCTGCGGGAGGTGGACGTCGCCGCCGTGCCCGATCCTGCGCTGGACCGCCAGATCGACTATGTCGGTCCCGACGCGGGCCAGGCGGTGATGACCGTCGACCAGCGTGAGGACTACGACGTCCAACTGCTGGGCGAGCTCTTCAAGCGGCTTCCCCGCAGCGCCGCGCCGTCGGCCGAGCAGGTGGCTGCGCATCTGCGGTATGTCGCCTCCGCGCGTCGGCGGTTCTACTTCGAGTGTGTCGACGACAGGCGCTCGCAGAGGCTGCTGCCGTACCGGTCGGCCGAGCGGTTCCTGGGGCTGCTGAGCCACCCGGCGCGGGTCGCCGGGCACCTGCCGGAGATCGTCAAAGCGATCAATCGGGGGGAGGGGCTCCCCGATCCCGGTCGGCTGGGAGACGTACTGGCGTTGCAGATCCGGCAGGTTCCGGGCGGGAGCATCCGTAGCTATCGCCTTTTCCCCGCGGAGACGCTGTCGCTGACGATCACGGAGAATGCGCCCTCCCCTTACCTTGAAGAGCAGGCGGACGGGCTGATCCTGAGCTACCACGGGGAGGCGGAGCACCGGGCGCGGCTGAGCATCAGGCTTGACCTCTACGAGCTGCTGTCCAGGCTGCGAGACGGCTATCTCCCCGGAGTAGCTGAGCGGCAAGGACTCTACCTCGGCTTGACGATCTTCAAGAACGAACTGTCCGCGGCGCCGTACCAGGAGGTGCTGCTCACCACGGGGGGAAGAGACCTGTACCGGATCCGGCGTGCTTCCAGCGGTCAGCTCCTCATGCGGCCTCTCCCCGAGGGGAGTGAACGGTGACCCTTCACAGAGGCGACAGGGAGTTCCGCCATCCCGGCGTGACCCATGTCGACTACAAGCAGGTGGAGATGGACAGGGTGCTGACCGCGTTCCTCCCGCGTCTGTGGTGGGGAGGGGCGCCGAGCGTCCTGGCGCGGTCCGCGGATCTCTCCGTCGACGACTTCGTCGACACCGTGCACGAGCATCCCCGGCTGTTCGACGGGTTCGAGCGGGACATCACCCGCCGGTGGATGGAGACCCACCTGCTGGACCTCGTCAACCGCGGCAAGTCCAACCAGATGGTCGCGGGCCTGCGGCCCCTGCACGGGTTCACCTACCGGTTCCGCAACTCCCGCCGGTCCCGGCCGGCGGGTGTCGACGAGCAGCTCTACGCGATGATCCAGCACGCTTCCGATGGCAAGGGGATCGAGGCCCTCCGGTATCTGAAAGAGTTCTTCTTCGCCGGGGTCGACGCGAACACCGAGACGCCCAAGCTCGGAGCGGAGATCGACGTGGAGACCCAGGCGCTCATCAACCTGTCCGAGGCCGTCAGGAAGGACATCACCGACCGGCCGGCCGGAGGCAAGGACCGTAAATCCCACCCGTCCCACCCGCCGCTGTATCCCGGCGCGTCCGACCTGCTGGTGGAAGACGTCGTCCGGTTGCTCTTCCATAAACATCTGATCCCCCGGTCCGTGCTGGTCGACTACCTGAAGATCCTCTTCGCTTTCCACCTCGCGCTCTACCATCTGCAGATCATGAAACTGCTTCCGGCGCGGGTGAAGGGGGAGCAGTCGAGCCCTAACGGCGGGTTCTTCCTCGATGTCGCCGGGATCCCCGGCACACCTGCCGCCCAGCTCGCCGAGCGCGGCGCGTCGGTGTGGTACGGGCGTATCCCCGAGTTCGTGCGCGCCACCTTCTGTCTGAAGAAGCTCGACGACTTCGCGTGGAACCTGGTCAAGCTCAACAGGCTGGGCAAACCTCCGAACGGGTTCTTCAAGGTCGAGGACCTGGTGACGTTGCTCGGTCCCGCCCACTCCGCCGAGCGCTCCCGGTTCGGCGAGGTCAGGATGGACCGGGTGCTGGAGAGCTCCCGGACATCGGAGGAGGAGCCCGACTCCGCGATCGCCCGGATCCAGGAGTTGGGGCTCGACCCGTTCACCACGTACATCGACGTCATCACGGCCTACCGGGTCCGTTTTCACCGCCAGTACATCACCGAGTGTCTTGACTCGCTCCTGCTCAAGAACCGCCCTGGGGCGATGATCGCTCAGCCGCGCCGGGGAGGGCGACGCTTCGTCCTGGACAGCCGCCTGCTGGAGGTGCTCCTGCAGATCGCGCTGCTCCGGCCCGGCGGCTCACAGGGGTTCCACACCGCCCCGCTGCGGGTGGACCACTTCCTGGCGATCCTGCGGGACCGCTACGGGCTCCACATCGATCGTCTTCCCTTGGGTGACGGCTTCGGTCAGACGGGCATCACCGATCAGGCCGCGCTCCGCGAGAACGTGCGGGCCTTCACGGCGCGCCTCCGCGAGATCGGGTTCTACTCCGACATGTCGGATGCCTATCTCACCCAGACCATCACACCACGTTACGTCGTACCAGCCTGACAGGACCCCGATGAGCGCAGGACTACGCGAACTACTCGACCAGGACCTCGACGAGGCACTGGAACGGGTGCTCACCCCCCGGCTGTCCGCCCTGCTGGAGGACCGCCGGCCGGGGCACTGCGCCCGCGTCACCGACATCGGCGCGGCCCTCGCCGAGCGGCTCTGCCGCAGGGTGCGCACCGCCGTGAACAACGACGCCCAGGTCCACGTCCTCGGCGCCCCGCCCGACGTCTCCCCGGATGTGGCGATCAGCAGCACCAAGCTGATCGAGCTGCGCAATCCGGTCGGCGACCGGCAGCGACCGCCTCTGCTGGTCTTCGTTCCCCCCGGTATCCGGGCCAGCGCCGAGGACTCCTTCGACGTGGCCACCTTCGAGGACCTTGTGCTGGGTGATGTCTACTCCAGCCTGGCCGGGCGGCTGCTCGCGGAGCTTCCCGAGAAGCTGCGCCGCGGTGCGGATGACCTCTTCGACCTCCTAATCGAGGAGCAGTGGCCGTACGGCGACTCACTGGCTCGGGCCCGCTACCTGCTCACGGTTCAGCTCAACGAGTTCGACCCGCTCGCGGCCGGGGCGGCCGTCTTCGAACTGGGTCTGGTGCCCGACTTCGATCTCTTCACCGACCCCGGGCAGATCCGCACCCGTGCGGCCCGCAATCTTCAGCAGATGCGGATCCTGTCTCGTGCGGAACGGCCGGAGCGGCAACGCGTCATCGAGCTGAACTTGACCGACCCCCCGTTCCGCTCGCGTCTCGCCGAATTCGTGGTCCAGACGGGCCTGGAGAATCCGAGAGCCTGGACTCGCCGGATCGTGGTCGATCGCGCGAACTGGAAGCTCGCCTTCCAGCACTGGCAGCTGCGCGAGGAACGCCCCGTGGAGACGCTCCGGATCACTCTCGGTGATCTCGACCTTCCTCGCGCGGGTGACAGGCCTGAGCACGTGAACCACCCCGTCCTGGCGAATTTCACCGGACAGCTGTTCCTCCTCGCTGGGAAGCAAGGACCGGCACAGCTTCCCGTCACGTTCGAGGTCACCCCCGACCCTCGCCGTATCGCAGGCCTGACCAGGTTCACCGTTCAGCTGATATCGGAAAAGGCCGGTCCGACCGGTGTCGCCGCCTCGGTGCGGGTCGGCAAGACCGCGAAAACCGCCTACAAGGCGATCCTGAAGAAGCTACGCGGTGCCGACCTGGAGCAGGGCTGGCACTACATCCGGGTTCTCCCGCACGATGACGAGAGCATCCCCCTCCCGGTGGCGCCTTCCCACGACGGCGTGCACGACCTCAACGAAAGCGACCGGTTCCTCGTCGTCACCGACGACGACATCGATGAGAACCCGCCGCAGCAGCGCGTCACCAAGGAGATCGGCGTCACCCACGCTCTGCGACGGCTGGAATTCAAGGCTCTGGAAGAAGGCAGGGACTGGCGGGACGTGACGTGCCGGGCGGTCACCTGGAAGAGCGCACAGGGACCGGGGCGTCACGTCGTCCAGGCCGCGTTCGGCGCTCACGCGCAGATCGAGATCCCGCTCGCGCCCACGCTCTGCGAGCTGGAACGGCAGATCCTCGCCGATCCCGATCGCATCGGGCGGCTGCGCCTCCCCATCCACGCCGACCAGCCGGGGCCGGTCACCCGTGAGGAGTCTGTGTGGTCAAGCAGCGGAGCCGACACGTTCGAAGCGTTCAGCCGGGCGCGCCGTGCGATCTTCGAAGCGATCCGCGGCGCGGACGCGATGGTCGTCGAGGGCTGTGACCTGGTCGGCCTCCGCGTTCTCACCCAGACCTACGCCGAAGCGTACGGTGAGCTGCTGAGCCGGCACCTCCACCGCGCCGAGCGGGCCGACGAGACCCAGACCGCGGGCCTTCTACGTGAGCTCACGGCGATGCTGCAGGTCGACTGTGTCACCGTGAACCACACCGATCTTCGCGGAACGACGAGCGAGCTGACCCTTGTCGCGCCGACGCATCCGCTCCGCCTGCTCTGGCTCGTCACCTGGGCCGAGCTCGGGCACCGGTGGCTTGCCGACGCCGCTGAGAACGAAGCCGCGGTGATCGCCGCCGCGGGGCGGTCCTTGGCCGGGATGGCCCCGCTCGGCTTTCCCCTCGTCGTCCCCCGATCGGGTGGCCGGCTTGCCGTCGCAGGCAGCGATCTCAACCCTTACTGGGGCGTCTGCCTGCCCACCGACACCGATGATCCGCAGGGCGTATCGGCGGCGCTCATGGCGGCGCTTCGCCTGCCGGAACGCTGGACGAGTGACAGGTCGATCTCCGGCAAGCGGCTCGCTGACCGGGTCGAGCGATACCTGCGTCTGCACCCCTACGTCGCCACCTTGGTGATCAGTGTCGTCAACGCGGGACGGGCCGAGCAGGTCGCGGACATGCTCATCGAACTTCAGCGGCGGAAAGGCTTGAAGGAGATCAGCTACGACATCCGGCTCTTCGCCGGAGATCCCGAGGCCGCCGGCAACGGAGACGCCCTGGCGCAGCTGTTACGGGGCGAGTGGAGTTCGGCCGCGGACGCGGAACCGTTCCACACACGCACGGTTTCAGGGATCACCCCCAAGCTGTCGGTGGCCGTACGCCCCATGGACGAGTTCCGTTCCGCGAGTGGAGAGCATTCCGCCCACGTCACCCTTCTCTTCGACGCGTTCAGCGGCGAGCGCTTCGACGCCGCTCCCGCCGAGAGCCACGGGCCCGCGCAGGTTCACGGGCTCCAGCAGGACATGGTCGTCACCTACGTCGAGGACGAGGATTTCGTCGCCTGGCACAAACAGCCCCGCCACGGCCGAGCCCAACCGATCAGGGGAGCGGAAGAACTCTCCGATCTCCTCTCATCGCTGCCCGCGACCGTCTCCGCCGCCGCTTCAGCCGTGACCACCGGGCAGGTGGGAACGCGCCTCGCGCCGAGGATCACTCTGAGCCTCGACGTGGAGGACGGCACCCTCCTGCACCAGGCCCACCGGTCCAGCGATTGGGTGATCACCGCTGACAGGACGCTGGGAGTGGAGTATTTCGACAGCACGGGAAGCGAGCGACGTCCCGACTACGTCATCGACTTCGACGCCGACGGCGCCGAAGGCCTGGGCCACCACATCGTCATCAGCTCCCGATCCGTGGACGAGCTGCGATCCCTGCTCTCTCCGATGATCGCGCAGCACGGCTTCCAGATCGCCTCCCGGCACACCGCCACCTTCTTCGACCAGTTGCGCCTGCTCTCCGGACGCCTGGCCTTCAAACTCGCCTCCGCGGTTTCCACGCAGCGCACGGAGGTTCTCGGCCTGGCACTGGCCCGGCTCTACCTTGACTATCAGGGTGTCCTCGCCGATCAGATCCTCGTTCCGCTGGACGCACATCTGGAGTTGTACCGTGAGGCGCGTAAACGCGCGGACGAGGTCGGCGAGGCGGTCGGGCTCCAGCGCACCGATCTGGCGTTGTTCAGCCTGGATGCGCGGCGGCGCACCATCACCTGCCGCCTGGTCGAGGTCAAGTGCTACAGCTCGCTGGGCAATCTGTCCGCCTACGAAGATCTCAAGAACCACATGGCGGTTCAGCTGAGCCAGAGCGCGAAAGTCCTGGCCGAGCACTTCGACCCGCACCGCACCCAGCCCGACCGCCCGGATCGAGTGGTGCGCAACGCCGATCTGGCCGCCCTGCTCCGCTTCTACCTTGGTAGGGCCGTCCGGTACCAGACCATGCGCGCGGACGCCGCCGACGAGGCCCGATGGCTGCTGGCACAGCTCGACCGCGGTTACCGGCTGGAGTTCACCCGCACGGGGCTCGTCTTCGACCTCGGGGGCAAGGGCACGTCGAGCGAGTCCGAGGGAGGCATTGAGTTTCACCGGATCGGACGCGACCTCGCCGAGGAACTCATTGAGGCCATCCCCACCGACGCGGTCCTGGCCGCCGGACAGACCGCCGCGAGCCTCACCTCGGAATCCCTGGAGCGGTCCGACCTCACCCTCCCGCGGCTCGCGGACGCCGTCTTCCGGGCGCCGGTCCGCGCACATGAGGTGCCTGAAGAAGACGAGATCTTCGAAGACGCCGATGATGAGCCCGAAGCGGGGCGGGGGAAGGCGGAAGAGGAGGCGTTCGCACCTCCGGCAGAGCTTCCTGCCCCTCGCCTTGAGATCTCCGAGAAAAGGGAGCTGTACGAGCCTGTGCAGGCAGTTGCGGAGGCTGAACCGGCCAAACCCTCTCAGGTGGGCTCGAGCCCGACCCCCGACGTTTACCTGGGATCGACCGAACCGTCACCGCAGTACGGAGTTCTGGGTGAGGTCGCGGGTCGACGCATCGCACTCGACCTCAATGAGACGCACACGATCAGCCTGTTCGGGGTACAGGGCGGAGGCAAGAGCTACACGCTCGGCACGATCATCGAGGCCGCCTCGCTGTCCGCGCCTCCCGTCAACGAGCTGCCGAGCCCGCTGGCCACGATCGTCTTCCATTACAGTCCGACATTGGACTACGCGCCGGAGTTCACCAGCATGGTCAGGCCGAACGACGACGCCGCTCAGATCGAGACGCTGCGTCGGCGCTACGGGGTCGAGCCGGCGGCGCTGACTGATGTGGTGATGCTGGTGCCCGAAGATCAACTGGAGCAGCGACGCTCCGAATATCCGAACATTCACGTTCTCCCGCTGAAATTCGGCTCCAGTGAACTACGCGCCGAGCACTGGCGTTTCCTCATGGGGGCGATCGGCAACCAGTCCACGTACATCCGGCAGCTTCAGAGGATCATGAAGGCGAACCGCAGGGACCTGCGGCTTGAAGTCATTCGCGACGGTGTCGAGCATTCCTCACTTTCGGACAACCTAAAGCAACTCGCCCAGGAGCGCCTCAACCTGGCTGCCGAGTACATCGATGAGAACGCACGGGTGAAGCAACTCGTTCGGCCGGGGCGAATGATCATCGTCGACCTGCGAGACGAGTTCATCGAGAAGGATGAGGCGCTAGGCCTTTTCGTGGTCCTCATGCAGTTGTTCGCTGAGGCGCAGAGCGAGGGCAGACGATTCAACAAGCTGGTCGTGTTCGACGAAGCCCACAAATACATCGAGAGCCCCGACCTCGTGGCGGGCCTCGTCGAGAGCGTCCGTGAGATGAGGCACAAGGGAATGAGCGTCCTGGTCGCCAGCCAGGATCCGCTCTCCGTTCCGACCTCGTTGATCGCACTCTCTAACCATGTGATCCTGCACAAGTTCACATCGCCGGCATGGCTCAAGCATCTTCAGAAGGCGAACGCGTCGCTGGCCGAACTCACTTCCTCTAGAATGGCCAATTTGTCGCCGGGAGAGGCGTATGTCTGGTCCAATAAGGCGACGGACGTCGCGTTTACTCGAAACGCGGTCAAGGTGCGACTGCGTCCTCGGGTGACACGTCATGGCGGAGGGACCAAGACGGCGGTCGACTAGTTGGACGGCCCTCTCCACCCGGTATCAGGAGATTTATCGTTACTCCCCGTAGCTGTGTTCGATCCGGGTGAAACCTGAACTTTGGCAGGGCGTTTGCCGTAAGAACAAATGAACCCGAACGAAGGCCCTCCTTTGAGCATCCTGCACATCAATCAACTTGCCGCACATATTCGTCGGACACTAATCCCGCATCTGGATCTTTCCGACCTGCGTGTCCCTGTAGACGGCAACCCCGCGTCTCTCTCACGAGGCCTTGCGGCCCTTGGGGTTCAGGCGCTCACGGGGTTCGATGCGGCTACGGCGGCGGCCTGCGTAATCGACGGCTTCGACGACAATGGGATTGATGCCGTCGCGATCGATGACAACCACGATCGAATTTTCTTGGTCCAAGCGAAGTGGCATGCGGAGGGTAGAAAAAACGTCGATCAAGCGGAGGCGCTCAAGCTGACCAGTGGAGCGCGGGACCTATTTGCTGGAAGGTATGACCGTTTCAACCAGCGGCTCCGTGCACTTCAGCCACGTATAGAGGCTGCCCTCAACAATCCTCGCGTGAAGATCACTCTCGCGATCGTCACCACTGGAAGCGATCAGCTGGCAGAAGTGGTGCGGCGTCCGCTGGATAACCTCTGTGACGAGGTAAATGACGCCGGCGAGCTGGTCGATGTGAATGTCCTCGGGCTTAAGGCAATTCACGACTTTGTCGTTAACGGCACCTCCGGCCGTGGTGTCGATCTCGACGTTCATCTCACCGGATGGGGCAGTATTCATACGCCCTACGAGGCATTCTATGGCGTGGCCACTGCTGTGCAGGTCGCGGGGTGGTATGAGGATCATGGAGAGCGGCTGTTCGATGGGAATCTGAGAGATGCTCTGGGGCAGACACCTGTCAACGACGCGCTCTTCGCCACTTTATGGAATGAGCCAGAGCACTTCTGGTATTTCAATAACGGCATAACGGTTCTTGCGGAAGAGGTTCACCGTGCGGCGAGAGACAGTCAGACACGTGAATACGGAAAGTTTCAGATCGTCGGTGCAACCGTTGTCAACGGAGCGCAGACGGCGGCGAGTGTTCGCTCGATCCTCCGAAAGGATCCGGATCTCCTGAGTGAAGCCAAGATCTGGATTAGAATCATCTCGTTGGACGGTTGTCCCGAAGGATTCGCCGCGCGTGTGACGCGGGCCACTAATACTCAGAATGGTGTCGACGCCCGTGACTTCATTGCACTCGACCCTCGCCAAGAGCGAATCCGCGCTCAGTTTCGTCTGCAATTTGACAAAGTCTATGGCGTGCGGCGTGGCAGTGACAATGTAACAGGTGATGATGGCTGTGACGTCGAGGAGGCGGCTGTTGCGCTCGCTTGTGCCAATGCCGACCCGGCTTTCGCTGTTGACGCCAAAAGGCAGGTGAGTCTCCTATGGACTGCCAGTGACGACGCCACCTACCAGACCTTGTTTCCAAACGATCTCAACGTCGTTTATCTTTGGAATAGCGTTCTCGTTCTGCGTGCAGTGGAGAGAAAGCTGGCCGATCTGCGGTCCGAGCTCGATGGTCGGGACGGCGCGGTTGCCGTACACGGCAACCGCCTGATTGCGCACATGGTTCTCTCGCAGTTGGACGATCGTGATCTCAATGACCCGGAGGCGGAACGGCGAGAGGCTTTCGCGTCGGTTCCTGAGCTGACAAGGACAGTGTGCCTTCTGCTCGCCGTCCAAGTGCAGAAGTCAAACAGTGGGGTCTTTCTCGGCTCACTTTTCAAAAATCACGTAAAATGTCGAGAGCTGGTTGAATGTACTTTGGAGAGTTTTACGGGCTCGCCTGTCCAGCTGCCGCTGGTACGCGTCGCCGCACCGCGTTCCACTTCGAGTAGTAGGCCCGCTAAACCCGATGGTGCAAGGAAAGCCGATGCCGTGAAGGTGATCCAAAACGCGGGCTTGCTCTCCGACGGCGCCCAGCTCATATTCAAGGCCGTGACTCAGCGGGAGAAAAGTGTCCTGCTCCCATGGATTGCTCAGGATCCGAGGCGCGGAAGAGCCATGTGGAGTAATCACGGTTGGGAGGCTCTCGTCTGGGAGGCGGACGGGCAGCGATACGCTGCCAGTCGTTTGGTGATGCACATGATGCGCGAGGCCGGGTTTCCCAATCCCCCGTCAGGCGTTCGCGGGCCGATGCGCTGGATGGTTCCGGATCATGGCACTCTCAACGAGATCGCAGACAAGCTCATCAGTGGTGAATGAGTACTTTTCTCACAGATGCCGCAGGTGGCCACGTAAGGTCCTTGCAATGGACCGATAGAGTCCGGGCTTTCGGGGGCGGTGTGGTCGCGCTCGCTTGCTGTGGGTAGTCGCTGATCGCGCAGGAAAGCGAAATCCTGTCGAAGTGCTGACGGCGCGTACAGGACTCGGGATCTGCAGAACCAGCCAAGGACGACGTGACTGCGGTATGACTCCCTATTCCGCAGCCACCACTTCAGCGGCTCTGGGGGTTGATTCCGGGCGAAGTCGTTCAAGGCGAAAAACCGGTGGTGTTCGGCGAAACGGCGGGCGATTGCGGTGCCGTTGGTGCGCACAACCTGCCTCCAACAGCCATACTGAGCATGAAAGCTGGGCGTTACTACGGTGGGTCGAAGAGGACGAGGCCGGTCTCGGCGATGAACCCGTCCAGCAGGCCGGGCTGGTACTGCATCCGTTTCAGCCCGTGCCTGATCAGGACAGTCAGTTGGTCGATGCCGCGAACGGCGAAGTTGAGCAGCGTGCCGCGCAGGTTGGCCCAGAGGCCCTCCGCAGGGTTCAGCTCAGGCGCATACGCCGGGAACCGGTAGACCACCAGCCAGTCCTCCTGCTCGGTGATCCAGTCGCGCATCCGGGCGCAGAGGTGTTCGGGCAGACTGTCCCACACCAGCGAGATCGGGCCGCCGAGCTGGGCGTGCGCGGCGTGCAGCAGGGCCTTGAACTGCTCGACGCCAAACCCCTTGGGCTCGCCCTTGCGCCGGTGATAGGTGAGGGTGCGATAGATCAGCCGGGTACGCATCCCGGGCTTGACGCAGACCAGCCCGGCGATCGAGACCCGTCCTTGTCCGCCGTAGGACACCGTCAGGACCGGGGTGTGGCCCCGGCGGGCCCAGGTACGCCCTTTGGGCGGCCTCAGGCTCTGGCCGGACTCATCGGCGAAGCAGAGCCAGGAACTCCAGGCCGCCCGCGTTCTTTTAAAGCGGGCCACGTCCACCTCTTCCAGTGCTGGATCTGCTCCTCATCGCGCTTGGTGGCGTGATGCACGGGGACCTGGAAGGACCAGCCCAGCCGCTGGAGCAGGTAGGCCACCCCGCGTGCGGTGTAGTGGATGTGGAACCTTTCGGCGATCACGGTGGCGACCCGGGCGGCCGTCCAGCGCTGATCGTCCCAGCCGTGCGCGGCGGCGCCCCGATCCAGTTCGGCCTTCAGCCGCTCCACCTGGTCAGCGGTCAGCTTGCAGCCGGCTCCGGCGGCGCCCTTGGAGACCAGCGCGGCTTTGCCGCCCTTCAACCAGACGGCGTACCACTCATAGGCCGACTTACGGGTGATTCCCAGCAGTTGGGCCGCCCACGGCGGTTTGATCCCTCCGGCGAACATGTCCGCCGCCCGGAACCTCAGCGCCTCACGCCGGGCCCGCTCGGCCGCAGACAGTCCCCCGCTTCTGTCTGAATACCTCATCCTTCAAGGATGTCACCTGGGAAAACAGTGCCTGATAAGTGGTCAGACCTGTGTCACGCCCGCACTTCTTGATCAGTAAAGGCGTTCGTATGGGCATCGCGATGGCGCCGATTCCGCCGAACTCCATGGTTTTCCTGATCACGTAGCCGTCACGGTGACCGTTTCGACACGTGGTTTCGAGCAAGAGTGATGAGTTAGCGCTGGTAGACCTGCTCCCCGCCGACGAACGTCATCGCCACCTCGGTCCGCCAGATGTCGGCCTGGGGCTCGGTGAACGGGTCGCGGTCCAGGACGACCAGGTCTGCACGGTTGCCCGGGATGATCGTGCCCGCGTCGTCGTCGTGGTTGATCCACGCCGAGCCGGCGGTGTAGGCGGTCAGGGCCGTGGCCAGGTCCAGGCTCTGGCCGGGCAGGAACGGGGTCTGCGCCGTCGGGTAGTCCGCGTGGACCGAGCCGCCCGGCTCGGTGCGGTTGACCGCCACGTGCATGCCCTGGACCGGGTCGGCGTTGGACACCGGCCAGTCGCTGCCCGCGCAGAAGCGGGCGCCCGCCCGTTGCAGGTCGGCGAAGGGGTACTGCCAGGATGACCGCTCGTCGCCCAGGAAGGGGATCGTCAGCTCGTCCATCTGGGCGTGGTGGGTGGCCCAGAGCGGCTGCAGGTTGGCCGTCACCCCGAGCGCGGCGAAGCGCGGCACGTCGGACGGTTCGATGATCTGCAGGTGCGCGATGTGGTGGCGGTTGGCCGGGTCGGTCCCGGTGAAGCTGTCCAGCGCCTCGCGGACGGCCCGCTCGCCGATCGCGTGGAAGTGCACCTGGAAGCCGTGCCGGTCCAGCTCGGCGACATGGCCGTTCAGCAGCGCGG
This sequence comes from Streptosporangium album, assembly GCF_014203795.1. NCBI lineage: Bacteria > Bacillati > Actinomycetota > Actinomycetes > Streptosporangiales > Streptosporangiaceae > Streptosporangium > Streptosporangium album. Next base: position 442,679 of record NZ_JACHJU010000003.1, on the reverse strand, counting down.
GTTCCACGTACGACAGGCCGGTGCCGCCGCAGCGGCAGTAGGGCTCGATCACCGCGGCGGTGAAGTTCTCGGTGATGCCGTCCTGCATGATCTTCACCGAGGTGGCGCGGAACCGCTCCAGCCCCTCCGCCGAGGCGCGGCGCTCCACGAGCTCGGGGATCTGCTCGGCGCCGCGTGTGCGGTCCCACCACAGCGCGCCCACCACCCGGGCCATCAGCTTTCCCGAGGCCGCCGCGGCGACGTAGGTGGGCAGCTGGTCGTCGGAGCCGGCGTAGGAGCCGACGATGGCGTCCTGCCAGCCGGTGATGCCCTGGGAGAACAGGTGGGCCTGGGCCTCCAGCAGCGCGTCGGTCAGGTCCCGGGCCGTGGGGCGCGGGGTGAGCAGGCCGACCAGGTCCATCGCGCCCTCGTGCAGCACGCCGCTCGGCGTGCCGTCGGCGTCGCGTTCGATCCGGCCGTCGGCGGGGTCGGGGGTGTCGCGGGTGATCCCGGCGCGCTCCAGCGCCCGGGTGTTGACCCAGGCGGCGTGGTGGTCGCGCTGGATCAGGTAGACCGGGCGGTCGAGGAAGTCGAGCTGGGAGCGGTGGGGGAGGCCGCCGGGGAAGGCTGCCATGTCCCAGCCACCGCCGTCGATCCACTCGTGGCCGGGGTTGGCCCGTGCGTAGGCGCCGATCCGCTCCAGATACTCCGGCAGGCCGTAGACCTCGGCCAGGTCGCACTTGGCCCGCTCCAGCCCCGCCTGGACCGGATGGACGTGGGAGTCGGTGAAGCCGGGGGTGAGCAGGCCGCCGCCGAGGTCGACGGTCTCGTGGCCCGGGGCGGCCCGCCGTGCGACGTCGGACTCGGTGCCCACGGCGGCGATCCGGCCGTCGCGGACCAGTACCGCCTCGGCGAAGGCGTCGGCGGACAGGAAGGCGCGGCCGCCGCGGAACAGGATGTCGCTCACTCGGCCACCACGGAGGTGTCGTACGGGCAGGTCATGGCGCTCTCCTCAACGTCCGGTGATGGAGTCGGCGACGCGGGCCAGGACAGAGGTGCGGCCGAGCCCGGCGTTCTCCCTCGCGTCTGCCCGGCGGTACAGGTCGTACATGGCGTGGACACCGATCCACCGCAGCGGTTCCACCTCCCAGCCGCGCACCTTACGGTCCACCCAGGGCAGTGCGGTCAGCTCGGTGTCCTCTCCCAGGATCAGGTCCCGCACCGTACGCCCCGCCAGGTTGGTGGTGGTCACCCCGTGGCCTGTGTAGCCGCCGGCCCAGCCGATGCCGGTGGCCTGGTCGACGTGCACGGTGGCGCACCAGTCACGCGGCACGCCGAGCACCCCGGACCAGGCGTGCGCCACCGCGGAGTCCCGCACCGCGGGGAACATGCCGGTCAGCAGTTCCCAGAGCGCCTCGATGGTCCACTCGTGGGTATGTCCCCGCTCGTCCACGCGGGAGCCGTACAGGTAGGGCTTGCCTCGTCCGCCGAAGGCGATCCGGCCGTCGGCGGTGCGCTGGGCGTACATGTAGTAGTGCGCCATGTCGCCGAGCAGTTCGTTGCCCTCCCAGCCGATCGCGTCCCACAGGTCGCCCAGCGGCTCGGTGACGATCATCGAGCTGTTCATCGGCAGCCAGGTGCGGTGGTACTGCTTCAGCTCGGCGGTGAAGCCCTCGGTGGCGCGGATGACGTAGCCGGCGCGGACCGTGCCGTACGGCGTGCGGGCCTCGTGCGGGGCGATCTCGGTGACCGGGGTGCGCTCGAAGATCTCCACCCCGAGTTCGCGCACGGTCCGGGCCAGGCCGCGGACCAGCTTGGCGGGCTGGATCCGTGCGCAGTGCGGGCTCCAGATCGCGCTGACCGTGCCCTCCACCCTCAGGCGGCTCTCCCGCTCGGCCGCGTCCAGCAGCCGGACGTCGTCCTCGGTCCAGCCCCAGTGGCGCTCGTGGGCGAGCAGTTCGCGCAGCCGCCGGTCCTGGGCGGCGTTGGTGGCGACCGTGGTGACGCCGCCCTTGACGATGTCGGCGTCGATGTTCTCGTCCTCGGCGACCGCGATGACCTCGTCGATCGCCTCGAACATCACGCGCTGAAGCCGCTTGGCGGCCTCCGTGCCGTGCGTCCGGGCGTAGCGTTCGGGGGTGCCCGCGAGCTCGCCCACCAGCCAGCCGCCGTTGCGCCCGGACGCGCCGTACCCGGCGAACTCCTTCTCCAGCACCACGACCCGCAGGGCGGGGCTGGCCTTCTTCAGGTAGTAGGCGGTCCACAGACCGGTGTATCCGGCGCCGACGATGGCCACGTCGGCGTCACGGTCGCCGCCGAGGGGTTCGCCGGCGGTGGGGATACCGAGGGAGCGGTACCAGAAGGAGACATCCCCGTTGACAAAGTCCTCAGCCAGGGGAATACGCGTACTCATGACCTCATATCCTGCTATATCCGTCAATTAAGACGCACCTGTCAACGGAAACCGTTGCACAACCGCGTCATGAGTGATCGTCCCAGACGTAACGGCGGGCTCACTCCTGTGTAGCAGTCCTGTAACAGGAATCCGCCAGGCTGTGCCCAACGGAGGGAGCATTTCGATGGGGTTTCTGAGGATTCGTACGACAGTGGACGAGCGGCCGGGACGACTGGCCTCGCTGGCCGCCGCGCTCGCCGACAAGGGCGGCAACATTCTGGGACTGAGCGTCCAGTCCGACGTCGACGGCACCGTGGACGAGTTCGTGACGGAGATCCCCGCGGGTCCCGAGGTCGTGCGCGAGGCGCTGGAGGCGGCCGGCGGCCGCCAGGTCCAGGTCGTCGCCGCCACGGCCCACCAGCTCACCGACGAGCCCACCCGCGCGCTCCTGCTGGCGTCCCGGCTGCGCACGACGCCCTGGCGGCTCCCCGAACTGCTGGGGGAACTGCTGCGCGCCGACGACTCCCGCTGGGTCTACGGTTCGGACATGAGTGACCTTCCGGACCCGACGCTGCTGACCGTGCCCGTGGCCCCGCGCCGCGCCATCCGGGTACGCCGGGCCGAGCTGCCCTTCACCCTGACCGAGGCCGCCCGGGCCGCCTCCTTCGTACGGCTGGCGCAGCCCCCGCCCCACCAGCCGATGGGCAGCGAGCGGGTCGTCAAGCTGTCGGACGGCACCGAGACCCAGGTCCGCCCGCTCACGCAGCTCTACCGTGAGGCGGTCCGCGACCTGCACGACCGCTGCTCGCCGGAGTCGCGCCGGTTCCGCTACTTCACCTCGATGCCCATGCTGCCGCCCCGTGTCTTCGACCGGCTCTGCGACCGCACCCACGGTCACTCGCTGGTCGCCGGGTACGACGGCCAGGTGGTCGCGCTGGCCAACCTGATGTTCACCCCCGACCCCGGCATCGCCGAGATGGCCTTCCTGGTCGAGGACCGCTGGCAGGGCAGGGGACTGGGCGCGACGCTGGCCAGGATGATCGTCGCCGAGGCTCGCGATCTGGGCTTCGCCGAGGTCAGGGCCACTCTGCTCGCGGACAACACGCGCATGCGCAGGCTCCTGGTCTCGCTGGGCGCGACCCTGAGCCACACCGAGGACCCCGGCATGGTGGAAGCCAGGCTGGCCGTGGGCGTGATGGCGGCGGTGTCCCCGAGCTGAACCCATCACCTCGCCTCTCCGGTCCGGGATCGCTCAGGGGCCCCGGACCGGGGAGGTCTCACCCCTCGCGCGGGCGATCCACGCCCTCGTCGTCGGGTGAGCCCGGGTCCGGAGGCGCGCCCATGGCGTCCAGCCGGCGCTCGATCCGATCCAGGCTCTCCTGGATCCGCTCCAGCTTCGCGCCGAACGACGGCCCGGTGCCGTAGAAGCCCTCCTCCAGGGTCAGCGGGCGATCGGGCCCACGCCGTCCGATGAGCGTGATCACCTGGGCCCGTACGACGTCCAGGCGTGCGCCCTGTTTGGCGAGCACCTGGGCCGCGACGCCCTGACCCTCCCGGATCAGGCCGAGCAGGATGTGCTCGGTGCCGATGTAGTTGTGGTGCAGGTTGAGAGCCTCCCGCAGGGACAGCTCCAGCACCTTCTTGGCCCGCGGGGTGAACGGGATGTGGCCGGGCGGGGTGTCGCCGCCCTGGCCGATGATCTTTTCGACGTCGTCGCGTACTTGCGCGCGGCCGATGCCGGAGGCCTGCAGGGCCCGGCTGGCGACGCCGTCCTCCTCTCCGAGAAGGCCGAGCAGGATGTGCTCGGTGCCGATGTAGTCGTGGCCGAGCCGCCGGGCCTCCTCCTGGGCGAGGACCACGACACGGCGGGCACGGTCTGTGAAGCGCTCGAACACGAGTGGCCTCCGTGAGGGATGCCGAGTTGCCTGCACTCACTATGCGCCAGGTTTCCCGGTAAGGGGGAGGACATATCGCTACTCGGCACGGAATCCTTTTCCCAAAGGTGAGGGGCGCCGGCCGTCGTGCCCTACGCCGATCCGCCTGGTCGGGGCACCTCCGAGCCCCGTTGATCATTAAAACTTACATTTTCAAGTGAGATTCAGGCTCACTATCTATCGCGCCCGGGTACGGCGTGCCTAGGGTCGCCGTCATGACGATCCACGCCTTCATCGACGCGCTCCCCAAGGTCGAGCTCCATGTCCACCTGATCGGCTCCGCCTCCGTCCCCACCGTGCTGGAACTCTCCCGGCGCCATCCCGGCAGCCGGGTGCCCGCCGCCGAGGAGGAACTGCGCGCGTTCTACGCCTTCCGCGACTTCCCGCACTTCGCCGAGGTCTACGGGGCGGTCAACGCCCTGGTCCGCGACCCCGAGGACGTGGCGATGCTGGTGACCGGGCTGGCTGCGGACCTGGCGGCGCAGAACGTGCGCTATGTCGAGCTGACGGTCACGCCGTACGCGCACCACATCGTGGGCATGCCCATGCGCGCGGTCACCGAGGCGCTCGACGCGGCCGCCCGCGACTCACTCGGCGAGCACGGTGTCGGCGTCGGTTACATCTTCGACATCCCCGGCGAGTACGGGGCCGAGGCGGCTCGGGCGACCCTGGACCACGCCCTCCAGGAACCTCCCAAGGAATTGGTGGGTTTCGGCTTGGGTGGGATGGAGCAGGCACGCCCGCTGTATCGGGACGCCTTCAGGGACGCCTTCCGCGCCGCCACCGCCGCCGGACTGCGCAGTCTCCCGCACGCGGGTGAGATGACCGGGCCGGAGACCATCTGGGAGGCACTCGACGGCCTGGGCGCCGAACGGATCGGCCACGGCATCGCCTGCCTGGACGACCCCCGCCTGGTGGCCCACCTCCGTGACACCCAGACCCCCCTGGAGGTCTGCCCCACCTCCAACGTCTGCACCGGACAGGTCGCCCACATCAAGGAGCACCCCCTGCCGCGCCTGCTGGAGGAGGGGCTGTACGTCACGCTGAACAGCGACGACCCGCCCATGTTCGCCACCACGCTCAGCGACGAGTATCGCGTCGCCGCCGAGGTCTTCGGGCTGGACCGGCAGGCGCTGGCGGCGCTGGCCCGCAACGCCGTCAACGCCTCCAGCCTGGACCCCGAGGGCAGGCGGGCGATCCTCGCCGAGATCGAGGCGTTGAGCGAGACGTCGCGGACGCCCTGAGCGGCCGGACCGGCAAGCCCGGCGGCTCAGGAAGGCCCGGCGGTTCGGGAATCAGGGCGAGGAGGGGCGGCCCAGAGACGCCGGAATCTTGGAGGCGGACGCCCTGTCCAGCAGGAACAGCGTCCGCTGACGGCCACGCGCACCCGCCGCGGGGACCTGCATCGTCCCCGAGTCCGACAGCGCCAGCCGTACGGCCCCCGCCTTCTCCGCGCCGGCCGCGATCACCCACACCTCACGTGCCCCCTGGATGACCGGGAGCGTGAGCGAGATACGGGTGGGCGGAGGCTTCGGAGCGCCGTGCACCGCCACCACCGGGCGCGTCTCGTACAGCGCCGGCATCCCCGGGAACAGCGACGCCACATGGCCGTCCGGGCCCATGCCGAGCATCATGATGTCGAACGACGGCGCCGGGCCGTGATCCTCGGGACGGGCGGCCCTGCGGAGCTCCTCGGCGTAGGCCTCGGCGGACTCCTCGGCGGTCATGCCCGAATCGGGACCGCGCATCACATGGACGCGGGCGGGGTCGAGGTCGACGTGGTCGAGGAGGGCCTCGCGCGCACCGGTCTCGTTGCGCTCGGGATGGCCGGAGGGCAGGAAGCGCTCGTCACCCCACCAGATGTCCAGGTTTCGCCAGTCGACGGCGTCACGGGCCGGGCTGGCGGCGATCTCGGCCAGCGTGGCGATGCCGATGGTGCCGCCGGTCAGCACCAGCGAGGCCGAGCCCTTGCCCGACTGCGCGTCGACGGTACGGGTGATCACCCGGGCGGCGGCCGCCTTGGCGAGCACGTCGGCATCGCGATGGATGATCACAGTGGGAACGCTCACGGAACTTCTCTCTCGACGGGCTTCGATGACGCAAGCGCCCCGCGGTCGGCCGCGGGGCGCTCACCGGTCAGGACTTGTGGGTCCGGGCGAGCCTCCGGATCGCGGCCTCGTAGATCTCGTCGGGGTCCAGGCGGCGGAGTTCCTCGGCGAGAAGCTCCGCCTTCGGGCGGCGGATCAGGGCGACGTGCCGGTCCGGCTGCCCCGGGCGGGACAGCGTGGCCAGGCGGCCGTCGACGCGGCTGATGGCGATGTCGCCGTCGGTCGTCACCAGCTTGACCGCCGTCAGGCCGGGGCCGGCGGACTCGTTGACCTTCACCGGGGCGCCGAGGCGCTCGCTGAGCCAGGCGGCCAGCAGCAGGGCGCTGGCATGGCCGGGGACGGCCTCCACGGTGCCCCTCTTGACCTTGCCCACCGGCTGGTCGAACGCGGCGGCCAGCAGGCTCCGCCACGTCGTCAGCCGGGTCCAGGCCAGATCGGTGTCGCCGGGCACATAGCCGCGCGCCCGGCCGGTGATCGCCTGCACCGAGTCGGCCGCCGACCGCGCGTCGACGATCCGGCGCTGGGCGAGCACCCCGATCGGGTCCTCGGCCGGCACGTCCGGGCAGTCACCCGGCCACCAGGCCACCACCGGGGTGTCGGTGAGCAGCAGCGGGCTGACCACCGAGTCGGCGTGCTTGGTGAGCTCGCCGTACAGGCGGAGCAGTATCACCTCGCCCGGCGTGGACTCGCCGAGCCGCATCTCGGCGTCGAGCCGGTTCGGCTCCTCCGGGTCGCGGGCGATGACGACCAGTATCCGGGAGGGGTGCTCCCTGGCCGCCTCGGTCGCGGCCTGGACCGCGTCGTACTGGTTGCTCTCGTCGCAGACCACCACCAGGGTCAGCACCATGCCGACCGCGGGGGTGCCCATCTGGTGGCGGAGCTGGGTCAGCTGGGAGGAGATCTTCGACGCGGTCGTGCCGCTGAGCATGAAGCTCGTCATCTACAGCCTCCTCCAAGCGCGTCCGTCGCGGGCCATCATCTCGTCGGCCGATGTGGGACCCCACGTGCCCGCCGGATACTCCTGCGGCGGTCCCTGTGAGGCCCAGAAGTCCTCGATCGGGTCGAGGATCTTCCACGACAGCTCGACCTCGCGCTGGTGCGGGAAGAGCGGCGGGTCGCCGATCAGCACGTCCAGCAGCAGCCGTTCGTAGGCCTCGGGGGAGGACTCCATGAACGACTCGCCGTAGGCGAAGTCCATCGAGACGTCCCTGACCTCCATGGCGGTGCCGGGCACCTTGGAGCCGAATCGCACCGTGATGCCCTCGTCCGGCTGGACCCGGATGACCAGGGCGTTCTGCCCCAGGATCTCGGTGTCGTCCTTGCTGAACGGCAGGTGCGGCGCCCGCTGGAACACCACGGCCACCTCCGTCACCCGGCGGCTCAGCCGCTTGCCGGTGCGCAGGTAGAACGGCACCCCGGCCCAGCGCCGGTTGGCGATCTCCAGCTTGACGGCGGCATAGGTCTCGGTGATGGAGTCCGGCGGGATGCCCTCCTCCTGGGTGTAGCCGATGACCGGCTCACCGCCCTGCCAGCCCGGACCGTAGCGGCCTCGCGCGGTCGCCTCCCTCAGATTCTGCGGCAGCCGCACCGCCTTGAGGACCTTCTCCTTCTCCCGCCGCAGCGGGTCGGCCCCGAAGGACGTCGGGTCCTCCATCGCCACCAGCGCCAGCAGTTGCAGCAGGTGGTTCTGGATCACGTCGCGGGCCGCGCCGATGCCGTCGTAGTAGCCCGCCCGGCCGCCGATGCCGATGTCCTCGGCCATCGTGATCTGGACGTGGTCGACGTAGCTGCGGTTCCAGATCGGCTCGAACAGGTTGTTGGCGAACCGCAGCGCCAGGATGTTCTGGACCGTTTCCTTGCCCAGGTAGTGGTCGATGCGGAACACCGAACTCTCCGGGAAGACCGCGCTGGTGATCGTGTTGAGCTCCTGGGCGCTCTTCAGGTCGTGCCCGAAGGGCTTCTCGATCACCACGCGGCGCCAGGATCCCTCGGGGCCGTGTGCCAGCTCGGTCCGCTTGAGCTGCTGGACCACGACCGGGAAGAACTTGGGCGGCACCGAGAGGTAGAAGCCGTAGTTGCCGCCGGTGCCCCGGGTCTGGTCGATCTCCTTGAGCATCATGGCCAGCGCGTCGAACGCTCCGTCGTCGGTGAACTCGCCCGGGCAGAAGAAGATGCCCTCCGACAGCTGCTTCCAGACCTCTTCGCGGAAGGGCGTGCGCGCGTGCTCCTTGACGGCGTCGTGGGTCAGCCGTGCGAAGTCCTGGTCCTGCCAGTCGCGGCGGGCGAAGCCGACCAGGGAGAAGCCCGGGGGCAGCAGCCCCCGGTTCGCCAGGTCGTAGATCGCCGGCAGCAGCTTCTTGCGCGCCAGGTCACCGGTCACGCCGAACAGCACCAGCACGCACGGTCCCGCCACCCGGGGCAGACGCTTGTCGCCCGGATCGCGCAGCGGGTTGGCCTTCACGAGATCCTCGGTGGTCGCGGCGGTCGCCGTGGCGATGCCCGCCGACTCGCCGGCGGGCGAAGCGGTGGGCAGGTCCTCGGACCGCCCCGCCTCGGTGTGTCCCGAGGAGTGTTCCTTGCTCATTCAGACCTCCCGCGCTACCGCGAGCAGGCGTGCGACACCGGCCGCCCGATCGGTCAGGTGCAGCCGTACGGTGGGACGCCCACGCCTGGCCAGCGCGCCCTGGTCGCCCAGGGCCTGCGCGAGCTGGAGACGGCCCAGGGTGTACGGCTTGCCCGGCACCTCGACGTCCTCGTCCACGGCGCCGGTGATCTGCAGGAACACCCCGTTCTGCGGGCCGCCCTTGTGGTACTGGCCGGTGGAGTGCAGGAACCTCGGACCCCACCCGAAGGTGATCGGCCGCTCGGTCCGCAGCGTGAGCTGCGCGCGCAGCGTGGCCGGGTCGGCCGCGCTCCACGCGTCGGTCATCTCCTCGAACGAGGCGCCCTCGGCGTAGGGGGCGTCGAACGCCGCCTCCCGGTCGAGGTAGGCCATGATCGCGAGGTAGCCGCGGGAGGGGATGGCCTCCAGCAGCCGGGTGAAGACATCGGACAGGTCCTTGGGGACCTCGGAGCCGGGCAGCTCGCCGTAGACCTCCACCGGGCCGTCGACCAGGATCGGCGCGCCGACCGGCAGCTCGGGCCGGGCCAGCAGCTTGGCGGTGTTCTTCTTGGACTCGGCCACGTTCGGCTGGTCGAACGGGTCGATGCCGAGGATGCGGCCGACGATGGCGGTGGCGTACTCCCAGACGAGGAACTGCGCGCCCAGCGGGCCGCCGACGGCCAGGGCACCGTCGGAGTCGATCCCGACGATCAGCTCGTCCGGGGCCTCGCCCGGCTCGGCGCCGACGATCGGCAGGATGCCCTTGCCCTGCTTGCCGGTGGACTCGGCGACCAGCTGCTCGATCCAGTCGGGCAGGCCGTTGATCTCCGAGAGGCTGTCTTCGAGCACGAGCTTGTCACGGCCCGAGACCGCGGCGGCGCCGAGGGCGGCGCCGAGGTCCAGACCGGGGTTGCCCTCCGTCTGCGCGAGCAGCGGCTGCACGGCGGCCGCGTCGTCGAGCAGCTTCTCGACGTCGGCCCCGGCCAGCGCGCTGGGCACCAGGCCGAAGGCCGACAGGGCGCTGTAGCGGCCGCCCACGTTGGGGTCGGCCAGGATCACCGGGTAGCCCGACTCGAGGGCGGTCTGCTCCAGCGGCGAGCCCGGGTCGGTGACCACGACGATCCGCTCGGCCGGGTCGATCCCCGCGTCGCGGAAGGCCTTCTCGTAGATCCGCCGGTGGCTGTCGGTCTCCACCGTGCCGCCGCTCTTGCTGGCGACCACCAGGATCGTGCGGTCCAGCCGGTCTTCCAGCGCCCGGCGCACCTGGCCCGGGTCGGTGGTGTCGAGCACGGTCAACGGCACGTCGGCGGTGGCGGTGATGACCTCAGGGGCGAGCGAGGAGCCGCCCATGCCCGCCAGGACCACGTGGTCCAGGCCCTGGGCGCGGGCGCGCTCGACGAGCTTGCCGATCTCGGGGAGCAGTTCCCCGCTGGTCCGCGGGAGGTTGAGCCAGCCGAGGCGGACCGTCGCCTCGGCCTGGGCCTCCGGGCCCCACAGGGTGGGGTCGCCCTTGGCCAGAGCCTCGGGGACCCCTTCGGAGACGAGCCGCGCGGCCGTCTCCGCGGCCTGCTCGGCCACCTTCTCCTCGTTGAACGTCACGGACACGGTCATCTGGTTCATGCCTTCCGCAGTTCGGCGGACACCGTGGCCAGAAGCTCTTTCCAGGATGTCTCGAACTTCTCCACGCCCTCCTCCTCCAGCACTCTCACCACGTCGTCGTAGTCGATGCCGGCTTCCTTGAGGGCGGACATGGTGTTCCAGGCGTCCTCGTAGAAGGGACGGACGGTGTCGCCGGTGATCCGGCCGTGGTCGGCGGCGGCGTCGAGGGTCTTCTCGGGCATCGTGTTGACCGTGCCCGCCGTGACGAGCTCGTCGACGTAGAGGGTGTCGGGGTAGCTCGGGTCCTTGGTGCCGGTGGAGGCCCACAGCGGGCGCTGCGGGCGTGCTCCGGCCTCGGCAAGGGCCTGCCAGCGTGGCGAGTTGACCATGTCCTCGAAGGCGGCGAAGGCGAGGCGGGCGTTGGCGATCGCCGCCTTGCCCTTGAGCGCCTTGGCCTCGGGCGTTCCGATCTTCTCCAGGCGCTTGTCGATCTCGCTGTCCACGCGGCTGACGAAGAAGGAGGCCACCGACTCGATGCCGGACAGGTTCAGGCCCTTGTCCCGCGCGCGCTCCAGGCCCGTCAGCCAGGCGTCCATCACGGCGCGGTAGCGCTCCAGGGAGAAGATCAGCGTGACGTTGACGCTGATCCCCTCGGAGATCGCCTGGGTGATCGCGGACAGTCCCTCGACCGTCGCGGGGATCTTGATGAACAGGTTGGGCCGGTCGACCATCCACCACAGCGCGCGCGCCTCGGCGATCGTCTTCTCGGTCTCCCTGGCCAGGCGCGGGTCCACCTCGATGGAGACCCGGCCGTCCACGCCGTCGGTGGCGTCGTAGACCGGCCTGAGCACGTCGGCGGCCCAGCGGATGTCGTAGGTGGTGATGGCGCGTACCGCCTCCTCGACGTCCACGCCGCGCACGGCCAGGTCGTGGAGCTGGGTGTCGTAGGCATCGCCCTTGCTCAGCGCGGAGGCGAAGATCGTCGGGTTGGAGGTGACGCCGACCACGTGCTTGTCGCGGATCAGCGCCTCCAGGTTGCCGATGCGCAGACGCTCACGGCTGATGTCGTCCAGCCAGATGGAAACGCCGTGATCGGAAAGGCTCTTCAGAATCTCATTCATGATCAGTTTCCCGTCGTCTCGCCCTTGTCGGCCCCGGTCCGCGCGAGGCTCGCCTTGGCGGCGGCGGCCACGCGTTCGGCGGTGAGGCCGAACTGCTCGTAGAGGGTCTTGTAGGGAGCCGAGGCACCGAAGTGCTCCAGGCTGACCACTTCCCCTTCATCTCCAACGAACTGCCGCCAGCCCAGCGCGATTCCCGCCTCCACGGCGACGCGCGCACGGACGGCCGGGGGCAGCACCGTCTGCCGGTAGGCGGCGTCCTGGGCCTGGAACCACTCGACGCACGGCATCGACACGACCCGGGCCTGGATGCCCTCGGCCTCCAGCAGCTTGCGGGCCTCCACGGCCAACTCGACCTCCGAGCCGGTGCCGATCAGGATCACCGCGGGCTGGCCGCCTGAGGCGTCCTCCAGGACGTAGGCGCCGCGGGCGACCTTCTCCGCGTCCGCAGTGCCCGCGTAGACCGGCAGGTTCTGCCGGGTCAGCGCCAGCGCGGCCGGCCGGTCACCGTGCTCCAGCACGGTCCGCCACGCCGCCGCCGTCTCGTTGGCGTCGGCCGGGCGGACGACGTCCAGGCCCGGGATGGCGCGCAGCGCCCACAGGTGCTCGACCGGCTGGTGGGTCGGTCCGTCCTCGCCCAGGCCGATGGAGTCGTGCGTCCACACGTAGGTGACCGGCAGCTGCATCAGCGCCGCGAGCCGTACAGCCGGGCGCATGTAGTCGCTGAAGACCAGGAACGTGCCGCCGTAGGGCCGGGTTCCGTTGTGCAGGGCGATGCCGTTGAGGATCGACCCCATGCCGTGCTCGCGGATGCCGAAGTGCAGCGTCCGGCCGTAGCGGTTCCCGGGGAACTCCTTGGTCTGGTACTCGTCGGGGATGAAGGACGGCTCGCCCTTCATCGTGGTGTTGTTGGACTCGGCCAGGTCGGCGGAGCCGCCCCACAGCTCGGGCAGCACGGGCGCGAGGCTGTTCAGCACCTCGCCGGAGGCCTTGCGGGTGGCGATGGAGGCGCCCGGCTCGAAGGACGGCAGCGCCTCGGTCCAGCCCGCCGGCAGCTGCCGGGCGCTGATCCGGTCGAACTCGGCCGCGCGCTCGGGGTTGGCCGAACGCCAGCTCTGGTAGGCCTTGTCCCACTCGGCGCGACTCGTCCGGCCGCGCGTCACGACCTCGCGGGCGTGCTCCAGGACCTCGGCCGGGACGTCGAAGCTCTTGGCCGGGTCCTGCTTCAGGATCTTCTTGGTGGCGGCGATCTCGTCGGCGCCCAGGGCCGAGCCGTGGGCCTTGCCGGTGTTCTGCTTGTTCGGCGCGGGCCAGCCGATGATGGTCCGCAGGCGGATGAAGGACGGCCTGCCGGTCTCGGCGCGTGCGGCCTCCAGGGCCTGGTGCAGCGCCTCGACGTCCTCGGTGTATTTGCCGTCGTCGGTCCAGTCGACGGTCTGGACGTGCCAGCCGTACGCCTCGTAGCGCTTGGCGATGTCCTCGCTCAGCGCGATCTGGGTGTCGTCCTCGATGGAGATGTGGTTGCTGTCGAAGATGACGACCAGGTTGCCCAGCTTCTGATGGCCGGCGATCGCGCTGACCTCGTGGCTGACACCCTCCTCGATGTCCCCCTCGGAGGCGATGCACCAGATCATGTGGTCGAACGGGCTGGAGCCCGGGGCCGCGTCCGGATCGAACAGCCCGCGCTCGCGGCGGGCCGCCATGGCCATGCCGACGGCGTTGCCGAGCCCCTGGCCGAGCGGGCCGGTGGTGGTCTCGACGCCGATGGTGTGGCCGTGCTCCGGGTGACCCGGGGTCAGGCTCCCCCACTGCCGCAGGGACTTGAGGTCGTCCAGGGACAGGCCGTAACCCGACAGGTAGAGCTGGATGTAGAGGGTCAGGCTGGTGTGCCCGGCAGAAAGGACGAACCGGTCCCGGCCCACCCACGAGGGGTCCGACGGGTCGTGCCGCATCGTCTGCTGGAACAGCAGGTACGCGGCGGGCGCGAGGCTCATCGCGGTGCCGGGGTGACCCGACCCCGCCTTCTCTACGGCGTCCATTGCCAGGGCCCTGACGACGTCGACCGCCTGGCGGTCCAGGTCGCTCCATTCAAGGGCTGGCACGAGTTCGCTGCTCAAGTGCTCGATCTCCGGATCTAGTCGTGTGATGGTGGCGCCGGTCTGGTATTTCCCGCCCACACCGGACCCTAACGGTTCGGCCTCGCCAACGTCGCGCAGGCCGATCGGGGCGAGTCCACAGGAGTGCTGAGCAGCGTGGACAAGACAACCGTGAGGCATCTCGTCGCGTCCCCCGCACCCCGTGCCGGAACCGGCCACCCCAACAACTAGAGTTGAGTCTTCAAGGCTGGCTGGTGCCCGCATTCACGGATTCGCTCTAATCAGAGGTTACGCGTTGACCCCGCACGTGCTGGAAGCGCCTTAATGGTGCTGACCGACAAGCAACCGACGGCCCCGTCCACGACGGCCGCGGCAGACACCGCCGCGTCGCGTACGTTCGGCGACGTCGTGAAGGCCTACGTCGCCCTCACCAAGCCGCGGATCATCGAACTGCTGCTGATCACAACGCTGCCGGTGATGTTCCTCGCGGCCCGTGGCCTGCCACCGTTGTGGATCGCCGTCTCCACCCTGCTGTTCGGCACCCTGTCGGCGGGCAGCGCGAACGCGCTGAACTGCTACATCGACCGCGACATCGACGCCGCGATGCGCCGCACCCGGCGCCGGCCGCTGGCTCGAGACCAGGTTCCGCCGACCAACGCGCTGATCTTCGGCATCGTCCTCGGCGTGCTGTCCACTCTTGGCCTCGGATTGACGGTGAATTGGCTCGCCGCCGGCCTGTCGCTGGCCGCGAACCTGTTCTACGTCCTCGTCTACTCGATGATCCTGAAGCGGCGGACCTCGCAGAACGTGGTGTGGGGTGGTCTCGCGGGGTGCATGCCGGTGCTGATCGGCTGGGCCGGCATAACCGGCAGCCTCGACTGGGCGCCGGTGGTGCTCTTCGGAGTGGTGTTCTTCTGGACCCCGCCGCACACCTGGACCCTTGCCATGCGCTACAAGGAGGACTACGCTGCGGCGAAGGTCCCCATGCTCCCGGTGGTCGCCACCGAGCGCCGCGTGGTGTTGGAGAGCATCGCCTACACCTGGGCGACGGTGGTCTGCTCGCTGCTGCTGTGGCCGATCGCCCAGACGACCCTGCTCTACCCCGTCGTGGCCGTCGTCCTCGGCGCCGCCTGCCTGGTGGAGGTCTACCGCCTCCTCGGCCGCGTCAACGCGGGCAAAAGCGGTGTGGACCTGCGTCCGATGCGCTTCTTCCACTGGTCCAACGCCTACCTGGCGCTCCTCTTCCTGGCCGTCGCCGTCGACTCCATGCTCGTCTGAGACGCTCCGGCGGGGGCCTCGCCCCAGGTCCGCGGCGGCGACGTCCGGTCCGCGGACCGGACGTCGCGCACGGATCCCCGGGCGGCCGCCGGAGCGGGAGGACAGGAGGGGACACGTCGTGTTTGATCGGTTACGGTTGCCACATGGCAAGCCGTGATCCTCGATGGGTGTTCAAGGACCGCCCGTCCGTCGCGCTGATCTCCGGTCTTGTCCTGACCGGTATATGCGCGCTCGCGTCGTTCTCCTTCGACGTGCTGAACGGCGACCCGGTCTACTTCTTCATCGCCCTGGCCCTGGCCCTGGCCCCGGTCCCGGTCCTGCTGGCCGCCGTGCTCGCGCTGGACCGGATGGAGCCCGAACCGCGGAGCAACCTGATCTTCGCGTTCGCCTGGGGGGCGGGCGTGGCGGTGCTGGTCGCGGGCCTCGTCAACTCCTTCAACCTGATCTACATCGAGAACACCGTCCGGCTCGGCTACGACACCGCGCGCAACATCGCCGCCACCTTCGGCGCCCCGGTGGTCGAGGAGACGATGAAAGGGCTGGTCCTGCTGGGCCTGCTCAGGTTCAAGCGGGCCGAGCTCGACGGCCCCACCGACGGCATCATCTACGCCAGCATGGTCGGCCTCGGCTTCGCGATGAGCGAGAACGTCAGCTACTACGTGGCGGCTCTCGACGACATGGGCGCGCGGGGCCTCGCGGTCACCGTCGTGCTGAGAGGGTTCCTCTCACCGTTCGCGCACCCGCTCTTCACCTCGATGATCGGTGTCGCGGTGGCCTACGCCGCGCAGCGGCGGGGCCCGATGCGGATCCTCGTGATCGCGGCGGGCTGGATCGGCGCGATGCTGCTGCACGGTATTTGGAACGGCTTCGCCTCCTACGCCGGAATCGGTGGCCTCGCCGTCGCCTACCTGCTGCTGATGATCGTGCTGTTCGTCCTGATCGGGATCGTCTTCCGTGACCGCAGGCGCATCGTCGGCCTCATCCAGACCTTCCTGCCGGCCTACCAGGCGACCGGGCTGGTGACCCCGTACGACGTCACCATGCTCTCCTCGCTGCCGGGCCGCCGCCAGGCCAGGCAGTGGGCCAGGAAGAACGGTGGCAGGGGCGGGCTGCGGGCGATGAACGACTACCAGCTCGCGGCCACCGAGCTGGGTCTGCTCCACGAGCGGGCCAGACGCCAGATGATCGGTGAGCGCACGTTCGACGAGGAGCAGCACGCCCTGCTCACGTGCATGGCGGACGCCCGCGCGCACTTCCCGGCGGCCGCCTTCCAGGGAGCCCCGCCGGCGGCGTAGGAGTAGGTGGAGACCCACTGCTTGGCCGAGTCGTCGCCCACCCCGAAGGCGGCGAGGCCCGCCGTGCGGCACAGCGCGACCGGCGCCTCGGGAATCTCGCTCATCCAGCCGGGGGAGGAGTCGGCGACCGCCCGGTGCCCGATGCTGGCCAGCCAGGCCCAGGTCAGCGGGGCGATCGCCAGGACGCTCAGCAGCACGGCTCCCTGGTAGGAACGCCGGAGAGCCTTACGCGACAGCGGCATACGGCCATTGTCACGGCTGCGCGGCCGTCCGGGCTACGCGTTCTCTTCCCGCACGCGTTCCGCGCGGGCCGCGGGGAGTCTCGGCTCTGCCCCGGAGAGCAGGTCAGGCCGTCACGGAGTCGAGTCTGTCCTGGCGGGCCGCCGGAGCGTCCAGGGGCCCTCGCGTCCGCATCGCGAACACCACCCGCAGCGTGCAGATCCACACCAGGGTCGAGCCGAGCACGTGCATGCCGACCAGCACCGCGGGCACGGCCAGGAAGTACTGGACGTATCCGATGACCCCCTGCGCCAGCTCCACGACCAGCAAGGTCAGTGCCGCCCGCCGCGCATGGCCGGGAGCGTCGGTCACGTGCAGTGCGAACAGCAGCGCGAAGGTGAGCCCGACCACGACGAAGACGATGTCGGCGTGGATCCTGACCACGGTCTCGATGTCGAAGGCGAACCGGGAGGCGATCTCGTCTCCGGAGTGTGGTCCGGTGCCGGTCACCACCACGCCCGCGACGAGCAGGACGGCCACCGCGGCGATGAGCGCGTGACCGAGCGTGCGGATGTCACGGTGGACCAGCCGTTCCGGCGCCGCGTCGCCCTCCTGCGAGCGGGCGTAGAGCGCGAGGCAGGCGGCGATCAGGCCGATGGAGATCAGGAAGTGCACGCTCACGGTGACCGGATTGAGCGCGCTGCGCACCACCAGCCCGCCCCAGAGCCCCTGCGCGGCCACACCGATCGGCTGCAGCCAGGCCAGGCGGACCAGGGCGCGGCGGCGGGGCAGGAGCCTCATCGCGGCGACCAGGCAGGCCAGGCCGACGGCCAGGACCACGAAGCCCAGCAACCGGTTGCCGAACTCGATGGCCATGTTGATCGGGGAGATCTCCTGGTGGGCGGTCGGGAGGAGGCTGTCCGGGGTGCATTTGGGCCAGGTGGGGCAGCCCAGTCCCGACTGGGTGACCCGGACCGCCACACCGGTCACGGTGATGCCCACATTGGCGATCACCGCCGCCAGCGCCCACCGCCGCAGGGTGGTGGCCGTGGGAGACCACACGGTCTGCGACAGGTTCACGGCGCGCCGACGGGCCTGGTCAAAGAGGTGCTTCACGGCTCACATGTTAGGCGGCGGGGGTGACGGTCCCGCCGCGGACCCATGGGCTCGGACCGGAGCGGGCTGCCGATCCTGCGCTGCTTGCGCTGCATATCGCCGGGTACGGGTTGCCTGAACTGGCGGAACAGGGGTGAAATGCCATTGATCCACCTTTCAATATGTGACATAGTACTGATGGCTGGAATGCGGGAGTGAGGTGAGTCATGCCGGATGTCGTGGTGATCGGTGCCGGGGTCGTCGGGGCCGCGTGCGCGTACTACGCGGCACGCGCCGGGCTGGACGTGGTCGTCGTCGACCGCGGGCCCGTGGCGGGCGGCACGACCGGCGCGGGCGAGGGCAACGTCCTGGTCTCCGACAAGGAACCCGGGCCCGAACTCGAGCTGGCGTTGCTCTCCAACGGTCTCTGGCGCGAGCTCGCCGAGATCGACGGATTCGAGTTCGAGGCCAAGGGCGGACTGGTGGTCGCCGAGACCGGTGAGGTGCTCGACGCGCTCACCGGCCTCGCGGCCAAGCAGGGGGTCGAACACGTGCTGGTCGCGCCCGGCGAGCTCGGCGACTACGAGCCCCACCTCGCGAAGGGCTTCGCCGGAGGCGTGTTCTACCCGCAGGACGCCCAGGTCCAGCCCATGCTGGCGGCGGCCAGGCTGATCCGGCGGGGAGCCGACCGGTTCGGCCGCGGCGCCCTGGCGCTGCGAACCGGCGTCACGGTCACCGGCTTCCTCCGCGACGGCGACCGGATCACCGGTGTCACGACCGACCAGGGCGACATCCTCGCCGGGGCCGTCGTCAACGCCGCGGGGACCTGGGGCGGCGAGGTCGCCGCGATGGCCGGCGTGCGCGTCCCGGTGCTGCCCAGGCGGGGCTTCATCCTGGTCACCGAGCCTCTGGAAGAGCCGCTGATCAGGCACAAGGTCTACACCGCCGCCTACGTCACCAATGTGGCCAGCGACTCCGAGGGCCTGGAGACGTCCGCCGTCGTGGAGGGGACCCCGTCGGGCCCGGTGCTCATCGGCGCCAGCCGCGAGCGTGTCGGCTTCGACCGCACGGTCTCCGTCCCGGTGCTGGAACGCCTTGCCCGTCAGGCCGTCGAGCTCTTCCCCGTGCTGGCCGGACGCAGGGTGATACGGGCCTACTGCGGCTTCCGGCCCTACTGCCCCGACCACCTCCCGGTGATCGGCGAGGACCCCCGGGCACCCGGCCTCCATCACGCCTGCGGTCACGAGGGCGCGGGCATCGGACTGGCACCGGCCACCGGTCACCTGATCGCCCAGACACTGGCCGGCATCCGGCCCGACCTGGACCTCACCCCCTTCCGCCCGGACCGTTTCGAGGAGGCGTCCCGTTGAACCAGCCATACGGCCTCGTGCGGGCACGGCCCGAGCCGGAGTTCGAGATCAGAGTGGACGGGATCCCCGTCCCGGTGATCCCCGGCCAGACCATCGGCGCCGCCCTGCACGGCGCGGGCATCCGATCGTGGCGTACCACCAGGATCGGTGGCCGTCCGCGCGGCCTGTTCTGCGGCATCGGCGTCTGCTTCGACTGCCTGGTCACGGTCAACGGCAGTCCGTCCCTGCGGGCCTGCCTGACCGAGGCCCGCCCGGGAGACCGGGTGAGCACCCGCGCGGCGGGCGAGCCGGGCGGCGGCGCCCGCGACACGACCGGCGGGGACGGCCAGGGCGGCGAGGGCACGGTGAGCGGCCGGTGAAGCCCGTCTACGACCTCGCCGTCATCGGCGCGGGTCCCGCCGGAGTGGCCGGCGCGCTCACCGCGTCCCTCGCCGGGCTGGACGTCGTGCTGGTCGACGGCTCGGCCAGACCCGGCGGCCAGTATTTCCGGCATCTGCCCCCGGGCTTCAACGCCCAGGCGCCCGGAGCGCTCCACCACGGCCTGGACAGGTTCATGCGGCAGTGGGAGACGCTCCGCGCCCGCGCCGAGGTGCTCCTCGACCACAAGGTCTGGGCGGTCGAGCGCGCCGACGGGGCGGTGACCGTACGCTGCCTGGAAGGCGACCGCGAGGAGCGGCCCCGCACGGTCACCGCGCGCAGGCTGCTGATCGCCACCGGTGCCCACGACCGGCCGCTGCCGTTCCCCGGCTGGGACCTGCCCGGCGTGCTGACCGCGGGCGGGGCACAGGCCCTGCTCAAGGGCAATCTCGTCGTCGCCGGCCGGAGGGTCGTGGTCGCCGGGACCGGGCCCTTCCTGCTCCCGGTCGCCGCCGGGCTGGCCGAGGCGGGCGCGGACGTGCGCGGCGTCTACGAGGCCAACGGCCGGTTCGCGCTCGCCGCGCACCCGCTGCTCGCCGCGGGCAAGGCCGGCGAGGCCCTCGGGTACGGCGTGAGCCTGGCCCGGCACCGGGTGCCCTATCGCGGCCGCCACGCGGTGATCGAGGCGCACGGTGAGGACACGCTGACCCACGTCACGGTGGCGAAGCTGGACTCCGGCTGGCGGCCGATCTCCACAAGGACCGTCGAGTGCGACACCCTCGCCTACGGCTACGGTTTCGTCCCCCAGCTCGAACTGCCGGTTCAGCTCGGCTGCGCGACCCGCGCCGACGCCGACGGCAGCCCCGTCGTCGCCGTGGACGCCGGACTGCGCACCAGCGTGCCCGGCGTCTACGCGGCGGGGGAGTCCACCGGCGTCGGCGGAGCCGTGCTCGCCGAGGTCGAGGGGCGCATCGCGGGCCGGAGCGTCGCGGCGGACCTCGGCCGCGGGGTCCCGTCCCTGCCACGCCTGTCCCGCCGCAGGGACCGGCTGACCGCCTTCGCGCGGGCGCTGCTCGCGTCCTATCCGGTACGGCCCGGCTGGCAGGGGTGGCTCCGCGACGACACGCTGATCTGCCGCTGCGAGGAGGTGCCCCTGTCAGCCGTGCGTGAGGCCCAGGACCTGGGCGCCACCGACGCGCGCTCCGTCAAACTGCTGGCCCGCCCCGGTATGGGCTGGTGTCAGGGCCGCATGTGCGGCTACGCCGTGGCATGCCTCGCCGGTGAGGACCCCGCGGCACCCCGGCGTCCGATCGCCCAGCCCATCCGGCTCGGCGACCTCGCCGCGTCGACCCGACCCCCATTGGAAGGATGATTGTGATGACGACCCGTGTGAAACCCTGGCGCGGCGTGATGGTGGCCACCGCGCTGCCCCTCGGCGAGGACCTCTCGGTCGACTTCGACGCCTACGCCGAGCACTGCCGGTGGCTGGTCGCGGGCGGCTGCGACGGCGTGGTGCCGAACGGCTCGCTGGGGGAGTACCAGACGCTGACGGCCGAGGAGCGGGCCAAGGTCGTGGAGACCGCGGTCGCGGCCCTCGGCGGTGACCGGGTCATGCCGGGGATCGCCGCCTACGGAGCGGCCGAGGCCCGCCGCTGGGCCGAGCAGGCGCGCGACGCCGGCTGCGGGGCGGTCATGCTGCTCCCGCCGAACGCCTACCGGGCCGACGAGCGGATCGTGGTGGAGCACTACCGCGAGGTGGCCAAGGCCGGCGTGCCGGTGGTGGCCTACAACAACCCCCTCGACACCAAG
Organism: Streptosporangium album; assembly: GCF_014203795.1. Taxonomy (NCBI): domain Bacteria; kingdom Bacillati; phylum Actinomycetota; class Actinomycetes; order Streptosporangiales; family Streptosporangiaceae; genus Streptosporangium; species Streptosporangium album. The sequence continues at coordinate 421,425 of NZ_JACHJU010000003.1, read as the reverse complement.
GTCGACCTCACCCCGGCGCTGCTGGCCCGGCTCCACGCCGAGGGCCTGATCGTGGCGGTCAAGGAGTTCACCGGCGACGTCCGCCGGGCCTATGAGATCGCCGAGCTGGCCCCGGAGCTGGACCTGCTGGTCGGCTCCGACGACGTGCTGCTGGAGCTGGCCCTGGCCGGCGCGGTCGGCTGGGTGGCGGGCTATCCCAACGCGCTGCCCGAGTCCAGCGTGGCCCTGTACAGGGCGGCCCTGGCCGGGGACCTGGCCACCGCGATCCCGCTCTACCGCGCGCTGCACCCGCTGCTGCGCTGGGACTCCAAGACCGTGTTCGTGCAGGCCATCAAGCACTCCATGGACCTGGCCGGGCGCAAGGGCGGCCCGTGCCGCCCGCCGCGGCTGCCGCTGGTCCCCGAGGAGGAGGCCCTCGTCCGCGCCGCCACCGAGAAGGTCCTGGCCGAGGGCCTGCGGTAACCGGAGGCCGGTCGTCTCCACTCCGTGGCCGGGCGCACCATTGAGTGCGGCCGGCCACGGGCCCGAAAGGCCGCTCACCCCCTGCAAGGAGAATCAATGAGGACGAAACGGGTCTTCCATGCGGTGGACTCCCACACCGAGGGCATGCCCACCCGAGTGATCACCGGGGGAGTGGGAGTCATCCCCGGCTCGACCATGGCCGAGCGCCGTGAGCACTTCCTGGCCGAGATGGACCACATCCGGACCCTGCTCATGTACGAGCCGCGCGGGCACTCGGCGATGAGCGGAGCCATCCTGCAGCCGCCCACCCGGCCCGACGCCGACTACGGCGTGCTCTACATCGAGGTCTCCGGCTGCCTGCCGATGTGCGGCCACGGCACCATCGGGGTCGCCACCGTCCTGGTGGAGACCGGGATGGTCGAGGTCGTCGAGCCGGTCACCACCATCCGGCTGGACACCCCGGCCGGGCTGGTCGTCGCCGAGGTACGGGTGGAGGACGGCGCCGCCACCGCGGTGACCATCACCAACGTGCCCTCCTTCAACGCCGGCCTGGACCGCACGGTCAAGGTGCCCGGCATCGGCGAGGTCGCCTACGACCTGGCCTACGGCGGCAACTACTACGCCATCCTGCCGATCGAGACGGTCGGCCTGCCGTTCGAGCGCTCGCACAAGCAGCAGATCCTCGACGCGGGACTGGCCGTCATGAACGCGATCAACGAGCATGACGAGCCCGTCCACCCGCTGGACGCGGGCATCCGCGGCTGCCACCACGTGCAGTTCACCGCTCCGGGCTCGGACGCCCGGCATTCGCGGCACGCCATGGCCATCCACCCGGGCTGGTTCGACCGGTCGCCCTGCGGCACCGGCACCAGCGCCCGGATGGCCCAGCTTCATGCCCGAGGCGAGCTCTCCCTCGACACCGATTTCGTGAACGAGTCGTTCATCGGCACCCGGTTCGTCGGCAGGCTCGTCGAGGAGACGACGGTCGCCGGTCTGCCCGCGGTGGTTCCGACCATCACCGGACGGGCATGGGTCACCGGCACCGCCCAATACTTCCTGGACCCCCGTGACCCCTTCCCCGAAGGTTTCCTCCTTTGAGCCACGTGATCAACCTGATCGAGAGCCGTTCCCCGCACGCCCCCGCCGACCTCGTCGCCTCCTTCCCCGCAGCGGGGGAGGCCGGCGTCCAGACCGCCGTGAGGCTGGCTCAGGCCGTACAGCATGACTGGTCGTCGAGGAACGCCGCCGCCAGGGCCGCGGCCCTGGCCCGAGCCGCCGACGCGGTGGAGGGCGCGGCCGACGAGCTGGCCGCCCTGGTGGTCCGGGAGGTCGGCAAACCGGTCACCGAGGCGCGCGGGGAGGTCGCGCGCTCGGTGTCGATCCTGCGCTACTACGCCCAGCAGGTGTTCGACCCGGCCGGCGCGGTCCACGAGCCGTCGGGCCCGGGGTTGTCCTTCACCCGGCGGCGGCCGCGCGGCGTCGCCGGGCTGATCACGCCCTGGAACTTCCCGCTGGCCATCCCGCTCTGGAAGGCCGCGCCCGCGCTGGCCTTCGGCAACACGGTCGTGCTCAAGCCCGCCCCGCAGGCGCTGGCGTGCGCGCTGCGCCTGGCCGAGCTGGTGAACCTCAACGAGCTCCAGGTCGTGGCCGGCGACGCCGAGGAGGGGGCCGCGCTGGTGAAGGCCGCCGACGTGGTCTCCTTCACCGGGTCGGCCTCCGTGGGCGCCCTGGTGCGCGAGGCCGCGGTACGGCGTGGCGTGCCGGTGCAGACCGAGATGGGCGGGCAGAACGCCGCCATCGTGCTGCCCGACGCCAACCTGGAGGCCGCCGCCGCCCAGATCGCGGCGGCGGCGATGGGCTTCGCCGGGCAGAAGTGCACGGCCACCAAGCGGATCATCACGGTCGGCAACGGCGACGAGGTCCGCGAGGCCGTGCTCGCGGCCGTGGCCAGGCTCGGTCTCGGTGACCCGTCCGACCCCGGCACCGCGGTCGGCCCGCTGATCGACGAGGCGGCCAGGGACCGGGTCGTGGACGCGGCCGCGAGCGCGGCCGGGGCGGGCGGCCGGGTTCTGACCGGGGGCCGGATCCCCGGCGGCGTGGCGGGAGACGGCGGGCGCGCCGGCTGGTACGTGGAGCCGACGGTCGTGGACGGTCTGCCCGCCGACCATCCGCTCGCCTGCGAGGAGGTCTTCGGGCCGATCTGCGTGATCCAGGACGCCACCTCGGTGGACGACGCGGTGGCGCTGGCCAACGGCGTCCGCCAGGGCCTGGCCTCGGCCGTCTACACCAGTGACCTGGACAGAGCCCTGGACCTCAGCGCGCGGCTGGACACCGGCCTGGTCAGGGTGAACGCCCCGACGACCGGTGTGGACTTCTACCTGCCGTTCGGCGGGGAGAAGGACTCCAGCTACGGCGGCAGGGAGCAGGGCAAGGCGGCTCAGGACTTCTACACCTCGATCCGCACGGTCACCATCGGCCCGGCGGGCTGAGAGGTCTGCGACACGTCAAGGGGTGCCCCCCGGCCGGGGGGCACCCCTTGACGTGTCCGCACCGGATGCGGAGAAACGGGGTGTGAAGGTTAACGGTCTTGTTTCAGCTCTTGACGTGACCATCGTGGACCTAATGCAATGTCACACATCACTAATGCGAGGAGCCGCAGATGCGTGCCATCCCCCTGAAGTCCTTCGCGTCGCTGGCCGCTCTCGGCCTCCTGGTCACTGGATGTGGTCAGGGACTGCTCGGTGGCGACGGTGACGATAAAGCCGCCAAGACGGACGCCCCGATCGTCCTCGGCATGCTGATCCCCCAGTCGGGCAGCGAGGCCGCCATCGGTCCCTATATGAGCAACGCGGCCCAGCTCGCACTCGACGAGATCAACGCCAAGGGCGGAGTCCTCGGCCGCAAGCTGGAGCTGAAGACCGCCGACGACGCCTGTGACGCCCAGTCGGCGGCGGCGGCGGCCAACAAGCTGGTCACCGAGGGGGTGGACATCTCGGTCGGAGGATACTGCTCCGGCGCGACGCTGCCCACCCTGCCCATCTTCGGCAAGGCCGACATCCCCATGATCATCCCGGCGGCCAACTCCCAGGAGCTGGTCGACCAGAAGCTCAAGCACGTCTTCCTGATCAACGGCACCGGTTCCCAGCAGGCCGCGGCGGCCGAGAAGTGGATCGCCAAGCAGGGCGCCAAGAGCGTCGTGCTGATGCACGACAACACCAGCTACTCCAAGGACATCGCGCTCCGCACCAAGGCGCTGCTCGACGCGCCCGGCGGGGCCGAGGCCGTGCTCGTCGAGACGGTCACACCCAAGGAGAGCGACTACAGCGCCAACATCACCAACGTGCTGGCGAAGAAGCCCGACTCCGTCTACTGGACCGGCTACTTCCAGGAGGGCGGCCTGATCGCCCGCCAGCTCCGCCAGGCCGGATACAAGGGCTCCTTCATGGTCGGCGACGGCTCGGTCTCGCCGAAGCTGATCGAGATCGCCGGCGCCGAGGCCGCCGAGGGGATCTACGCCACGATGACCCAGACCCCCGACACGCTGGAAGGCGCCGAGGGGTGGATCTCGGCCTACAAGAAGAAGTACAACGCCGACCCCGGCCCCTACTCCAACCAGGCCTACGACGCGGTACGGCTGGCCGCCGAGGCGGTCACCAAGGCGGGCGGCACCGACGGCGCCAAGGTCATCGCCGCGCTTGAGGCGGTGGACGGGTTCCCGATGTTCTCCGGGCCGCTGAAGTTCACCCCCGAGCACACCCTGATGAGCGGCGGCTTCCAGGTCCTCGTCGTCAAGGGAGACAAGTTCGCCCTGCAGGACTCCCTGAAATGACACAGCTCGTCTGGAACGGGCTGTTCGTCGGCTCGTTCTACGCTCTGGTCGCGCTGGGCTACAGCATGGTCTACGGGATCATCAAACTGCTCAACTTCGCCCACGGCGACCTCTACATGCTCGGCGCGTTCGTCGGCTTCGCCGTCCTCGGCGCGGTCGGCGGCGTGTCGTCCTCGATGGCGCTGCCCCTGCTGCTGGTGGTGCTCCTGGCCACCATGGTCCTCACCGGCCTGGCCGGGGTGGCGCTGGAGCGGATCGCCTACCGGCCGCTCCGCCGCGCCCCCCGGCTGTCCCTGCTGATCACCGCGGTGGGCGCGTCCTTCGCCCTGGAGTACGGCATGCGCGCCGCCGCCGGCGCCGACCCGAGGGTCTATCCGGTCCGCCTGGGCGGCACCTCGGTGGAGGTGCTGGGCGCCCGGCTGACCCTCCAGCAGCTCGTGCTGGTCGGGGTGGCCGTGGTCCTCATGTTCGGGCTCAACCTGTTGATCACCCGGACCCGCGAGGGCCGGGCGATGCGGGCCATCGCGCTCGACCCGCGCACCAGCTCGCTGATGGGCATCGACGTCAACGCGGTGATCTCCCGGACCTTCTTCCTCGGCTCGGCCCTGGCCGGGGCCGCCGGGGTGATGGCGGGGGCCTACTACGGGAAGATCGACTTCCTGATGGGCTTCCTGATCGGGCTCAAGGCCTTCACCGCGGCCGTCATCGGCGGGATCGGCAACATCCCCGGCACGATGCTCGGCGGGCTGCTGCTCGGGCTGCTGGAGTCGTTCGGCACGTACTGGCTGGGCGGTGAGTGGCGAGACGTGTTCGCCTTCGGGGTGCTGATCCTGTTCCTGACCGTGCGGCCCACCGGCCTGCTCGGCGAGCGAGTGACGGAGCGCGTATGAGCGCCCCGGCCAAGACCCGCCGGGTCGGCACGGACAAGCCTCCGACCCGGGCGTCGAAGATGCTGCAGAACAGGTGGGCGGGGATCGCCGGGCTGCTGATCGCCCTGCTGGCGCCGTTCGTCAACGCCACCCCGTACGCGCTGTCGGTCATGACCAGCGCGGCCATCTTCGTGATGCTCGCCGCCGGGCTGAACATCGTGGTCGGCTACTGCGGGCTCCTCGACCTCGGCTACGTCGCCTTCTTCGCGGTCGGCGCCTACACCAGCGGGGTGCTGGCCACCCGGTTCGACCTGCCTCTGCTGGTGACCGTGCCCGCCGTCATCGTGGTCACGGTCATCGCCGGGATCGTCATCGGCGCGCCCACGCTGCGACTGCGCAGCGACTACCTCGCCATCGTGACCCTCGGCTTCGGCGAGATCATCCGCATCACCGCCAACAACCTGGACATCACCGGCGGCCCGTCGGGCATCTACGGCATCCCGCACCTGGCCGACAGCCCGGTGATCTTCTACTACCTGACCGTGGTGGTCGTCTCCCTGGCGGTCCTCGGCGCGGCCCGTCTGGGCCGCTCCCGCATCGGCCGGGCCTGGCGTTTCGTCCGCGAGGACGAGGACGCCGCCGAGGCCATGGGCGTGCACACCTACCGGGTCAAGCTCGCCGCCTACGTCGCCGGAGCCGTCTGGGGCGGCCTGGCCGGAGTGCTGTTCGCCGCACAGCTGTCGGCCATCTCCCCGACCAGCTTCACCTTCCTTTCGTCCGCGCTGGTCCTGATGGCCGTCGTCCTCGGAGGCATGGGCTCGACCCCCGGCGTCGTCATCGGCGCCGTGGTGATCAGTCTCCTGCCGGAGTTCCTCCGCGACCTCGCCGACTACCGGTTCTTCCTGTTCGGCGTCCTTCTCATCGCCGTCATGCTCCTGCGCCCGCAGGGGCTCTGGCCCGCCCGTTCCAAGGAGGTCTCGTGAGCCTGCTGAGTGTGGAGGATCTGCGCCTGTCCTTCGGCGGACTGCTGGCCATCGACGGGCTCACGTTCTCGGTGGGAGAGGCGGAGATCGTCTCGGTCATCGGGCCCAACGGTGCGGGCAAGACGTCGGCCTTCAACTGCGTCACCGGCTTCTACCGCCCCACCTCCGGCCGCATCACCCTGCGGGGCAAGGACCTGCCCGGCCTCCGGCCGTCGGCCGTCGCGAGCCTCGGCGTCGCGCGCACCTTCCAGAACCTGCGCCTGTTCGGCGAGCTGTCCGTTCTGGACAACGTGCGTGCCGGATCCCACCTGTGGCTGCGGCAGAGCGTGTTCGACGCCCTGCTCCACACCCCCCGCTACCGCCGCTCCGAACGCGAGTGCACCGAGCAGGCCCACCACTGGCTGGACTTCGTCGGCCTGCGCGGTGACCGCTACGGCGAGGCCCGTAGCCTGCCCTACGGCGAGCAGCGCCTGGCGGAGATCGCCAGAGCCCTGGCCCGCCGCCCCGACCTGCTGCTGCTGGACGAGCCCGCAGCCGGGCTCAACCACGGCGAGAAGGCCGAGATGCTCGACCTGATCCGGCGCATCCAGGCGCTGGGCGTGGCCATCGTGCTCATCGAACACGACATGGGCCTGGTCATGGAGGTCTCCGAACGCGTGGTCGTGCTCAACTTCGGCAAGGAAATCGCCGACGGCCGCCCCGAGAACGTCCGGCGCGACCCGGCCGTCATCGAGGCCTACCTCGGGAGTGACGCCCATGCTTGAGATCCATGGGCTGGACGTCCACTACGGCGGCGTGCACGCCCTGCGCGGCCTGTCCCTCACCGTCGGGCAGGGGGAGATCGTCGCCCTGCTGGGCAACAACGGCGCGGGCAAGACCACCACGCTGTCGGCGGCCTCGGGGCTGGTACGGCCCACCGCGGGAAAGGTCGTCTTCGACGGACACGACGTCACCAGGGACAAGCCCCATAAGATCACCGCACGCGGCCTGGTGCACGTCCCCGAAGGCCGCAGGGTCTTCAGCACCCTCACCGTGCACGAGAACCTGCAGCTCGGCGGCTATCTGGTCCGCGACCAGGCCGAGATCCGCAAGCGGATCGAGCGCGTCTACGAGCTGCTGCCCCGTCTGGCCGAGCGCCGCGCACAGCAGGGCGGCACCCTGTCCGGCGGTGAACAGCAGATGCTCGCCATCGGCCGGGCACTGGTCACCGGGCCCCGGCTGCTGCTGCTCGACGAGCCCTCCATGGGCCTGGCCCCGCTGGTGGTCGCCTCGGTGATGGAGCTGATCGCCGACATCAACGCCCAGGGCACCTCGGTGCTGCTCGTCGAGCAGAACGCCACCGCCGCGCTCAGGATCGCCCACCGCGGCTACGTGATCGAGAACGGCGAGTGCGTGCTGGACGGTCCCGCCGCCGAGTTGCGCGAGGACGCCCGGGTGGTCGAGGCCTACCTCGGCGGAGTCTGATGGGACGGGAAGATCTGATGGGACGGGAAGAGATGATTCACGCGATCGACTACCACACCGGCGGCGAGCCGTTCCGGATCGTCACCGCCGGGGTGCCCGGCATTCCCGGCGCGACGGTGCTTGAGCGTCGCGAGTCGGCGAGGGCCCCGGAGATCGACGGCGTGCGGCGGCTGCTCTGCCACGAGCCGCGCGGGCACGCCGACATGTACGGCTGCTTCCTCGTCCCGCCGGACGACGCGGGGGCCGACCTCGGCGTGCTGTTCTGGCACAAGGACGGCTACTCCACCGCCTGCGGCCACGGCACCATCGCCCTCGGCGTCTACGCCGTGGACAGCGGTCTGGTCGAGGCCGATCCGGACGGGGAGACCGATGTCGTCGTCGACGTCCCGTCCGGCAGGGTGACGGCCCGGGTCCGCTGCTCGGCGGGCCTGGTCGAGGCCGTCACGTTCCGGAACGTGCCGTCCTACGTGCTCGCGCGGGAGGTCGAGCTGGGCCCGCTCTCCTCGGCGGGTACGGCCCAGGCGGGCACCGGACCGGGCGTGCCCGCCGGGACGGATCCGTCCTCCGCGGTCATCGGTCCCGGACGGCTCGCCGGGGTCAGGGCCGACATCTCCTACGGCGGCGCCATCTACGCCTCGGTCCCGGCCGCGGCGTTCGGGCTGAGCGTGGTGCCCGAGCACCTCACCGAGCTGATCGCCCTCGGCCGGGCCGTGAAGGCGGCCCTGGGCGGCCACCCCGCCTCCCGTCATCCTGAGGACGACCGGCTCTCCGGGATCTACGGCGTCATCTTCTACGACGACCTGGGGCCCGGGCGCCAGCGCAACGTCACGGTCTTCGCCGACGGCGAGGTGGACCGCTCGCCGTGCGGCTCGGGCACGGCCGCCCGGCTGGCGCTGCTGCACGCCGACGGCTTCACCGGCGTGCTGACCCACGACGGCATCGTGGGCACCTCCTTCCGGGCCCGGGTGGCCGGGATCACCGAGAGGGGCATCGTCCCCGAGGTGGAGGGCATGGCCTACCGCACCGGTGACCACCGGTTCACCCTGGATCCGCGTGACCCCGTCGGCACCGGGTTCACGCTCCGGTGAGCGCGCTGCCCTACCTGGACGGGGAGACCCTGCGCGAGCTGGTGCCGATGGCGCGGGCCGTACAGGTGCTCCAGGACGCGCTGCGCGGCGGGCTCGACCCCGAGGACACCCCGAGCCGGCCCATCGTGGAGGTTCCGGCCGGTCAGCTGCTGCTGATGCCCGCCGCGTGGGGCCGTCACGCGGGAATCAAGATAGCCGGGGTCGCTCCGGCCAACCCCTCACTCGGCCTGCCGCGCATTCAGGGCGCCTACCTGCTCATGGACGGGGAGACCCTGGCCCCGCTGGCCATGATGGACGGCGTCGCGCTCACCTCGCTGCGCACTCCCGCGGTCTCCGCGCTGGCCGTACGGCATCTGGCCGAGCCGGGTGCCTCGACGATGGCGGTGTTCGGCACGGGGCCGCAGGCGTGGGGACACGTGGAGGCCTTCCGCGCGGTCCGCCCGGTCAGCCGGGTGAACGTGATCGCCAGGGACCCGGCGAAGGCGCGGGCCTTCGCCGCCCGGTGCGCCGCCGAGGGACTCCAGGTTGCCACGGTGGCCGATCCCGGCCAGGCCGACCTGATCGCCTGCTGCACGACCGCCAGAACTCCCCTGTTCGACGGTAGGCTCACCCGGGATGACGCGACCGTGATCGCGGTCGGCTCCCACGAGCCCGACGCCCGGGAGATCGACGACGATCTCGTCGCGAGGGCCACGGTGGTCGTCGAAGCCCGCGGTGCCGCTCTCGCCGAGGCGGGAGATCTGATCATCCCTCTGCGGAACGGTACGATCACCATTGGTCATCTCGCCGGAAACCTTGGGGAGCTGGTCGCCGGCACGGTGCCCCGGAGGCCGGGGCCCCGGGTGTTCAAGAGCGTGGGCATGGCGTGGGAGGACCTGGTGGTGGCGGCCGCCGCCTACGAGGCGTGGATACGAGCGAGATGAGAGGCGCGGGAATGGCTCCTTCGGCGGACGACCGGCTCGACCTGCCGGTCGTGGGCGAGCGGCAGAGCCTGCGGGAGCAGGTGGCCCACGCGCTGCGGGCCGCCCTGATCACCGGGGAGATGCGGCCGGGGGTGGTCTACTCGGCGCCGGTGCTGGCCGCCCAGTTCGGCGTCTCGGCGACGCCGGTGCGTGAGGCGATGCTCGACCTGGCGAAGGAGGGACTCGTCGAGGCGGTGCGCAACAAGGGCTTCCGGGTCACCGAGCTGTCCGACCGCGACCTGGACGAGCTCACCGAGATCCGCCGGCTCATCGAGGTGCCCACGGTGGCCCGGCTGGCCGACGAGGCCCGCGCCGAGAGCTTCGAGCTGCTCCGGCCGGTGGCCCGGCAGATCGTCGACGCGGCCGAGCGGGGCGACCTGCTCGCCTACGTGGACGCCGACATCCGCTTCCACGTGGAGCTGCTCACGCTGGCGGGCAACACGCATCTGGTGGACGTGGTGCGCGACCTGCGCAAGCGGGCGCGCCTGTACGGCCTGTCGGCCCTCTACGCGTCCGGCGGCCTCGTCGACTCCGCCCGCGAGCACCTCGACCTGCTCGACCTGCTCTCCGCCGGCGACACGGACGGCTCCGAGCAGCTGATGCGCCACCACATCCAGCACGTCCGGGGCATCTGGGCCAGCGAGCCGGAGTAGGGCCGGCGCCCCGCGCGCGTGGCGCCGGGCGTCGTGGTCCTACCGTGACCGGCGCGCGCTGCGGGTCGCGCCCACGCTGGCGACGACCACGCAGCCGATGGCCGCCCATTCACGCACCTGGAGCACCTCGCCCAGCACGAGCAGGCCGACCACCGCGGCCACCGCGGGCTCCAGGCTCATCAGGATGCCGAAGACCTGCTTGGGCATCCTGCGCAGGGCCTCCAGCTCGATGGAGTAGGGGATGACCGACGACAGCAGACCCACCCCGAGCCCGATCAGCAGGATCTCGGGCCGGAGCAGCTCGGCGCCGCCCGTGCCGATCCCCACGGGGGCGATCAGCAGGAACGACGCGATCATCGCGAAGGACAGGCCGGTCGTGCCGGGGAAGCGCTGGCCCACGGCGGCCGACAGCAGGATGTAGCCCGCCCAGCAGACCGCGGCGACCAGCGCGAATCCGATGCCGGCCCAGCTGATCCGCGACACCGTCGTCCCCCACGGGGCCAGTAGCACCACGCCGGAGGCGGCCAGCCCCACCCAGAGCAGGTCCAGGCGGCGGCGTGAGGCGGCCACCGCCACCCCGAGCGGGCCGAGGAACTCGATCGCCACCGCGATGCCCATGGGCAGCCGGGCCAGCGCCTCGTAGAACGACAGGTTCATCACGCCCAGCGTCACGCCGAACGCCACCCCCAGCCCGACGTCCAGGCGGGTCAGCCCCTTCAGCCGAGGCCGGGCCACCACGCCCATGACGAGCGCGCCCGTCGCGATCCGCAGGAACACCACCGCGCTCGGCGGCAGCTGGGAGAACAGGTCCTTGGCGAAACCCGCGCCCACCTGCACCGACAGGATGGCCAGCAGCACCAGCCCGGACGGTGGGATCGCGTCGGAGGCCGCCCGCAGCAGCGCACCCGGCCTGGGCAGGCCCGGCTTGTACGGCTCGGCGGACCCGCGCAGGGATTCGGCGGTCATGAGGCTCCTTGAGCCAGGGGCTATAAGGTCTTTCACACCTTACTAAGCCGGTCGCCGCCGCCGATGCGCCGTCCGCGATGCGAGATCGGCCCGCCGGGTCTGGAGCATCACGGTCATGCCGGGCGCCCGCCCCACATGCCATGCCCGGCTCCGGGTGAATCCCGCCCGCAGCAGCGCGTCGATCCTGTCGCTTCCCGTGGCGGGCTTCCTGGCGCCTCCGCGCCAGAGCACCCAGACCCGCTCGTATCCGTCGAGGGCGGCGGCGACGTCGGCGCGTTCGGGGTAGTCGAAGGAGTCCGGCCGAGGGGCGGCACTCATGAGCAGCACGTCGTCGGCCAGGTCCCGCCCCCCGTAGTAGAGCATTCCCGTCCGCAGCCACGATCCGGCGTACACGATCGCGTCACCGGGGAGGGCCTCTCCGGAGATGATCCGGATCGCGCGGGGGAAGTTCTCGTTGTGCCCGTCCTCCCTGCGCAGGTCCAGCTGCCCGGGCAGCCCTGCGGCCAGGGCGGTCACCAGGGCGAGGGCGGCGATGGGGAGGGGCGTCGCAGCGAGGGCCAGACCGGCCAGCAGCGCGTACGCCGGCACCGTCGCGAACAGGTAGCGGTCGACGTAGACGGGAGCGGCCAGATGGGACAGGCCGAACAGCAGGATGGGCGGCAGGAGGGCCCAGCCGGTCAGGAGCGTGACCCAGAGCCGGTCGGGGCGGTGCCGTCGCATCAGCAGCGGAGCGGCCAGTGCCAGTGCCAGCAGGACATGGCCCGCCGGCGCGGTGCCCCCCACCGTTCTGGGCAGGGCCAGGAAGACCGCGGGGTCGGGCATCTCGATCCAGCTGATGGCGTGCCGTTCCTTGAAACCGACCACGGCCCCGACGGCTCCCGGGACACATCCGACGGCCACGGCGGCCAGCATCCTGGCCAGGACGCCCCTGCCGTGCAGTGCGACGGCGAGCAGGTGGGCGGTCAGCACGAGCAGGGCGAACACCTGCGTGCATCCGAGCAGCGCGACGGCCGCGGCGTACCTCCACCAGCCGCCGCGCCGCTCAGGTTCCTCGGTCGCACGGTGCAGCGCCCAGGTGGCCAGCACCGCGGCGGCGGCCGCGAAGGCGTAGGAGCGGACGTTCTGCCCCTGATAGGAGACCGACGGCAGGAGAACGTAGACGGCGGCGGCCGTCACCCCGGCGGGCAGGGAGCGCAGACGCCGTCCCAGGTCGGTGATGAGCGCGACCGCCACCCCCGTGGCGATCGCCGAAGGCAGCCGGAGCCACCACTGGGCCTGTCCGAACTCCAGCCACAGGTGCATGAAGGCGTAGTAGGGCAGGAAGTGCCCGTCGACGTGCTGCGCCAGCTCCCACAGCCCGGTCGCGCTCCGGCGGGCCGCGCTGAGGGTGGCCATCTCGTCCGAAGACTGAGACACCGTTGATGAGCCGGCGACGGTGACAATCGTGGCGGTAAGCCCCATGGCAAGGTTTAGCCAGATTTGCCGCGTTTGTCGTGTCGCTGGGGCGCGCGAGGAGCGCACTCCGGTGATGATCACCCGAGGATGCTAAGGGTTCTTGATCATTTCTGGCGGAAGGCGCGGGTAACGACTCCTCAGAGAATGCCAAAGAATTCCGGTCACTCCCAGCGGAACGTCCGAGAGGTGAGGAAGAGGGAGACCGCGGCCCAGACCGCCAGGGTCGCGGCCTGGGCCACCGGCAGGCCGCCGCCCCCGGTCAGGACCGAACGGAGCCCGCCGGCCAGGGCGGAGATCGGCAGCAGTTCGAGCACCGGCTGCACCGAGCCGGGGAACTTCGACAGCGGGAAGATCACACCGCCGCAGCCGAGCAGGACGAGAAAGACCAGGTTGGCCCCCGCCAGGGTGGCTTCGGCGCGCAGGGTCCCAGCCATCAGCAGGCCGAGGCCGCTGAACGCGGCGGTGCCCAGCAGGATCAGGGGGAGCGCGGCCAGGGGGGAGCCCGCCGGCCGCCAGCCCAGGGCGGTCGCCACCCCGCTGATGACGACCACCTGGATGATCTCCACGGCGATCACCGCGAGCGTCTTGGCCAGCATCAGCCCGGTCCGCGACAGCGGAGTCGCGCCCAGCCGCTTCAGCACGCCGTAGCGACGTTCGAAACCGGTCGCGATGGCCTGTCCGGTGAAGGCCGTGGACATCACGGCCAGCGCGAGCACGCCGGGGGTGATGAAGTCCACCCGGGAGCCGCCGCCGACGTCCACCAGCGGCGCGGCCGAGAACCCGACGAGCAGCAGGACCGGAATGATCATCGTGAGCAGGAGCTGCTCGCCGTTGCGGAGCATCGCCCGGATCTCCGCACCCGTCTGCGCCAGCACCATCCGGTGCAGTGGCGCGGCCCCCGGGGCGGGGGTGAGGTCCAGGGTCGTCAAAGTGCTCTCCTGCGGTCGGGCGCGAGCCGTACTCGGTGAAGGGTCATCGGAGCTCCCGGCCGGTCAGTTCCAGGAAGACGTCTTCCAGGGTGCGGCGCTCGATGCTGAGGTCGTCGGCGGTGACGCCCTCGGCGGCACACCAGGCGGTCACGGTGGCCAGCAGTTCGGGACCCACCTGTCCTTCGATGATGTAGTGCCCCGAAGGTGATTCCTTGGCCGCGCTGCCGGTGGGCAGGGCGGTGAGCAGCTCGTCCAGGGTGAGTCCGGGCCGGGCGCGGAAGCGCAGCTGCCGTTCGGCTCCGGTGAGTGAGGACGGTGTGCCCTCGGCCACCACCGTGCCGTGGTCGATGATCACGACCCGGTCGGAGAGCTTCTCCGCCTCGTCCATGTGATGGGTGGTGAGCACCACCGAGACCCCGCAGGAGCGCAGGTCGTCCACCAGCTCCCAGCACGCGTGCCGGGCCTGGGGGTCCAGGCCCGCGGTCGGCTCGTCGAGGAAGACCAGCTCGGGACGGCCGATGACGGCCGCGGCCAGTGACACGCGCTGCTGCTGGCCGCCGGAGAGCCTGCGGTAGGGCGTGCGGGCGTGCTCGCTCAGCCCGAGCCGCTCCATCAGCGCCGCCGGGTCCAGCGCGTTGACGTGGAAGCGGGCCATCAGCCGCAGCCACTCCCCGCAGCGCATCGCCGGGGGCACGCCCCCCGCCTGGAGCATCACCCCGACCCTCGCCCGCAGCTCCGGGCGGGAGGGGGCGAGCCCGAGCACGTTCACGGTGCCGCCGTCGGCCCGGCGGAATCCCTCGCAGATCTCGATGGTCGAGGTCTTGCCCGCGCCGTTGGGCCCGAGGAGCGCGGTGACCGCGCCACGGGCGGCACTGAGCGTGAGGCCGTCGATCGCCGTCGTCCGGCCGTATCTCTTGACCAGGTCGACGATCTCGACGGCTGGGGATTCCATGGCCACGAGTTTAGGGACTGTACCGGCCGGTCACGTTGGTGGACCTGCCGCTTGGAGCCCTCCGTGCCCGGGGGAGGATCCGGGCGGGTCCCGCCGAGGGCGCCTCGGCCGCCACCGGGCGGCCCATGCCGTCCAGACCGCGCCGAGCGCGTCGCGGATCACGACATGAGGAGGTCCGGCGTGTCGGAACGGAGCGGAGGCCGATCCGGCGTCCCGCCCCGGGCCCAGGCGATCCGCCGGAGGCCGGCGCCGCCCTTCCGCCGGGCACCGCCGTCGCCCTAATGAGTGTTAGCGAGTCGCCATCCGGCAGGCTCGGGACTTTCACCGGTTCACGGGACCGGCGGCTCCGCCGTGGTGTGCCCGGAGAAACCGCCGAAACCTGACTTAAACATTTTTTTGTGAAAATTTCAGGATTCGGGAATTCGGTTGACCTGATCATGGGTTGAGATCCCTGGCCCCGACGGGCCCGTTGTGGCCTGTGAGGGTAAAGGGGATCTTGATATGACCGCGGCAGTCGCCGGACCGGAAGCCGCGCCGGTCACGCGGCGCAGAGGGCTGTTGCTGCTCATCTTGGGCGCGCTGTCCGCGATCGGCCCGCTCTCGATCGACATGTACCTGCCCGCGCTGCCCGCCATCGCCGGAGAGATGGGTGCGGCCCAGGCCCAGGTGCAGCTCACCCTGACCGCCTGTCTCATCGGCGTCTCCATCGGGCAGGTGATCGCCGGTCCGCTCAGCGACGTGCGCGGCCGGCGGACGCCGTTGCTGATCGGCATCGCCGCCTACGCCGCGGCCTCGCTGCTGTGCGCCTTCTCGCCCTCGGTCTACGGGCTGATCGGCTTCCGCCTGCTCCAGGGGATCGCGGGCGGCGCCGCGCTGGTGATCGTCCGCGCGGTCGTCCGCGACCTGTACGAGGGAGCGGCCATCGCCCGTATCTTCGCCACCCTCATGCTCGTCAGCGGTCTCGCGCCGATCCTGGCCCCGATCGCGGGCGCGCAGCTTCTCAACCACACCTCCTGGCGCGGCGTGTTCGTCTCACTGAGCGTCGCCGGGCTCCTCCTGCTGGCCGCGGCCCTGTTCGGGGTGGGCGAGACCCTTCCCCCCGACCGGCGCGAGAGCGGGGGACTGCGACACACCCTCGTCACCTTCTGGCACCTGCTGCGCAACCGGTCCTTCATGGCCAGCGCGCTCGCCGGCGGCCTCGGCTTCGGCGGCATGTTCGCCTACATCTCCGGCTCGCCGTTCGTGCTCCAGCAGGTGTACGGAGCCTCTCCGCAGACCTTCTCCCTGGTGTTCGCACTGAACGCGCTGGGCCTGACCCTCACCGCGCAGATCGGCGGCCGTCTCGCCGGGCGCAGGGTGGCTCCCGCACGGCTGATCCTCATCGGCCTGTCCATCTCCGTGGTCGGAGCGGGCCTGCTGCTGTCCACCGCGCTCCTCGGCCTGCCCCTCGCCGTGCTGATCGCCGCGTTGTTCGTGATGATGTGCGGGGCCGGTTTCGTCCTGCCGGGCACCGGCGCGCTCGCCCTGGCCGGCCAGCCCCAGCAGGTGGCGGGGAGCGCCTCGGCGCTGACCGGTGTGCTGCAGTTCGCCATCGGCGCGATCGCGGCCCCGCTGGTCGGGCTCGGTGGTGAGGGCTCGGCGCTCCCCATGGCCGCCGTCCTGGCCGGGCTCACCCTCGCCTCTTTCGCCGCCTTCGTCGGCCTGCGGAGAACCCCGGACGGTGTCTCCCCGAATTAGGTAAGGCTCACCTGCGTGACAAATTGCATCCCGGCGAGCCCTGTCGTGGGTTTGTCAGCCGGGAAGGAATTACGCCACACTGATGTTGTGAAATACGTGACCCAGATGACAGGCACCGAGGAGACCGCCGTCGTGCGGCTCTCCGGCGTGTCCGCCGAGCACAGCACGCGTGCGCGTGTCGCCCGGCTCATCATGGAGCACGGACCCGTCACCGCCGCCGCCCTCGGCGAACGGCTCGGCCTCACTCCGGCCGCCGTCCGCCGCCATCTGGACGCGCTGCTGGCCGAGGGAATGATCGAGCCTCGTACGGCCCGGCCCCGTGGCCAGCGGGGGAGAGGGCGGCCGGCGAAGCTGTTCGCCATAACCGACGCCGGGCGCAGCGCCTTCGAGCACGCCTACGACGGACTCGCGGGAAACGCGCTGCGGTTCCTCGCCGAGCGCGTGGGCGAGGCCGCGGTGGCAGAGTTCGCCCGGTCGCAGGTGTCCGGCCTCGTCGACCGGTTGCAGCCGGAGATGAGCAAGGTCCCCGCCGACCAGCGGGTCCGCGTCCTCGCCGAGGCCCTGTCGGCCGACGGGTACGCGGCCTCGGCGAGCAAGGCCAACCTCGGCGGCGAGCAGCTGTGCCAGCACCACTGTCCGGTGGCGCATGTGGCTGCGGAGTTCCCGCAGCTCTGCGAGGCCGAGACGGAGGCGTTCGCGCAGATTCTCGGCACACCGGTGCAGCGGCTCGCGACCATCGCCCACGGCGACGGAGTGTGCACCACCCACGTGAGCCCGCGCAGAGCGGTCGAGCCGGACGCGCGAGAGCGAGAGGCGAGCGAGCGGGTACCGGAGCAGGCGCGACCATCCATAAGGCAACAAACGATCGATGACGCATCGAGCAAGGAGACCGGAAGGTGACTGTCACCGACCGCCCGGAGTTGGAAGGCCTCGGGAATTACAAGTTCGGCTGGGCCGACTCGGACGCTGCCGGATCGGCGGCCCGTCGCGGCCTGTCCGAGGAGGTCGTCCGTAACATCTCCGCGCTCAAGAACGAGCCGGAGTGGATGCTGGACCTTCGCCTGAAGGGCCTGCGCCTGTTCGGCAAGAAGCCCATGCCGAACTGGGGCTCCGACCTCAGCGGGATCGACTTCGACAACATCAAGTACTTCGTGCGCTCGACCGAGAAGCAGGCCGCCTCGTGGGAGGACCTGCCCGACGACATCAAGAGCACCTACGACAAGCTCGGCATCCCCGAGGCGGAGAAGCAGCGCCTGGTCGCCGGCGTCGCCGCCCAGTACGAGTCCGAGGTGGTCTACCACAAGATCCGTGAGGACCTTGAGGAGAAGGGCGTCATCTTCGTCGACACCGACACCGCGCTCAAGGAGCACGAGGAGATCTTCAAGGAGTACTTCGGGACCGTGATCCCGGTCGGCGACAACAAGTTCGCCGCGCTGAACACGGCGACCTGGAGCGGCGGCAGCTTCATCTACGTGCCGCCGAACGTCAACGTGGAGATCCCGCTCCAGGCCTACTTCCGGATCAACACCGAGAACATGGGCCAGTTCGAGCGGACCCTGATCATCGTGGACGAGAACTCCTACGTCCACTACGTCGAGGGCTGCACCGCGCCGATCTACTCCTCCGACTCGCTGCACAGCGCGGTCGTGGAGATCATCGTGAAGAAGGGCGCCCGCTGCCGCTACACGACCATCCAGAACTGGTCGAACAACGTCTACAACCTGGTCACCAAGCGCGCCGTGGCCTACGAGGGCGCGACCATGGAGTGGGTCGACGGCAACATCGGCTCCAAGGTCACGATGAAGTACCCGGCCGTCTACCTCATGGGCGAGCACGCCAAGGGCGAGACGCTGAGCGTCGCCTTCGCGGGTGAGGGCCAGCACCAGGACGCCGGCGCGAAGATGGTCCACCTCGCGCCGAACACCAGCTCCACCGTGATCTCCAAGTCCGTCGCCCGCGGCGGCGGCCGCACCTCCTACCGCGGTCTGGTCCAGATCGAGGAGGGCGCGTACGGCAGCGCCAGCACCGTCAAGTGCGACGCCCTGCTGGTCGACCAGATCAGCCGGTCCGACACCTACCCCTACGTGGACGTGCGCGAGGACGACGTCTCCATGGGACACGAGGCCACCGTCTCCAAGGTCTCCGACGACCAGCTCTTCTACCTGATGAGCCGCGGTCTGAACGAGGACGAGGCGATGGCGATGATCGTGCGCGGCTTCGTCGAGCCGATCGCCCGCGAACTCCCGATGGAGTACGCCCTGGAGCTGAACCGCCTGATCGAACTGCAGATGGAAGGAGCCGTCGGCTGATGGGTCTCGAAACCAAGCCCCTGTCGACCCTCCACGAGAAGTCCTCCTACAACGTGGAGGACTTCCCGGTCCCGAACGGGCGCGAGGAGGAGTGGCGGTTCACCCCCCTGTCGCGTCTGAAGGGCCTGCACGACGGCGCCGTCGCGGCCGGCGGTGTGCTGGTCCACGTCGACGCGGCCCCCGAGGTCACCGTGGAGACCGTGGGCCGCGACGACCAGCGGCTCGGCAGGTCCTACGTGCCCGCCGACCGGGTCAGCGCCCAGGCCTACTCCGCCTTCGAGAAGGCCACCGTCGTCACGGTGCCCCGTGAGGCCGTCGCCTCCAAGCCGACCGTGATCACCCTCACCGGCTCCGGCGAGGGGGCCGCCTACGGCCACATCCTGGTCACGCTGGAGCCGATGGCCGAGGCCGTCCTCGTCCTGGACCACCAGGGCAGCGCGACCTACGCCGACAACGTCGAGTTCGTCGTGGGAGAGGGCGCCACGCTCAAGGTCGTCAGCCTGCAGGACTGGGCCGACGACGCCGTGCACGTCTCCCACCACCACGCCCTGCTCGGCAAGGACGCGACCTTCCGCAGCTTCGTGGCCACGCTCGGCGGCGACCTGGTACGGCTCTCGCCGTCGGTCTCCTACGGCGGCCCCGGCGGCGACGCCGAACTGACCGGCCTCTACTTCGTGGACGCCGGGCAGCACCTGGAGCACCGCCTGCTGGTGGACCACTCCCAGCCGAACTGCAAGAGCAACGTCGCCTACAAGGGCGCGCTGCAGGGGCAGGACGCCCACGCCGTCTGGATCGGCGACGTCATCATCCGGGTCGAGGCCGAGGGCACCGACACCTACGAGCTCAACCGCAACCTCCTGCTCACCGACGGCGCCCGCGCCGACTCGGTGCCGAACCTGGAGATCCTCACCGGCGAGGTCGCGGGGGCGGGTCACGCCAGTGCCTCGGGCCGCCTGGACGACGAGCACATCTTCTACCTCCAGGCCCGCGGCATCCCGTTCGACGACGCGCGCCGCCTGGTCATCCGGGGCTTCTTCGCGCAGTTGCTGGAGAAGATCGAGCTTCCCGAGCTGCGTGAGCGGGTGCTCGCCAAGGTTGAGGCGGAGCTCGAAAAGTGACATTCGAGAAGGTCTGCAAGCTCACCGACATCCCCGATGGCGGCGTGATCGGCCTGGAAGTGGGGGAGATTCCGGTCGCTCTGGTCCGCCGGGGCGCCGAGGTCTTCGCCCTGCACGACGTCTGCTCCCACGCCGAGGTGAAACTCAGCGAGGGCGAGGTCTACGACGAGACGCTGGAGTGCTGGCTGCACGGCTCGTGCTTCGACCTGCGCTCCGGCAAGCCCACCGGCCCGCCCGCCACCAAGCCCGTTCCCGTTTACCACGTCAAGATCGACGGCGATGACGTCCTCGTCTCGCTCTCGAAGGAGTCATAACAGTGTCTGATTCGAGCCGAGTCCGCTCGGGGTCCACCCTGGAGATCCGTGACCTGCACGTCGCCGTCGGGGACAAGGAGATCCTGCGCGGCGTCAACCTGACCGTCCGGGCCGGCGAGACCCACGCCATCATGGGCCCCAACGGTTCGGGCAAGTCCACGCTCGCCTACGCGATCGCCGGTCACCCGAAGTACACCGTCACCGGCGGCCAGGTCCTGCTGGACGGCGTCGACCTGCTGGAGCTGTCGGTCGACGAGCGTGCCCGCGCCGGCCTGTTCCTCGCCATGCAGTACCCCGTCGAGGTCCCCGGCGTCAGCGTCTCCAACTTCCTGCGCTCGGCGGTCACCTCCGTGCGCGGCGAGGCTCCCAAGCTCCGTGAGTTCGCCAAGGACCTGAAGTCCGGCATGGACGCCCTGTCCATCGACGCCGCCTTCGCGCAGCGCAACCTGAACGAGGGCTTCTCCGGCGGTGAGAAGAAGCGCCACGAGATTCTCCAGCTCGAACTGCTCAAGCCGAAGATCGCCGTTCTCGACGAGACCGACTCCGGCCTGGACGTCGACGCGCTGCGTGTGGTCTCCGAGGGCGTCAACCGCTTCCGCTCCTCCGGCGACACCGGCGTCCTGCTCATCACCCACTACACCCGCATCCTGCGCTACGTGAAGCCGGACTTCGTCCACGTCTTCGCGGCCGGTCGGATCGTGGAGCAGGGCGGCCCCGAGCTCGCCGACAAGCTCGAAGCCGAGGGTTACGAGGCCTACACGAAGGCATCGGCCTGATGAACACGGGCTTTGACGTGGAGAGGATCAGGAAGGACTTCCCGGTCCTCTCCCGCGAGCTGTCCGGCGGACGGCCACTGGTCTACCTCGATTCGGCCAACTCCGCGCAGAAGCCCACCCAGGTGGTCGAGGCCATGCGCGAGCACATGGCCATGCACTACAGCAACGTCGGCCGAGCCATGCACGCGCTGGGAGCCGAGTCCACCGAGGCGTACGAGACCGCCCGCGACAAGATCGCGGCCTTCGTCGGCGCGCCGAGCCGCGACGAGATCGTCTTCACCAAGAACGCCTCCGAGGGACTCAACCTGGTGGCGTACGCCTTCGGCAACCCCACCAACGACGATCCCAGGTTCCGCATGGGCCCCGGTGACGAGATCGTCATCTCCGAGATGGAGCACCACTCCAACATCGTGCCGTGGCAGCTGCTCGCGCAGCGGACCGGTGCCACGCTGAAGTGGTTCTCGGTCACCGACGAGGGCCGGCTGGACCTGTCGAACCTCGAAGAGCTGGTCACCGAGCGGACGAAGATCGTTTCGATCGTGCACCAGTCCAACGTGCTCGGCACGGTCAACCCGGTCGCGCAGGTGCTCGCCAGAGCCCGTCAGGTCGGGGCACTGATGATGCTGGACGCCTCGCAGTCGGTGCCCCACCAGCGGGTGGACGTCGCCGCGCTCGACGTGGACTTCCTGGCCTTCACCGGGCACAAGGTCGTCGGCCCCTCCGGGATCGGCGTGCTGTGGGGCCGTGCGGAGCTGCTTGAGGCCATGCCCCCGTTCATGGGCGGCGGAGAGATGATCGAGGCGGTCTGGATGGACCGCTCGACCTATGCCCCCGCGCCGCACAAGTTCGAGGCGGGGACCCCGCCGATCGTCGAGGCCATCGGTCTGGGCGCCGCGGTGGACTACCTGTCCGCGATCGGCATGGACGAGATCGCCCGCCACGAGCGCGAGCTCACCGGGCACGCGCTGAGCGCGCTGGGAGAGATCCCCGGTCTCAGGGTGATCGGTCCCGCGGATCTCGATGAGCGTGGCGGCACGGTGTCGTTCACCCTCGAGGGGATTCACCCGCACGATGTTGGGCAGATCCTGGATGACAACTTCGGTGTGGCAGTGCGCGTGGGCCATCACTGCGCCCGCCCGCTGCACCTGAGGTTCGGGATCCCCGCCACCACGCGGGCGTCCTTCTACCTTTACACCACACCGGCCGAGATCGACGCCCTGGTCCGCGGCCTCCACCACGTGCAGAAGGTGTTCGCCTAGCCATGCCGGAGCAGTTGAGATGATCGCCGAGTCCATGTACCAGGAGCTGATCCTGGAGCACTACAAGCACCCTCAGGGACGGGGTCTGCGCGACCCGTACGACGCCGAGGTCCACCACGTGAACCCGACGTGCGGCGATGAGATCACCATGCGCGTGAAGCTGGGGGACGGCGGCAAGGTCGAAGACGTCTCCTACGACGGCCAGGGCTGCTCCATCAGCCAGGCCGCCGCCTCGGTGCTGTACGAACTGACCGCCGGCTCGACCGTGGACGAGACCCTCGCCGTGGTGGAGGAGTTCACCCGGCTCATGCAGAGCAGGGGGCAGGTCGAGGCGGATGAGGACGTGCTCGGGGACGCGGTGGCCTTCGCCGGGGTCTCCAAGTTCCCGGCCCGGGTGAAGTGCGCGCTGCTGGCCTGGATGGCTTACAAGGACGCGGTTGTGAGGAGTTCTACATGAGCAAGCCTGTTGAGACGCCGACGGCGGCGTATGACGGGGAGACGACCCTTGACGAGGTCATGGAGGCCCTCAAGGACGTCGTGGACCCCGAGCTCGGGATCAACGTCGTCGACCTCGGTCTGATCTACGGGGTCAACCTCGACGCCGCGGAGGCGGGCACCCCTCCGATCGCGACCATCGACATGACGCTGACCAGCGCGGCCTGCCCGCTGACCGACGTCATCGAGGACCAGGCGCACTCCGCTCTGGACGGCATGGTCTCCGATGTGAAGATCAACTGGGTCTGGCTCCCGCCGTGGGGTCCGGACAAGATCACCGATGACGGGCGTGAGCAGCTGCGCATGCTTGGCTTCAACGTCTAACCTCCCTCTTTGGTACGGTTCGCGCCTACCGGGGTGCGGGCCGTACCGAATTGTGTGAGAGGATGCCCGATGCCGGGAAGAAAAGCCCGGCTCGGAGCGTTGGCTCCGACAACGGGCAAGCGTCCACGTAATGCCGGACGCCCCGGACCGACCTGGCACTGCGAACGCCGGGTATGCTTGATCGTGGTTTGACTGCGTGCGGGTAAGCTAGACCCGCCCCGTGCGGTGCGCCTCGACTTGCACCGCACTACCGCCCCGAAGTGGGCGTCGATTCAGCGTGGCCTCACGCCACGCGCTCCAGGCTCGTCCTTTCGCAGAAGTGACGTGCCCCGTTCTTCTATCGAAAGGCACGAATCTTCGTGACCATGCTTGACGCTGCCCTGCCCGAAATCACCGCTCTTCCCGAGGTTCCCGCCGGGCCGTCCGAGTTCATCCTCCTCGGCCTGCCGAAGCCGCTGGTGACCGGGCTTTCCCGCCAGGGCATCGACAGCCCCTTCCCCATCCAGCGGGCCACGATTCCCGACATCCTCGCCGGCCATGACGTCCTCGGCCGCGGGCAGACCGGCTCCGGCAAGACGCTGGCCTTCGGCCTGCCCATGATGGCCCGCATCGCCGGAAGCAAGGCCCGCCCCGGCCGTCCCCTCGCCGTCGTCCTCGTGCCGACCCGCGAGCTGGCCATGCAGGTGACCGACGCGCTCGAGCCGCTCGGCCGCGGCCTGTCCCTGCGGATGAAGACCGTCGTCGGCGGCATGTCCATGGGCCGCCAGATCGAGGCGCTGCGCCGTGGCGTCGAGGTCGTCGTGGCCACCCCCGGCCGGTTGACCGACCTGATCCAGCAGGGCGAGTGCACGCTGGACGAGGTCCAGGTGACCATCCTGGACGAGGCCGACCACATGTGCGACCTCGGCTTCTTCCCGGTCGTCAGCGCGATCCTGCAGCAGACTCCGGCCGACAGCCAGCGCCTGCTGTTCTCCGCCACCCTCGACGGCGACGTCGACAAGCTCGTCCGCCGCTTCCTCACCAACCCGGTGACCCACTCCATGGCCCCGGCCGCCTCCTCGGTCGACACCATGGAGCACCACGTGGTCGAGGTGCACCGCGACGACAAGTTCCAGGTGACCGCCGAGGTCGCCAACCGTGAGGGCCGCACCATCATCTTCGTGCGCACCCAGCACGGAGTCGACCGCCTGTGCAAGCAGCTCGCCCAGGTCGGCATCAAGGCCGGCGGTCTGCACGGCGGCAAGCGCCAGAACCAGCGCACCCGCATCCTGGCCGAGTTCAAGGAAGGTGCGATCAACGTTCTGGTCTGCACCGACGTCGCGGCCCGCGGCATCCACGTCGACAACATCAGCCTCGTGCTGCACGTCGACCCGCCGCAGGACCACAAGAGCTACCTGCACCGCGGTGGCCGTACCGCCCGGGCCGGGGAGAAGGGCACCGTCATGACGCTGGTGCTCCCCAACGAGCGCCGCTCCACCGACGCGATGACCCGCCGGGCGGGCATCAAGCCCTTCCGTCTCAAGGCCACTCCGGCGCACCCGCGCCTCGCGGAGATCGCCGGGGCGCGCCAGCCCAGCGGCGAGCCGATCCCGGTCTGGGAGCCCTCGGCGCCGGCCGCCAAGCAGCGTGAGCGTCGTGGCTTCGGCAGCGGCGGCGGCAGCCGCGGCCCGCGCCGGTTCCGTGACCGTCCCGGCCACGGCGGCGGCGAGGGCCAGCCCCGCGAGCGGTCCTACGGTGACGACAACCGCGGTGGCAACAACGGCAGCGTGAGCGACGTGCGCGGCCAGTACCGCTCCGACCGTTCCGGCGGCGCCGGCTACCGCGGTGAGCGCTCCGGCGGCGCCGGCTACCGCGGGGACCGCCCCGCGGGCGACCGCGAGCCGTTCCGCGGCGACCGTCCCACCGGTGGTGGCTACCGCGGCGGTGAGCGGCGCGAGTCGTTCCGCAGTGGCGAGCCGTTCCGCGCCGAAGGCCGTCCCGACAGCCGCGGTGGTTCGCGCGGCGGTGGCTTCCGCGGCGGTCGCGGCGACCACGCCGCGGGTCGCCCCAGCCGCTGACATCGGGCTGTAGACCGCCCGACGGACTGTGACCCCAAGGGGCCGGTACGGCAGTCGCCGTACCGGCCCCTTGGGCGTGCCACCAGGGAGGACGGCGCGCCTGTCGCGGCCGCCGACGGGCCTCAGAGGCCCTCTGGGCCCTGGTGGAGGCCGAGCCCGGCCTTTCCGCAGGGTCCGGCCGGGAGTGCGAGCTGAGGATACGGCCCCGCACGACGGCCCGGTCCTCGCCGGAGAAGCACTCCGGTGTCCAGGCGGTGGACGCGTACATCTGCGGACCTGCGGGGCCGTTAGGCTGGGAGGGCACATCCGACGACGTCGAGAGAGATCATGAAGACCTTCGAAGAGCTGTACGCCGAGCTGTCCGACAAGGCGCGCACCCGGCCCGAGGGTTCGGGGACCGTGGCCGCGCTGGACGCCGGGGTCCATGCCATCGGCAAGAAGGTCGTGGAGGAGGCCGCCGAGAGCTGGATGGCGGCCGAGCACGAGTCGAACGAGCGGGCCGCCGAGGAGATCTCCCAGCTCCTCTACCACGTGCAGGTTCTCATGATCTCCAAAGGGATCGGGCTGGACGAGGTCTACAAGCATCTGTGAGCCGGTGCGCCCGGCTCCAGCCTCGTAGAAACCACCATCCACGTAAGGAATCTCCGCGTCATGCTCCGTCTCGCCGTTCCCAACAAGGGCGCCCTCACCGAGGCCGCCCAGACGATGCTCAAGGAAGCCGGATACCGCGCGCGCACGGACAGCAAGGAGCTCGTGGTCGTCGACCCCGAAAACTCCTGTGAGCTGTTCTTCCTGCGCCCGAAGGACATCGCCGTCTACGTCGGCGAGGGCACACTCGACGCCGGGATCACCGGCCGCGACATGCTCCACGACTCCGGCGCGCGGGTCGAGGAGATCCTGCCCCTCGGCTTCGGCAGGTCCACCTTCCGCTTCGCCGCCGACCCGGGTGCGTTCTCCTCGGTCACCGACCTCAAGGGCAAGCGCATCGCCACCTCCTACGCCGGCCTGCTGGAGGCCTACCTCACCGAGCAGGGGGTCGAGGCCCGGGTGATCAAGCTGGACGGCGCGGTCGAGACCGCCGTCCGGCTGGGCGTGGCCGACGCCGTGGCCGATGTCGTGGAGACCGGCACCACACTGCGCAACATCGGGCTGGAGGTGTTCGGCGAGCCGATCACCCGCTCCGAAGCCGTGCTGATCAAGGGGGCCGGCGGTGTGGAGACCCAGGGGCTGCAACAGCTCGTCCGCCGCCTGCAGGGCGTGCTGGTGGCACGTGACTACGTGATGATGGACTACGACATCCGGGCCGAGCGGATCGAGGAGGCCATCGCCCTCACCCCGGGCATGGAGGGACCCACGGTCTCCCCGCTGCACCGGGAGGGCTGGGTCGCGGTCCGCGCCATGGTGCCGCGCAAGGGGCACCAGCAGGTGATGGACCAGCTCTGGGAGATGGGGGCGAAGGCCATTCTGGTCACCGCCATCTTCGCCTGCCGTCTCTGAGCGGCCCCGTCGCCTGAGTGGTCCCGTCGCCGCCCCGGCCTGGCCGGGGCGGCCCGGTCCCTACCGGTCGGCCGACTCCTCAGCGGGGGTGTCGGCCTCGTCGTTTCGCGCGAGACGGTCACCGGCGCTGAGCTCCTCGCGCAACCGCGCCAGGTCGATGTCGTGGCTGCCGTACTTCAGCTCACGGGCCACCTTCGTCTGCTTAGCCTTGGCTCGACCCCGCCCCATTGGCTGTACTCCCTCACGCAGGCCGTCTCCGGCCTCTGGTCACTGTGCCTCATCGCATTGGCAAGGCTTTACACGATATGCCATGTCCTGCCGGGCGGCAGCCGTGCATGGAGACGCCCTGCCCACCCCCGGTCTGGTCCGGCCAGGGCCGCGGGCGACATCCGGAGCCGGACTGCCGTTGGCATTCTACCTACGATGCTTACGATTTGAACAATTATGCAATTTGCCACATCATAAGTAATTGTGTTCGCCATCCAGGTGCTGAAAAGTTGATCCGTCTCCACGGGAGACGGGGCTTGACCTCCTCCTCCCCGCGGCCGGAGCCGGGGACGTGCGGCCGCTCCTCCGCGCCGGACTCACCGGCGCTGCGCGGTACCGCGCCGCATCCACTTCCCATAGCCAGGGCCCAGCGGTCCCACGTTGGAGGTATTCGATGAGCGAGTTCGCGGCGGAGCTCAGGGCGCGCGTCGACGAGGTCGACGCCGAGCTGCGGCTCATGCGCCAGGCTTTCGACGAGCATTCGGTCGAGGTGCTGTCCGGGCGCCTGGAGAACCTGCTGCGCATCGCCGAGCAGCACGGCGTCGACGTGCGACACGCGTCCGACACGGTCGACGCCCCCACCGGCGGAGCGGCGTGACATGCCGGTCCCGCTGTACCAGGCCAAGGCCGAGTTCTTCCGCACGCTTGGGCATCCGGTCCGCATCCGGGTGCTGGAGCTGCTGCAGGACGGCCCCCTGCCGGTACGGGATCTCCTGAGCGCGATCGACATCGAAGCCTCCAGCCTCTCCCAGCAGCTGGCCGTGCTACGCCGCGCGGGGATCGTGGCCGCCACGCGCGAGGGGACCACCGTCATATATAACTTGTCCACTCCTGATGTGGCGGAACTGATGGTCACCGCCCGATGGATCCTGGCCGAGCTGCTGGCCGGTCAGGGAGAGTTGCTGGCCGAGTTGCGGGCCGAGGCCCACGGGTGAGGACGCCCGGTGCGGCCGCTCATCCCCTTCATCAAGTCACCCAACCCACCTCAGGAACCACCATGGCTCACCAGAAGAGAAAGACTCTCGAAGAGCGGATCGCGGACCGCCAGGCGCAGAGACCCGTGCTCCAAGACGGCAAACACTTCGAACACGGACCCGCGAAGTTCGTGTTCGTCTTTCTCATCACCCTCGTGGTGCTGATCCACATCGTCGGCCTCGGCATCGTCATGGCGCTGGATCTCGGCTAGCGGATCCGGTGCGAGCGCTGCCTCGCGACGACCCCGCGCCCACCTCACCTGGCCGGCGTGTCCGCACCGTCCCCGCGGGCCGAGGCCCGCAGATCCTCCAGGAGTTCGGCCTGCCCCGAGAGCATGCCGGTGAGGATCGATCGCGTCATCCTGAGAAGCTCGGCCACGTCGGGGCTGGTGAGCGAGTAGTAGACGCCGGAGCCCTCCTTGCGCGAGACCACGAGGTTGGCGCGGCGCAGCACCGCCAGCTGCTGTGACAGGTGCGCGGGCTCGATGCCCACCTCGGGCAGCATCTCCGCGACCGAGTGGTCGCGCTCGCTGAGCAGCTCCAGCACCCGGATACGCGAAGGGTGCCCCAGAGTCTTGAAGAACTCGGCCTTCAACTGGTAGAGCGGCCTGCTCACCGCGACACCCTCCCTGTCGTCACCATCGGCGTCCGTCCCGATTCCAGCGGCTTACGCAATTGCCAATCTTAGCAATCATGATGATCGAAGAAGCCGGTCGCCGTCCCCTGACCGGTTCCGCGCGCCCGGCGCGTCTGACAAATGTCACCACCAAGCCCGGACGATAGGCACCGACCATCAAACGGGAGCACTTCTAACTTTATCGCCGGCGCGCCCAAGCTGCTGGTGCTGGACGAGCCCACCGCCGCCATGGAC
Organism: Streptosporangium album; assembly: GCF_014203795.1. Lineage (NCBI taxonomy): Bacteria > Bacillati > Actinomycetota > Actinomycetes > Streptosporangiales > Streptosporangiaceae > Streptosporangium > Streptosporangium album. The sequence continues at coordinate 392,815 of NZ_JACHJU010000003.1, read as the reverse complement.
GTGGAGTCGCGGCTGCGGTTCTGGAGGGCATGCGCGCCTACGCGGCCGCGGGACGGACCGTGCTGTTCGCCACCCATTACCTCGAGGAGGCCGACGAGAACTCCGATCGGGTCATCGTGATCGCCCGCAACCGCATCGAGGCCGTCCAGCGCGCCCAGGTTCAGGGCTGGCTCTGATCCGATCTCACCCCGGCAGCGCCGCGGCCTCCTCCTCCTCGATCTGCCGGTTCCACTCCTTCTTGGAGGAGCGCCACGCCTCGTCGTCACGGCCCAGGCGCCAGTAGCCGGAGATGGACAGCTGCGACAGGGGGATGCCGCGTTCGGTCCGCAGGTGGCGGCGGAGCTCCTTGACGAAGCCGGCCTCTCCGTGGACGAAGGCGTGCAGGGGGCCCTCGGGGAAGTCGAGTTCGCGCACGGCCGCGACCAGCACCTCGCCGACCGGCGCCTCGCCCCGGTGCAGCCAGACGATTTCGGCGTCGCCGGGGGAGTCGAGCGGCTGCTCCTCCTGCGGGCCGGCCACCTCCAGGAACACGTGGGCCCGGACGCCGGCCGGCAGGCGCTCCAGGGAGGCGGCGATGGCCGGCAGCGCGCTCTCGTCACCCACGAGCAGGTGCCAGCCGGCCTGCGGGTCAGGTGTGTAGGCACCGCCGGGGCCGAAGAAGTGGATCTCGTCGCCGGGCCGTACCCGCGCCGCCCAGGGTCCGGCGAGGCCGTTGTCGCCGTGGTAGACGAAGTCGAGCGTCAGCTCGCCCGCCTCCGGGTCCCACGCGCGGACGGTGTAGGTGCGGGTGGTGGGCCACTGGTCGTGGGGCAGATCACGCTTGATCGCCTCCAGGTCGAACGGCACCGGATAGCTCACCCCGGGCGGGGGGAACAGCAGCTTCACATAGTGGTCGGTGAACTCGCCCGCTCCGAAACCGGCGAGCCCGTCGCCCCCGAGGACCACCCGGATCATGTGCGGGGTGAGCTGCTCCACCCGCCTCACCTCACCGCGGGTCGTCTTACGCGCAGGCTTGCCCTCTGCCATACACCACTCCCGACCATCTCGGATTAGGTAAACCTAAGTCGTAGCATATGGCCATTTGAAATGTACGGCAGGGCTGATGCCGTCCGGTGAACCGGGCATCCCCTTAAAAATCTACAATGTAAAGGAGTCGGGGTCGGAGGCCCCGGCGACCGCTACCGCTCGACGGCCATCTGGCGGATCAGGTCGGACATCCGGACGATGCCCATGCAGCGGCCGAACTCGTCCACGACCACCAGGTCGTCGTATACGCGGTCGGCGTCACGCCCGGCGACCTGCATGGCGGCGATCGCAGAAGTGGTCTTGGGGACCGTGCGGGCGGGCTCCGCCAGGCGTGCGGCGGGCTTCTTGCCGTGCAGGGCGTGCCCGAAGCGGCCGGCGATGGACAGCAGGAAGCGGCTGCGATCCAGGCTCGCCTTCGGGCGCTGGTACTCGTCCACCAGGATCACGCTGGTGATGGAGGGCTCGCCGCCGAAGGCGCCGGCGGCCTCCTCGGCGGTGGCCTCGTAGGGGAGGGTCGCCGCGGGCAGGAGGAACTCCTGGACACGAGGCCCGTGAAGGATCCGGGCCGGCTCCTCCTCGACGGAGGGGAGCGGCACTCTGATCCGGCCGGAGGGCCCCGGGGTCAGCAGCGGCCCCTGCGCCAGCCGTACTCCCCAGCTCCGTACGGCGGTCAGCTGCGCCTCCTGCGTCACACCCGGGGCCAGGACGTGGGCGCCCACGTCGCGGGCGAGCCTGGCCAGTGCCTCCGCGAGCGCCGCGCGGCGCGGGTCCTGGGTGATCCGCGCCATGAGGTCGGGGGAGAGCACCGCCAGGTAGGGGGCCGCGTCGGTGAGCAGGTCCATCGGGATGTGGCCCGTTCCGAGATCGCCGACCGCGATCAGGTAGCCGATGGCGCGGAGTCCGTCCAGGCCGGTGATCAGCGGTCGCCGTTCGGTGCCGGAGAAGCCGCCGCGGAGTACGAGGATCACTTCCCGGGGTCGCCGTCCCGACATCCGTAGCGCTTCGTGGAGCGGCGCCAGCGCGGCCGGGCCGCCGATCACCGTCTCTGTCGGCAGGCCGATCACCAGCGGGAGCAGGAGTTCGCTTCCGGCGGCGCGGAGGAGGGTTTCGGTGAGGGAGGCGATGGTGCCGTGGTGCTCCCCGACGGCTTGGAGGGCGATGACGCCCCCCGTGTCGAGGTCGACGATCGGTGTGATGTTCACGGCGCCGGCCGCGGAGGCCGGGGAGAGGTGCGTTCGGCTCGCCACGTACAGATGATGGGGCACGCTCGGTGATCAGATGGGCGACGTTCGGTGATGTTCGCCGATATTTCGCTGTCCGTTGGCGCCGGCCGGGGGAGGGGGAGCAGCCGGTAGTGTCCCGTGCCATGAGCTCACGACCTGCCAAGGGAGGGGGGCGCTGGGTCCTGGTGGGGCCGGAGCGCCTCGGCCGCTGGGTGGACGGCTTCGCCGAGCGGCATGGTCCGCCGGATGTGACGGCCGCCGACGAGGTCGTGCGGCTTCAGGGCGCCGATGGCGCCGTAGCCGAACTCCGGGTGCCGTTTCCGCCGCTGACCTCTTCGGGGGGCGGGCCGCTGGCCCGTCTCATCACCCATGCGCGCAGGGAGCGCAGGGTCGGCGTGCTGCTGGTACGGCTTGGCGGCCATGCGGCCGGGATCTTCCAGGGTGACGTGCTGGTCTCCTCGAAGGTGGGGTCGCGGCTGGTCCACGGCCGGAGTGCGGCGGGGGGCTGGTCCCAGCAGCGGTTCGCCCGGCGTAGGGAGAACCAGGCCGGTCAGGCGCATGAGGCGGCGGCCGAGGTGGCGCTGCGGGTCCTCGGCCCGTGCGTGGCCGAGTTGGAGGCGGTGGTCTTGGGGGGCGACCGGCGGGCGGTGGACGCCCTGAGGTCTGATCGCAGGCTCGCTGCGGTCTTCGCGCTGGAGGCCGGGCCTTTCCTGGCGGTGCCCGATCCCCGGCTGGCCGTGCTCTCCGGCACGCCCGCCCAGTTCCGCGCGGTCCACATCAGGGTGATCGACCCCGGTTAATCAGGGGAAAGCGGCTGTGCGCGCGCCGTACACTGATCGGTATGCGCACTTCCGATTGACGCTGCCCTGATGAGGCGAGACAGCCGAGCCGAGAGCCGCAGGAGACAGGACGCGGTGGGTTCGGCCACAGCGAGGTGAGCCTGTTTATTTCCAGTCTGGGAGTGTTCTCCAAAAATGATCGTAGCTTCTGACATCGAACTGCGGGCCGGGGCCCGGCTGCTCATCGAGGGTGCGTCGTTCCGGGTGAATCCCGGCGACAAGATCGGGCTCGTCGGCCGTAACGGCGCCGGTAAGACCACCCTGACCAGGGTGCTCGCGGGTGAGGGCATGCCCGCCAGTGGCACCGTCACCACCAGTGGGGCCGTGGGCTACCTTCCGCAGGACCCCCGCACCGGTGACCTGCAGGTGCTCGCCCGTGACCGCATCCTGTCCGCGCGGGGGCTGGATGAGGTGCTCAGGGAGCTGCGTGAGGCCGAGGTCGGCATGGCGTCGGCGGACGAACGCACGCGGGATCGCGCGGTGCGCGCCTACGGGCGGCTGGAGGATCGGCTGCATGTGCTGGGCGGGTATTCGGCCGAGTCGGAGGCGGCTTCGATCGCCTCCAGCCTCGGGTTGCCCGACCGGGTGCTGGGCCAGCCGCTGGAGACTCTGTCGGGAGGGCAGCGCAGACGGGTCGAGCTGGCACGCATTCTTTTCAGCGGAGCGGAGACTCTCCTTCTTGACGAGCCGACAAACCACCTCGATGCAGACTCAATCGGGTGGCTTCGTGATTTTTTACGCTCGCATCAGGGCGGCTTGATCATTATTAGCCACGACGTCGGTCTTCTTGAAGCGACGGTAAACCGGGTCCTGCACCTGGACGCCAACCGTGCCGCGATCGACACCTACAACGTGGGCTGGAAGACCTATCTGGCCCAGCGGGAGACCGACGAGAAGCGTAGAAAGCGCGAGCGTGCCAACGCCGAGAAGCAGGCCTCGGTGCTGATGTCGCAGGCCGACAAGATGCGGGCCAAGGCCACCAAAGCCAAGGCGGCGCAGGACATGCAGCGTCGTGCCGAGCGTCTGCTCTCCGGTCTGGAGGTCGAGCGGCGCAGTGACAAGGTGGCCAAGCTGCGCTTCCCGGAGCCCGCGCCCTGTGGGCGCACCCCGATCACCGCGGAGGCCCTGTCGAAGTCCTACGGTTCGCTGGAGGTCTTCACCGATGTGGACGCGGCCGTGGACAAGGGGACCAGGGTCGTCATCCTGGGCCTGAACGGTGCGGGCAAGACCACGCTGCTGCGCATCCTGGGGGGCATCGAGCAGCCCGACACCGGTGCCGTCAAGCCGGGCCACGGGCTCAAGCTGGGTTACTACGCCCAGGAGCACGAGACGATCGACCCGGGCCGGACGGTTCTGGAGAACATGCGCTCGGCGGGGGGAACGCTCGCCGACGTCGAGCTCCGCAAGGTTCTGGGCTCGTTCCTGTTCACCGGGGACGATGTGGACAAGCCGGCCGGAGTGCTCTCCGGAGGGGAGAAGACCCGGCTGGCCCTGGCCACCCTGGTGCTGTCGGCGGCCAACGTCCTGCTCCTTGACGAGCCCACCAACAACCTTGATCCGGCGAGTAGAGAGCAAGTACTTTCGGCGCTAAGGTCCTATTCTGGGGCGATTGTGCTCGTCACGCACGATGAGGGTGCTGTCGAGGCTCTACAACCAGATAGGGTGATCTTGCTGCCTGACGGAGTTGAAGACGCGTGGAGCGATGAATTTTCCGATCTTGTGGCACTTGCCTGATCTTAATTTGAGCGGGTACGGATCTTTTCCCATGGAGTAGGTAGCCGATCTCGCTGAAATGACTGATCATGGCGTGAGTAACGCTGCGGAAGTCTGGCACTACAGGAGGTACTCGTGGCCGAGACTCTTAAGAAAGGCACCCGGGTGACCGGGGCCGATCGCGACAAACTGGCCGCCGATCTGAAGAAACGCTACAGCGCGGGTGAGAGCATCCGGGCGCTGGCGGCTTCGACCGGCCGGTCGTACGGCTTCATCCACCGCATCCTGAGCGAGTCCGGTGTGACTCTGCGCGGGCGCGGTGGCGCAACCCGAGGTAAGTCGAAGCGCTGACCCCGCCTCGGAACGCGCGTCCGCAGCCGCTCGTCCCAGCGCCGAGACGTGTCGCCCGAGCCTGTAGAACCTCATTCTGGAGAGTCGATAGGCTCGGGCGAGACGTAGGGCGACACGTGGGAGTGGGCGATGGCGGAAGTGGCGTTCGGGGGGAAGGCGGGGAAGATCTCCCTCGAGGAGGTCGGTCTGCGCTTCGAGGTGGACGGCGAGATCGCGACGATCACGCTGGACCGGCCAGGCAGAAGGAACGCGCAGACGTTCGCGACCTGGTCGGCGCTGGCTCAGATCGGTGACACCCTGCCGCAGCAGGTAAGGGTCGTCGTGATCAGAGGTGAGGGGCCGTCTTTCTCGGCAGGCATCGACCTGCGGATGTTCACCCCCGAGGGGGTTCCCGGTCAGGGCTCGTTCGCGTCTTCGGCGACACTCGACGACTCGACCTTCGAGCAACGGATAGCGCAGGCCCAGCAGGGGTTCCTGTGGCTGCGACGCCCCGAGATCGTCTCGGTCGCAGCCGTGCAGGGACACGCGATCGGTGCCGGGTTCCAGCTTGCGCTCGCCTGCGACGTGCGGGTTCTGGCCGACGACGCCAAGCTGTGCATGAAGGAACCCGCGCTGGGTCTGGTCCCCGACCTGACCGGCACCAAACCGCTCGTCGACCTCGTGGGCCTGTCCCGTGCGGTCGAGATCTGCCTCACGGCCCGCACCGTGGGGGCGGAGGAGGCGGCCAGGGTCGGCCTGGCGGAGCTGGTCGTCGCCCCGCAGGATCTGGCGGGAGCCGTGGCCGACCTGGCCGCGGCGCTGCTGGCCACCAACAGGGACGCCGCGACGGCGACCAAGCGGCTGCTCCAGGGCGCCTCCGGGCGCACCCTGGAGGAGCAGTGCGCCGCCGAACGGCGTGAGCAGGTCGTGCGGGTCAAATCGCTGTTCGCCGGAAGCTGACGGGGGAATGAAGGTGCCTTTTCCGGCGCTGCCACCGGGAAAGGAGGCCGTATGGCAATGGGTGGTGGGTTCGGCCCGCAGGCGATGCGCTCGCTGAGGCGTGACAGCTCGGTGACGAAGGAGCGTCTGGCGCCCGGCACGGTCCGGCGCATCGCTCGATACGCACGGCCGTTCTCGCGGCACATCGCGGCCTTCCTGACGCTCGTCGTGGTCGGTTCGGGCATCGTGATCGCCAATCCGCTGCTGATGAAGGCGATCATCGACAATGGGATCACCCCGAAGAGGCCCGGGCTGGTGGTCACCCTCGCGGTGGTCATCGCGGTCCTGGCGGTGGCCGACGCGGCGCTGACCCTGGGCCAGCGCTGGTTCTCGGCGCGGGTCGGTGAGGGCCTGATCTACAACCTGCGCACCGAGGTCTTCGACCACGTGCAGCGGATGCCGGTGGCGTTCTTCATGCGGACCCAGACCGGCGCCCTGGTCTCCCGGCTGAACACCGATGTGATCGGCGCGCAGCGGGCGCTGACCAGCACGTTGTCGTCGGTCGTGTCCAACGTGGTCATGCTGGTTCTGGTGCTCGGCGCCATGCTGGTGCTGTCCTGGCAGATCACCCTTGTCGCCCTGGTGCTGCTGCCGATCTTCATCTTCCCCGCCAAGTGGGTCGGCAGGAAGATGTCCGGGCTCACCCGCCGGCAGATGGAGCTCGACGCGGAGATGAGCTCCATGATGACCGAGCGGTTCAACGTCGCCGGCGCCATGGTGGCCAAGCTGTACGGCAGGCCCGACGAGGAGGCCGTGGCCTTCGGCGGCAGGGCCGGGCAGGTGCGCGACGTCGGCGTCACCGTCGGGATGTACGGGACGGTGTTCCGGGTCGCCCTCGGCCTGGTCGCGGCGCTGGCCACCGCCCTGGTGTACGGCGCGGGTGGCCTGCTGGCCGTCGGCGGCGTCTTCGAGCTCGGCACCCTGGTCGCCCTCGCCGCCCTCCTGATGCGGCTGTACGGTCCGCTGACCAGCCTGTCCAACGTGCATGTCGACGTGATGACCGCGCTGGTCAGCTTCGACCGGGTCTTCGAGGTCCTCGACCTGTCGCCGATGGTGGCCGAGAGGCCGGACGCCCGGGCCGTTCCGGACGGGGCGGCCTCGGTCGAGTTCGACGACGTCCGGTTCCGCTACCCCGGTTCCTCGGAGGTGTCGCTGGCCTCGTTGGAGGCGGTGGCCCGGCCCGACACCGGGCCTGGTCAGGAGGTGCTGCGCGGCGTCACCTTCACCGCCCGTCCGGGTGAGATGATCGCGCTGGTCGGTCACTCCGGTGCGGGCAAGACGACCATCACGAGCCTGGTCTCCCGGCTCTACGACGTCAACGAGGGCGCGGTCCGGATCAACGGCCTGGACGTGCGCGAGGCCACCTTCGACTCCCTGCGCGACACCGTGGGCGTGGTCATGCAGGACGCCCATCTGTTCCACGACACCATCGGTGCCAACCTCGCTTATGCCCGGCCGGAGGCCACCGAGGAGGAGATGTGGGACGCGCTGCGTGCCGCGCAGATCGCCCATCTGGTCGAGGAGCTGCCCGAGGGCCTGGAGACGGTGGTGGGCGACCGGGGGTACCGGCTGTCGGGCGGGGAGAAACAGCGTCTGGCCCTGGCCAGGTTGCTGCTCAAGGCCCCCCGGGTGGTCGTGCTCGACGAGGCCACCGCGCACCTGGACTCCGAGTCCGAGGCGGCGGTCCAGCAGGCGCTGAAGAGCGCGCTGACCGGGCGGACCTCGCTGGTCATCGCGCACCGGTTGTCGACCATCCGTGAGGCGGACCAGATCCTGGTGGTGCAGGACGGCCGGATCGTGGAGCGTGGCCGCCATGAGGAGCTGCTGGCCAGGGGGGCGGTCTACGCCGAGCTCTACCGCACCCAGTTCAGCACGCAGTCGTGATCCAGCCGGTCACCGGTAGCCCAGACGGGTGAGCTCCTCGCGGGCGACCTTCTCCACCAGTTCGGCGTCCTGGCCCCGGAGCCGGGTGCGCCAGGCGCCCACTTTGGGCACGTTCCTGCCGTACAGGGCGACCTTGGGGACCCGGGTCTCCAGGAAGGCCGAGAGTCCGTCCAGAGCCTGGGCGGGAGAGGTGATCAGGTCCTCGTAGCGCAGGGTCAGCAGCTGCTCGCGGGAGAGCTCCTTGTGCAGGGTGGCTGAGAGCCGGACCGCGCTGCGCCAGCGCAGCGCGCACTTGCCGGCCGTGGGCATGGCCTTCCAGCGGTCGCTGTGCTCGGCCGAGTTGACGCCGAAGAAGGGGTTGGGGAACTCCGTCTCGTCGTTCAGCATGACCGGTTTGAACCAGGCCAGGGCGGCCGGGTCGGCCAGCATGTCGGCGGCCACGTCGCGCCCGTCCCTGATGAGCTGGACGAACCGGGCGTCGGGGAAGGCCTGGAGCAGCACGGAGGCGCTGTAGAGCAGATCGGGGCTGGCGTCGCCGAACCGGGCCACCGTGCCCGGCGCGGCGCACGGGCCGTCTCCGGTCACGCCTCCCGCCTCGCGGCAGGGGGCCGGGCAGTCGCGGCACGCGCCCGGAATGATCTGCCAGGCCTCTGCCAGGGCGTCGCGGAGCACGCGGGTGGCACCCATGCCCCGGCCTGCGATGGACGGGCGCCTGGCGAAGGCGTATACGACGTGGGCCACCGCCGGGCGTCCCATGGTGAGATGGAAGCCGGGAGAGCGCTTCAGGGCACGGGCAAGCAGATCCGCGCCGGAGTGAGGGGCGGCGAGCACGAACACCGGCTGGCGGACCTTGATCCCGTTGACCACGAGGATGTGAGGCGGAGGTCGCATATGTGAGCCCAGTGTGGCACCGTTTGGGGAGTGAACGAACCGGTCACCTCCATCCCCGCCCGGTCAGAAGGCATGATCGTCCCGCGCCCGTTGCGGCCCGGCGACGTGGTGGCCGTGGTCGCTCCGTCCGGGCCCTGCGATCCGGTACGGCTGGCGCGCGGCGTCCGTGTCCTCGAAGGCCTGGGCCTGAAGGTCGTCACCGGGGCCCATGTGCTCGACCGTGACCGTTACCTGGCCGGGTCCGACGCCGGCAGGGCCGCCGATCTGCAGGAGGCCTGGTGCGATCCGGCCGTGGCCGCGGTGATCTGCGCCCGGGGCGGTTACGGTGCCACCCGGATCCTGGATCTGCTCGACTGGGACGCGCTGCGGGCCGCCGGGCCCAAGGCGCTGGTCGGCTCCAGTGACGTCACCGCGCTGCACCAGGCGTTCTCCGTCGAGCTGGGTGTCGCCTCCTGGTTCGGGCCCATGCTCGCCTGCGCCACGATCGGCGACCCCGAGGGGCCCGAGCCGCGCTCTTTCCGGCATTTCACCGAGGCCCTGTTCGGTGAGCCGTCACCGATCACCGGTGATCGGGTGATCACTGCGGGCAGGGCGGTCGCCCCGGTGGTGGGCGGCAACCTCAGCCTGCTGGCCGCGCTGTGCGGCACGCCGTACGCGCTGCGGGCACGTGGGCGGATCGTCCTGCTGGAGGACGTCACCGAGGAGCCCTACCGGATCGACCGGATGCTCACCCAGTTGCTCCGGTCGGGGGCGCTGGACGGCGTCGCGGGGATCGCCCTGGGCTCCTGGGAGGACTGCGGGGATCCCTATCCGACGCTGGAGGAGCGGCTGGCACCGCTTGGGGTGCCGGTGATCGCCGGGCTTCCGGTGGGGCACGGGTCTCCACAGTTCAGTGTGCTATTAGGGGCACTTGGTGCTATTGATGCAGAATCGTGTTCTCTGACCGGTTCAATCACTGACCCTATGGAGGCAGTCTAGGTGCGGACCTAGGAGGAAGCCGGCAGAAGGGGCGCGTGCGTGAGGCTGTTCCGGCGGCATCGTGACCGACAGACCAACCGGCGTCGTGACCGGAGAGCCGAGAGGCCGCCGCGGCCGATCGAGGAAGTAGATCTCGACTCCCTGCTCTCGCTGGTCGCCGACACCCTCGGTTACACCTGTTCCTTCGCTCCCGACGGTGGCACGCTGACGCTGTCGGGCCCCCACCGGATCGTGGTGCGGCTGGCCGGGCTGCAGGCCCAGGCGCGCCGCCGCTCGCGGGAGGACTGGCCGATACTCGTCTCCGAGCACCTGGCCCATGCCCTGGCCACTGTGGACGAGCCGTTCGACGCCTGCGACCTGGCACAGGTCCGCTCGCTGCTGCGGACCCGGATCCAGCTCGACGACGAGGTGGGTTCGGCCCGGGTGGTCGGCCGCCACCTCAGCACCGACCTGGTCGAGGTGCTCACCGTCGGTGACGGCCCCGTCGGCCGGCCGGTCCGCCCGGAGGAGGTCGGCTGCTGGCCGGTCACCGCCGCCCAGGCGCTGGACCTGGCCGCGGACAACGCCTGCGGCGACGAGCCGCTGTCGGTGGTCGAGACCGATCTGGGCGGCGTGGCGATCCGGCGGCTGAGCGGCTCCACCGCGAGTGCCGCCGCCCATCTGCGCCGCCTGGAGGACTACCTGCCCGTCCCGGCCGACGGTGTGCTCGTCACGCTGCCCGACCCCTTCACCCTGGTCGTCCATCCGGTCGAGGGCATCGGCGTGGTCCGCGCGATCGAGCGGATGCGGCTGTTCGCCCAGCGGGAGTTCGACCGGGGTGCCGGCGCGCTCAGCCCGCAGGTCTACTGGTGGCACGGCGGCCGGCTCACCCTGGTCCGGGCCGACCTGGCCAGCCAGGGCGGGCAGACCCGGCTGGTGGTGGCCCCGCCGCCGGAGTTCGCTCGCGTCCTGGCCGCCCTGGCCGTCCGCCCCGAGGGCGGGACCGGCCAGGGCTGAGAGCCGCCTGCGGGGCATGGCCTGTCAGGCGACGGCGGGCTGCTTGCCGGCGGCAGGGTGGCGGGGAAGAGGAACACGCCGTTTGAGGTCCGTCCCGGACCGGCCTTCGGGGGAGCCGGATCCGCGCAGCCGCCGGCTGGAGGTACGAGGAGGCCCGTCAGCTCAGCGCGCGGGCCGTGTGGATCAGCGGCACGTGGCTGAAGGCCTGCGGGAAGTTGCCCACCAGGCGCCCGTAGCGGGGGTCATACTCCTCGGCGAGCAGGCCGACGTCGTTGCGCAGGGTCAGCAGGCGCTCGAACAGCTCGACGGCCTCGTCCTTGCGGCCGATCATCGCCAGTGCCTCGGCCAGCCAGAAGCTGCAGGCCAGGAACGCGCCCTCGCCGCCGGGCAGGCCGTCCACGTCGTTGTCGGCGGCCACCGGATAGCGCAGTACGAAGCCGTCGATCATCAGCTCGCGCTGGATCGCCTCCACCGTGCCGATGACGCGCGGGTCCTCCGGCGGCAGGAATCCGACCATGGGGATCAGCAGCAGGGCGGCGTCCAGCTCGTGCGAGCCGTAGGACTGGGTGAAGGTCTGGCGCACCTCGTCGAAACCCTTGTCGCAGACCTCGGCGTGGATGCGGTCGCGCAGTCCCTTCCAGCGTTCCAGCGGCCCGGTCCGGTCGAAGCCCTCCATCTGCTTGATCGCCCGGTCCAGGGCGACCCAGCACATCACCTTGGAGTGGGTGAAGTGGCGGCGGGGACCGCGCACCTCCCACAGGCCCTCGTCGGGTCCGTCCCAGTGGGTCTCCACGTACTTGATGAGCTCGTGCTGGATGGTCCAGGCGCGGTCGTCCGGCTCCATGCCCGACACGCGGGACAGGTACAGGGCGTTCATCACCTCCCCGTAGACGTCCAGCTGGAGCTGGTTGACCGCGCCGTTGCCGATCCGCACGGGCCGGGATTCCTCGTAGCCGGGCAGCCAGTCGAGCTCCAGCTCGGTGAGCCGTCGTTCCCCGGACACGCTGTACATGATCTGCAGGTCCTGGGCGCGGCCCGCGATCGCCCGCAGCAGCCACTCCCTCCAGGCGCGGGCCTCGTCCAGGTATCCGCCGCCGATGAGGGCCTCCAGCGTCATGGTGGCGTCGCGCAGCCAGCAGAAGCGGTAGTCCCAGTTGCGGACCCCGCCGAGGTCCTCGGGCAGCGAGGTGGTGGGGGCGGCGACGATGCCGCCGGTGGGCTCGTAGGTGAGCGCCTTGAGCGTGATGAGGGAGCGGATCACCGCCTCGCGCCACGGCCCCTGGTAGGTGCACTGCTGTGCCCACTCGGCCCACAGCGCCTCGGTCTCGGCCAGCTGGTGGATCGGGTCGATCTCGACCGGCCTGGACTCGTGCGAGGGATGCCAGGTGAACACGTAGGCCAGACGGTCTCCCTCGGAGACCCGGAACCTCGCCTTGTGCGCGTAGTCGCCGCCCTGCAGGGGGACGGGGGAGTGCAGCCACACCGAGTCGGGGCCGCCGACGGCCTGCAGCAGGCCGTCGGTGCGGCGCACCCAGGGCACGATCCGGCCGTAGTCGAAGCGGATGCGGATCTCGGTGGCCATCTCCACCGTTCCCGACACTCCCTCCACGATCCTGACCAGGTCGGGATTCGCCTGCCGGGCGGGCATGAAGTCGGTCACGCGGACGGTGCCGCCCGGGGTGTCCCATTCGCTCTCCAGCACCAGGGACTCGCCCTTGTAGCGCCGCCGGGTGGCGGTGGGCCATCCGGCGTCCGCGGGCCCCAGCGACCACTGGCCGTTGTGCTTGTCGCCGAGCAGCGCAGCGAAACACGCCGGGGAGTCGAACCGGGGGAGGCAGAGCCAGTCGATGGCGCCGTTCCGCCCGATCAGGGCGGCTGACTGCATATCTCCGACAAGGGCGTAATCTTCGATCCGCATGTCTTGACGCTAATGCCTTTGCCGACCGTCGATCAGCCCTTGGGGCGCATCCGGGGCATGAAGAACTGGGTGAGGGGCCCGATCGCGAGGGCGAACACCACGGTGCCGACGCCCACGGTTCCGCCGAGCAGCCAGCCGGCGGCCAGCACCGTGACCTCGATGACCGTGCGGGCCACGCGGATGGACAGGCCGAGGCGGTTCAGGCCGGTCATCAGCCCGTCGCGCGGGCCGGGGCCCAGGCCCGCGCCGATGTAGAGGCCGGTCGCCGCGCCGGTGGCGACGACGCCGAGCAGCAGGTAGGCCCAGCGCGCGGCCAGCGGGTCCGGGGTCGGGGCCAGCCACATGGCGGCATCGGCGAACAGGCCGAGGAAGACGACGTTGCTGATGGTGCCGATCCCCGGTCTCTGCCGCAGTGGGATCCACAGCAGCATGACCAGGGCTCCCACCAGGATGATCCAGGTGCCGATCGACAGGCCCATGTGGATGGACAGGCCCTGGTGGAACACGTCCCAGGGGCTGCCGCCCAGGTGTGACTCGATCTGCAGGCCGATGCCGATCCCGTAGAGCGCGAGGCCCGCGTACAGGCGTGTGATCCGGTTGGGCAGGGAGCCCAGGGCAGGGAGAGAAATCTCACTCATAATGGCCTTAATCCTTCAGGCCACCGTTCCCCTTCAAAAGGTCCAATCACGAAAAGTGGCCTTATGTCGGAGGAGCGTCGTCCCGGGCGGAGGGCTCGGTGCCGGGCCGTCTCCCGGCGCGGATTCCGGGCAACGGCTCAGACGCGGACGAAGGACGCGTCGAAGGAGTTGCGCGCGATCTGGTCCAATTGCGCGTCGGTCATGCCCAGCTCCTCGCGGAGCGCCCGGTAGTTGTCCTCGACATAGCCGCCGAAGTAGGCGGGGTCGTCGGAGTTCACGGTCACGACCAGGCCTTCGTCGAGCATGGCGGGCAGGATGTGGTCACGAAGGGAGGGGACCGCGCGGAGCCGCACGTTGGACAGCGGGCACACGGTCAGGGGGATGCGCTCGTCACGGAGCCGGGCCACGAGCCGGGGATCCTCCATCGCCCGGATGCCGTGGTCGATGCGCTCGACCCGCAGGATGTCCAGGGCCTCCCACACGTAGTCGGGTCCGCCCTCCTCGCCCGCGTGCGCGACCCGGCGCAGCCCCTCCGCGGCGGCGATGTCGAACACGTGACGGAACAGCGACGGCGGGTGACCCACCTCGGCCGAGTCCAGGCCGACCCCGATGAAGTGGTCCCGGTAGGGCAGCGCGGCCCGCAGCACCTGTTCGGCCTCCTCGGCGCCGCGGTCCCGCAGGAAGCACAGGATCAGGGCGGCGGAGACGTCGCTGTCCTTCATGGCCGCGGTCAGGCCGCCGAACACCACCTCAAGGGAGACCCCCCGGCTGAGATGGGCCTGCGGGTCGAAGAAGATCTCGGCATGGCGTACGCCCTGTGCGCGGGCCCGTCCCAGGTAGGCGGCGGCGAGATCGTAGAAGTCCTGCTCGGTCCGGAGCACGGCCGTGTTCTCGTAGTAGATGTCGAGGAAGGACTGCAGGTCCGCGAAGTCATACCGTGCCCGGATGGCCTCCACGTCGAAGGTCGGCAGCTCGATCCGGTTGCGTCTGGCCAGTTCGACGACGAGTTCGGGTTCGAGGGTGCCCTCGATATGCACGTGGAGTTCAGCTTTGGACCGCATGTGATCGAGTAAACCCGACAGGTGGCTGCGGGAGTATCGTGCGAACCTCTGAAATATTGCTGTTTGACCTGGCATAACATGAAATGTCTGGCAAAGAATGAGGGGGCTCATGAGGCTGGCGGACCTGCTCGCGCGCGATGATCTGCGGCTGAGGCCCGTGAGCGGTCAGGACGCGCTGGAGCGGGAGGTACGGCGGGCCTACCCGACGGACCTGCCCGATCCGCAGCGTTACCTGCGTTCCGGAGACCTCGTCCTGACCAGCGGAGTCTGGTACGGCGAGCCGTCCGACTGCGAGGTCTTCGCCGACGCGCTGTGGGCCAGCGACGTGGCGGGACTGGTCGTGGGACTGATCGTGCTCGGCGAGTTGCCCGAGGCACTCGTCGAGGCGTGCGAACGCCGCAGGGTGCCACTGATCCTGGCGGCTCTGGACCAGTCCTTCGGCGCGATCACCGAGGCCGTGGCAGCGGAGGCGTTCGCCGCCGAGCAGCGCAGGGCCGAGCGGGTCAGGGCGCAGACGCTGATCGACCTGCTGGGCGCCCAGCAGATCGCACCCGGCGAGGTCTCGGCGCATCTGCGGCTCCTCGGCGCCGATCCCGCTCTGCCGACGACCGTCATGGTGGTGGGCCTGACCGGCGGGTCGGGCGACCACGACCTGCCCGCCGTACTGCATCAGGCGCTGACCAGGAAGGACCGGCACCTGATCGTCGGTGGTTCGCCGGGCGAGGCGGTCGTCCTGGTCAACGGGAAGACCTCGCGCAAGAGCCTGGCCGAGGAGCTCCGCGCTCTGGCGGCGGGCCACCCGGGGATCGGGATCGCGGCGGGGGTCAGCGAACCGGCGTCGAGCGTGTCCCAGCTCGGCGAGGCCCTCGAAAGCGCCCAGCGGGGGATGGAGTCGGCCGGTACCGGTGCGGGACCGGTGTCCATCATGTCGGCCGCCGACATCGACACCTTCGAGCAGCTGCTGACCTCGCTCCCCGTGGGCGTGCGGAGGTCGTTCAGAGAACACCTGCTCGGTCCGGTCGAGGAGTACGACGCGCGGCACGGCTCGGAGCTCGTGAAGACCCTCGACGCCTTCCTGGAGACGTGCGGATCGTGGCAGCGCGCGGCGGACGAGCTGTACGTGCACGTCAACACGCTCCGCTACCGCCTGCAGCGGATCGAGGAGCTGACCGGGCGGCGGATGACCTCGATGCGGGACCGCACCGACCTCTATCTCGCCCTCAGGTCAGGGAAGAGTCCCCGCGACGAGGTGGCCTCGTGACACCACGGCGACGATGTTCTCGGTGGCCAGGTCCTCGATGCGCTCCCAGGGGCGGCCGCGCAGCACGATGAGGTCGGCCCCGAGGCCGGGAGCGATCCGTCCCACCGGCATGCCGATCGCGTCGGCGGCGTCGGAGGTGGCGGCCCGCAGCGCCGCCTCGGCGTCCATGCCCAGGATCCTGGTCATGTGAACCACCTCGGCCAGCTGGTCGCCGAACTGGACATGGTGCCCGTTGGCGTCGGTGCCCAGCACGAACCGCACTCCCTTGGCCGCCGCCTCGGAGAGAAGCACGTTGCGCCTGGCCACCAGCTCCGCGGCCTTGGCCATGGCCTCCCCGGTCACCGGGACGCGGCCCTCGGCGATCGCCTCGTTGATCAGCAGGGTCGGGGCGACGGGCGTACGGCGGGCCGCGAGCTTCTCCGCCAGCTCCGCGCTCAGCAGGGTGCCGTGCTCGATCGAGTCGACGCCCTCCTCCACGGCGATGCGGATGCCGTCCTCGGAGTGGGCGTGCGAGGCGACCAGCATGCCGAGCGCGTGCGCCTCGTCGACGACGGCCCGGATCTCCTCGGGCGTGTAGTTGCGCCAGCCGTTCTTGTCGCCGATGGACAGGACGCCGCCGCTGGTAGTGATCTTGATGCCGTCCATGCCGGCGCGGGCCCAGGTGCGGACCAGCTTGCGGCACTCGTCGGGTCCGTCCGCGGTGGGCTTGCGCAGCGGGAAGGCGGGCGGCACGAACAGGTCGTTGTGCCCGGCGGTCATTCCCACCACGCCGTGGACCTGGATGCGCGGCCCCGGCAGCACCCCGGCGTCGAAGGCCCGGCGCAGCGCGATCTGCGCCTCGTCCCCGGCCAGGTCGCGCAGTGTCGTCACGCCGTGACGCATGGCGCGCTGGGCGTGGGCCGCGCCGTGCAGCACCTGCTCGTCTCGGGTGGTGACCAGCGGCCAGGTCATGAAGTCCGGCTGGTTCTCGCCCGCGTATCCGATCAGGTGCACGTGCGTGTCGACCAGGCCGGGTATGACGCACAGCTCACCGTGGCGTTGTGCGGCGGGCCGTACCTCCCCGATCTGGTCGGGCTCCCAGCTGATGTCGACCGGTCCGCGAGATTCGGTACCGTCCCAAAGGGGAATTCCGTCAAGTCTCATTTCGCCGACGACGCTACCCGATCCATCCGGCGGTTAGAGAGACCTACGGACCTGGCCGGCCGCTCTCGTAGGGACCTACAGGGGGCGCGGAGCGCCGGTCCCCTCCCGCGGCCGGTCGCCGGATGCGGCTGCGGGCGCCGGGAGCAGGGGTTTCTCCGCGCACCGCCGCGATCGCGGCATGGCTGCGCGATCGTGCGCGGTTCCCCTGCCGGTGGGCGTCCTCCCGCGCACCCATGAATGTCCGAAATTTCGTCACAAGATGGTAATAATCGGCGTATACCTTCCTGACCTGCATGTTCATCCGGCCCAAGGAGAATTATGGCTACCCTCGACCGTCGCGCTTTCCTGCGGACGACAGGCCTGGCCGGGTTGGCGCTCGGTCTGACCGCCTGCGGTGACAACGGCACATCCGCCGGAGCCGGGGGAGGCGGCGAGGGGAAGTTCGGCTCGGTCAAGCTCCAGCTCTCCTGGAAGAAGAACATCGAGTTCGCCGGAGAGTACTTCGCCGACAGCAAGGGCTACTACAAGGCCGCCGGGTTCGGTCAGGTGGAACTGCTGTCCGGCGGGGGATCCGGCACCTCCGTCGAGTCGGGCCTGGCCACCGGCCGCTGCTGGATCGGTCTGTCGACGCCGACCATCACCGCGCCCGCGGTCCTCCAGGGCGCACAGCTGAAGATCGTCGGCGCGACCTTCCAGAAGAACCCCTTCGCCGTCGTCTCCCTGGGCAAGAACCCCATCGAGGACCCCAAGGCGCTGGTCGGCAAGAAGATCGGGGTGCAGGACTCCAACGAGCTGGTCTGGAACGCGCTGCTCAAGGCGAACGACATCGACCCGGCGAGCGTGACGCGCGTCCCTTTCCAGTCCGACCCCTCGATGCTGACCTCCGGCCAGCTTGATGGCTATGTCGGCTTTGTCACCAGTGGTCCGGTGCGGCTGAAGATGCAGGGCGTCGACGCGGCGCATTTCCTGTTCGCCGACCACGGACTGCCGCTGGTCGCCGAGACCTTCACGGTGGCGCAGCAGACCATCGACAGCGAGCGCGACAAGCTCAAGGCGTTCCTGGCCGCTGAGATCAAGGGCTGGAAGGACGCCATCGCCGACCCCGCGAAGTCCGCGGAGCTGGCCGCCAAGACCTACGGCAAGGACCTCAACCTCGACGTCGCCGAGCAGACCGAGGAGGCCAAGATGCAGAACGAGCTCGTCGTCACCCCCGACGCCAAGGCCAACGGCCTGTTCAGCATGAGCTCCGAACTGATCGAGCAGAACATCGCCTCCCTGGCCAAGGCAGGGCTGACCATCAAGGCGGAGAACCTGTTCGACCTGTCGATCATCGACGAGGTCCACAAGGCCGACCCGAGCCTGAAGCTCTCATGAGCGGCATCAGCATCAGCGGGCTCAGCAAGCGGTTCAGCACCGGCCGGCGCACGGTGACCGCGATCGAGAACGTGGACCTGCAGACCCCCCAGGGGTCCTTCCTGTCCCTGCTCGGACCCTCGGGCTGCGGCAAGTCGACGGTGCTGCGCATCCTGGCCGGGCTCGAACAGCCCACGGCGGGCGAGATCCTGGTGAACGGCGAGCCCCCCGGGGAACTGCGGAGAAGCCACCACCTGGGCATCGCCTTCCAGGACTCGGCGCTGCTGGCCTGGCGGAGCGTCGCGGCCAACATCCGGCTGCCCCTGGAGGTCGCCGGTCTCAAGCCCGAGCCCGGAGTGATCGAGGACCTGATCAGGTTGGTGGGCCTGGAGGGCTTCGAGAAGGCCAGGCCGGCGGAACTGTCCGGAGGCATGCGCCAGCGCGTGTCCATCGCCCGCGCCCTGGTGGTCAGGCCCAGCGTGCTCCTGCTCGACGAGCCGTTCGGGGCCCTGGACGACATGACCCGCCAGCGGCTCAACCTGGAACTGCTGCGGATCTGGACCGAGAAGCCCGCGACGACGCTGATGGTCACCCACGGCATAGGCGAGGCGATCTTCCTCTCCGACGTCGTCGCGGTCATGAGCCCGCGGCCGGGCCGCGTCGTCGAACTGGTGGAGATCGACCTGCCGCGCCCGCGCACCCCCGAGATGATGCGTACCCCGGAGTTCCACGCGCTCCACGACCACCTCAGCGACCTGCTCTTCGGTCACGGGCAGGGTGGCTGATGAGGCGGGTGTACGGCCTCCTCGGCGTCGTCGTCCTGATCGGCCTGTGGTGGGTGCTGGCGGTGACCGTCTTCGCGGGCGACGGCGCGGTGCCGACCCCGTGGGCGGTGCTGGCCGCGATGCAGAAGGACGGCTGGGCCTTCTACGGGCCCAACGTGTCGGCCACCGTGACCGCGGCCCTGCAGGGCTTCGCCTGGGGCAACGGACTGGCGATCGCCGTCGCCCTGATCGTGCTGCTCGTCCCGCGGCTGGAGGCCGTGGCCACCCAGCTCGCCGTGATCAGCTACTGCATCCCGCTGCTGGCCGTCGGCCCGATCATCCTGGTCGTCTTCGGCGGCCCGGCCACGGTGGTGTTCCTGGCCGCCATCTCGGTCTTCTTCACCACGCTCATCGGCGCCCTGCTCGGCCTGCGCTCGGCCGAGCGGACCAGCCTCGACCTCATCACCGTGTACGGCGGGGGCCGCCTGGCCAAGCTCCGCCACGTCCAGGTCATCGCGGCCCTGCCGAGCACGTTCGCCGGGCTGAAGATCTCGGCTCCCTCCGCACTGCTCGGCGCGATCATCGGAGAGTACCTCGGCAGCAACGACCAGGGGCTCGGCGTCTCCCTGATGATCTCCCAGCAGCAGTTCCAGGTCCCCCGCACATGGGGACTGGCGCTCGTGGCGGGCCTGATCGCGGGCCTCGGCTACGGGGTCGTCACGCTCGTCGCCCGGCTGGTCACCCCCTGGTCGCGCGGCGGCGCGGAAACGAGGACCTCCCTGTGATCGGCCGTACCGTTCTGCGGGTCGTCGGCCCGCTGCTGCCCTCCGTGCTCATCGTCGTGGCCGGGTGGTGGCTGTTCCTGGAGGCGTTCGCCATCAGCCCGCTGGTCGGCAAGCGCCCCCCTCAGGTCTGGGCCTACCTGTTCACCGCGGCCGACTCGGGAGCCCATCGTGAGGCGGTCCTCGCCACCCTCGGCGTCACGGTCAGGGACGCGGCCGTCGGGTTCACCACCGGCATGATCGCGGCGATGGCCGTCGCCATGATGTTCGTGCTCTTCAGCGCCGTCGAGCAGACCTTCATGCCGGTGGCGATGCTGCTGCGCTCGGTGCCGCTCGTGGTGATGACGCCGTTGATCACTCTCGTGTTCGGGCGGGAGCTTCTCGGTGTCGCCGTCATCGGCGGGATCGTGGTCTTCTTCCCCGCCCTGGTCAACATCGCCTTCGGGCTGCGGTCGGCCTCTCCGCAGGCGACCGACCTGATCATGGCCTACGGCGGCGGGCGCCTGACCGTCCTGCGCAAGGTCGCCGTGCCGACGGCGATGCCCGCGGTGTTCGCCTCCGCCCGGATCTCCGTGCCCTCCTCGATCATCGGCGCGCTCATCGCCGAGTGGCTGGCCACCGGCGAGGGGGTCGGAGCCGAGATCCTCCGCGCGATCGGCGGCTTCCGCTACGACGAGGTCTGGGCCGACATCGTGGCCGTCACCACCGTGTCGATCCTCGCGTACGCGGTCGTGGGGGTCGTCGAAGCGCTGGTCCTCACCCGCTTCGCCGACACCCGGGAGTAGATTCACCATACGAGCGCACGCAATGGGAGGGGGAACGGGGTGCCGGGCCCTCGGGAGCCGCACCCCCGTCTGCCGATGGACCGGTATCTGAGCGGACCCCAGCTTGCCCGGCTGGTGGCGATCGACCCCGGCACCAGGCCGTACTACAGCGCCCTGGCCCAGGCCGTGCGGTCGCTGATCCTCGACGGGCGGCTGCCCGCGCGGATACGCGTCCCGGCCGAGCGCCACCTGGCCGAGGCCCTGGGCGTCAGCCGTACCACCGTGACCGCCGCCTACGACCGCCTCCGCGAGCAGGGCTACCTGGAGAGCAGGCAGGGCGCGGGCAGCTGGACCGCGCTGCCCGATCCGGGCTCGCTGGGTACGGAGAACCCGTGGCTCGCCGCGGGCGACGACGGGCTGCTGCCGCTGCACGCCGCCGCCCCGCTCGCGACCCCGATGCTCCCCCCGGCGATCGCCTTCGCCACCGAGCACTACCGGCGCCACGCGTTCGGCATCGGCTACGACCCCGTCGGGATCGCGCCGTTGCGCCAGGCGGTCGCGGCCCGCTACACCGCCCGGGGGCTGGCCACCCGCCCCGAGCAGATCCTGGTGACCGCGGGCGCCCAGCACGCGCTGCACCTGCTGACCACGATGCTGCTCTCCGCCGGTGACGCGATGCTGCTGGAGTCGCCCACCTACCCGCACGCGCTGGAGGTGGCGAGGACGCGTGGCGCCCGGATCGTCCCGGTCGGCGTCCCCGACGACGGCTGGGACCTGGACCTGCTCACCTGCGCGATGCGCCAGTCGGCGGCCCGTCTCGCCTACGTGATCCCCGACTTCCAGAATCCGACCGGGCATCTGATGGACGACGCCGGCCGGGCGGCCCTGGTCGGCGCGGCCAGGCAGTACGGCACCACGCTGATCGTGGACGAGACCTGGACCGAGCTGACGATCGACGAGGTGCCGCAGACCGCGCCGCTGGCCGCGTTCGACACCGACGGACGGGTGATCAGCATCGGGTCGGCCTCCAAGCTGTGGTGGGGCGGGCTGCGCATCGGCTGGATCCGCACCACCGCCGCCATGGTCCGCCGGCTGGCCGTGCTCCGCGCGGGTGTGGACATCGCCAGCCCCCTCTTCGAGCAACTGGTCGTGACGAGGCTGTTCGAGGACATCGAGGAGGCCAGGGCCGAGCGCCGCCACACGCTCCGCGCCTCCAGGGGCGCGCTGGTGGCGGCGGTGAGGGCACGGATGCCCGACTGGGGCTTCACCGTGCCCAAGGGGGGAGGCTCGCTCTGGGTGCGGCTGGCGGGCCCGTCGGCCACCTCGCTGGCCGACGCGGCGGGCTGCCACGGTGTGCGGCTCGCGCCCGGCCCCTGGTTCGGCGTGGACGGCACGCTGGAGGGGCGGTTGCGCCTGCCCTTCACCCAGCCGCCGCAGGTCCTCATCGAGGCGGTGGACCGCATCGCCCAGGCCAGGGTCAGGGGCGCCCGCGGCGCCCCTCCCGCCCGGCCGCTCACCCCGGCGCTGTGAGGGGCGCCTACTCCGAGGTGACGCCGCGCGCCAGCGGGGCGCGCAGCCGCAGCCGCATGGCCGCGATGCGCAGCCCGAAGGCGAGCACGGCGGCGGCCAGCGTGGCCGGCCAGCCGTGCAGGTCCAGGGTGTAGAGCACGGCCATGACCGCCGAGCCGAGCATGGCGGGCACCGCGTAGAGCTGGCGGTCGTACAGCAGGTTCGGGATCTGCCCGGCCAGGATGTCACGCAGGATGCCGCCGCCGACCGCCGTGGTGACCCCGAGCAGGGCGCCGTGCAGGGGGCTGAGGCCGAAGTTCATCGCCTTCTCGGTGCCGACCGCGCAGAACAGGCCCAGACCCGCCGCGTCGAGCACGTCCACCGCGGGCATCACCCGCTGTACGTGCGGATGCCAGAAGAACACGATCGCCGTGGCGGCGATCGGCACGAGCACGTAGCCGGTGCTGGAGAAGGCGGCGGGCCGTACGTTGAGGATCAGGTCGCGCACGATGCCGCCGCCCAGGGCCGTCATCTCCGCCAGTACGGCCATGCCCACCACGTCCAGCCGCCTGCGGACGCCGACGAGGGCGCCCGAGAGTGCGAAGACGAAGATCCCAACGAGGTCCAGCAGCTGATTCACTGATAAATCATCCCATGACCGGCTCTATGTGCTTCCCGTCACGATGCGGCGGGTCCGGCCGACGCCGCCTCCTCGTGATGCTCGCCGATCATGGCGTCGAGCCTGCCGACGAACATGAAAAGGACCACGGCGGCCGCGATCGCGATCCCCGCGAGCGTGAGGAAATACATGGGTTCCGACATGTAGTTCTTCAGCCGGGCGGTCTGCCCGCCCACGGCGTCGCCCACGGAGATGGCGATGAACCACACCCCGAGCATCTGCCCCTTGAACGCCTGCGGGGCGAGCTTGCTGGTGATCGACAGCCCGACGGGGCTCATCGCCAGCTCGCCGAAGACCTGGACGAGGTAGACCAGCACCAGCCACCACACGGAGATCCTGCCGTGCGCGGCCAGCTGGGCGGCCAGGGCCATGACCACGAAGCTCAGCCCGTTCATGAACAGCGCGAAGACGAACTTGTGAGGGGCGGTCACCCGGTTGCCCAGCTTGACCCAGAGCGCCGCGAAGACCGGCACCAGCAGCGCGATGAACAGCGGGTTGAACGCCTGCGTCGTCGCGGCGGTGATCCGGATGCCGAACAGCGTCAGGTCGGTTCTGTCCTGGGCGAAGAACAGCAGCACGGTCGGGGCCAGGTCGTAGAGCATCCAGAAGATGGCGGCGGCGACGAACAGCCAGATGTAGGCCTTCATCCCCGAGCGCTCACCCGGGGTCAGGTTGTGGCTGCCGAACAGGATGTAGCCGAAGTAGGCCACCGGGACGATGAGGATGATCACCGTCACCGCGAGCGCGAAGGTGTCGAGATCGAAGGTGCCGGAGGCCACCCAGACGGCAAGGACGGCGCCGACGACGACGACGGCGACGGCGAGGGCGAGGGCGAAGTGCCGGCGCTCGCGAGGAGACAGCCGGTGGCCGGGCTCATCGCCCACGCCCCTGAGGTGGCGCCGGCCCAGCACGTACTGGGTCAGTCCCAGGGCCATTCCGACCGCCGCCGCGCTGAAGCCCAGGTGCCAGCGGCCGCCCGCGGCCAGCCAGCCGACGATCAGGGGGGCGACGAAGGCGCCGATGTTGATGCCGAGGTAGAAGATGGAGAAGCCCGCGTCCCTGCGCGCGTCGTCGTCCTCGGGGTAGAGCTTGCCGACCATCGCGGAGATGTTGGGCTTCAGCAGCCCGCTCCCGGTGATGATGAGAAGCAGTCCCAGGGCGACGAAGGCGCCCGTGCTGACCGGGATGGCCATGCTGATGTGGCCGCACATGATGATGAAGCCGCCCCACAGCACCGCTCTGCGGGCGCCGAGGATGCGGTCGGCGACCCAGCCGCCGGGCAGGGCGACCAGATAGATCAGGGCGCCGTAGATGCCGACGACCGCCGTGGCGGTCTGCTGCGTCAGGCCCAGGCCGCCCATGGCGGGGGAGGCCGCCATGAAGGTGGCCAGGATGGCGCGGAGGCCGTACCAGCTGAAGCGTTCCCACATCTCGGTGCCGAACAGCGTGGCGAGGCCGCTTGGATGCCCGAAGAAGGTTTTCTCCCGAGCGCCTGTCCCCGATGTCATGTGCCCCCCGCCGTCGCCCTGTGATCGACTCATAACTCTACGTACATCTCTCGCCGGGGCGGTGGGGGCGGTCCCGCATCGTGGTCCTTCTTCTCACTCGCGAGGTCTTGTTCGGAGGGAAGCCGTGTGGTGCGATGCATGCCACTCATGCAAGTGAGCACTTTCAGGAGGCGCGTCATGGCCGGTGTCCTTGAAGAGCGTGCGGCGATCGAGCGGGAGATCGAGGGCCGTACCGTCTGCGCGCGGGTGAAGGAGGCGGCGGAGCAGAATCCCGACGCCCCCGCCTATTCCGATCCGGTCGACGGAGGCTGGGTCACCCTCACCTACGCCGAGGCCCGGCAGCGGGTCCTGGAGATCGCCGCCGGTTTCGTCGCCCTCGGGCTGGAGCCGGGCGAGGCGGTGGCGCTGATGATGGTCAACCGCAGCGAGCACGTCCTGGCCGACCTGGGAGCGGTGCACGCGGGCGGCGTGTCGTGCTCGGTCTACTCCACCTTCGCCCCCGACCAGGTGGCCTTCGTCGCCGGTGACGTCGGCGCGAGGATCGTGGTGCTGGGCGGCCCGGCCGAGCTGGCCAGGTGGGAACCGGTGCTGGACGGGCTGCCCGAGATCCGCAGGATCGTCATGCTGGAGGGCGCTCCGTCCGGTGAGCGTTTCCTGAGCTGGGAGGACTTCCTGGCCCTGGGGCGCGAGCGGCTGGCCTCCGACCCCGCGTCGATCGACGCCCGCTGGCAGGCGGTGACCGCCGACGACCCCCTGACCGTCCTGTACACCTCGGGGACCACCGGCAACCCCAAGGGGGTGCCGCTGACCCACACCAACGTGTTCTTCGAGGTCGTGTCCACCAGCCGGATGGTCGCGCTGCCCGAGGGGGGCACGCAGATCTCCTACCTCACCTACGCCCACATCGCCGAGCGGGTCCTCAGCCTCTACCTGCCGCTGTTCAAGTTCTCCCACACCTACTTCTGCACCGACCTCGCCCAGCTCGGCGCCACTCTCGGCCAGGTCAGACCGGTTCTGTTCTTCGGCGTCCCACGTGTCTGGGAGAAGATGGCGGCCCGTCTGCAGGCGCTGCTGTCCACCCAGTCCGCCGAGCAGCAGGAGAACGTGCGCAACGCCATGACCGCCGGCCTCGCCTACGTCGAGGCCACCCAGTACGGGCGGACGCCCGCCGCGGAGGTGCGGGCCGCCTACGAGCAGGCCGACAGCGCGCTGCTGTCGGTCATCCGGTCGATGATCGGCTTCGACAACGCGACCTGGCTGGCCAGCGCCGCCGCGCCGATGCCGCTGGAGGTCCAGCGCTTCTTCGCCGGTCTGGGCATGCGTGTGCTCGACGTGTACGGCATGACCGAGACGACGGGCGCCTTCACCGCCAACGCCCCCGACCGCTACAAGCTCGGCACGGTCGGCCAGGCCGGACCGGGCGTCGAGGTCCGCATCGCCGAGGACGGGGAGATCGTCACCCGTAGCCCGGCCAACGCCCGCGGTTACCTGAACCGGCCCGAGGCGACCGCCGACCTGCTGGACGAGGACGGCTGGCTGCACACCGGCGACGTGGGCTCCATCGACGACGACGGCTTCGTCAGCATCGTCGACCGCAAGAAGGAGCTCATCATCACCTCCGGCGGTGAGAACATCTCCCCGGCCAACATCGAGAACCACCTCAAGGAGCACCCCCTCATCGGGCAGGCCCTCGCCTACGGCGACGGCAGGCCGTACCCGGTGGCGGTCCTCACCCTCGACGGCGAGGTCGCCCCCGGCTGGGCCCAGGGACGGGGCATCGAGTTCACCACCCTGGCCGAGCTCGCCGAGCACCCCGACGTCCTCAAGACCGTCGAGGTCGCGATCACCGCCGCCAACGAGAAACTCGCCCGCGTCCAGCAGGTCAAGCGCTGGCGTCTGCTGCCGGTGGAGTGGACCGCCGAGACCGAGGAGCTCACGCCGAGCCTGAAGCTCAAGCGCCGTGTCATCCACGCCAAGTACGCCGGGGTCATCGACGAGATGTACGGGAGCTGACTCCGCGGCAGGCGCCCGGCCCGCCGGGGGCCGGCGCCTGCGGGCGGCGCTTTGCCCAATCAGACGTGTGTCGCCTCCTGGATCATTACCGGCCGGTTCCTAGCGTCCTGTCCATGACCTTGAGAATCGTTCTTCCCGTTCTCATGGCGGGGGCCACCGCCGTACCGGCGGGGGCGCCCGCCGGTACGGAGCAGGTCTGGCCGCCCTCCTCCGATCTGGTGATCCGTTCCATAACCCTGAACCCCGGTGCCCCCGTCGTCGGTCCGACCGGCTCGGTGCACCTGGTGATCGAGGTGGTCGCCCGCGGGGTCGCGGGTTCCGCGGGGATGACGGTCCAGGTCGATCCGGGCGCGCCGCCCGGTCCCCTGGAGGGCGCCCGCCCCGAGGCCCAGCTCGGCCCGGTCTCCAGGCCCGGCCCGGCGCCGCAGACCGGTCCGATCTCCGTGTCGCCCTTCGTGGCCTCCATCGTCCCGCCGCGGGCGGCCCGGCCGGTGGGGCCCGCCTGGCCCGCCTCGGGGGAGTGGGAGGTCTGGCGGTTCGAGCCGGACAAGAAGCTGAGCCGCTGGTATCCGGCCGGGCCCTGGGCCGTCGCCGCGACCGCCAGGGGGGTGGACGGTGGCACGGTCACCCGGTATGCCGGCTTCCAACTGAGGCGCGACACCAAGTTCAGTTCGGTCCAGGCGCTCCGGAAGGGGACGGGAGTGGAGGTCAGGGGTGTGCTGAACCGGGTCGATCCGCAGGGATACCTGGACTACGCCCCGTTCTCCGGCCAGACCGTCGAGATCCTGCACCGGGAGGAGGGGCAGGAGAGATGGACGAAATCGGCCGAGGCCACGACCGACGACCAGGGGCACTTCCTGCGGACCGTGACGGGGCACCGCGACGACGAGTGGCGAGCCCGGTTCATGGAGACAGAGCGCTACGCCACCGGCCGGAGTCGCGTCCACAAGGCGGCCCGGCAGTAGCCCACCCGGACCGGTCTCGGGACCGGGCGTCCCTCGACCGGTCTCCGCGCGGCTGTGGGGCGCGCACCGCCGTCAGGCCAGCGCGTGCACCGCCGCGCCGAACAGGGAGGGCATCCGGCGGGCCGCCGGGACGATCAGTCGTGCGGACGTCCGGTGCCGGCGTGTCTCCAGCAGCGCCCCGGTGAGCAGCCGGTGGCGCCGTGACAGCCTCAGCCAGGCGCTCTCGTACGACTGCGGCGCACCGGCGCGCAGGCAGCGCACCAGGGTCTGCGCCGACAGCAGCGCCAGCGAGACCCCCTCGCCGGTGAGGGCGTCGGTGTAGCCGGCCGCGTCGCCGACCAGCAGCACCCGGCCGGCGACCCGGGCGCGCACCCGCTGGCGCAGCGGCCCGGCGCCGCGCACCGGGGTCGCGGCCGGTCCCTCCAGCCGCGCCACAAGGGCGGGGAAATCCGCCAGGTGCTCCAGGTAGCCGCGCCGCCGGGAACTCAGCACGGCGACACCGACGAGGTCCTCGCCCACCGGGGTCACATACGCCTCGCCGTCCGCGGCCCAGTGGACCTCGACGAAATCCGTCCAGGGCGCGACCCGGTAGTGCCGCCGCAGGCCGTACCGGCGTGGGCGGCTGTCGGGAAGCTCCAGCCCCAGCAGGGCGCGTAGCGGGGAGTGCAGGCCGTCCGCCGCCACCAGCCAGCGGGCTCGCAGCCCCGCCGCCCGGACCCCGTCAGATTCCTGACGCACCCCGTCCACCTTGCCCGCGACGATCTCCACTCCCAGCTCGGCCGCCCGCCGGTACAGGGCGGCGTGCAGCGCGGTGCGCCGCACGCCCAGCCCGGGGCCGTCGCGGAACGCGGCCTGCGCCTGGCGACGCCCGTCCAGGTAGCGGATGCCCCGCAGCGTCCGGCCTTCCACCCGCACGCCCAGCGACCGCAGCGCGGCGGCCCCGCTGGGCATCAGCCCCTCGCCGCACGCCTTGTCCACCGGCGTGGACCGGGGTTCGACGACGACCGCCTCCATCCCGGCCAGGGCCGCGTGGATGGCGGTGGCCAGGCCCGCGGGTCCTCCGCCGGCGACCAGGACGTCGATCACGTCGTCACCCGCCCGGGGGGCGCCGGGGCGAGCGAGGAGAGGGCCGCCTCCTCGCACCGGATCCGCACCACCATCAGCGCGGCGTTGAGCACGGTGAAGGTCAGCGCGGTGATCCAGGCACCGTGCACCAGCGGCAGCGCCGCACCCTCCAGGGCCACCGCGACGTAGTTGGGGTGGCGCAGCCAGCGCAGCCGGTAGGGGCCACGCGTCACCGGAGGCAGGCCGGGCACCACGATCACCTGGGTGTTCCACCGGTGGCCCAGCGCGGTGATGCACCACCAGCGCAGCCCCTGCGCGGCGACCACCAGGGCGAGCATCGGCCAGCCGAGCGCCGGGACGAAGGGACGGCCGGCCAGGCCCGCCTCCAGCAGGCACCCGGCCAGCAGGCCGGTGTGCAGGGCCACCATCCACGGGTAGTGGCCGCGCCCGGACACCACTCCGCCACGGGCCAGACTCCACTGCGCGTTGCGGCGCGCGACGACCAGCTCGGCGAGGCGTTCCACGCCCACCAACAGGACAAGTAGCACGTACCAGGACATCGTGGCCCCTACCAGCGCAGCAGGACGAGCTCGGAGCAGAAGCCGGGCCCCATCGCCATGAGCAGGCCCGGCGTGCCCGGCGGTGGTGGCCGCAGGGCGAGGGTGTCCCGCAGGACGTGCAGCACGGAGGAGGAGGACATGTTGCCTGCCTCGGCCAGCGAGCGCCAGGTGAGGTCCAGTGCGCCGTCCGGCAGTCGGAGCGTCTCGGCCACGGCCTCCAGGACCTTCGGGCCGCCGGGGTGGCACACCCAGGCCGTCACGTCCCGCGCCGTCAGGCCGTGCTCGGCGAGGAAGCCGTGCACGTCGTCGGCCAGATAGGTGCGGACCACGTCGGGGACGCTCGCGTCGAGCACCACCTGGAAGCCGGTGTCACGGACGTCCCAGCCCATCACGTCCTCGGAGTCGGGATACAGGTGGCTGCGGGTGGCCAGCACGGACGGGCCCGCCGTCTCGGGCCGCCGTCCGTCGCCGCAGGCCACCACGGCCGTCGCCCCGTCGCCGAACAGGGCGCCGGCGACCAGGTTGGCCGGGGAGGCGTCACCGCGCTGCAGGGTCAGGGAACACAGCTCGACCGAGAGCAGCACGGCCACATGGTCCGGCCAGCCGCGCAGGTAGTCGTGCAGGCGGGCTATCCCGGCGGCTCCCGCCACGCAGCCGAGCCCGAACACCGGGATCCGTTTGACGTCGGGGCGCAGTCCGAGGCGGCCGACCAGTCTGGCGTCCACCGAGGGGGCGGCGATACCGGTCACCGAGGTGAAGAGGATCATGTCCACGTCCTGCGGTGCGAACCCGGCCGCCTCCAGCGCGCCGCCGACCGCCTCGGCCCCCAGCTCGACCGCCGAGCCGATGAAGACGTCGTTGGCCATCCCGAAACCGTCGAGCTTGGCGTACTGGTCCAGGGGCAGGGCCAGATGGCGGTGTTCGACCCGCGCGCTGACGTGCAGCCGGTCCAGTAGGCGGCGGCTGGCGTCCTCGGGTAGGCACACGCGTGCGAACGCATCGGTGATCTCGGCCTGGGAGTGGCGGTTAGGCGGAAGCGCGCCGCGTACGGCGGCGATTCGCGTCATGTGATGATTACCCTCCGGCAAAGGACAGCGGATACCTGCCTTTTGCCCACCTGCGCGTGCAGCATGCCTCACAGGCATGGACGGTGATGCGCCGTCCATGCCGTCTACGATCGATCCGTGACGACGAGCGGGCACGCACCCCGGGAGCGGGGCCAGGCCGGGGGGCGGCCGTTCGGGCTCTCCACCGTCCTGGGGCTGGCGCGGGCCTGCCATCCCGGGCCCACCGCGGCGGTCACCGTCATGGTGACCGCGCTGGCCGTGGCGAGCGGGCGTGAGGTGGCGGGATGCGTCCTGGTGGCCGCCGCCGTACTGACCGGGCAACTGTCCATCGGCTGGTGCAACGACGCGGTGGACGCCGGCCGGGACATCGAAGCGGGCCGCACCGGCAAACCGGTCGCCGACGGCACGGTGAGCGTCCGGGTGGTGTGGTCCGCCGCGGCCGCCGCCCTGGTGCTCTGCGTGCCCCTCTCCTTCGCCTCCGGTCCTGCGGCCGGGACCGTCCACCTCGTGGGCGTCGCCGCGGCCTGGGGCTACGACCTGGGACTGAAGGCCACGGCGCTGTCGTGGCTGCCTTACGTCGTGGGGTTCGGCGTGCTGCCGCCGTTCGTGACACTCGGGCTGCCGGGCCATCCGTGGCCCGCGTGGTGGGCGGTCCTGGCGGCGGCACTGCTCGGCTGCGGCGCGCACCTGGCCAATGTGCTCCCCGACATCTCGGCAGACCTCGCCACCGGGGTCCGCGGCTGGCCGCAACGGCTCGGCACCGCCCGCGTCCGCGCGCTGATCCCCCTGCCGCTGCTCCTGGCGACGGGCCTGCTCGTCTTCGGGCCGCCGGGGCCGGCCGGCATGGGGGGCTGGCTCGCGCTGGCCG
Organism: Streptosporangium album; assembly: GCF_014203795.1. Lineage (NCBI taxonomy): Bacteria > Bacillati > Actinomycetota > Actinomycetes > Streptosporangiales > Streptosporangiaceae > Streptosporangium > Streptosporangium album. The sequence continues at coordinate 362,018 of NZ_JACHJU010000003.1, read as the reverse complement.
GAGCCTGCGCGCTGGCCGGAGCCGGGCTGCTGCTGGGAAGACGGTCGCCGAGGGTTCCCTTCGTGGCCGCGGTCGCCGTGGCGGCGGTCGCCGTGGTGCTCCTGCTCATCCGGGGCACCGAGATCACCGCACTCTGATCCCGGCCGCGCTCTCTGTGATCTTTCGGGGAGCCGCCCTCGCGCCACGTCGTCCGGAGCGGCCCGGATCCGGCCCGGTGAGAACCGTCGCCGAGTGGCCCGGGCAGGAGATCGCCGCCACACCGGGCCGACACCGCGACTTCCTATATTCGACATTGCTCAGCAACCCCAGGCGAATGGAGGAAGCATCATGCCGACTCAGACCGTGGAACTCCCGCAGCTGCCGCCGGCGATGAACACCCTGCCCAGCGTGACCACCGACGCTCCGCACGAGCGCGCGTGGCACCCGCCGTACGCGGCTCCCAGCGCCAGGTAACGGAGAACGAGAGGGCCGGCGGCGGGATGTCCCGCCGCCGGCCCCCGCCGGTGAAATCGAGGTGACAGTCTTTGACTCCCGTATCGACCATCGATCTGATGCTCGGCTCGGACCCGCAGTTCGGCTCGGCCGAGGCGATCGAGGTGAGAAACCTCGCCCGCTATCGGCTGGGCCTGCGGGTGCTGGCCGGGTGCCACCCCCGCGCCGCCGACCGGCTGGAGCGATTGTGCGGGGCGGCCGACGCCGAACTCCGCCCGCTGATGTACGACCCCGTGCTGCGCAACGCCTTCGAAGACGATATGACCGCCCTGGAGAACGGGGCCGACAGGTCACACGGGCTGGTCTGGTACCTGGAGCGGGGCATCGCGGACTCATTCGACGGGCTCGGGCCCTGCGAGCGCCTGGCCCGCCCCCGGGTACGCCCCTGGCCCGACCGTGGCGTCTCGTGGGTGTGGACCGATCTCGAACCGGGCTCCGAACCCGAGCGCGTGCTGGCCCGGCGCCTGGAGACGCTGCTGGCCGGGACGCTCTCGGAGAACGGCTCCGGCAGCCGGGTGACCCCCGACGCCGGCATGCTGGCCGGGCTGGGCCAGGGTGCCGCGCTCCTCGCCGAGCTGCTGCCCCACACGGGCGCCGGCGTGCTGCCGCACATCTCCCTGGCCGGATTCGTCCGCGACGACGAGCCCGGGCCTTCGCGCACGGTACGGCGAGCCGCCGGCGACCGAGTTCGTGGACGTGCCCACCCCCGGCAGTCAGGCGGCCGCCGGGGGTGGGTTCACCACCGGCCTGGAGCGCGTCACTATCTCGGGCGACAGGCCGCCCAGGTGTACGGCGAGATGCTCACCCCCCGGGGCAGGCGGTTCGTCGACTGGCTGCTCGGCGCGGTGGCGCCCATCGCCCCCGGAATTCTGTCCGAACGGGCTCCGGCCGTGGCCGCCGCCGTGAGGTCCGTGAAAGAGGTGGAGCTGGACGCGCGCGGATACCGCCAGGCACAACCGGTGCGGGTATGCCCGACCCCGGCGCAGGGGCAGCTGGTGGCGCTCTCCCCGGATCCGCCGAGGTTCCGGTGGCTGAACGACCACGCATGGCTGATCTACGCCCTGTGTGACGGCCGCGACCTGCCGTCGTTGCGCGAGGGATACCGGCAGGTGGCGGGATCGGGCGACGCCGACCGGCTGGGCTCAGGCGTGGCGGACCTGCTGTCGGCCGGGCTCATCGTTCCCGCGGGCGCGTGACGACGCCGAGCTCGCTGAAGATCTCCTCCGCGGAGTGCAGGTGAGGCCGGGCATTGACGGCGTCGCCCAGGTCGGCGTGTGCCTCGCCGAGATCCCGGTGGGTCTCGGCGAGGCCTCGGCGGTCGCCCAGGCCGGTGCGGATGCGCAGCGCCCGGGCGAAGTGGGCGAACGCCTCCTCGTGACGCCCGAGGCGGTGGTACAGGCCCGCCTCGCGGCGTAGCGCCAGCGCCTCCTGGTAGAGGTCCAGGGCCTCGGCGTAGCGTTCCTGCTCCTCGCGGGCGACACCCAGGTTGTTGAGCGCGTTGGCCTCGCCCTGGGAGTCGCCCGTGCGCCGGTGGACGGCCAGCGCACGCTCGTAGTGGGAGACCGCCTCCTCCAGGTGGCCCAGGTGGCGTGACACGATGCCGAGCAGGTTCAGCGTCCCGCCGGCGGCGTGGTCGTCGCCTGTGCTCTCGTTGACGCGCAGCGCCTCACCCAGTTCGGTGAGGGCCTCGCCGTACCGGCCGAGCAGCCAGAAGACGGTGCCGACGCTGCGCAGCGCGACGATGTGCGCGTCCAGCGTCATGCCCTCCAGGCACAGCCGGTAGCCGCCGGGCTCCCGGACCAGCTGAGGCCCGTGCGTCAACCGGCCACGCAGGCGGGAGACCAGGGAGTAGAGGGTGCTCTCCACGCTGCTCGGCGGCGATGTCCCCCACAGCTCGTCGACCAGGCGCGCGGTCGAGACGACCTGGCCGGCTTGGACGAGCAGGATCGCCAGCAGGGCCCGCTGCTTGGGCGCGGTCAGTGGCACCCGTGCGTCGTAGTGCCAGATCTCCAGATTCCCCAGGATTCCGAAGTCCAACCTGCCCCTTTCGGACCGCCCATCCGACGCGCAAGCCCCGCGCAAGCCGATCTTGGCAGTCTAGATCGAGATTGGTCTCGTCCGAAAACACAGACCCGACCGGTCCTGTTCGGAAGGTGATCCGGCATGCTCGCGATGTTTCACGGGGCCCGATTCGGCCTGCTCGGCCCGCTCCAGGTCTTGCGGGGCGACGGGGAGATCCTCGTCCCCGCGCCCAAGCACCGCGCCGTCCTGGCCATCCTGGCGATCAACGCGGGGCGGCCCGTCTCGGTGGAGCGGATCATAGAGGAGCTCTGGCAGGGCGTCGAGCCCAAGTTCGCCCGCAAGACGCTCCAGGGATATGTCTGGCGGCTGCGCCGCGTGATCGGCGGCGACCTGCTCACGCGCGGGGGCTGCTACGAGTTGCGCGGCGCTCCGCAGGAGACCGACGCGGCCCGGTTCGAGAGACTGCTCGCCGACGGCCGCGGCGCGCTGCTGGCCCGCGACCCCGCACGGGCGCACCGGCGGCTGGGGGCGGCACTTGCCCTGTGGCGCGGACCCGCGCTCGCCGACGTGCCCGCCAGCCCGATGATCAGCGCGTACGCCGACCGGCTGGAAGAGGCGCGGCTGATGGCCTGCGAGGCCGCCCTGGAGGCCGATGTCGAGCTCGGGCGGCATGCGGAGGTGATTCCCGCGCTACGCGAGTTCACCGCCGCGCATCCGCTGCGCGAGTTCTCGCAGGCGCTGCTCATGCTCGCCCTGTACCGGTCGGGCAGACAGTGCGAGGCCCTCACCGTGTACGGCAGGCTGCGGGCGCTGCTGATCGCCGAGCAGGGGCTGGAGCCGGGCATGGCCGTACGGCGACTCCACCAGCGGATCCTCACGGCCGACCCCGGCCTTGACCTTTGAGGTCGTCGACCCTTGAGGTCGTCGGACGAGCAGAATCCGGCGGGTTACCCGGAGCAGGTCCGCACGGGCGTGGCGCGTACCGTACAGGGGAGCGGCGGCGCCGCCGTCCCGGGGCTGAGTGATCCGGTCGTTCACGCGGCGGCGGTCGCAAGCGCCGCGGAGGTCATCGAGATCACTCTTGACGTCTTCTGCGGCGCCCTGCGCTGATCCACCGTGTGGGCTCCGCCCATATCGCGACCTCGGCCTGGCTTTCGTGACGCACGAAACAGGCTCCGGCCGTGGGTTCCTCCGGTTCCATGGCGCGGCACATCCCGGTGATGCGCCTGTCCGCGGTGACGCCGCTGTCGATCGACGACCGGTTTCCCGGTGAACGGAGCCGTAGATTTTTAATTCGGTTGCGGGGGATGGTGGTTCTCTGGCGTCATTGTCGTCGTTGGTGATCGATCGGCTGGAGGGAGGCGATGTGGGGATGACGTACAACGAGGTGATGGGTGGCCGTGCGCCAATCCGCATGTGGGCCGACCCGGCCGAGGTCGAGCCCAACGTGATGCAGCAGCTGCGCAACGTGGCCAACCTGCCGTGGGTGCAGGGGGTCGCGGTGATGCCGGACGTGCACCACGGGATGGGGGCGACGGTGGGATCGGTCATCGCGATGCGGGACGCGGTCTCGCCGGCGGCCGTGGGGGTGGACATCGGGTGCGGGATGAGCGCGGTGAAGAGCTCGTTCAAGGTCGGCAACCTGCCCGACAACCTGGCCTACCTGCGTTCGAAGCTGGAGCAGGCGGTCCCGGTCGGGTTCGGGCACCACAAGAGGCCGGTCGACCCGACCCGGCTGCACGGGTTGAAGACCGCCGACTGGGCGGGCTTCTGGAAGGACTTCGACGCCCTGGCCCCGGCCGTGCACCCCAAGAGGGAGCGCGCCGAGGTGCAGATGGGCACCCTGGGCGGCGGCAACCACTTCCTGGAGCTCTGCGCCGACGACGAGGGCGTGGTCTGGGTCGTGCTGCACTCCGGGTCGCGCAACATCGGCAAGGAGCTGGCGGAGTTCCACATCGGGCAGGCCCAGGGGCTGCCGCACAACCAGGATCTTCCCGACCGTAATCTCGCGGTGTTCGTCGGGGGCACGCCGCAGATGGACGCCTACCGGCGTGACCTGTTCTGGGCGCAGGACTACGCGCGGCGCAACCGGGCCGTCATGATGGCCCTGGCCTGCGACGTGCTCCGGCGCCACCTCTCGGGCATCACCTTCGAGCAGCCGATCTCCTGCCACCACAACTACGTGGCCGAGGAGCGGTACGACGACGTGGATGTGCTCGTCACCCGCAAGGGCGCGATCCGCGCGGGATCCGGCGAGTTCGGCATCATCCCCGGCTCCATGGCGACCGGCACCTACATCGTGAAGGGCCGGGGTAACGCCGATGCGTTCAACTCCGCCTCACACGGTGCCGGTCGCCGGATGAGCCGGACCAAGGCCAAGAAGACCTTCACCCTGACGGACTTCAAGGCGCAGACCGACGGCGTCGAGTGCCGTAAGGACACCGGGGTGATCGATGAGATTCCCGGCGCCTACAAGGACATCGAGTCGGTCATGGCGGCGCAGACCGACCTGGTGGAGGTGGTCGCCCGCCTCCGGCAGCTCATCTGCATCAAGGGCTGAACGGCGGATCATCAAGGAATCAATCGCTTGATGATGTTGTTGGCGGATACGGCCTGACTTTGGGCGGAGGAGGGGGTCGGCCTTAGGCTGGCCTCCTGTCCGGTCAAGGATGAGACGAGGAGGTGACGCCCCATGTTGCAGGACTCGTTCGGCCGGGTGGCGACTGATCTGCGGGTGTCCCTCACCGACCGCTGCAACCTGCGATGTTCCTACTGCATGCCACCCGAGGGCCTTGAATGGCTGCCCAAGCCCGAGCTGCTGACCGCCGACGAGATCGTCCGGCTGGTCACCATCGGGGTGGAGCGCCTGGGCATCACCGAGGTCCGCTACACCGGCGGCGAGCCCCTGCTCCGCCGGGAGTTGGTGGAGGTCGTGGCCCGCACCGCGGCTCTCCGCCCCCTGCCCCACGTCTCGCTCACCACCAACGGTATCGGACTGGCCCGGCTGGCCGCCCCGCTCGCCGAGGCCGGCCTGCACCGGGTCAACGTCTCCCTCGACACCCTCGACCGGGAGACGTTCAAGAAGCTCGCCCATCGCGACCGGCTGGCCGACGTGCTCGACGGTCTCGCCGCGGCCGACGCCGCCGGGCTGCGTCCGGTCAAGGTCAACGCGGTGCTGATGCGCGACGTCAACGACCACGAGGCCGTAGCCCTGCTCGACTACTGCCTTGAGCGGGGCTACGAACTCCGCTTCATCGAGCAGATGCCGCTGGACGCCCAGCACGGCTGGCGCCGGGAGAACATGATCACAGCCGACGAGATCCTCGCCCGGCTGCGGGACGCCTTCGAGTTGACCGACGACAATCCGCTGGAGCGAGGCAGCGCTCCGGCCGAGCTGTTCCTCGTCGCGGGCGGGCCCGCCCGGGTCGGGGTGATCGGCTCGGTCACCCGGCCGTTCTGCGGTGCCTGTGACCGCGTACGGCTGACCGCCGACGGCCAGATCCGCAACTGCCTGTTCGCCACCGACGAGTCCGACCTGCGAGCCGCCATGCGCTCGGGGGCCGACGACGACGAGCTCGCCGAGCGCTGGCTGGCCGCGGTCCGCGGCAAGAAGGCCGGCCATGGCATCGACGACCCCGCCTTCCTGCAGCCGTCCCGCCCGATGTCCGCCATCGGCGGATGACCGCCCGCCACGACGCGTGCATCCTGGCGGGCGGCCTGGCCCGGCGGCTCGGCGGGCGTGACAAGCCGGGCCTGCGCGTCGCCGGCCGCCCGCTGATCGAGTCGGTGGCGGCCGCCGTACCGGACGCCGGGAGACTGATCGTCGTCGGGGCGCGCCGTCCCGGACTGCCGAAGGCCGTCTTCGTGCGGGAGGACCCACCGGGTGGTGGCCCGGTTCCGGCGTTGCGGGCCGGACTGGCCGAGGTGACCGCGCCGTGGGTGGCACTGCTCGCGGCCGATCTGCCGTTCCTGACCGCCGGGCACGTGTCGGCGCTGCTGGACGCGGCGGAGACCGGGGCGGTGCTCGTCGACGACGGCGGACGGGAGCAGTGGCTGGCCGGAGTCTGGCGTACGGCGGAGCTCACCGGGGCACTCGCCCGCTACGAGGGGCGGTCGCTGCACGGGCTGCTCGCCCCGCTGGCCCCCGTCACGCTCCATCTCGCCGGGCAACCGTGGTTCGATTGCGACACGGCGGAGGATCTGCACCGGGCCCGGGAACGCAGGTGTGAACCCCCGGTGAGAACCCGGGTGGACATGCCCGGGGGCAGGATCGGGGAGTGACGGCCCGCGGATGAGCCCGGGGGAGACCCCACGATGGAGGTGTTCGTTGAACGTGCTGGCGGAATGGACCGCGCTGGTCTGCCGGGAGCTGGGCGTCGATCCGGCGAAGGTCGACCGTGACGCGCTGTTGGACCTGACCAAGGAGGTCGCCCACGGAGTGACACGGCCGGCGGCGCCGCTGACGGCGTATCTGCTGGGGCTGGCCCAGGGGGCGGGTTCGGCGCCGCAGGATGCGGTGGAACGGCTGACCGCGCTGGCCCGGGAGTGGGAGAGGACCGCCGCCGAGACGACAGGCGACAGGTAAAGGTCCGGAAAAGGGCGACGCCGGGTGGTTACGGGGGCAAACCACCCGGCGCCGCTTCATCGGCGTTCCGACGGGGGCCCGGAACGCCGGCACCAGTGCCCCGACGGGGGACCAGGGCACTTGGCTAAAGCGTACACCTCCTCCCCCTGGGATGCGTCAAGACTTAGTCACGACCCGATCTCGCGTCGATGGAGTGGGATCTCGCTCTGGTCGGATTCCGTCACGTCAGGGGCGATCGACTTCCCTCGAGGAGGGGCGTTCGCCCCGATCACCGCAACGTATGGTAAAAAGATCGCCCCGGCGAAGAGCAGCAGCCGGACGGGCAATGGGGCGGGCACCGCGAAAGCCAGAATCAGGCAGGCCAGCCGGATCCCCATTTTGATGAAGTAGCTTTTCTCTCGCTTCCCGATGTCCTCGCTCAGCGACGGCTGGGCATCGGTGACCCGGTGAACTACCTGGCGCTTGTGCCATACCTTCACAATTCCAACCTAGTCGCCGGGAGGGGCGGGTCCAACTCCGCCCTCGGACCGGCGCGGAGGGCGTGTGATCATGCGCTCCGGGTAGGGATGACGCATGACGGATCGCACATACCGGGTGACCGAGATCGTCGGCACCTCGGAGGAGAGCCTCGAGGCGGCCATTCGCAACGGCGTCCGCCGTGCCTCCCAGACCCTACGCCACCTCGACTGGTTCGAGGTGACCGAGGTCAGAGGGCACATCGTCGACGGAGAGGTGGGCCACTTCCAGGTCGGCATGAAAGTCGGATTCCGTTTGGAAGACACCTGACCTGTACGCCGGGGCCTCCGGAGACACAGACTTTGGGCATGAGAGATCGACACCGGGTCAGGGGAGCCGCGCTGGCCGCCGGACTGCTGCTGCTCACCGGATGCTCAACCCCGCCGGAAGGACAGGTGACCGCCCCGTCCGCCTCCCCGTCCGCCCCCTCTGTCAATCGCGGCGTCGCGCTCGACCAGACCGCCGCCGACATCCAGCGGACGGTCCGGAGCCTGCGCCAGGTGGACGACCTGCCGCTGTACGAGATGACCTTCCACGGGACCTACGACAGGGAGGCCTCCGTCGGTGAGGAGGACCTCGCCGGACGCGCTGACGGCTGGGCCTGCTCGCTGTTCCACCTGCGGGGGGACCGGCCGATGTTCGGCCGGAACTTCGACTGGGACCCCAACCCGGCGATGGTCGTGCACGCCGACCCCCCCGACGGCTACGCCTCGGTGTCCATGGTCGACCTGGCCTACATGCTCCGCGGCACCGGTGCCGGCACCGGCACTCCCGACCTGTCCGACCCCGGGATCCGCCGCAGGCTGGCCCACGCCGTGCTCACCCCTTTCGACGGGGTGAACGAGAAAGGGCTGGCGGTCGGGATGGCCGCGGTGCCCTACGGCGAGTTGCCCCCCAAGATGAGCGGACGCCCGACGGTCAGCAGCGTGCGGATCATCCGGATGATGCTGGACAAGGCCGAGACCGTGGACGGAGCGGTGGCGATCATGCGCCGCTACAACGTCGACTTCAGCTCCGGCCCGCAGGTCCACTACCTGCTCGCCGACGCCGGCGGGAAGTCCGCCGTCGTGGAGTTCGCCGGCGGCAAGCTCAACGTCATCGAGGACCGGGTCCTGACCAACTTCACCATGACCGGCACCTCCGGCGAGCAGCGGATGGCCGACACCAGGTACGGCAGACTCGCCGCGGGACTACCTTCGGCGAAGAGCCGGCAAGACGGGATGGACCTGCTCCAGCGGGTGGCCCAGGGACACACCCGCTGGTCGGTCGTCTACGACCTCACCGACGCGACCGCCCACGTGGTGACGGCCAAACGCTGGGAGCGGGTGCACACCATCCCGCTCTCCCAGCTCTAATTGGCCTGGCTGACCGTCGACATGTTGAAGTCGGGCACCCGGAGTGCGGGCATCACCGTGCGGGTGAAGTAGTCGTTCCACTCACGCGGCAGGGTCTGCTCCGCGGCGCCGACCTCGGTGAGACGGCCGAGCAGGTCCACGGGACTCTCGTTGAAGCGGAAGTTGTTCACCTCGCCGACGACCTTCCCGTTCTCCACCAGATAGACGCCGTCACGGGTCAGCCCGGTGAGCAACAGGCTCTGCGGGTCGACCTCGCGGATGTACCACAGGCAGGTGAGCAGCAGACCGCGCTCGGTGGAGGAGATCATCTCCTCCAGCGACCGGCCGTCCCCGGCCCCCTCCATGATCAGGTTGTCGATCGCCGGGGTCACCGGCAGCCCGGTCAGCTCGGCCGAGTGCCGGGTCTGGATCAGGCTCGCCAGGGTGCCGTCGGCGATCCAGTCGGTGGGCGCCAGCGGCAGGGCGTTGTCGAACACCGAGCTCTGCCGGCCGGAGGTGTGCGCCACCACGGCCGGCGCGCACGCGACGCCCGGTGCGGCCGGATCGCTGTACAGGCGGATCGGCAGCGGGGAGAGGGTCTCTCCGACGCGGGTCCCGCCTCCGGGCTTGGAGAAGACCGTACGGCCCTCCAAGGCGTCCCGGGCGCCGGCGGTCCAGTACAGGTAGATCATCAGGTCGGCCACGGCCGTCGGCGGCAGGAGCGTCTCGTACCGGCCCGCGGGCAGGTCGATCCGGTTCTTCGCCCACTCCAGCCGCTGGGCGAGCGAGGCGTCCAGTGCCGCCACGTCCACGTCCGCGAAGTCGCGGGTCGCCACGCCCGTCCACGCCGAGCGCTTCATGTCCGGAGACTTGGCGTTGAGCTCCAGTCGGCCGGTGGGCTGGGCGTGCCGGAGCCGGGCCCCGGCCGAGGTGCCCACGAAGGTGGTGGTGACGATGTGCTCGGCGAAGCCGTACAGCTTGCGCCCGCCCGCCTCGGCCCTGGCGAAGGCGTCACCCAGGGCGGGGGCGAAGGCGCCGAACACCCCGATGGACGTGGGCTCGGCGGGCAGGTCCCAGTCGGCGGAGCGGGTCCCCTCGACCAGAGGCCGGGCGTCCTCGGACGGGGGCGCGTCCTCAGCGGCGTGGTCGGCCGCCGCGACGATGTCGGCGAGCTGCTCGGGGCGGACCGCCGCCCGCGACACCACGCCCACCCCCCGTCCCACGACCGAGATCACCGTGAGCTGCGCGGAGCGGCCCACGCCGTTGGTGGTGAGCGTGTTGCCCGCGAAGCGCAGGTTCGCGCTGGAGCGCTCGTCCACGATCACGACGACGTCGTCGGCCGTGGAGAGGTCCAGGGCCTTTTCGATCATCTCCTGAGGGCTCATCCCGCTCCCTTCGCGACGGCCGGCCGAGGCGTCCGTCGCTGTGCCGTGTCCGTTCACTTCCCACTCTCCTGCAGCGTGTTGAGGATGCGCACGTTGCGGAAGAGCGCCGACGGGCAGCCGTGGCTGACCGGGGCGACCTGCCCGGGCTGGCCCTTGCCGCAGTTGAACGCGCCGCCCAGCACGTAGGTCTGCGGTCCGCCGACGGCAGCCATGGACCGCCAGAAGTCGGTGGTCGTGGCCTGGTAGGCGACGTCGCGGACCTGGCCGGCGAGCCGGCCGTTCTCGATCCGGTAGAACCGCTGGCCGGTGAACTGGAAGTTGTACCTCTGCATGTCGATGGACCAGCTCTTGTCGCCCACGACGTAGATGCCGCGCTCCACCCCGGAGATCAGCCCCTCGGTGGAGGGACCGTCGGGGGCCGGCAGCAGCGAGACGTTGGCCATGCGCTGGATCGGCATGTTGCCGGGTGAGTCGGCGAAGGCGCAGCCGTTGGAGGCGCCGAGGCCCTTCAGACGCGCCATCCGCCGGTCAAGCTGGTAACCGGTCAGGACTCCGCCGGAGACGATGTCGAACCGTCTGGTCGCCACCCCCTCGTCGTCGTAGCCGATCGTGGACAGGCCGTGCTCCGTCGTGCGGTCGCCGACCACGTTCATGACCTGCGAGCCGTACACGAGCTTGTCGAGCTGGTCGAAGGTGGCGAAGCTGGTGCCGGCGTAGGCGGCCTCGTAGCCGAGGGCACGGTCCAGCTCGGTGGCGTGCCCGATGGACTCGTGGATCGTCAGCCACAGGTTGGACGGGTCGACGACAAGGTCGTACTGTCCCGCCTCGACGGACGGCGCCCTGAGCTTCTCCTCCAGGAGCTCGGGAAGCCGGGCGAGCTCGCCGGGGAAGTCCCAGGCGGTGCCGGTGAGGTATTCGTACCCCCGGCCGACCGGGGGGGCCAGGGTGCGCATCGTCTCGAAACGCCCGTCCGCCGTCTTCATCACCTCCAGCTCGGGGTACAGGCGCACCCGTTGCTGGGTGGTGGAGGTGCCTGCGGTGTCGGCATAGAACTTCTGCTCCTTGACCTGCTGCAGCGAGGCCTGCACGTGGTCCACGCGCGGATCTCTCAACAGGCCGTCGGACCAGCCGGCGAGCAGGGTGACCTTGTCGCGCATCGGCACCTCGAACGGATCGACGTCGTAGGCCGAGACCCAGGTGACGTCGGAGTGGACCGGTTCGGGAGCCAGCTCGATGGGCTCGCGGTTGACGGCCGCGGAGATGACGGCCACCTCCACGGCCTGCTCGGCGACCTTCACGGCCGCCTCGGGGGTGAGGTCGATTCCGGACGCGAAACCCCACGTGCCGTTCTTGACGACCCGTACGGCGTAGCCGAGATCGTCGGCGTCGATGGAGCCTTCGAGCGACGCGTCGGACAGGCGCAGGGTCTCCGCGCGGACGCGTTCAAGCCGGAAGTCGGCGTGCTCGGCGCCGAGGTCGCGGGCGCGCTGCAGGGCCGCGTCCGCCAGCCGCCTCATGGGCAGAGCGAGGAAATCGGGATCGATCTGGCGCATGTCGACGATCCTAACCCTGTGATCTTGTCCCTCACGGACAACTGGTTTACCCCCGAGTAGCCGATAGCGTCAGGTCCATGGCTCGATCTGTTCTCGTAACCGGCGGCAATCGCGGCATCGGCCTCGCGATCGCCCGCCAGCTCGCCCAGGCCGGTGACGCGGTCGCCGTGACCTACCGCTCCGGGGAGCCCCCAGAGGGGCTGTTCGGCGTGCGATGCGATGTGACCAGCATGGCCGATGTCGATGCGGCGTTCGAGAAGGTCGAGGCCGAGCACGGCCCGGTCGAGGTGCTCGTCGCCAACGCTGGCATCACCAGGGACACGCTGCTGCCGATGATGAAGGAGGAGACCTTCACCGACGTCATCGACGCCAACCTGACCGGCGCCTACCGGGTGGCCAAGCGCGCCACACGCGGCATGCTGCGGCTCAAGCGGGGCCGGATCGTGCTGGTCTCCTCGGTGGTGGCCATGCTCGGCTCGGCGGGGCAGAGCAACTACGCCGCCTCCAAGGCCGGGCTGATCGGCTTCGCCCGGTCCGTGGCACGGGAGCTCGGCTCGCGCGGCATCACGGTCAACGTGGTCTCCCCGGGGTTCGTGGAGACCGACATGACGGCCGCGCTGGATGAGACCCATCAGGAGCAGATCCGCAAGAACATCCCGCTGGGCCGCTACGCGAGCGCCGACGAGATCGCACGCGTGGTCAGGTTCCTGGCCAGCGAGGACGCCGCCTACATCACCGGGGCCGTCATCCCCGTCGATGGCGGCCTGGGAATGGGGCACTGACATGGGAATCCTCGAAGGCAAGCGCATTCTGGTCACCGGCGTCCTCACCGACGCCTCCATCGCCTTCTCCGTCGCCAAGCTGGCCCAGGAAGAGGGCGCGCAGGTCGTGCTGACCGGTTTCGGCCGCCTCAGCCTGGTCGAGCGCATCGCCAAGCGGCTCCCCGAGCCGCCGCCGGTGATCGAGCTGGACGTGCAGAACATCGAGCACCTCGACTCGCTGGCCGATCGCGTCGGCGAGCACCTGGACGGCCTCGACGGCGTGGTCCACTCCATCGGCTTCGCCCCCCAGAGCTGCCTCGGCGGCAACTTCCTGAACACCCCGTGGGAGGACGTGGCGACCGCCCTGCACATCTCGACCTACTCGTTCAAGTCGCTGGCGGTCGCCTGCCTGCCCCTGATGAAGGAGGGCGGCGCGGTCGTCGGGCTCGATTTCGACGCCAGCAAGGCCTGGCCCGTGTACGACTGGATGGGCGTGGCCAAGGCGGGCCTGGAGTCGTGCTCCCGCTACCTGGCCCGTGATCTCGCCAAGCACGCGATCCGCGTCAACCTGGTGGCGGCCGGGCCGCTGCGCACCATGGCGGCCAAGAGCATCCCCGGCTTCAAGGAGTTCGAGGACAGCTGGCCGGAGAAGGCGCCCCTCGGCTGGGACCTGGGTGACACCGTGCCCGCGGCCAAGGCCTGCCTGGCGCTGATGTCTGACTGGTTCCCGGCCACGACGGGCGAGATCGTGCACGTCGACGGTGGCATGCACGCGATCGGCGCCTAGCCTCGGCGGGGCTCGGCGCCCGGCGGAGTATGGCTAGGCCGTCCGGTGCCGCCCCGCCTTGAAAGGTTCCAGCGGTATCGACTCCTCGCCGGTCCGCCTGGTGTACAACACGCGGACGGCGAGGATCGCCGCGATCAGCAGGATGGTGGTGAGCACGGTGCCCAGCGTGTCCGATGACCGGGTGGGGGTGACGGCCCGCTCGCCCGGCGGCGTTCCCTTCAGGAGTTCCTGCATGCGTCTCTGGAACTCCTGCATGGCCGTTCCCGGCCACAGCAGATCGACCCGGGGCGCCTCGGCGTCGATCACGGGAGACGGCTGAGGGACCACCGGGTCGTCCATGTCGGCGGTGCGCGTCCGGGGCTCCGGCGGGCGCAGTGGCTCGGTCGGCAACGGCGCGGCCTTGTCTCTGTCCGGCTCCGGCTCCGGCTCGGCGGTCCGCGAGGGACGGGGACGCGATCGCGTGGCCGGTTCCTCTGCTTTCTCCGTCTCCTGCGCGTTCTCCGTCCTCTCCGGGGCGGAGATCGCCGACGGGCCCATGCATTCGGGAGAGGCCACCAGCGGGAGGCAGACGTCGTCGAGGGTCTTGGGCAGTAGCCCGTCGTTCCCGGCTCCGTCCGTCGCGGCCTTGGTGTCCGGGGCGGAGGAGGGCCGAGCGTCGTCGGCGGTGGTCTCCTGGGCGGTGCCGGGGCCGCCGCCGTCGGGGCCGGGGGACGCACCGGTGCCGGTGAGCCCGTTCACGACGTCGCCGACGGTGCCCACGGCCCTGCAGAGCCCGCTGGTTATCCCGCCGAGCAGCCCGCCGCCGTCACAGTCGGCCTGCGTGACGGCGGCCGCGGAAGTGGCCGTGACCACGGTGATTCCGCCGCCCAACGTCAGCATCAGCACACCGGCAAAGATCGCGGTCCGCACCTGTCCCCCCCTCGCCGATCAACGACGGAGTCTTACCGAGACCCGGGCGCCCCCGCCCGTCAACTCCATCGACAGTGTTACGGGGAGGCTCGGACTTTCCAGGCGAAGTTGCGATTCGGTATCGAGTAGTGATAAGTGAGACGGATTCTCGTTCTGTCTCCATCTCTCGTCCGGCCTTCCCGATCTCAGTCGGCCGAGACGTCGTCGAGCGCCTCCCTGATCTCCACGGGCAGGGTGAGGTCCTCTGCCAGGAGCACGCCGGCCAGCTGGGCCTGGGTGCGGGCGCCGACGATGGCGGACGTCACTCCCGGCTGGTCACGGACCCAGGACAGGGCGACCGACAGCGGCGAGACGCCGAGCCCCTCGGCTGCGGTCGTCACCGACTCCACGACCCGGCGGCACCTCTCGTCCAGATAGGGCGTGACGAAGTCGGCGAAGTGGGGGGTGGCCGCCCGGGAGTCGGCGGGAATGCCGGTGCGGTACTTGCCGGTGAGGACGCCCCGGCCGAGCGGCGACCAGGCGAGCACCCCGGCGCCGACGTGCTCGGCTGCCGGGATCAGCTCGCGTTCGGCCTCCCTGGCCAGCAGGGAGTATTCGACCTGGGCCGCGACGATCGGCACCCGGCCGGGGACCGCACGCTGGCCGGCGGCGGCGACCGCCAGCTGCCAGCCGGTGTAGTCGCACACCCCGGCGTAGGCCGCCCGTCCCGAGGACACGATGGCGTCCACCGCGGCCAGGGTCTCCTCCAGGGGCACATCCGGGTCGAAGGCATGGAGTTGCCACAACTCCACCTCGTCGACCCCGAGACGGGTCAGCGAGGCGTCGATGGCGGCGATCAGGTGCTTCCTGGAGGCGTCGCGCGGCCGGCGGCCGGTGGGGGTGAGCACCGACTTGGTGGACAGCACCAGCTCCGAGCGTGGTACCGCGTCGCGGATCAGCCGGCCGAGCAGCCTCTCGGCCTCGCCGCCCGTGTAGACGTCCGCGGTGTCGATGAGGGTGCCACCGGCTTCGGCGAACGTGCGGAGCTGCGCCGCGGCCTCCTCGGCTCCGGTGTCACGCCCCCATGTCATCGTCCCCAGTCCAAGGCGGGATACCGACAAGCCGCTGCGGCCCACATAGCGCTGCTCCATGATCCGGCCAGATTACCGGTCGGGCCGTTAAAAGTAGTGGAGTGAGGCCTGCAAGACTTGGGCACGTGACGACCTTGTTGCTGGCCAGACACGGCCTTACGCATCTCACCGGTCCGGTGCTGGCCGGCTGGACCCCCGACGTCCATCTCAGCGAGGCCGGTCAGGCGCAGGCGGACGCGCTGGCCGTACGGCTGGCGCCGCTGGAGCTGGACGCGATCGTCTCCAGCCCGCTGGAGCGCTGTCAGGAGACCGCCCAGGCGGTCGCCGGCGGGCGCCCCGCCGAGGTGCTGACCGAGGAGAGGTTCGGGGAATGCCACTACGGCGACTGGACGGGCCGCCCGCTCGGCGAGCTGTCGAAGGATCCACTCTGGCAGGTCGTGCAGACCCATCCGAGCGCGGTGACCTTCCCCGGAGGGGAGTCGCTCTCCGCCGTCCAGCACCGGGCGGTGACCGCGGTCAGAGAGTGGAACGAGCGCCTGGGGCCGGACGCGGTCTATCTCGTCTGCAGCCATGGAGACGTGATCAAGGCCATCGTGGCGGATGCGATGGGTCTCCACCTGGACCAGTTCCAGCGGATAACCGTGGATCCCGCGTCGCTCACCGCGATCCGCTACACCCCCCTGCGTCCCTTCGTGCTCAGGCTCAACGACCTCGGGGGAGGTGTGGCAGGTCTCCGGCCTCCGGAGGATTCGGAACATAAAGACGGGGGAGAAAACTTCACCGGGAGCGATGCCGCAGTCGGCGGCGGAGCCGGGACCACGTAAGGTCGGGCTATGCCGGTCTTCGACTATGACCCACCCGAGAGGTTTGTGGCCGGTGCCGTGGGGCAGCCGGGCTCACGAGCCTTTTTCCTGCAGGCCCGGGGACAGGGCCGTTTGACCACCGTGGGGCTGGAGAAATTCCAGGTCGCCGCGTTGGCCGACCGCTTGGACGATCTCCTCGACGAGGTGCTGAGGCGTAGCGGCGGGGCCCCCCAGGTGCCGGCGGCCGCCCCGGCCGGTCTGACCGACAACGGTCCGCTCGACGTGCCGATCAGCGAGGACTTCAAGGTCGGCACGATGACGCTGGCCTGGGACGATGATGCCGCGCAGGTGGTGATCGAGGCCCAGGAGGTCGTCGCCGAGGACGAGGAGTTCGAGCCGTCTCCGCTCATCGAGCCCGCCGTGCTGCGTGTGCACATCAGCGCCGGGGCGGCCAGGGCCTTCACCAAGCGCGCCACGGCCCTCGTCGCGGCAGGGCGTCCGCCCTGCCCGCTGTGTGGTCAGCCGCTCGACGCGGAGGGGCATATTTGCGTGCGTCTCAATGGTTACCGGGGTAGTAGCGCTTCACTGGGTGAAGGAGGCGAATGAGTGCCGAAAGCGAGCCCACGCTGAGCGCGGCGCCCGCAGGGGGGCTGGACGACGAGACCGCTCTGCGCCTGCTCCGCGATGGCCGGCTGGAGGTCGCCGGCCGGCTGGTCGAGGCGACCAACATGACGCTCTACTGTTCGGTCCGGCTTGGCGGGCTCACAGCGGCCTGCGTCTACAAGCCGGTCCGCGGGGAACGCCCGCTCTGGGACTTCCCCGACGGCACTCTGGCGGCCCGTGAGGTGGCCGCCTTCGAGGTCTCTGCGGCGTCCGGCTGGCGGATCGTCCCGCCGACCGTCTACCGCGACGGCCCCTTCGGGCCCGGCATGTGCCAGCTCTGGATCGACACCGACCCGGAGGTCGACCTGATGGTGCTGATCCGCAGCCGTCAGCCCGCCCTGCGGCGGATGGCCGTGTTCGACGCCGTCGTCAACAACGCCGACCGTAAGGGCGGCCACCTGCTTCCCATGGTCGACGGCCATATCCACGGGGTGGACCACGGCGTCTCCTTCTCCGCCGAGGACAAGCTCCGCACCGTGCTCTGGCAGTGGCGTGGCAAGCCGCTGTCCCGGGAGGCCACGAACGTCCTCGCCCGCCTGGAGCGCGAGCTGGAGGAAGGGCGCCTGGGCCGCCGGCTCCGCGAGCTCCTCACCCTCGCCGAGGTCGAGGCCACCTGGCTCCGGGTCCGGAGGCTTCTCGACACCGGCCTGCACCCTCTCCCCTCGCAGGACTGGCCGGCCGTTCCCTGGCCCCCGATCTGAGGCCGTTCCCGGTGAGGGCATACCCTGCCGGGCATGTGCACGGTTGTCGTCAGCATCGATCCGGATGCGGAGATCCCCCTGATCCTCGTCGGAGTGCGCGATGAGTTCACCGACCGGCCACGGGTCCCCCCGGCTGAACACTGGCCGGGGCTGATCGGTGGACGTGATCTCCAGGCGGGCGGCACCTGGCTGGCCGTCGACCCCGTAGCCCGGCGGGTGGGTGCTCTGGTCAACGGCCATGGCGTGCCCGCCCCGCAGGAGACTCGCCGGTCCCGGGGCGACCTGCCGCTCCGGGTGGCGGCTCAGGGACGCCTGCCCGACCTGGAGCTGGCCCGCTACGACCCCTTCCACCTGATCCTGGCGGACCCTGCGGGAGCCCGCCTGTGGCACTGGGACGGGGACGCGCTCGCCGAGGAGGAGATCCCCCCGGGGACCCACATGATCGTCAACAGCGGCTGGGAGCGGGGTGAGGACAACGAGCGCGTCGCGTTCTTCCGCCCTCGCTTCGCCGAGGCCGGCCGCCCCGTGGCCATCGACGCTCCGTGGGAGAGCTGGCGGGAGCTCGCCACCGGAGCCGGCCTGCCCGTGGGGGATCCCCGCTCTCTGATCGTCCGTCACGAGCTGCCCGACGGACGGGTCTTCGGTTCCCTGTCGGTCACCCTGCTGGGCCTGGGCACGAGCGGTGTCCGCTACGACTTCACCGATGATCCACGCAACCCCGCGGCCTTCCACCGCGTTCTGCCGGAATGATGAACTGAGTTTCGGCGGTTGAGATGAGTGTCCTTTTGTCCACCGCCCCGAGCAGATCGGGGCGGTCTGTCTGCTGGATAGGCTCAATACATGAGATCGTGGTCTGCGCCGAAGGTCCCTCGGCTTCCCGGTGTTGGTGCTCCGCTACGGCTGTTCGACACTGCCGCAGGAGAGGTCGGCCCCACCCAGCCGGGCTCTACGGCGCGGATGTATGTCTGCGGCATCACGCCCTACGACGCCACCCACATGGGCCATGCCAACACCTACCTCGCCTTCGACCTGGTCAACCGCGCCTGGCGGGACGCCGGCCACGCGGTCCACTTCACTCAGAACGCCACCGATGTGGACGACCCTCTCCTGGAGCGTGCCTGGCAGACCGGGCAGGACTGGCAGGAGCTGGCCGAGCGTGAGATCGAACTGTTCCGGACGGACATGGAGGCACTGAGAATCCTCCCGCCGCGTGAGTACGTCGGTGTGACCGAGGTGATCGGCCAGGTCGTCGAGCTGATCGAGCTCCTGCGCGACAAGGGCGCCACCTACGACCTCGACGGCGACGTCTACTTCGACGTCGCCGCGGCGCCCAAGTTCGGCGCGGTCTCCGGATACTCCGAAGAGCGGCTGCTCGACCTGTCCGCCCAGCGCGGCGGTGACCCCGGGCGGTCCGGAAAGAAGCACCCGCTCGACTGGCTGCTCTGGCGCGCCGAGCGTCCCGGCGAGCCGTCCTGGCCATCGCCGTTCGGCCAGGGAAGGCCCGGCTGGCACATCGAGTGCACCGCTATCGCGCTGGCCAATCTGGGCAGCGGGTTCGACGTCCTGGGGGGTGGCTCCGACCTCGTCTTCCCGCACCACGAGTGCGGCGCCCACGAAGGACACGTCGCCTGTGGCGAGTGGCCCTTCGCCAAGGCCTACGTGCACGCGGGCATGGTCGCCCTCGACGGCGAGAAGATGTCCAAGTCCAAGGGCAACCTGGTCTTCGTCTCCCGGCTCCGCCAGGAGGCCGACCCCATGGCGATCCGGCTGGCTCTGCTGGCCCACCACTACCGTGCCGACTGGGAGTGGACCGATGACCAGCTGGCCTCCGCCGAGGTACGGCTGGCACGCTGGCGTTCGGCCGTGGGCCTGCCGGCCGGCCCCGAGGCGGAGGGCGTGCTCGCGGACCTCCGCGCCCGCATGACCGACGACCTGGACGCTCCCGGAGCGCTCGCAGTCGTCGACGCCTGGGCCGGACGGGCGCTGGGCGGGGAGGGCGGGACCGACCCCGGGGCGCCCGCGCTCGTCAGGGAGATGGTGGACGCGCTCCTGGGCATCGAACTCTGAGGGCCGTCCTCCGGGCGGGACCCCAGGTGGGGAGCCGGGACGTCTGGCTCCCCACCTGGTTGATCATCCCTGAGGGTCGATCGTTTCCCGCGGCCCGTGTGAGGATCGTTTCGGCGTACGCGTCAGCGCCGTGCCGGCGGGGATGAGCCGCCGCCCGCGACATCGCCCATGCCCATCACGCGACCTTGCGGATCGAAGGCTCGCCACGAGGCGCCCGGTTCGTTCTACGCCTACCGCTACTGGATGCGGACGAGGACGGCCCGCCCGTGAAAACATGACCCACGGCTGCCGGGTGAGTCGCTCCGGCCGGCTGTCATGTCACGGAGGTTGCCCGTGCCGAGCCGGTGGTGATCCGCCCGTCGGAGCGCGAAGATCCTGGACCCGCCACGAGGGCGTAAAAAATCTGAGCCCGCGCCGCCGAAGCGGTGCGGGCTCAGACCGAAGCCTTTTAGCTCAGATCAGATGACCTGAACCTGGTCGGCCTGCGGGCCCTTCTGGCCCTGCGTGGTGGTGAAACTGACACGCTGGTTCTCCTCCAGGGTGCGGTAACCACCGGAGTTGATAGCCGAGTAGTGCACGAAGACATCGGCGGTGCCGTCATCCGGCGCGATGAATCCGAAGCCCTTTTCGGCGTTGAACCACTTAACAGTGCCCTCAGACAAACTACTTCTCCTCATTGGGAGCCTCACCAAACCGTCAGGTCGACGGCTCGGGGCTGCGTTGCGGACCCTACCATGCATCCGCGGAAACCATCCGGAGAAACTGTAACGCCCGCTGTCGGGGTCTTCCTGTGAGTGCTTGAGATGACAAGCACCAGCGAGAACTACGACTGCAACCATTAAAGTATACAGGCGGCGGACGTGACGGGCAAACATCTCCACGGTGGGTCGGCGGCCCCGGGCGCCACGGCCGATCCCCCTCCGGAGGGAGTCCGGTCATCCGCCGGAAGGCCCGGCGCGAGGCCGGGAGCGCGCACCTCGCGGGAGGCGGTTTCATGGTCCGACGGGCCTCCGCATCCGTCAGGGCGCGCTCGGCATCGCGGCGGATGACTCAGGGGAAAGCCTCTGGAGGAAGCGTTCGCGCTCGTCCTCGGAGAGACGGTCGATGAACAGAAGGCCGTCGAGATGGTCGACCTCGTGCTGCAGGAGCCGCGCGAACGTGCCCAGGGCGCGGACGGTGACGGGCTTGCCGAACATGTCACGGCCTCGTGCGGTGACCATGTAGGAGCGTTCCAGCGGCCACCAGAGCCCCGGGGCGGACAGGCAGGCCTCGTCGGCGACGATCTTCCGCTCGGACGGTTCCAGGCGTGGGTTGACCAGATGGCCGGACCTGCCGTCCAACTCGTAGGCGACGACCCGGAGCGGGACCCCGATCTGGGGGGCGGCCAGGCCCGCACGGTGGGCGCCGGCGCGCATGGTGGCCTGAAGGGACCTGACCAGGTCGCGCAGGCCGCGGTCGAAGGTGGTCACGGGCTCGGCTACGGTCCGTAGCGCTGGATCTGTGAACGGTCGGATCGACTGGACGGCCACACACACTCCCCGAGGCGACGGACTGACACGCACACGATTCCCCTCGCCCCCTTGCCTCAACCGTGACCGGCGGAATCGCCATATTTCCGGGCCGTTACATATGTGCGGCCTGTGCATTGCACATTTCGGGCGTTAGTTACACGTAACCCGTGCACCATCACGGAGCGTTAATGTGCGTAATCCTCCGCCTCTATGTTTTTCGCGATGACCCCCCTTTTCGGAAACCAGGAGGAGCGATGGCGGAGCGCTGGATCAGCGAGTGGCGGCCCGACGACCCGGACTTCTGGGAGGCGGGAGGACGGAAGATCGCCCGGCGGAACCTGGTCTTCTCCATCTTCGCCGAGCACCTCGGCTTCACGCTCTGGACGGTGTGGAGCATCGTGGCCGTGCAACTCGGCGCCTACGAGTTCTCCACCGACCAGCTCTTCTGAATCGTCTCGCTGCCCAACCTGGTCGGCTCGGCGCTGCGCATCCCCTACTGGGTGTTCCTGCTGATCGCGGCGACCGCCGGCCTACGACACCGCCCTCGCCGCCGCGGCGCGACTCCTCCGCCGCCATCGGGATCATCTCCGCGATCGGCGCGTTCGGCGGCTTCTTCATCAACCGGGGATTCGGCAGCTCCATCGCCGCGACCGGGGGCGCGGGTGCCCGCGCTGGCCGCCTTCGCCGGTTTCTACGTGATGTGCGCGCTTCTGACCTGGGCCTGCTACCTGTGGACCGTGGGTCCGGTGCGGAGCCTCGCGGCTGCCCGGGTGTGAACGGCTCACACCCGGCCCATCGTCAATGTGAACGTGGTTAGCGGCTTGTAGCACATCGGTAACAGGGGGGACCCAGCAGTGAAACCGCCTGAAAGCACCATCGGACCCATGCCGATCTCACTTCCCACCCGGGCGCCTGTGAAGGCGGGGACGGCGACGCACTGCCCCTACTGCGCGCTGCAGTGCGGCATGAACGTCGCCGTGGACGAGACGGTGACGATCACCCCGAGGAAGGACGTCCCGGCCAACGCGGGCGGACTCTGCCAGAAGGGCTGGACCGCGGGTGAACTGCTGACCGGCGAGGGCCGGCTCACCACCCCGCTCCTGCACGGGGAGGCGGTCGGCTGGGACGAGGCGCTCGACTTCGGCCTCTACACCAAGATCACCGGAGGTCAGCGGATCGACCTGTTCGGGGCGCGGGTGGAGCAGCTCCCGCTGATCTGGAGGCGGCTGGTGGACGCCGGGTTCGAGTCGGGCCACGCCTACGGCAAGGCGCTGCGCACGGTGAAGTCCTGCGCGGGCTCCACCTGGTGCCGGTACGGCGTGCAGGATGCCGTCGGCCTGGCCATCTCCCTGGAACTGCGTTACCGGGGGCTCCGCTCGCCGCACAAGCTGAAGTCGGCCGTCTCCGGCTGCGCGCGCGAGTGCGCCGAGGCCCGGAGCAAGGACTTCGGCGTCATCGCCACCGAGCAGGGCTGGAACCTCTACGTCGGCGGCAACGGCGGATTCACCCCGCGGCACGCCGACCTGTTCGCCGGTGACCTGAGCACCGAGGAGCTGATCCGCGTCATCGACCGGTTCCTGATGTTCTACGTCCGCACCGCGGACCGCCTGCAGCGGACCTCGGTCTGGCTGGAGGCCCAGGGCCTGGACTACGTCAGGCAGGTGATCCTGGAGGACTCGCTCGGGATCTGCGCCGAGCTGGAAGCCCAGATGGAACGGCACGTCTCCACCTACGCCGACGAGTGGCGGACGGCCATCGAGGATCCGGACAAGCTGCGGCGCTTCGTCTCCTCCGTCAACGCCCCGGGCACTCCGGACCCGTCGATCTCCTTCACCGCCGAACGCGACCAGATCAAGCCCGTCCTCATCCCGCTGGAGGTGGTCCGCTCGTGAAGCCGACGCCCACGGCCGAAGACATCGACGACACCCTCATGGAAGGGAGACTCCCCACGATGACCGTCCTTCGCGAGTACGCGACGACGACCGGCTGGACCCCGGTCTGCGCCTACACCGACCTGCTGCCCGAACGCGGTGCCTGCGCGCTCGTCGGCCCTCACCAGATCGCGCTGTTCCGGACCTTCGACGGCGAGCTGTTCGCCATCGGCAACCAGGACCCGTTCAGCGGCGCCCAGATCCTCTCCCGGGGGATCGTGGGCACCAGGGCGGGCGAGCCAAGCGTCGCCTCGCCCATGCACAAACAGGTGTTCTCACTGGTCACCGGCAGGTGCATGGACGACCCGAGGGTAGCCGTGCCGACCTATCCGATCCGTGTCACCGACGGCACGGTGGAGGTGAGCGCGAGGTGACCGCGCACAGATCCCGACACGGTGAACGAGGAGTGGTGAACGACAGATGAGCATCGCCCTGCTGGACAGTCCCGCGGAGTCCCCCGAGACCGCCCCTGACGCGCTGGCCGGGTTCACGATCGGGGTGACCGCGACCCGGCGGCGTGAGGAGTTCTGCGCGCTGCTGGAACGGCGAGGCGCCAGAGTGGTGCGCGCCCCGGCGATCCGGCTGGTGCCGCTGGCCGAGGACGCCGATCTGCTGGCCGCGACCAGGGCCAGCCTGGCGGCCCCGATCGACGACGTGGTGGTCACCACCGGGGTCGGTTTCCGCGGCTGGATCGCCGCGGCCGAGGGCTGGGGGCTGTCGGGCGACCTGGCGGAGCACCTGACCTCCGCACGGCTGCTGACCCGCGGGCCCAAGGCGCGCGGCGCGGTCCGGGCCGCCGGACTGAACGACCACTGGACGCCGTCCACCGAGTCGTGCGAGGAGGTGAAGCAGTATCTCCTCGCCCAGGACCTGCGCGGCCGCCGCATCGCCGTGCAGTTGCACGGGGAACCGCTGACCGGGTTCGTGGCCGCGCTGCGCGGGGCGGGAGCCGAGGTCATCGAGGTGCCGGTCTATCGGTGGCTGCCCTACCGCGACACCTCGCCGCTACGCCGCCTGATCAGCCAGGCGATCTCCGGCGGGGTGGACGCGGTGGCCTTCACCAGCGCCCCGGCGGTGCTGGCCATGCTGGGCGCGGCCCGTGCCGAGGGCCTGGAGGACGCGCTGGTCGCGGCCTTCGCCGGACCGGTCGTCGCGGCCTGCGTGGGTCCGGTCACGGCGGGGCCGCTGCTGGCGCGCGGGGTGCCGGCCGTACAGCCCGAACGTGCCCGCCTCGGCGCGCTGGCCCGCACGCTCGCCCGGCATCTGCCCGAGCACAGCGTCACCCGACTGGTCGCGGGTGGTCACAGGCTGGAGATCCGCGGCCATGCCGTGGCCGTGGACGGCGAGCTCAAGCCGCTGCCGCCCGCGCCGATGGCGGTGCTCAAGCGCCTGGCCGGCAAGCCAGGCCATGTGGTGGCCCGCTCCGAGCTGCGGACCGTGCTTCCCGGTGGCCCGTCCCGTGACTCGGCGGAGCACGCCGTCGAGATGGCCATCACCCGCCTGCGCCGTGCCCTGGGCCCCTCGGGCATCGTCGAGACGGTCGTCAAACGCGGCTACCGCCTGGCCTGCGACCGCCACGAGATCAGGTGAGGGGACGTTCCGGCCCGGCGCACGGGCCACGGCACGGCCGCTCCGGTGCGGACACGGTCCGGCCGCACCGGAGCGCTCCGATCAGGCCCTCGGGGAGTCCAGCCGCAGCTCTCGGATGATCTCCTTGGCGCTGTCGTCCCGTGACGGCAGGAAGCCGGCGCCGACGAACGTCTCGTCGTAGGCGTGGCGGAAGCAGCCGGCCAGCAGCAGCCGGGCGCTGGCCAGGGGGTCCACCTCGGCCGAGATCCGGCCCGCCCGCTGCTCGGCCGCCAGATACTCGGTCAGCGGGATGATCTCCGCCATCGGCCCCAGCTCGGTGTCGCGCATCGCCTCGCGGAAACGGACGGTGACCGAGGGAGAGGTGAAGGCGGGCAGCGCCGCCGACTGGACCTCGTGGTAGTAGTCGATGCCGGCTCGCGCGACGGGCAGCAGATTGTCGCTGACCCGTCCCCTGCCGACCAGATGCATCAGCTCGTCGAGGATGCGGAGCCAGACCGGGAGCCGATCCTGGAGCAGGGCGAAGAACATGTCGACCGCGTGCCCGGGAGGGGCGCCCCGGCGGTGCGTGTGCGACAGGACTCCCTCGCCGTCCTCACGTTTCATGTGCACGGCCAGCTCGAGGACGCGTCGTCGCGTCTCCTGGGCTCTCTGGTACGGGTCGAGCTGTGGAGCCGACGTCGTCGCCCTAACATGCGCAGTCACATGGCCAATGTGCGGCATGGCGCCGGTGGTTTAACCGATGTTTACCGAGCTGTGTTTTTCCTGGCTGTGGAATCGTTGTGGGACATCGCCCATGCCCGGTGGGACTCCGTGGAACCGGGCGGGCACCCGTCGTCATCCCGAAGCGGTGCGAAAAGGGCAGACCGGGTGCCGGGTGTCTCTCAGCCGTCGCCGTCGCGGTCGCGGCGGCGCAGGTAGCGCTCGAACTCCGCGGCGATGGCGTCTCCGCTCGCCTCGGGCAGCTCGGCGGCGTCCTTGCGCTCCTCCAGCTCCTTGACGTATTCGGCCACCTCGCTGTCCTGCGATGCCAGCTCGTCCACGCCGTGCTCCCAGGCCCGTGACTCCTCGGCCAGGGTGCCGAGCGGCATCGGGATGTCGAGGAGGTCCTCCATCCGGCTGAGCAGGGCCAGGGTGGCCTTGGGATTGGGCGGCTGGGCGACGTAGTGCGGCACCGACGCCCACAGCGAGACGGCGTTGATCCCGGCGGTGCCCAGCGCGTGCTGGAGGACGCCGACGATGCCGGTGGCCCCCTCGTAGCGGCTCAGCTCCAGATTGATCGCCCGGGCCAGGCCCTCGTCGGTCGCCGAACCCACGATCGGCACCGGACGGGTGTGGGGGGAGTCGTTGAGGAGGGCGCCGAGCAGCACCGCCAGCTCCACTCCCAGCTCGCGGCAGACCACGATGATCTCCTCGCAGAAGGCGCGCCACCGCATGTTGGGCTCGATGCCGCGCAGCAGCACCACGTCGCGGTCCACGCCCGGCGGCCTGGCCACCGACAGTTTGGTGGTCGGCCAGGTGATGGAGCGGGTCAGCCCCTCGCCCATCTCGACGATGGGGCGGGTGACCTGGAAGTCGTAATACTCCTCCGGGTCGATGGAGACCAGCGGGGTCGCCTTCCACTCGCCCTCGAGATGCGCGATCACTCCGCTCGAGGCCTCGCCCGCGTCGTTCCACCCTTCGAACGCGGCGATCAGCACCGGGTCGACGAGCTCGGGTAGACCTTCGAGTTCGATCACGCGCCGCCTCCTTCTGGCCTCGCCGTACTATCCGGCTAAGCCTATGCGGTGAGGGGGCCTTTACGTCACCTTCCCGGAGCGTTGTGGACGATGAGCACACCACGGCCCGTCTGCGGCGGGACCCGGCCGCTCGATCGCTTAATTGGACCACAAGTCCAGTTAAGGTCGAGAACAATGCTCCTCCGAGGGTTCCCAGTAAGCTTCCCCTCATGACTAGCAGACCGTCTTTCCGTGATGTCCTGGCCGAGCGCGTCATGGTCGCCGACGGGGCCATGGGGACGATGCTGCAGGCACACGACGTCACCCTGGACGACTTCGAAGGTCACGAAGGCTGCAACGAGGTGCTCAACGCCACCCGCCCCGACATCGTGCGGGCCGTGCACGACGCCTATTTCGAGGTCGGCGTCGACTGCGTCGAGACCAACACCTTCGGCGCCAACCTCGCCGCCCTCGGCGAGTACGACATCTCGGCACGGACCTACGAGCTGTCGGAGGCCGGTGCCCGGGTCGCCCGCGAGGCGGCCGACCACTGGTCCACCCCTGACCACCCCCGTTACGTGCTCGGCTCGATCGGCCCCGGCACCAAGCTCCCCACCCTCGGGCACAGGCCGTACGCCGTGCTGCGCGACGCCTACTACGACAACGCGGCCGGGCTCGTCGCCGGGGGCGCCGACGCTCTGATCATCGAGACCTGCCAGGACCTGCTCCAAGTCAAGGCCGCCGTCATCGGGGCCAGGCGGGCCATCGCCGACTCCGGGCGCGACGTGCCGGTGATCGCCCAGGTGACCGTGGAGACCAACGGCGCGATGCTGCTCGGCTCGGAGATCG
Source organism: Streptosporangium album (assembly GCF_014203795.1). Lineage (NCBI taxonomy): Bacteria > Bacillati > Actinomycetota > Actinomycetes > Streptosporangiales > Streptosporangiaceae > Streptosporangium > Streptosporangium album. The sequence continues at coordinate 334,774 of NZ_JACHJU010000003.1, read as the reverse complement.
GCGCCGCGCTCACCGCCATCGAGCCGCTCGGCGTCGACGTCATCGGCCTCAACTGCGCCACCGGCCCCACCGAGATGAGCGAGCACCTGCGCTACCTGGCGCGCCACGCCCGGGTGCGGCTGTCGTGCATGCCCAATGCGGGCCTGCCGCAGCTGACCTCCGACGGCGCCCACTACCCGCTCACCCCGGACGAGCTCGCCGACGCCCACGAGAACTTCACCCGCTCCTTCGGCCTGTCCCTGGTCGGCGGCTGCTGCGGCACCACTCCCGAGCACCTGCGCAAAGTGGTGGAGCGGGTGCGCGGCAACGAGCTCCACCCCCGCCGCCCTCGTCCCGAAGCCGGTGCGGCCTCCCTGTATCAGCACGTCCCGTTCCGTCAGGACACCTCCTACCTGGCGATCGGCGAGCGGACCAACGCCAACGGCTCCAAGGCCTTCCGCGAGGCGATGCTCGCCGAGAACTGGGAGGAGTGCGTCGAGATCGCCCGGGCCCAGTCCCGCGACGGCGCGCACATGCTCGACCTGTGCGTCGACTACGTGGGTCGCGACGGCGTCAAGGACATGAAGGAGCTGGCGTTCCGCTTCGCCACCGCCTCCACGCTGCCGATCGTGCTCGACTCCACGGAGCCCGCCGTGCTGGAGGCCGGCCTGGAGATGATCGGCGGCAGGGCGATCATCAACTCGGTCAACTACGAGGACGGCGACGGCCCCGACTCGCGTTTCACCAAGATCATGAAGCTGGTCCGGTCCCACGGCGCGGCCGTCATGGCGCTGACCATCGACGAGGAGGGCCAGGCCCGCACCGCCGACTGGAAGCTCCGGATCGCGACCCGCATCATCGAGGACCTGACGGCCAACTGGGGGATGAAGGTCGAGGACATCCTCATCGACACCCTCACCTTCCCGATCGCCACCGGCCAGGAGGAGACCCGCCGCGACGGCGTCGAGACCATCGAGGCCATCGCCGAGCTCAAGCGGCGCTACCCGGGCGTGCAGACCGTGCTCGGCCTGTCCAACATCTCCTTCGGGCTCAACCCGGCCGCGCGCATCGTCCTCAACAGCGTCTTCCTCAACGAATGCGTCAACGCCGGCCTCGACTCGGCCATCGTGCACGCCTCCAAGATCCTGCCGATGGCGCGCATCCCCGACGAGCAGCGCCAAGTGGCCCTGGACATGGTCTACGACCGCCGCAGGGAGGGGTACGACCCGCTGCAGCGGTTCATGGAGCTTTTCGAGGGCGTGGACGCCGCCTCGGTCAAGGCCGACCGGGCCGCGGAGCTGCTCGGCCTGCCGCTGTGGGAGCGGCTCAAGCGCCGCATCGTCGACGGCGAGCGCAAGGGCCTGGAGGCCGACCTCGACGAGGCGCTGGCGCAGCGCCCGGCTCTGGAGATCGTCAACGAGGTGCTCCTGGACGGCATGAAGACCGTCGGTGAGCTGTTCGGCTCGGGCCAGATGCAGCTGCCGTTCGTGCTTCAGTCGGCCGAGGTCATGAAGACCTCCGTGGCCTACCTGGAACCGCACATGGAGCGGGTCGAGGGAGAGAACAAGGGCCGCATCGTGCTGGCGACCGTCAAGGGCGACGTGCACGACATCGGCAAGAACCTGGTCGACATCATCCTGTCCAACAACGGCTACGAGGTCGTCAACCTCGGCATCAAGCAGCCGGTGTCGACGATCCTGGAAGCGGCCGAGGAGAAGAACGCCGACGTCATCGGCATGTCCGGGCTGCTGGTGAAGTCCACGGTCATCATGAGGGAGAACCTCGAGGAGATGAACTCCCGGGGGATCTCCCAGAAGTTCCCCGTCCTGCTCGGCGGGGCCGCCCTGACCCGCGCCTACGTGGAACAGGACCTCGCCGAGCTGTTCCAGGGCGACGTCCGCTACGCCCGGGACGCGTTCGAGGGCCTGCGCCTGATGGACGCCTTCATGGCGGTCAAGCGGGGCGAGAGCGGCGCGAGCCTGCCGCCGCTGCGTGAGCGGCGGGTCCGGAGCGGCGCGACGCTGGTGCGGACCCCGGAGGCGGAGCTCCCCGCCCGGTCCGACGTGGCCGCCGACAACCCCGTCCCCACGGCGCCCTTCCTCGGCGAGCGGATCGTCAAGGGCATCCCGCTGGCCGACTACGCCGCGTTCCTGGACGAGCGGGCGACGTTCATGGGCCAGTGGGGCCTCAAGGCCGCGCGCGGCGGCAGCGGACCCTCCTACGAGGAGCTCGTCGAGACCGAGGGCCGGCCGCGCCTGCGGATGTGGCTGGAGCGGATGCAGACCGAGGGCCTGCTGGAGGCGGCCGTCTCCTACGGCTACTTCCCGTGCGTCAGCGACGGCGACTCGCTGATCATCCTGGACGACGCGGGCAACGAGCGGACCCGGTTCACCTTCCCCCGCCAGCGCCGCGACCGGCACCTGTGCCTGTCCGACTTCTTCCGCTCCAAGGACTCCGGAGAGGTCGACGTGGTCGCCTTCCAGGTCGCCACGATGGGCAACCGGGTCTCCGAGGCCGCCGCCGAGCTGTTCGCCAAGGACGCCTACCGCGACTACCTGGAGCTGCACGGCCTCTCGGTGCAGCTGACCGAGGCGCTCGCGGAGTACTGGCACGCGCGGGTCCGCAGCGAGCTCGGGATCGGCGGTGACGAGTCGCTGGAGGACATGCTGAAGGTCAACGTCACCGGCTGCCGTTACTCCTTCGGCTACCCCGCCTGTCCCAACCTGGAGGATCAGGTCCAGCTGATGGAGCTGATCGACCCCTCCCGGATCGGGGTGAAGCTGTCGGAGGAGTTCCAGCTCCACCCCGAGCAGTCCACCTCCGCGTTGGTCGTGCACCATCCCGAGGCCAGCTACTTCAACGTGTGACCGTAAGGGGTTTTCGGGGAATGGACGCGGTTCTCTTCGATATGGACGGCCTTCTCGTGGACAGCGAGAAGATCTGGTTCCAGGTCGAGTGCGAGGTGATGGAACGGCTCGGCGGCCGCTGGGGGACCGCCGACCAGGAATATCTGGTGGGCGGCTCCATGACGGCCGCCGTCACCCACATGCTCAAGATCTCGGGGGCCGGCGCCCATCCCGACGACGTGGCGGCCTGGATGCTGGAGGGCATGACGAGCAGGCTCGCCGACGGCGTGGAGATGATGCCCGGCGCCGCCGAGCTGCTGGCGTCGGTACGGCGGGCGGGCCTGCGCACCGCCCTGGTCACCTCCTCGGTGCGGCCGATCGCCCAGGCGTGCCTGAAGGGGATCGGCGTCGACAACTTCGACCACGTGGTGACCGGCGACGACGTGATGAGGACCAAGCCCCACCCGGAGCCCTACCTCACGGCCGCCCGCCTGCTGGGCGTGGCCGCGGCGCGCTGCGTCGCGCTGGAGGACTCCCCGAACGGGGTGACCTCGGCCACAGCGGCGGGCTGCCGGGTGGTGGCGGTGCCGAGTGTGCTGCCGATTCCCGCCGCGCCCGGCCGCCTGGTCGTCGAGTCCCTGAGGGAGATCGACGTCGACGTCCTGCGGGCGCTGGCGGCCCGCGACTCCTGACCGGGGTCTCCCTGAGAGGGGGGCCTCGCCCCCCTGAGACGGGCCCTCCGCCCCCTTAGGGGATGATCCCTCCCCAGGGAGGAGGAGCTCCCCGGGTTCGGCGTGCCAGGATGGATCGGGTAAGCCGATACGAGGGGCGGTCCGCTATGTCGTTCGAACAGATCGCGTGGTTGCCGCTCTGCGCCGGGGTGACCGGTGTGGGGCTGGTGCTCAGTTTCCTGGCGATGCGCCGCAGAGGAGCGGTGGCCGGATTACGCGGCGTGGCCTGGTCGCTGCTGCCGCTGGCGGCCTACCTGACCGGTGCGCTGCCCACTCTGTGGCGGATCGGCACGGCGATCGCCGGGTTCTTCGCCGGGGTGGTGTTCAACCCCATGGTGTGGGCCGGAGTGGCGGTGACCGGGCTCTCCCTGGTGCTGTTCCTGGTCACCGGCAGGCTGCGCGGCCGCCGTACGGCACGGTCCGCGGCGCCCGAAACCCCCGCGGTGCGGACGCCCGCGGCACCGGGCGGGCCGGTGACCTCCGGAGGGGGCGTCACCCAGCCGTTGCCGCAGCGCAAGGCGGCGCCCGCGGCGCAGCCCGCCGCGAAGCCCGCTGCGAAGCCTGCCGCGAAGCCCGCTGCGAAGCCTGCCGCGGACGACGATTTCTCCGACATCGAGGACATTCTCAAGCGTCGTGGGATCGGATGACGCTGAGTTACCTGTCAGTGCAATGTCACAAATCCGAGACAGAAGCGGCACGGGTTCCGGACATTCGCCTCAAGATCAGAACAAATGAATTTCACGTGAATCACAGTTGGGCCACATAGCGCTCCAGGGGACTAGTCAGCCCAGATCAGCCCATAGATTCTGCGTCACGGGACCGTGAAACGGACCCGTAGACACAGGACGCGCGACCCCGACCCGGGGGACGCCGTCCATCGGACAACGTCGTCTGGGATCCAGGGGGCCACTGTATGACCGCACCGCTCGATGTCTCCGGGGAGGCCATGGAGGCCCAGCCGGAGGCCGTGCTTCAAGGGGCGGGCGGAAAGGCCATCGAAGGCCGTTCGCTCGGCCAGATCGCCTGGATGCGCCTCAAGCGCGACAAGATCGCGATCATCGGCGCTTTCGTCGTGGTCTTCCTGACGCTGGTCGCGATCTTCGCCGAGCGCCCTTTCGGCGGCCTGATCGCGCTGTTCGGCGACCCGCCGAACCTTCCCAACAACGACCTCGTCGATCCGATGACCAGTGCTCCGGTAGGGGCCTGGGGCGGCATCAGCCTGGAGCACCCGTTCGGCCTCGAGCCGGTCAACGGCCGTGACATCTTCGCCCGGATCCTGTCCGGCGCGCAGATCTCGCTGCTGGTGGCCTTCCTCGCCACACTGGTCTCGGTTGTGCTCGGCTCGCTGCTGGGCGTCGTCGCGGGCTACTTCGGCGGCTGGATCGACACGGTCATCAGCCGCCTGATGGACATCTTCCTGGCCTTCCCGCTGCTGCTGTTCGCGATCGCCATCGTGGGCGCACTGCCCGACCGCGCGCTCGGCCTCTCGGGCAACGGCCTGCGGATCGCGGTGATCGTGTTCATCATCGGCTTCTTCAGCTGGCCCTACATCGCGCGCATCGTGCGCGGTCAGACCCTGTCGCTGCGCGAGCGGGAGTTCGTGGACGCGGCACGGTCGCTGGGCGCGGGGAACGCCTACATCATCTTCCGTGAGATGCTCCCCAACCTCGTGGCGCCGATCCTCGTCTACTCGACGCTGCTCATCCCCACCAACATCCTCTTCGAGGCCGCGCTGTCGTTCCTCGGCGTGGGTGTGAACGAGCCCCAGGCGTCCTGGGGCGGCATGCTCACCCGAGCGGTCGACTACTACCAGATAGCCCCGCACTTCATGATCGTCCCGGGCCTCGCGATCTTCATCACCGTGATGGCCTTCAACCTGCTGGGCGACGGGCTCCGGGACGCCCTCGACCCCCGAGCCCGGTAGCGACCGCTTCCGGTCCTCAATATCACCGTCACTCATGACAAGGGGTGTACAACCACGATGAGGAAGACCAACGCTCTGGCGCTCGCCGCGCTGGGTACCGCGCTGACCATGGGTCTCGCCGCCTGTGGCGGCACGGCCGGTGGAGGCGGCAACACGGGCTCCGGGAACAACGGCGCCGGTGCCGCGGCCTCCACCGCCAAGCACAACGACGGCTACACCAAGGTCGTCAACGCCTCCGACGCCAAGGGCGGCACGCTCAAGTTCGCCCTGTCGGACGAGCCGGACTCGATGGACCCGGGCAACACCTACTACGCGTGGAACTGGAACTTCTCGCGTCTGTACGCCCGCCCGCTGATGACCTACAACCCCTCGCCCGGCGAGAACGGCCTGAAGCTCGTCCCGGACCTGGCCGAGGGGCCCGGTGAGGCCAGCGCCGACGGCAAGACCTGGACCTACAAGCTGAAGAAGGGCATCAAGTACGACGACGGCACCGAGGTCAAGGCCGCGGACGTCAAGTACGCCATCGCCCGCAGCAACTTCACCTCCGAGCTCACCGACGGCCCGAAGTACTTCGCGCAGTACCTCGACGCCGGCGACTACAAGGGTCCGTACAAGGACAAGAACCTCGACGACTTCAAGGGTGTCGAGACCCCGGACGACTACACCGTCGTCTTCAAGCTCAAGGACCCGTTCGCGGAGTTCGACTTCCTGGTCGCCAACCCGCAGTCCGCGCCGGTGCCGCAGGCCAAGGACACCGGTCTCGACTACGAGAAGACCGTCGCCTCGACCGGTCCCTACAAGATCGAGAGCCACGAGGTCGGCAAGCAGTTCAACCTCGTGAAGAACGAGAACTGGGACCCGGCCACCGACACCACCCGCAAGCAGATGCCGGACCGCATCGAGGTGCAGTTCAAGCAGAACGCCGAGGACATCGACCAGCGCCTGATCGCCGGGCAGATCCAGGTCGACCTCGCCGGCACCGGCGTCCAGACCGCGGCCCGCGCCAAGATCGTCGGCGACCCCAAGCTGAAGGACTCGACGGACAACCCGTTCACGCCGTTCAACCGCTACGCGATGATCTCGACGGCGATCAAGCCGTTCGACAACATCGACTGCCGTAAGGCCGTCCAGTATGCCACCGACAAGGTCGCCACCCAGGCGCCGTGGGGTGGCCCGCTCGGCGGCGATATCGGCACCACCGCGATGACCCCGACCACGGTCGGCTACAAGCCGTTCGACCTGTACCCCAACGGTGCCGACCACAAGGGCGACCTGGCCAAGGCCAAGGAGGCCCTGACGGCCTGCGGTCAGCCCAACGGCTTCGAGACCAACATCGCGGTCCGCGGTGACCGGACCAAGGAAGTCCAGGTCGCCGAGGCCCTGCAGGCCTCGCTCGACCGGGTCGGCATCAAGGCCACCATCAAGAAGTACCCCTCGGGTGACTGGAGCGCGCAGTACGCCGGCAAGCCGGACTTCGTGCACAAGAACGGCCTGGGCATCATGATCGCCGGTTGGGGCTCCGACTGGCCGTCCGGGTTCGGCTTCCTGTCGCAGATCGTCGACGGCCGCTTCATCAAGGCCTCCGGCAACTACAACATGATGGAGCTCAACGACAAGTCGGTCAACGAGCTGCTCGACAAGGGCATCCAGACCACCGACACCGCCGCTCGCAACGAGATCTGGTCCGAAGTGGACAAGAAGGTCATGGAGTCGGCGGCGTTCCTGCCGTTCGTCTACGAGAAGACCCTCATCTTCCGCCCCGCCAACCTGACCAACGTGTACGTGCACCCGGCCTACGGCATGTACGACTACACGTGGCTCGGTGTCAAGCAGTAGTCCTTCTCTAAGCCAAAGGCAGGTGAAGGCCTGACGGTGCCCGGGAGCGATCCTCCCGGGCACCCCGGCCGAACGATCGTGGTCGCTTTCATCGTCCGCCGCGTGATCGCCGCCGTGCTGATGCTCGTCATCGTCAGCGTGGCCACCTTCGCGATCTTCTTTCTCATCCCGCGCGCCCTGGGACAGACCCCTGAGGGCATGGCGTCGCGCTACGTCGGACGGGATGCCACGCCCGAGGCGATCCAGGGCGCTGTCAAGAGGCTCCACCTGGACGACCCGCTCATCGTGCAGTACGGCCGGTTCGCCCAGGGCATCGTCGTCGGCCAGGATTACTCACTGGGCCCCAAGCCCGCCAAGTGTCCGGCGCCGTGCTTTGGGTTCTCCTTCAACAACAACCAGCCGGTCTGGCCGACGCTGCTCGACCGGCTCCCCGCGACGCTGTCGCTCGCCGCGGGCGCGGCGATCACCTGGCTCGTCGTCGGGGTCAGCATCGGCGTCGTCTCCGCGCTGAGACGCGGCAGCGCGCTCGACCGTGCCGCCATGACCGTGGCGCTCGCCGGAGTGTCGTTGCCGGTCTACTTCACCGGCCTGGTCTCGCTGTCGGTGTTCGCCTACACCCTCGGGATCTTCCCCGGCGGTGGCAGCTACATCGGGATCACCGAGAATCCGCTCATGTGGTTCCAGTCACTCGTGCTGCCCTGGATCACCCTGGCGTTCCTCTACGCCGCCCTCTACGCCCGGCTCACCCGGGCGGGCATGCTGGAGACCATGGGTGAGGACTACATCCGCACGGCACGCGCCAAGGGTCTCAAGGAGCGCACGGTCGTCACCAAGCATGCCCTGCGCGCCACGCTGACCCCGATCCTCACCATCTTCGGCCTCGACCTCGGGCTGCTGCTGGGCGGTGCGGTGCTCACCGAGAGCACCTTCTCCATCCCCGGCATCGGCAAGCTGGTCATCGACGCGATCCGGGGCAACGACCTTCCGGTGGTGCTGGGCGTGACCCTGTTCGCCGCCTTCTTCATCGTCCTGGCCAACCTCATCGTGGACGTCCTGTACGCGGTGGTCGACCCGAGGGTGAGGCTGTCATGACGACTGCGCCCGACTCCTTCCTGGAACTGCGCGACCTGCGCATCCACTTCCCGACCGAGGACGGCCTGGTCAAGTCCGTCGACGGCCTGTCCTTCAAGCTCGACCGGGGCAAGACCCTGGGCATCGTGGGCGAGTCGGGTTCCGGTAAGAGTGTCACCAGCCTCGGCATCCTCGGTCTGCACAAGGGCGGCCGGGCCAAGATCTCCGGCGAGATCTGGCTGGACGGCGAGGAGCTCGTCAGCGCGAGCACCGACCACGTGCGGACGCTGCGCGGCAAGAAGATGGCGATGATCTTCCAGGATCCGCTGTCGGCGATGCACCCCTTCTACACGGTCGGCGCCCAGATCGTCGAGGCCTACCGGATTCACCACGACGTCAGCAAGGCGGTCGCCCGCAAGCACGCGATCGACCTGCTCGGCCGGGTGGGCATCCCGCAGCCCGACAAGCGCGTCGACAGCTACCCGCACGAGTTCTCCGGCGGCATGCGCCAGCGCGCCATGATCGCCATGGCGCTGTCGTGCGACCCCGAGCTGCTGATCGCCGACGAGCCGACCACCGCCCTCGACGTGACGGTCCAGGCGCAGATCCTGGACCTGATGCTGGACCTGCAGCGCGAGTTCAACTCCGCGTTGATCATCATCACCCACGACCTGGGCGTCGTCGCGGAGCTGTCGGACGACATCCTGGTGATGTACGGCGGCAAGTGCATCGAGTACGGCTCCGCCGAGGACATCTTCTACCGGCCCGAGCACCCCTACACCTGGGGTTTGCTGGGATCGATGCCCCGCCTGGACCGTGAGCCCACCGAGCGGCTGCTGCCGATCAAGGGCACTCCGCCCTCTCTGATCAACGTGCCGTCCGGCTGTGCCTTCCACCCCCGGTGCACCTTCGAGGACCGAACCGGAGGCAAGGCCACCACCGAGGTGCCCGAGCTCCTGGAGATCGAGGGTGGGCATCTGGTCCGATGCCATCTGCCGCGTGCGGAGCGACGGGCCATCTGGGAAAACGAGATCAAACCGATGATGGAGAGCACGTGACGGTTGATGACAAGGGCGCGGCTGTGACCGATCCCGAGGCGCTGCTGTCCGTCCAGGGCCTGCAGAAGCACTTTCCGGTGACCAAGGGCCTGCTCAAGCGTCAGGTCGGCGCGGTCAAGGCGGTCGACGGCGTCAGCTTCTCCGTCCGCGAGGGCGAGACGCTCGGCCTGGTGGGCGAGTCCGGCTGCGGCAAGAGCACCACCGGCCGCCTGATCACCCGCCTGCTGGAGCCCACCGCAGGGAAGATCGTCTTCGAGGGCCACGACATCACCCACATGTCGCAGGCCAAGATCCGGCCGCTCCGCCGTGACATACAGATGATCTTCCAGGACCCCTACTCGTCGCTCAACCCCCGGCACACGGTGGGCGCCATCGTCGGCGCGCCGTACCGCATCCAGGGCGTCCAGACCGAGCAGGGCACCAAGAAGGCGGTCCAGGAGATCCTGGAGCTGGTCGGGCTCAACCCCGAGCACTACAACCGCTACCCGCACGAGTTCTCCGGCGGCCAGCGCCAGCGCATCGGCATCGCCCGCACGCTCGCGCTCAAGCCCAAGCTCATCATCGCCGACGAGCCGGTCTCCGCTCTGGACGTCTCCATCCAGGCCCAGGTGGTCAACCTCCTGGAGGACCTGCAGAACGAGCTCAACCTGACCTACGTCATCGTCGCGCACGACCTGTCGGTCATCCGGCACATCAGCGACCGGGTGGCGGTGATGTACCTCGGCAAGATCGTCGAGCTGGCCGACCGCAAGGCCCTGTACGAGTCGCCCATGCACCCGTACACCACGGCCCTGATGTCGGCGGTCCCGGTCCCCGACCCGGCCCGGCGCAAGGACCGCGAGCGCATCCGGCTCCAGGGTGACGTGCCGAGCCCGCTCAACCCGCCGCCCGCCTGCCGGTTCCACACCCGCTGCTGGAAGGCCCAGGCGGTCTGCAAGACGGTGGAGCCGCCGCTGGTCGAACTCGCGACCGGCCACCAGGTCGCCTGCCACTTCCCGGAGAACGCCCCCGCCGCCGGGGAGTCCGCGGCCGCGGGGACCGTCTCGGCCTGAGCGCCTGACGGACGCCTGTGCTGTGCGGCATGCCGTACAGCACAGGCGTTCTCGTTTCTGAAACGTTCCATTGCCAGGCTTTACTGCCGACTGTCACATTTGTGCCACAGCCTTCCGCAGGGGCTGGTCAGCCATGCCCGTCGCATGGATCCTGCGATCACCGGAATTCCGCACGATGGCCATGACCTGGCCGCGAGACGGCTATGAGGTGCAGCATGCGACGAGACGGTATGCCCTTGCGCAGCACGGCGGCGGTGATCCTGGGCGCGGCCCTGATCATCTCGGTGGCGGCGTGCGGTGGCGGAGGCGGGGCGGCGCCGGGGGCCACCGCGGCCGGCGCGCCGAAGGACTCGACTTTCATCTTCGCCTCCTCGGCGGACCCCAGCATCCTCGATCCGGCCTACCACAGTGACGGCGAGTCCTCCCGGGTGACCAACCAGATATTCGAGACGCTGGTGGCCACCGAAGTCGGGGGCACCGAGGTCGCGCCGGGACTGGCCGAGAGCTGGGAGGTCAGCAAGGACGCCAAGACCTACACCTTCAAGCTGCGCCAAGGGGTGAGATTCCATGACGGTGAGGCGTTCAACGCCGCCGCCGTGTGCGCCAACTTCGAGCGCTGGTACAACTTCACGGGGCTGGCACAGTCCGACTCGGTCTCCTACTACTGGGTGACCGTGTTCCGGGGCTTCGCCAAGAACGAGTCCGACAGCCTCGGCAAGAGCCTGTACGGCGGGTGCACGGCCAAGGACGACAGCACCGTGGAGCTCAAGCTCACCGAACCGTCCGCCGCCGTGCTGTCGGCGCTGACACTGTCGTCGTTCGGCATCGCCAGCCCCAAGGCGCTGAAGGGCTACAAGGCGGACGAGGTGAGCGGGACTCCCGAGTCACCCCAGTTCACCGGGACCTTCGGCACCGAGCACCCGACGGGCACCGGGCCGTTCAAGTTCTCTTCCTGGACCCGCGGCGACAAGCTGGAGCTGGTCCGCAACGACGACTACTGGGGTGAGAAGGCCAAGCTGAGCAAGATCATCTTCCGGCCCATCGAGAAGGCCGCCGACCGGGCGCAGGCGCTGCGCGCGGGCTCGGTCCATGCCTTCGACTATGCCGACCCGGCCGACCTGGAGTCGCTCAAGAGCGCCGGGACCCAGGTCATCGAACGGGCGCCGTTCAACATGGGCTACCTCGGTTTCAGCCAGAAGACCAAGATCATGCAGAACCAGAAGATCCGCCAGGCGATCGCCCACGCGATCAACCGCGAGAACGTGGTGAAGACCAAGTACGCCACGGGCGCCAAGGTCGCCAACGCGTTCATGCCGGACAGTCTCTGGAGCTACACCGAGGACTTCGCCAAGTACGACTACAACGTGGACAAGGCCAAGCAGCTCATCGCCGCCTCCGGCGAGACGGACCCGACGCTGGAGTTCTGCTACCCGAGCGGGGTCAGCCGCGCCTACATGGTCGATCCGGCCGGGAACTTCCAGCTGATGAAGGCCGACCTGGAGGCCGCGGGCTTCAAGGTCACCCCCAAGACCTCACCCTGGAGCCCCGACTACCTGAACATCTCCCAGGCCGGTGACTGCCCGCTCTACATGCTCGGCTGGAACGGTGACTTCGGCGACCCCGACAACTTCCTCGGCACCCTGTTCCAGTCCTTCTCCAACCAGTGGTCGTTCAGGAACGAGCCGATCTTCAAGGTGCTGAACGACGCGGAGCGGGAGCCTGACCAGGCCAAGCGCGAGGAGCTGTACAAACAGGCGAACGCGCTGATCGCCGACTTCGTGCCGGGCGTGCCGTACGCGCAGAGCCCCTCGTTCTCCGCGGCCGCCAAGAACGTCCGAGGCTGGGTGCCGAGCCCGGTGCTCAACGACGTCTTCGCCACGATCTCGCTGTCCTGACGGATGCTGAGGTTCGTCGTCAGACGGCTGCTCCTGCTCGTCCCGATCCTGGTGGGACTGTCGATCCTGCTGTTCCTGTGGGTCAGGGCACTGCCGGGAGGGCCCGCCGAGGCCCTCCTCGGTGAGCGGGCCACGCCGCAGGCCGTCGAGCGGGTCAGGAGGCTCTACGGCCTGGACCGCTCCTGGTACGAGCAGTACGTCACCTGGGTGGGCAACCTCCTGCACGGAGACCTCGGCGTGTCCAGCCGGACCCAGCATCCGGTCCTGGAGGAGCTGCTCCGGACCTTCCCGGCCACGGTGGAGCTCGCCCTCACCGCGATGATCTTCGCGGTGGGGGTGGGCATCCCCCTCGGCTACTTCGCGGCCCGCTGTCACGGTACCTGGCTCGACCATGTCTCGGTCGCCGGATCGCTCTTCGGCATCACGGTCCCGGTCTTCTTCCTGGGCTACATGCTGAAGTTCGTCTTCGCCGAGAAATTCGGGATCCTGCCCACCGACGGCCGCCAGGACCCGCTGATCGACACCGTGCACCCCACCGGGTTCTACGTGCTGGACGGCCTGGTCACCGGATACCCCGGAGCGTTCTGGGACGCGCTGGCGCACCTGGTCCTGCCCGGTGTCACCCTCGGGACCATCCCGCTGGCGATCGTGGTGCGCATCACCCGCGCCTCGGTGCTGGACGTGCTCCACGAGGACTACGTGCGCACCGCCGAGGCCAAGGGGCTGCGACCGGCCACGGTCCGGGGGCGTCACGTGCTGCGCAACGCCATGCTCCCGGTCATCACGATCATCGGTCTCCAGGTCGGACTGCTGCTCGGCGGCGCCGTGCTGACCGAGACCGTCTTCGCGTTCCCGGGTTTCGGCAAGTTCATCGCCGACTCGATCATGGCCAGGGACTACGCGGTACTGCAGGGCTTCATCCTGTTCACCGCCGTGGTCTTCGTCCTGGTGAACCTGCTGGTCGACATCGCCTACGGGCTCATCGACCCGAGGGTGAGGGTCGCGTGAACGGACACGACGTCGTGACGGGGTGGACCACATGAGCCTCTCCCAGGCCGAAGCGGCCGTCATCCCGGACGAGGCCGGTGGCAGTCTCGGCAGGGACGCCTGGCGCCGGCTGCGGCGCAACCCGATCGCGATCACGGGTGCCGTCCTGGTGATCCTGTTCGTCGCGGTGGCCCTGCTCGCTCCGTGGCTGGCCCCCTTCCCCCCGGACAAGCCGGTCGGCCAGGTCACCCCCACCTCCATCCCCGGCCCGTCCGCCGAGCACTGGTTCGGCCTCGACGACCTGGGCCGTGACGAGCTCACCCGCGTTCTGTGGGGCGCTCGCTGGTCCCTGGTCATCGGCGTGGTCTCGCTGCTGCTCGGCATGGCGGGCGGGCTGCTGCTCGGACTGCTCGCCGGGGCCTTCGGCGGCCTGGTCGACACCATCGTGATGCGTTTCGTCGACATGGTGCTGTCGATCCCCGGCCTGCTGTTCGCCATCGGCATCGCCGCCATGCTGGGAGCGGGGCTGGACTCCGTGATGATCGCCATCGCGGTGGTGAACGTGCCGATCTTCGCCCGGTTGCTGCGCGGCCAGATGCTGGCCCAGCGCCAGTCCGACTACGTGCTGGCGGCCAGGGCGGTCGGCGTTCGACGGTGGCGGATCGTGCTCGGCCACATCCTGCCCAACTCGTTGACCCCCGTCATCGTGCAGGGCACGCTCACCCTCGCCACCGCCATCGTGGACGCGGCCGGCCTGGCCTTCCTGGGCCTGTCCAGCAACGACCCCAGCATCCCCGAATGGGGCCGGATGCTGGCCGACACCCAGCGCTATCTGTCCAGTGCGCCGCTGCTCGCGGTCTTCCCCGGGTTGGCCATCGTCTTCGCCGCGCTCGGCTTCACCCTGCTGGGGGAGTCGCTGCGCGAGTCTCTCGACCCCAAATACCGGCGGTGAAGCGTGAGTCTGCTCAGAATCGAAGAGCTCAACGTGGTCTTCCGCCGGCGAGGCCACGAGGACGTGCGCGCCGTGGACGGCGTCAGTTTCTCGGTGGCCCCGGGCGAGACCCTCGGCCTGGTGGGGGAGTCGGGCTGCGGTAAGTCCGTCACCTCGCTCGCCGTCATGGGACTGCTGCCCAGACGCGGCGTGCTGGTGGAGGGGAGCGTCGCCTTCGACGGGACCGAGCTGCTCGCCCTGCCCGCCGACAAGCTGCGCGCGTTGCGCGGCCGGGACATGGCCGTCGTCTTCCAGGACCCGATGAGCTCGCTCAACCCGGTCGTCCCCATCGGAGTCCAGGTGACCGAGGTGCTCGTACGGCACCGCGGCCTGGCCTCGGGAGAGGCGCGGGCCGAGGCGGCCGAGCTGCTGCGCCGGGTGGGCATCCCCGACCCGGCCAGGCGGCTGAAGGAGTATCCCCACCAGCTCTCGGGCGGCATGCGCCAGCGTGTGCTGATCGCGACGGCACTGGCCTGCCGCCCCCGGCTCCTCATCGCCGACGAACCCACCACCGCGCTGGACGTCACCATCCAGGCGCAGATCCTCGAACTGCTCAAGGCCCTGGTCGCCGACACCGGGACCGCCCTGATCCTGATCACGCACGACCTGGGGGTGGTCGCCGGGATGTGCGACACCGTCCACGTGATGTACTCCGGCCGGATCGTCGAGCGGGCGCCCCGGCACGAGCTCTTCGCCAACCCCCGTCACCCCTACACCGCGGGCCTGCTCGCCTCCGTGCCACGGCTCGACCGGCCCCGTGGCGAGCGGCTGGAACCCATCCAGGGCTCCCCGCGCGACACCGTCCCGTGGTCCCGGGGCTGCGCGTTCGCGCCACGCTGCCGTAATCGCGTCGACGAGTGCGCCCGGGCGGCGCCGGAACTGCGTGGCGACGCTCACGGCCTGCGCTGCTTCAATCCGATCGAGACCGAGGGGGGCAACCGTTGAGCTCCGAGCCGCTGCTGTCGATCCGCGGGCTGAAGGTGCACTTCCCGGTCAAGAAGGGCGTGCTGCTGGAGCGGGTCGTCGGCCAGGTCAGGGCCGTCGACGGTGTCGACCTCGACGTGCCGCAGGGCATGACCTACGGGCTGGTGGGGGAGTCGGGCTGCGGCAAGAGCACGCTCGGCAAGGCCGTGCTGAGGCTGGTCGAGCCCACGGCCGGGACCGTCCTGTTCGACGGCGTCGACGTCGGGGCACAGGACCCGGAACGGCTCCGCCTGCTCCGGCGGCACATGCAGATGGTCTTCCAGGACCCGCTCGCCAGCCTGGACCCCCGGCAGAGCGTGGAGTCGGTGCTCACCGAACCGCTCCGGACCCACGGCTTCACCGGGGACCGCCTCCGGCGGGTGCGGGAGCTGCTCGACATCGTGGGACTGCCCGCCGGGTCCGCGAGCCGCTATCCCCACGAGTTCTCCGGTGGCCAGCGTCAGCGGATCGGCATCGCCCGGGCGATCGCCCTCAACCCTCGGTTGATCATCGCCGACGAGCCCGTCTCCGCGCTGGACGTCTCGATCCAGGCGCAGATCGTCAACCTGCTGGAGGACCTTCAGGAGCAGCTGGGCCTCACCTACGTCGTGGTCGCCCACGACCTGGCGGTGGTGCGCCATGTCAGCGACGTCATCGGTGTGATGTATCTCGGGGCGCTGGTGGAGGAGTCCCCCTCCAGCGAACTGTACGCCGAGCCGCTCCATCCCTACACGATCGCGCTGATGTCGGCGATTCCGATCCCGGACCCCGATGTCGAGGAGCGCAGGAGGCGGATCCTGCTCACCGGCGATCTGCCGTCTCCGATGGATGTCCCGCCCGGCTGCCGATTCCACACCCGCTGCCCGTTCCGGCAGCCGACGCGCTGCGCCGACGAGCCGCCCGGGCTCCGGGAGGCGCGCCCCGGCCGCAGGGTCGCCTGTCACTGGGTGGAGGAGATCGCGGCGGGCCGGATCCGGGCCGCCGCGGGCGCCCACGACCCCGCCGCCACCGAGGTCGGCGCCCCCGTCACCCCAGGGCCGACATGACCGGGGCGAAGTACCGGGTCCGGTCGCCGGGCAGCACCCGGCCGCCGGCCACCATGTCGGAGGTCCGCATCCCCGCGACCATGCCGTGTCCGGTCAGCCACTCCGCCAGCTCCCGGCGGCACTCCTCGACCTCGATCCGGACCGGGCCGCCGACCTGGGAGGCGAGGTCGGCGATCAGTCTCCGGGCGTCCTGCGGGTCTGCGGCGATCACCGGCCCGACAACCGTGTTGGTCACGTTGCGCCACATTCCGGCGTACCCCGTGACCCGTCGCCCGTCCTCGATCACCCGGATCTGCTCGGCGAAGCCGGACAGCCTTGCCAGGAGAGCGGACCGGTCGGCCCCGACGACCTCCGCGTCGAGGTCGGTGATCGCCTTCAGATCTTCCGGTACGGCGACGCGGGACGCGCCGGCCGCCTCGCCGGTGAAGGTCCCCAGATGCATGGCGACCGGGCTCGTCACGCGGAAGCCGAGCCTCTCATAGAGAGGGCGGCCCGCCCCGGTCGCGTTCAGGAAGACGGTCGCGCCGCGGGTCTGGTCCAGCACATGGCGGATCAGACGGCCGCCCAATCCCTGACGCCCGTGCCGGGAGGCCACCAGCACCATGCTGATCGCGGCGGTACGGGTGCCGTACCGGGTCAGGACGGCGCTTGCCACCAGTTCCCCCTCGGGGCCCAGGATCCCGTAGCCCTCCCCTCCCTGGAGCAGGAACAGCCACTTGCGCTCCTCACGTCCCCACTGGCGGTCCTCCGCGAGCCGCAGGCAGGCGCCGAGGTCGTCGGTGGTCAACTCACGAATGATCACTTAAAGGTCTCCAATGGTGACAAGGGCTCCGGCGGCGGTGCCGAGGAGCATGGCGGGCAGGAACCCGAGGCGTCGGGCGGCTACTCCCGCCACGAGGGCGGCGACGGCCAGGTGGAGTGCCGGGCGGCCGCCGCGGCCGCCGCGGGCGGCGCGGCGTCCGCGCGGGCAGGCTCGGACAGCGCGGTGTTCACGACGACCTCAGCGCGGCCGGGACCGCGGCCAGGGCGGCGAGGAGGACCGGCAGACCCGGTGGCACCAACCATGATGAGACCAGCGCCAGGACGGCCGCCCCGGCTGCGACGGCCACGTCGCGACGGGTGCGGAGCAGGGGGACCAGCAGCGCGGCGGCGTGCGATTCGGTAACGTGTTCGGCGGCGGCGATAACCAAGCCGCTGTTTGCGTGATCGGCACTACCCTCGCCGCTGGGCTGGCGGAGAGGTGAAACGCCTGTGGAGCTGGTGTAAGACCTCAACGGAGATCCTTCTGGGCGGGCGACCGGCGGTGAAGCAGGAAGTCTCACGGGTGACCGTGGGAATCCCCTCCCTTCGGGGAGGGGAGGATGTCAAGGGTGCCATCCTCCGCCGGCGGCTCCGGGACAGCGCAATAGTTTGCGGCTATCTCGATAGCCGATGGCTATCATCAACGGGTGGACGTTACGTTGCCCGGGGTCCGGGCGTTCGTGGCCGTCGCGCGCGCCGGATCGTTCCGGGGCGCGGCCGCCTCGCTCGGGATCAGTCAGCCGACCGTGAGCGTCGCCGTGAAACGCCTGGAGGCCACCGCCGGACAGCCGTTGCTGATCCGCGACCGCGACGGCGTGCGCCTGACCGAGCTGGGCGGCCGGGTGCTGACCCACGCGGTGACGGTGACGGCCGCCGCCGACGAGCTTGAGGCGCTGCTGGCCGGGGAGACCTCCGAGCTGACGGTCGGTTTCATGGGCGAGGCGGCGGGCGCGCGCACCTCCCTGCTGCTCGAAGGAGTGCGCCGAGCCTCCGGCAGGGAGGTACGGCTGCGCCGCTTCGACTTCGACGATCCGGCCTGCGGCCTGCTGGCCGGGACCAGTGACCTGGCCGTGGTGTGGCCGCCCCTGACCACCGGTGACGCGCTGGACGTGCTCGTCCTGGGCAGCGACCGGAGGGCTGTCGCCGTGCCGGTCGGCGATCCGCTCGCGGGATTGGCCGTGGCGTGCCCCGACGACCTGGCCGGCCGTGTCTGGGTGGTGCCCCGCAGCCCCGATCCGCTCTGGCGGGCTTTCCGCCACCCGGGCTCCATCGGCGTGACCGACGTGGCGGGCGAGGTCGGCTCCGGGGCGATCGAGGAGACCCTGGAGCTGGTCGCGGCCGGCCGGGGCATCGCCCTGCTCTCGCAGGGCACCGACGAGCACTACGCCCGCGCCGGGGTGGTGTTCGTCCTGCTCGACGGCGACCGCCGCTGCACCACCGCCGTCGCCTGGCGGCGCGCCGACACCCGGCCGGTGCTCGCCCGCATCCTCGCCGGGCTCTGACCCGTTCCCTGCCTTTCCTGCGAGCACCGCCGCGCCGCGGGCGGTCGGCGCATTCCAGCGTGCCGCGTGACGGCTTCATCCGAACGCCCGGTCACCGTTGGAGCGCCGGAGGCCGGCGGCCAAGGATCGCTAGGAGATGGCGCCCGGGGTGATCAGGCCGGTCTCGTAGGCCAGGACCACGGCCTGGACGCGGTCGCGCAGGCCGAGCTTGGTGAGCACGTTGCCGACGTGGGTCTTGACCGTCGTCTCGCTCACCACCAACTCTGCGGCGATCTCCGCGTTCGACATGCCGCGGGCGATCAGCCGCAGCACCTCCAGCTCGCGTTCGGTGAGCCGGTCCAGCCGGGCCGGGGCGGACTGCTGATGGGCCGAGGGCAGGTGCGCTCCGAACCTGTCCAGCAGCCGCCGGGTGACGCTCGGGGCGACGATGGCGTCCCCCGCCGCGATTACCCGGATGGCCTGCACCAGCTCGTCCGGTGGGACGTCCTTGAGCAGGAAGCCGCTGGCCCCGGCGCGCAGCGCCTCCACGATGTATTCGTCCAGGTCGAAGGTCGTCAGCACCAGCACTTTGGGCACATGGGCCCCACCGGACGCCTCACGCACGATCCGGCGGGTCGCCTCTATGCCGTCCACGCCCGGCATCCGGACGTCCATCAGCACCACGTCGGGCATCAGCGCACGCGACTGTTCCTGAGCGGCCTTGCCGTCTCCGGCCTGGCCGACCACGGTGATGTCGGGTTCGGCCTCCAGGATGAGGCGGAAACCGGTGCGCAGCAGTGGCTGGTCGTCCACCAGTAGCACTCTGATCGTCATGGCACGTCCTTGAGGGGAAACCGGGCATTGACCTCGAATCCACCCTCCGGACGCGGGCCGATTCTCAGAACTCCACCATAGAGGGCGACACGTTCGCGGATGCCGACCAGCCCGTGCCCGGTCCGGTCGCCGGCGGGGCGGGGGATCTCGGGGCCGTGGCCGTCGTCCTCGACCTGAACGGCCAGCTCGCCCGGCCCCTGCCGTACGGTGACCCAGGCGCTGGCCTGCGGACCCGCGTGCCGCAGGCTGTTGGTCAGGGCCTCCTGAACCAGCCGGTAGGCGGCCAGGTCGACGCCGGGCGGCAGCGGGCCTTCCGCGCCGTCCATCCACAGCTGCGTCCGCAGACCCGCCTCCCGCATCTGGTCGACCAGCGCGGGGATCTCCTGCACTCCCGGCTGAGGGTTGCGCTCGGCCGGCGCCGTGTCGGTCCTGAGCACGCCCACGATGTTGCGCATCTCGGCCATCGCGGTCCGGCCCATCTCCTCGATCGCCGAGAGCGCCTCCCGGGCGCCGTCGGGGTTGGTGGCCAGCACCCGGCGTGCCGCCGAGGCCTGGACGGTCATCACGCTCACGTGATGGGCGACCACGTCGTGCAGCTCCCGGGCGATGCGGGAGCGCTCCTCGGCTCTCGCCGCCCGGGTGTCGGACTCCCGGGCCCGCTCCGTCCGCTCGGCCCGGTCGCGCAGCTCGGCGAGGTAGGCGCGGCGCAGCCGGATGCTCCGGCCGGCGATCCACAGGGTCGTGGTCAGGACGGCGATGAACAGCTGGCCCGTCCGGTCGCCGAGCCCGTCGGACGCCACCGCCAGCAGGGCACGACAGGTCAGGCTCACCAGCAGCGCGCACAGGCTGAGCGCCAGGCCGCGCTGGGCGGCGACCGTGTAGACCAGCGTCAGGGCGGCGACCCAGAGCAGGGAGCCGCTCTGGTTCAGCGACGCCAGCGTCACCTCGATGAGGCTGACCAGGAAGAGCATCGTGAAGGGCATGTGGCGGCGCAGCGCCGGCGACAGGCAGCCGGCCACGACCAGGGCGAGGCCCAGCGCGTCGGGCTCCATCAGGTCGCCCGCAGCGCCGGGGAAGAGGCCGGCGTGGGCCCAGGACACCGCCGCGGCGGCCACCGCCACCGCCAGGGCGACGTCGGGGATCAGGGGATGTCCGTGGAGCCAGGCCCGCAGGCTGCCGGGGGTGTTGCGCACACAATCAATTTAGGCGTCCGGCTCCGGCAGCCACCCTGCTGGAGGGGGATATCCCCCTCATCCCCGCGGATGACCCGCGAGCTCCCGTGCCGTTCAGAGCTCGTCGGTGGCCGCCCTGGAGGTCCGGCGGGTGCTGCGCACGGTGTCGCCCGGTTGCCGCTCGGGCAGCGGCGGGGGAGTGCCGCCGAACTGCGGGCACAGCTCCTTGTAGGAGCACCAGTCGCACAGGCGGCTGGGTCTGGGAGGCCACTCACCGGTCTCCATGGCCCGCGCGATGGCCGTCCACAGCGCCTGGACCTTGCGCTCGGTGGCGCGCAGGTCCGCCTCGTCGGGGGCATAGCGCAGCACCTCGCCGCCGCCCCCCAGATACATCAGCTGGAGCAGGCGGGGCACCGAGCCGTGCAGCCGCCACAGTGTCAGCGCGTAGAACTTCATCTGAAACAGTGCCTTGGCCTCGAAGGCCGGCCCCGGCGCGCTGCCGGTCTTGTAGTCGACCACGCGGACCTCGCCGGTGGGCGCGACGTCCAGCCGGTCGATGTAACCGCGCAGCATCAGGCCGCTGTCGAGCACCGCCTCCACATACAGCTCCCGGTCGGCGGGCTCCAGGCAGGTGGGGTCCTCAAGGGTGAAGTAGCGCTCCAGCATGGAGCGGGCCTGGTCCAGCCACTGGGCCTGCTCCCGATCGTCGGCGAACATGCCGCCGTAGGCGGGATCCTCGGCCAGCAGCCTGCGCCACTCCGGCTCCAGCAGATCCAGGGCGGCGGCGACGGTCCGCGCGGGAGCGGGGAGGTCGTAGAGGCGTTCCAGCACCGAGTGGACCATCGTGCCGCGCACCGCGGCGGGCGACGGCGGCTCGGGCAGCCGGTCGATCACCCGGAACCGATAGAGCAGCGGGCACGTCATGAAGTCACCGGCGCGGGACGGCGACAGCGCTCCGATGATCGTGGGCTCGGTCAGTGACATGTCCGCACTGTAGGTCACAGTGACGACAGTTTGTGCCCGAGGTGGGTCCGAGACGTCTGCGGGTGGCGCGATGGCGCGTAGCATCAAGGCCTGAAGGTGAAGTGGACGAGGAGTGGTGAGTCAGCGGTGAGCAGTGAGAGCCCGCGCCAGGACAATCCGGGACTGCGGATGGGACGGCCGTTCGGCATCCCGGTGTACGTCTCGCCCACCTGGCTCATCGTGGCGGCGTTCATCACGATCAGCTACCAGGGGCAGGTGGCCGACTGGCTGCCCGATCTGAGCGTCCCGCTGACGTATCTCGTCTCCTTCGTCTTCGCCGTGCTGCTCTACGTGTCGGTGCTGCTGCACGAGCTGGCGCACTCGGTGGTGGCCAAGATGTACGGCCTGCCGGTCCGCCGCATCACGCTCTACCTGCTGGGCGGGGTCTCGGAGATCGAGCGGGAGCCGGAGACGCCCGGCCGGGAGTTCATGGTGGCCTTCGTGGGGCCGCTGCTCTCCCTGGGGCTCGCGGCCGCCGGTTTCGCCGCCGCACAGTTCATAGATCCGTACTCCGTCGTCGGCGTCCTGATCTTCCAGCTCTGGTTCGCCAACCTGATCGTCGGGGTCTTCAACGTCCTGCCGGGGCTGCCGCTCGACGGCGGCCGCATGCTGCGCGCCGGCGTCTGGAAGATCACCCGCAACCCGACCTCGGGCACGGTCGCGGCGGCCTGGGGAGGCCGCGTGCTGGCCATCCTCCTGGTCACGGTGCCCGTCGGGCTGGCGTTGATGAGCGGGCAGACGCCACGCTGGGACGCGCTCATCTGGCCGGTGCTGCTGGCCTCCTTCATCTGGCTCGGCGCCACCCAGTCGCTGCGCGGCGCCCGGGTGCGCGCCCGCATTCCCCAGGTGAACGCCCGCGCCCTGGCCAGGCGGGCCATCGCGGTGACCGGAGACCTGCCGCTGGCCGAGGCCCTGCGCCGGGCCGCGGAGGCCCAGGCGGGGGCGATGGTGGTGGTCGACCACGAGGGTCACCCGACGGGGATCGTCAACGAGGTCGCGGTCGAGGCCACCCCGGAGAGCCGCCGCCCCTGGGTGACGACCGGTTCGCTGGCCCGCACCCTCGAGCCGTCGCTGGTGCTGGCCGCCGATCTGTCGGGGGAGTCCCTGATCGACGCCATGCGCGAGGCACCGGCCGGGGAATACCTTCTCGTGGAGCGCGGCGGCGAGATCTTCGGGGTGCTGGCGACGTCGGATGTGAACCGGGTGTTCAGCGGGGTGTAGCGAACCACCGGAGGGCTTCGGGCGTCTCAGTGAATGCGTGCCAAGACGATGGGGCGGCCCGAGGGAAGATCACCCCTTTTGTCCTACTCGTTTTCGGTGCGCGCCACAGCTAGTGTTCTGGTCAACTGAACCGGTTGGCCATGGAGCTTAAGGGACGCACAATTGGCACCCCCCAACACGCCGACCTCGGCCGGTGATCTCACCCCTGAGTTACTCGGCACGCCCGAATGGGACGATCGACTGGTCGCCGCTGCCGGAATCCCCGTATACGACGTTCCCTTCCTGACCGTCGGCGGAGGCATGGGATCCTTCGTGACGCTGGACTACCTGCGGATCTACGGTGTGCCCACCTCCCAGATGCGGGTGCTGTCCAATATCGACACCCCATGGCAGACCTACGAGTTCCTGACCAGGTGCTCGCAGATCCCCCGATCCGAGCGGATCCGTTCCGACTCCTCCTCGCGGCCCGACAACATCTGGGGATTCCCCTCCTACGCCCTGCAGGAGACCTGGAAGGACAAGACCCCGGCCTACCTGTGGCAGCTGCTGACCGAGCCGATTCTGAACGACTACTGGACGCCGCGCGCCGGCACGGTCTTCGAAAGCCTCGAACGCGAGGCCAGGCGCATCGACTACTGGAACATGCTGGTCAAGGGGCAGGTCCGGATGGTGCGGCGCCGGGCGGGCGGCGGCTACTTCACCGTGGTCACCCCGCCGGAGGGCACGGCGCCGACCAAGCGGATCGTCTTCCGCTCGCGCTTCGTGCACATCGCGATCGGCTACCCGGGGCTGAAGTTCCTCCCCGACCTGCAGGAGTTCCGCACCAAGCACGCCGACTACCAGCACGTGGTCAACGCCTACGAGCCGCACGAGCAGGTCTACGAGTTCCTCAAGACCCGCCCCGGCACGGTGGTCATCCGGGGCGGAGGCATCGTGGCCTCCCGCGTGTTGCAGCGCCTGTTCGACGACCGGGAGAGGCTCGGGCTGCGGACCCAGATCGTGCACATCTTCCGGACCTTCGTCGCCGGCTCCCACGGCCCGCACGTCTGGGCGCGCCGGAAGGGCGGCGACGGATGGGCCTACCAGGGCTTCAACTACCCCAAGTCGGTGTGGGGCGGCCAGCTCAAGGCGCAGATGCGCAAGCTGGAGGGCGCCGAGCGCGCGGCGAAGTACAAGGAGATGGGCGGCACCAACACCCCCTACCGCCGGCGCTGGCAGGAGCAGATGCGGGCGGGCCGCAGCGGCGGCTACTACCACCCGGTGCAGGGCACCGTGGACCGGGTGGAGCGCGCCCCCGACGGGCGGCTGATCAGTTACGTGCGCAGCGGCGACGGCACCGTCCGTGAGCCGGTGGCCGACTACATCATCGACTGCACCGGCCTGGAGGCCGACATCGCCGAGCACCGGATCTACGACGACCTGCTCCGGTACGGCGGGGCGTACCGCAACCCGGTCGGCAGGCTGGAGGTGGAGCGCCACTTCGAGGTGAAGGGGACGGCGAGCGGCGACGGCGCCCTCTACGCCTCCGGCTCCGCGACGCTCGGAGGTTACTTCCCCGGCGTCGACACCTTCCTGGGGCTGCAGATCGCGGCTCAGGAGATCGCCGACGACCTGGCGCGACGGGGGTTCGTCCGCAGGATGGGGCCGTTGCGGTCGACCTCGCAGTGGTTCAAATGGGCTTTCAACTCACCGGTGTAAGGAGCGTTCTCCCGTGGTTCCGACTCTGGCGGGGCGCATCCAGACGCGCCTCTTCCTGCTCGCCACCGTGGGCGCGATCATCACGTTGCTGATCGTGCCGGTGCTGCCGGGCTCCTCCGGGGCGCTCGGCGACCGTTACGTCACCGGCTTCCTGGTCCTGGCGGCGGTGGCCGTGCTGGGAGTCGGCTGGGAGCTGGTCTACCACTTCCTCATGCAGTTCCGGTGGGAGAAGGACTGGCCGACCCTGTTCGGTTTGCTGACGGTCGTACCCGAAGGCCTTCTGCTGTACTTTTTGCTACGGTCCGGTGCAATTGATTTCATTGACCCGGTTCCGTCGGCCGCATTCTGGACGCATTTCACCGTCGTCTGGCTCTGCGTGTGGCTGGTGGCGAACGGTCCGATGCGCGTGCCGTTCATCCGATGGCGTTTTCGGGGAGGGAGAGTTCTGTGACCGAGCGGAGCGGGGAGGTCTCATGACCGACGAGGGCTTCGGAGTGGTGCGTCCGCTCCCGGGTGACGGGCTGGTCGCTCACGTCGGTGGCCTGCTGCTGGTGTGCGACGCGGCCGAGGCTGTCGTGGAGGACCTGCTGCGGGCGCTGAGGGAGACCGCGGCCTCCGGCGGGGACGGCCGTGCGCTGGCCCGCCGCGTGGCCCAGGTGCTGGCCGCCATGATGGGCGAATCCGTGGCGTGCGCCGTCGCCGGTCCCGTCGCGGGAGGGGTGGCCGTGCTGGTCAGCGGCCCGGCCTTCGCGTCGGTCACCGGTTCTCAGGGCGAGGTCCAGCTGGCCGGGCGTGACGCGCTCACCTGGTCCGATCGGCTCGTGCCCGGCCCGGTGACCGGGGTGGAGCTGCGCCTGCCCGAGGCCGGCGCGGCGCATCCGCTCGCCCGGCTGGACAGTGGTGTGGTCGTCGGCGGTGGCGTCTGGTGCGACCTGACCGAGTCCGGAGGGCCACCGGTCGCTCCTCGGCCCGCGTCCCGTGTGGAGGCCGCTCCGCCGGCCGTCCAGCCGTCGGTCTCTCCCGCGCAGGTCGCCGCCCCTCAGGCGGAGGCGTCCCCTCCGCCGGTTCCCGCCCCTGCCGACCGGCCGGCGCCCCCGGCGGAGAACGTGCCGCCGGCGCCCTACCCGATGGGCTCACCCGAGCACCACCCGTCGGAGCCGCAGATTCCCGCGCCGCAGGCATGGCAGTCCGACCCCATGCCGGTCGCGCCGCGGGAGCCGGTGTCCCGGCCCGCCGCCTCGCACGCGGACATGGAGACGGCCAGGTCGAGCGGTATCGGCGGCGACCCCGTCGACGCCCGTGACCAGCCGTTCGAGTACGAGCTGCTGACCCCGGGCGGGGCGCAGGCCGCGCCCGAGTCGCCGCCGTCCGGACCGGAACCGGAGCCGGAGTCGCGCCCCCTGGTCTACGGGGTGGATTGCAAGAACGACCATTTCAACGACCCGCGCGTGCCGTACTGCGCGGTCTGCGGCATCGCGCTGGTGCAGCGCACACTCGTCCCCTACAAGGGGCCGCGTCCGCCGCTGGGCGTGCTGCTCCTGGACGACGGCATGACGCTCCGCCTCGACACCGACTACCTGGTCGGCCGTGACCCCGAGCGGGCCCCGGAGGTCGCCGACGGCTCGGTGCGTCCCGCCAAGGTCACCAGTCCCGACGGTTCGGTGTCCCGTCGTCACCTGCGGGTGGCACTGGACGGCTGGGACGTCAACCTGGTCGACCTGGGGTCGGTCAACGGCACCCAGATCCAGCCGCCGGGCGACCCCAACTTCTACGACATCCCGCCGAACGAGGCGGTCGCGATCCTGCCCGGTACGACCGTGCGGATCGGTGTCTCCCGGACCATGCGCTACGAGTCGCACCGCAACCGCTAGAAGGTCCGCTCTCCCCGGGCGGCACGGATCGCACCGTGGCGCCCGGCGCTCTCTCCGAGGCCCGGTGACGCCTTCCCGGGCGTACGGAGATCGTTTCCGGGGTCAGGGCCGGGGGACCGGAGGGCGCAGTGCCGAGACGGCCGCCGCCCAGTCCACCGGGTCGGGATCCTGCTCGGCGCGGACCAGCAGGTGCCCGTCGGCGGAGGCGGCACCGGTGTCGGGGGCCACGACCAGCGCGCCCGGCGGGACCACGCCGGAGGTGGCCGCCACCCCGAGCCGGGCCAGCCGCTGGGCCAGGGCGGAGGCACGGTTGCCGCCGGCGACGACCAGCGGGCGGTCCCCCAGGAGCGCCAGGGTGAGTGCCACGTGAGCGGTGGCGTCGCCGCCGGTGCCGTGGCGCACCGCGACCGGCCCCGCCCCGGGTCCGGCCGGTTCCGCGTGATCGGGGGAGTCCGAGAGATCCGGAGACGACACCGTCACCACGCGGCAGGTCGCGGCGGCACGGATCTCGGCGTAGCCGGGGACACCGGCAGGCAGCACCACCAGATCCGGCTGCGCCCCGGTGACCAGCTCGGGTAGTTCGGCCGCCACGTCGGCGCTGAAGCGGCTCACCACCCGGGTCTCCGTTCCGCGGGCGCGGGCCGCGGCGGCGAGGGACTCCAGCTCGTGGAGGGTCTCCGCCAGCTCGGCGAGCTCGGAGGACAGGCCGCTGCCGACCTCCAGCCTGCCCCGCGGGTAGGGCCGCAGGTGGGCGAGGACGACCTCGGAGGGGGACGTGGCCAGGGCCAGGGTGGCGGTCAGGTCCACCAGCGCGGCATGCTCGGTGGGGGAGCCCGGGACGACGGTCAGCACCCGGTGGGCGGCGGTCACGCCGAGGGCGGCGCGTTCGGCCTCGGCGATGTCGCGGGCCACGCGGCGGTCGGGGTAGACCCTGCGCAGCAGCGGGCCGGTCATCGCGGTGGTGACCAGGGCCATCACCACCATCAGCGAGTACAGCTCGTTGTCGAGCACGCCCTTCTGCAGGCCGACGGTGAGGATGACGATCTCGGTCAGTCCCCGGGTGTTGAGCAGGATGGCCATCGCCCAGGACTGCCGGTTGGGCAGCCGCCCCGCCCGCGCCGCCGCGTAGGAGCCGAACAGCTTGCCGCCGACCGCCACCGCCAGGATCACGGCCAGCGTGCCGAGGCTGGACAGGTCGAGCGCGCGCAGGTCGACGTTGAGCCCCGCGACCACGAAGAACATGGGCAGCAGCAACAGCACGGCGAGCTGCTCCAGCCGTTCCAGGATCTCGTGGTTGAGCCGCTCGGCGCCTTCGCGCGGCATCACCGCGCCGAACACGAACGCCCCGAAGATGAAGTGCACGTGCATCCACTCGGTGGCCCAGGCCGAGCCGATGAGGCCGATGAGCACCAGCGACAGCAGGCCCGGCGTCAGCCGTCCCGCCTTCTCGTGGGCGGGCACCAGCCGGGCCAGCAGCGGCCGGACCACCAGGAACATCACCAGCGCGTACGGCACGGCGAGGAGCACCTTCCACTGCCCCTCGGCGTCTCCCGCCCCGGCGATGCCCACCACCACGGCCAGCACGGTCCAGGCGAGCACGTCGATCACCGCGGCGGCGGCCAGCGACAGGCCGCCGAGCGAGATGCGCTGCATCCCCCGGTCGGTGAGGATCCGCGCCAGCACCGGGAACGCGGTGGCGGCCATCGCCGCGCCCATGAACAGCACGAACGGCAGCGTCCTGTCGCCGCCCACATGGTCGCCGGCGATGCCCAGCGCGAGCACGCAGCCCAGGATGAACGGCACCACGGTCGAGCCGAGTGCCACGGTCATCGCGACGCGGCCCTTGCCCCTGACCAGTTTCTGGTCCAGCTCCAGGCCGACGACGAACATGAACAGCACCAGTCCGACGTTGGCCAGCGCCTGCAGGGGAGGACGCATCTCCGCGCCGAACAGCTCGTCGCCGAGCAGTGGGCCGAGCAGGGTGGGGCCGAGCAGGATGCCCGCCACGATCTCACCGATGACGGGTGGCTGGCCGAGCCGTCTGGCCACCGCGCCGAGCAGCCGTGCGGCGGTGAGAACGATCACCAGGTCAAGCAGGAGCAGATCTACGTGGAGCACTCGCGCGCACGCTTCCCGTAAGTAATGAAAAGCCCCGAGAATGACCAGGGCGACGTTACCGTGTGCGGGATGCCGCCGCGAGTGTCGCGGGAGGAATGGAGGGGAGACGCTGGTGGAAGGTATCGCCGACTACGAGTTCGTCCGTTCGCTCGGAGCGGGTAATCACGGTGAGTTCTATCTGGCGAGGAGACCGGAGCGGTTGCCGGTCGAGGCGGAATTCGTCGCGGTGAAAGTGGTCGGAGGCACCGGAAATGACGCGTTCCGGCGTGCCACGCGGGAATTGAAGGCGTTCGCCGCGGTGCGCTCGCCGTACCTGGTGACCTTGTATGACGCGGGCCAGCAGGGTGGGATCTTCTATTACTCGATGGAGTATCTGCCCGGCGGCTCGCTGGGCCGGCCCGCGGAGCCGCCGTCGCGGGAGAAGGCGCTGCGTTCGATCGCCTGCGTGGCCCACGCCACGCAGGCGCTGCACGAGGAGGGCATCGTGCACCGCGACATCCGCCCCGGTAACGTGCTGCTCACCGATCTGGGGGGCAAACTCTCCGACCTGGGCCTGTCGCAGGTGCTGACGCCGGGGGCGACGGTGACGGGGATGGGCGGCATCGGGTCGGTGGAGTTCACCGACCCGGCGCTGCTGCAGGGAGAGACGCCCACCCCCGCCGGAGACGTGTGGTCCCTCGGCGCGACGCTGCACTGGGCGGTGGCACGTACGGGTCTGTACGGCGAGCTGCCCGTCCACGATCCGCTGCTGACCCTGCGCAAGGTCTACAGCACGTCGCCGTCGGTCCACGCCGACCTGGAACCCGAACTTTCGGAGCTCGTCCACGCCTGCATCGGCGACGTGGCCAAGCGGCCCACCGCGAGGGGACTGGCCGACCGCATCTACGCGCTGGTGGGCTGAAGCCGATCCAGTTCGGCACCGAGAAGCCTCTCCAGACGTTCTGCGCCGAGCCGGTCGGGATAGAGCAGGCGGCGCACGCTCAGCCCGTCCACCAGGGCGAGCAGCCGCTCGGCGACGTCACCGAGATCCTCCTCGGTGACGATCTCCCCGGCGTCGGCCGCCGCGCCGACCAGGCTGCGCACCAGGTAGCGCAGCTCCTCGGCCTCGGCGCGCTGGGCCTCCAGCAGCGCCGGGCTGGTCAGGCTCCGGCTCCAGAAACCGACCTCCAGCCCGCTCTCCCGGATGCGTTCGTCGTCCAGCGGCAGGTTGTCGAGCAGGAGTTCGCGCAGCGCGGACAGCCCGCCGCGGCCGGCCAGCCTGCTCCGCAACCGCTCCACGATGCGCTGGTGCGAGGAGCGCAGCGCCGACAGCATGATGTCGTCCTTGTCGGCGAAGTAGTGGGTGAGCACGCCGTTGGAGTAACCCGCCTCCCTGGCGATGGCCCTGGTCGTGGCGGCCTCGATGCCTTCGCGCAGGATGATGCGGCGGGTGGCCTCGACGACCTCCTCCCGGCGCTCTCCATGATCGACGATCTTCGGCAACCGGATCCCTCCTCTGACTCCTCATTGACATGGTATTCGGACGCCCGTCTATTATCCGCTGGAGACATGAGGAGGACTCACTATGACCGTCGTCACCCTCGGAGTGCACATCGTGGACGTGCTCGCCCGGCCCGTGGAGGCGATCCCGGACGGGCAGGACACCCACCTGCTGGAGCAGATCCGCCTCACCGCGGCGGGCGCGGCCGCCGGGACCGCCGTCGGCCTGGCCGGGATCGGCGTCCAGGTCGCCTCGGTGGGGGCGGTCGGCGACGACGAACTCGGCGACTTCCTGATCATGATCATGAAGCGGCACGGGGTGGACGTCACGGGGATCGTCCGCAAGGCGGGCGGACAGACCGCCGCCTCGATCCTGCCCATCCGGCCTGACGGAGGGCGCCCGTCGTTCCACGTGCCCGGCGTCAACCTCACCCTGTCCCCTGCCGACCTGGACCGTGAGCGCGTCATCGGTGCGCGGGTCGTCCACCTGGGCGGCATGGACGTGACCTGGGGCCTGCACGACCCCGGCTTCCTGGCGCTCCTGGCCGAGGCGCGGGAGGCGGGCACGATCGTCACGATGGACCTGCTGTCCAATATGCCTGATCTGATGCCGGGGACGCGGAGTTTTCTGCCGTATGTGGACTATCTCCTGCCCAATGAGGAGCAGGCGCTCATGATGAGCGGCGAGGCCGGTGTGGAGCGGGCCGCGCTCGCGCTGCTGGGCGAGGGCCCCAGGGGCGTGCTGGTCACGCTGGGCGCCGAGGGCAGTCTGGTCGCCACCGCGTCCGGTCTCACCCGCGTCCCCGCCCTCGACGTCCCCGTGGTGGACACCACCGGCTGCGGCGACGCCTACTGCGCCGGCTTCATCGCCGGTCTGGTCGACGGCCGCGAGGTCGTCGACGCGGCCAGGCTCGGCACCGCGCTGGCCGCCCGGGTGGCCGGCGGCCTCGGCTCGGACGCCGGTCTCGCCGGAGCGCGGGAGCTACGGGCGAGCGAGTGACCGACGGGTGGTCCCCGCGCCGTCCGACCCATTCCAACCGTGAAAGACATCCCAGGAGCGACACATGTCCATCGACGCCAACCTCCGGGAACGGGCCGCCAAGGTCGTCCCCGGAGGCATGTACGGCCACCTCGACGCGGCCCTGCACGGCCCCGGCTACCCGCAGTTCTTCGTCGGCGGCGAGGGCTGCCGCCAGCGCGACGCCGACGGCCGCGAGTACATCGACCTCATGTGCTCCTGGGGCCCCGTCGTCCTCGGCCACCGCCACCCCGCCGTGGAGGCCGCCGTCACCGCCCAGCTCGCCGAGGGCGACTGCCTCAACGGTCCGGGCCCGGTCTACGTGGAACTCGCCGAGTTGATGGTGGAGACCATCCCGCAGGCCGACTGGGTGATGTTCTCCAAGAACGGCACCGACGCGACCACCCAGGCGCTGATGATCGCCCGTGCCGCGACCGGCCGGACCAAGGTGCTCATGGCCCACGGGTCCTATCACGGGGCCGACCCCTGGTGCACGCCCAGCCTGTCGGGCACCACGCCCAACGAACGCGCCGACCTGATCGAATACCCCTACAACGACCTGGCCGGCGCCGAGGAGGCGGCGGCCAGGGCCGAGGGCGATGTCGCCGCGATCATCGTGACGCCGTTCAAGCACGACTCCTTCGAGGACCAGGAGCCCGCCGCCGTGGAGTTCGCCCGGGGTCTGCGGGCCCTGGCCGACCGGATCGGCGCGGCCCTGGTCATCGACGACGTGCGAGGCGGCTGGCGGCTCGACCTCGGCGGGTCCTGGGAGACCCTGGGCGTCCGCCCCGACCTGTACGCCTTCAGCAAGGCCATGGCCAACGGCCACCCCATCGCCGCCGTCACCGGCGTGGACTCCCTGCGGGGCCCGGCGCAGACGATCTACTCCACCGGCTCGTTCTGGTTCAACGCCGCCCCGATGGCCGCGGCCAAGGCCACCATCGAGACCCTGCGCGACATCGGCGGCGTCGCGCTGATCGAGCGGGCGGGCACCCGCCTGCGTGAGGGCCTCGCCGCGCAGGCCGCCTCCCACGGCTTCGTGGTCAACCAGACCGGCCCGGTGCAGATCCCGTGGCTCTCCTTCGAGGGCGACGCCACCCTGGACAAGGGCGTGTTCTGGGCCTCGGCCTGCCTGCGCGAGGGCGTCTACCTCCACCCCTGGCACAACTGGTTCCTGTCGGCGGCCCACACCGACGCCGACATCGACCGTGCCCTGCGGGGCACCGACGCCGCCTTCGCCAGGCTCAGAACGGAGTTCGGCGCCGACTGAGACGCCGTTCCCGGCCCGGCGGGGGACGGGGAGCCGAGCTGGATGTGCCCGGCGAAGGACACCAGGTCGCCGCGGGTGCCGTCGCGCCGTGCCTCGGCCGAGCGCATCACACCCCCGCGCCCACGGCGCGATCAGGTGGCCCACCTCGCCGTTGTCGTCGCTGAGGAGGCGCAGCACCACGTGTCCGGGCCGGGCCCGGTTTCACGGCGGCCGCCGCGTCGTGTGCGCCCGGACCGGAATCGGCGGCGGCCGTACGCAGATAACCTTGCGCGCATGGGTTTTCGCAGGCATGGGCCGTTTCAGGCCGGGGATCAGGTTCAGCTCACCGACCCCAAGAACAAGCGTCACACGGTGACGCTGAAGGAAGACGGAGTCTTTCACACGCACAAGGGGGGAATCCCGCACAGCGAGCTGATCGGCCAGCCCGAGGGCTCGGTGGTGCGCTCGTCCGGCGGCACCCAGTATCTCGCGTTCAGGCACCTGCTCCAGGACTACACGCTGTCCATGCCGCGCGGCGCGGCGGTCATCTATCCCAAGGACTCGGCGCAGATCGTCGCCATGGCCGACATCTTCCCCGGCGCGCGTGTCATCGAGGCGGGAGTCGGCTCCGGCGCGCTCACCTGCTTCCTGCTGCGCGCCGTGGGAGCCGAGGGCAGCCTCACGTCCTACGAGCGGCGTGAGGACTTCGCCGAGGTCGCCACGAAGAACGTGGAGAAGTTTTACGGCGGCCCGATGGATCAGTGGCGTCTGGTCGTGGGTGACTTCGTGGAGGCGCTCGACGAGAGCGACGTCGACCGGATCATCCTGGACATGCTCGCCCCGTGGGAGTGCGTCGACGCCGCGTCCAAGGCTCTCACTCCAGGCGGCGTCATCTGTTGCTATGTGGCGACAACGACACAGTTGTCCCGCACCGTGGAAACTCTCCGCGAACACGGGAGTTTCACCGAGCCTCATGCGTGGGAGACCCTGGTCCGTGACTGGCATGTCGAGGGGCTGGCCGTACGGCCCGAT
Organism: Streptosporangium album; assembly: GCF_014203795.1. Lineage (NCBI taxonomy): Bacteria > Bacillati > Actinomycetota > Actinomycetes > Streptosporangiales > Streptosporangiaceae > Streptosporangium > Streptosporangium album. The sequence continues at coordinate 301,398 of NZ_JACHJU010000003.1, read as the reverse complement.
CACCGGATGGTCGGGCACACCGGCTTCCTCGTCACCGCCCGCCGCATGGCGGACGGTGTGACGCCACCACCTCGTCGCAGGCGTCCGGCAAAGGGGGCACAAGGTGAAGAGCTCAGTTCTTCCACCAAATGATGACGATTCGGCCACAACGATACGTTTACTAGTGACAGGGGAACAGATGGACGTGTTCTCCTGCTCGCAGGACTAAACGCACCATAAGGGATTAATCAGTGCCGACTTAATGTAGCCATACGAACACTGCTCGGCCAGGTAAGGGACAGCCCCCAGATGGGTAGGGTTTCAAGTAGTCGGTCTCGACTGGGAAGGAGGTGACGCCGTGGCAGCTCGCGACGATGCTGAGGCTCGAGCCGCGCAGCGCGAACGGGAGGTCGCTGACCTCACAACACAGGTCTCCTTCCTGCAGGAGGAGATCACCGCGCTACGTCGGAAGTTGACGGAGTCTCCCCGGCAGGCCAGGGTCCTCGAAGAGCGTCTTCATGAAGTACAGGCGAACCTCGCGGCCGTCACCGGCCAGAACGAACGTCTGGTAGCCACCCTCAAGGAGGCCAGGGACCAGATTGTTGCCCTGAAGGAGGAGGTCGACCGGCTGGCGCAGCCGCCATCCGGCTTCGGCGTTTTCCTTGAAAGCAGAGAAGACGGCACGGTGGAGGTCTTCACCGGGGGCCGCAAACTTCGGGTGAATGTCAGTCCAGCGGTGGAGGCCGACTCGCTGAGGCGTGGCCAGGAGGTCATGCTCAACGAGGCGCTCAACGTGGTCGAGGCCCTCGGGTTCGAGGAGCTCGGCGAGATCGTGATGCTCAAGGAGCTCCTTGAGGACGGCCAGCGCGCGCTGGTGATCTCGCACGCCGACGAGGAGCGGGTGGTGAAGCTGGCGGAGTCGCTGCTCGACCAGCCGATCCGGGCCGGCGACTCGCTGCTGCTGGAGCCGCGCTCGGGCTACGTCTACGAGCGCATTCCCAAGTCCGAGGTCGAAGAGCTCGTCCTGGAGGAGGTGCCCGACATCTCCTACGAGGAGATCGGCGGGCTCATGCGGCAGATCGAGCAGATCAGGGACGCGATCGAGCTTCCCTACCTGCACGCCGACCTCTTCCGCGAGCACAAGCTGCGTCCCCCGAAGGGCGTGCTGCTGTACGGCCCGCCCGGCTGCGGCAAGACGCTCATCGCCAAGGCCGTCGCCAACTCCCTGGCCAAGCAGGTCGCGGAGAAGACCGGCCAGTCCGGTAAGAGCTTCTTCCTCAACATCAAGGGTCCCGAGCTTCTCAACAAGTACGTCGGTGAGACCGAGCGGCACATCCGCCTGGTCTTCCAGCGCGCCCGGGAGAAGGCCTCCGAGGGCACCCCGGTGATCGTGTTCTTCGACGAGATGGACTCGATCTTCCGGACCCGAGGCTCGGGCGTCTCCTCCGACGTCGAGAACACCATCGTTCCCCAGCTCCTGTCGGAGATCGACGGTGTCGAGGGCCTGGAGAACGTGATCGTGATCGGCGCCTCCAACCGCGAAGACATGATCGACCCGGCGATCCTGCGGCCCGGCCGCCTGGACGTCAAGATCAAGATCGAGCGGCCGGACGCCGAGGCGGCCAGGGACATCTTCTCGAAGTACCTCATCGAAGACCTCCCCCTCCATCCCGAGGACCTCGCGGAGCACAGTGGCAGTCGCGGGGGCACCATCTCGGGCATGATCCAGCGGGTGGTCGAGCGGATGTACACCGAGAGCGAGGAGAACCGCTTCCTCGAGGTGACCTACGCCAACGGCGACAAGGAGGTCCTGTACTTCAAGGACTTCAACTCCGGCGCCATGATCCAGAACATCGTCGACCGCAGCAAGAAGATGGCGATCAAGCAGTTCCTCGAGTCCGGGCAGAAGGGCCTGCGGATCCAGCATCTGCTGGCGGCCTGCGTGGACGAGTTCTCCGAGAACGAGGACCTGCCCAACACCACCAACCCCGACGACTGGGCCCGCATCTCCGGCAAGAAGGGCGAGCGGATCGTCTACATCCGCACGCTCGTGACGGGCAAGCAGGGCACCGAGGCCGGCCGCTCCATCGACACGGTGGCCAACACCGGCCAGTACCTCTAGCAGCACGGACGCCGACGGCGCGGTCCCACACCGGGGACCGCGCCGTCGGCGTCCGTCGTGGCGGTCCCATCCGTCACCGAAGTGAACCCGTGTCACATGGAACCCAACTGATCGAAAAGCCGTCCAAGTGGCGTGCATGAACATTTCGGCCCGGTCATCAGGTGACCGGCGCGGGGTCCGGCGGAGCGGCTCGGGGCAGCGGCCGTCTCGGTGAACTCGACCTCCTCCGTTTCGTCGCCGCCCTGGCAGTGCTCTCCTTCCACTACTTCATCGCCTTCGCCTCGGTGTGGGGGGACCGCCCGTCCAAGCTGTTCCCCGCGATCTCCACGCTGTCGGGCCTCGGCATCCTGGGCGTCGAGCTGTTCTTCATGATCAGCGGTTTCGTCATCCTGATGAGCATCTGGGGCCGGGGACTGGGCGCGTTCGCCCTCTCCCGGCTGGTGCGGCTCTTCCCCGCCTACTGGGTCAGCATCGGCGTCACCGCCGCGGTCTACGGCCTGACCGCCGCCACCGCCCTGGACCCCAAGCTCAGCCTCGGGGAGTACGGGGTCAACCTCACGATGCTCCAGCGGGCCTTCGGCGTCTACGACGCCAACGGCGTCTACTGGTCGCTCTGGGCGGAGCTCCGTTTCTACCTGCTGATCTCGGTCCTGGTGCTCGTCGGGGTGACGTTCAACCGCTGCCTGGTCTTCATGGGTGTCTGGCTGCTGGCGGCGGGGTTCTTCGCGGGCAGCGAGAACAAGTGGGTCGACCTCGTGGTGATGCCCAAGTACGCGGCGTACTTCGTCGGAGGCATGGCCTTCTTCCTGATGACCAAGTACGGGCCCAAGCTGATCCTGTGGTGCGTGGCCGGGATCAGCGCGGGTCTGGCGGTCAACGCGGCGCTCAACCGGGTCACCGGGCGGGTGGAACTGGTCGGCTACGCCGCGATGCCCGTGCCCGGGTGGGCCGTCGCCGCCACGGTGATCTGCTTCTACGTGCTCATGGCGATGGTGGCGCTCGGCTGGCTGAGGTGGCTGCGCTGGCGCGGCCTGGTCGTCCTGGGCGCGCTGACCTACCCGCTCTACCTGTTCCACACCACGGCCGCGGTCCTGATCGTCCCCGCCCTGCGGGACGCGCTGCCGCCCTGGCTGACCGCCCTGGTCACCCTGCTGGCCGCGATGGCTTTCTCCTACCTGGTGTATCGGATCGCCGAACGGCCCGTTCAGGAGTTCGTCAAGGCGAGGCGCCGCAGGTCGGCCACACCGCCTCCCCCGCCGCCCCTGATGCCCTTCGCGGCGGGTGAAAAGGCCTCGGTGCCATAACTGTCTGGCCACCGGGCATAGTGAAGGGTCTAGGGTCGGGGATATATACGGCGAAGAGGCACTCCCGGATGAACAGAGGATGCGCATGACGGTACGGCGGGTGATGGGCATCGAGACCGAGTACGGCATCTCCGTGCCCGGACAGCCGGGAGCCAACGCGATGGTGACCTCATCCCAGGTCGTCAACGCCTACCTGGCAGCCTCGGCGGCCAGGGCGCGGCGAGCACGGTGGGACTTCGAGGAGGAGAACCCACTGCGCGACGCCCGGGGTTTCGACCTGTCCAGGGAGGTGGCCGACCAGAGCCAGCTCACGGACGAGGATCTGGGCCTGGCCAATGTGATCCTCACCAACGGCGCTCGGCTCTACGTCGACCACGCCCACCCGGAGTACTCCGCTCCCGAGTGCACCAATCCGCGGGCCGCGGTGCTCTGGGACAAGGCGGGGGAGCGGGTGATGCACGACGCCGCGGTCCGCGCGTCCGCCATCCCCGCCAACGCTCCGATCCAGCTCTACAAGAACAACACCGACAACAAGGGCGCCTCCTACGGCTGCCACGAGAACTACCTGATGCGACGGGCCACGCCGTTCGCCGACATCGTCAGGCACCTGACACCGTTCTTCGTCTCCCGGCAGGTCGTCACCGGCGCCGGCAAGGTCGGCATCGGCCAGGACTCGCGCGGCGAGGGGTTCCAGATCAGCCAGCGGGCCGACTTCTTCGAGGTCGAGGTGGGCCTGGAGACCACGCTCAAGCGGCCGATCATCAACACCCGGGACGAGCCCCACGCCGACCCGGAGAAATACCGCCGGCTGCACGTCATCATCGGCGACGCCAACATGTCGGAGATCTCGACCTACCTGAAGCTGGGCTCCACCGCGCTTGTCCTGGCCATGATCGAGGACGGCTACTTCACCCGTGACCTCGCCGTGGAGAACCCTGTCCAGGCGCTGCGCGCGGTCTCCCACGACCCGACGCTCAAATACGAGATCGCGATGCGCGACGGCCGTAAGCTCACGGCCGTCCAGCTCCAGATGGAGTATCTGGAGCTGGCGCGCAAGTACGCCGAGGAGCGTAGCGGCAACGGCGTGGACGAGCTCACCAAGGACGTCCTGGACCGCTGGGAGTCGGTCCTGACCCGCCTGGCCGAGGACCCGATGCAGCTCTCCAGGGAGCTGGACTGGGTCGCCAAGCTGGAGCTGCTGGAGGGCTACCGCACCCGCGACGGCCTCCCCTGGTCCCATCCGCGCCTGCAACTCGTCGACCTCCAATACTCCGACATCCGTCCCGACCGGGGCCTGTACAACCGGCTGGTCGCCCGGGGCCGCATGCAGCGCCTGGTCACCGAGGAAGAGGTCCAGCGGGCCGTAGAGGCCCCGCCCAGCGACACGCGGGCCTACTTCCGGGGCCGTTGCCTGAGCCAGTTCGGCGAGTCGGTCGCCGCCGCCTCCTGGGACTCGGTCATCTTCGACATCCCCGGCCGCGAGTCCCTGCAGCGTGTCCCGACCTTGGAGCCGCTGCGCGGCACCAAGGCCCACGTGGGCGAGCTGTTCGACCGTTGCCGCACGGCCGCCGAGCTGGTGAACGCCCTCACCGGCGAGTAGCGACCGTCCTTTCGCGGGGCGGTGGCCGATCTGGCCGCCGCCCCGCGAGCCGTGCTGCCCGGGGAGGCGCGTCATCCGCGCGGCCCGGCGGTGCCGGGATTGACGGGCGGCAGGGAACCGGGATACGTTCCGGGTGTTTTGTGGCGGCGCGAGGGAAATCCGGTGAAATTCCGGTGCGGTCGCGCCACTGTAACCGGCCCCTCGGGGCCGGGAGCCAGGTCACTCGGCCGCCACCGACCTACGAAAAGGGACGCGTCAATCCCGGAGGAGGTGGCCGTGACTCAGATCTCGGCTCCGCACATCCAGCCCGTTCCATGGGCCTCGCTCACCCGCTGGCTGCTCGCCGTACCGGTGCTGCTGCTCATCGCCTACCTGGTCGCCTTCGACCAGGGCGCGATCTCGCAGGCCGGGAACTACCTGCACGAACTCATGCACGACGGACGCCATCTCCTCGGCGTTCCGTGCCACTGAGCCGCGCGCGATGACCAAACTCATCATGCGAGGCCTGCTCGTCGGGCTGCTCGCGGGCCTGCTCGCGGCCGTCTTCGCCTCCATCGTGGGGGAGCCGCGCATCGACCAGGCCATCACGCTGGAGGAGGCGGCCTCGGCCGCCTCCCCGGCCGGCGACTCCCATTCCCACGGGACGGCCGGGCCCGAAGGACACTCCCACGACGAGGGCGAGGCGCTGGTCAGCAGGGACGGCCAGCGGTTCGGGCTCTTCCTGGCCCTGGCCCTGTACGGCCTGGCCGTCGGCGGCCTGTTCGCCCTCGTCTACGCGGCCGTGCGCGGCAGGGCCGGGCCCCGCTCGGAACCGGTGCTCGCGATCACCCTCGCGGCTGCCGCGTTCGCCGCCGTCGTCCTCATTCCTTTCCTGAAATATCCAGCCAATCCGCCTGCCGTCGGCGATCCCGAGACGATCAACCAGCGCACCGTGCTCTACCTGGCCGCCGTGGCCATCGGGATCCTCTCCGTCGCGGCGGGCGCGGCCACCCATCGCTACGCCGACCGGAGCGAACCGTGGCTGCGCTGGCTGGCCACGGGCGCCACGGTGCTGGCGCCGGTGGCGGCGGCCTGGATCCTCCTGCCGGAGGTCGACGAGGTGCCTCAGGGCTTCCCCGCCGGCCTCCTGTGGGACTTCCGTATCGCCTCCATCGGCACCCAGGCGGTCTTCTGGGCCGGTGTCGGCACGCTGTTCGCCTTCGCCGCGCGCAGGCGCAGCCCGGTGTGAGCACCCCTTCGGGGGTCACACGCCTGACGCTGATCTGCCACGCCTCGACCTCGGCGACGGTGCGGGCCGCGTTCCCGGGCGACGAACCGCTCGACGGACGCGGCCTGCGCCAGGCAGGCCGCCTGGCCGGGCGGTTCGGCCGGGGCAGAGCCGTCTGCGCCCCGGAATCGCGCTGCGCGCAGACGGCCGCGGCACTCGGGCTGCGGGCCGACCCCGATCCGCTGCTGGCCGACTGCGACTACGGGCGGTGGAGCGGGAGAACGCCGGCCGAGGTCGAGGCCGCCGAACCCGCCGCCCTCACCGCCTGGCTCACCGACCCCGCCGCCGCACCCCACGGGGGAGAGCCGATCACCGGTCTGCTCGGCCGGGTGGCCGGCTGGCTCTCGGGCCGGCCGCCCGGCCGGACCGTCGCCATCACCCACCCCCCGGTCATCCGCGCCGCGATCGTTCACACCCTCGGCGCGCCCGCCCTCGCCTTCTGGCGCGTCGACGTCGCGCCGCTGGCCCGCGTCACGCTCACCGGCCGAGGCGGGCGCTGGCGGCTGAGTCACACCCCGCACGACGACATCCAAGGAGATCCCGAAGGTGCGTGACCCGCGTTATCCCTTCACCGCGATCGTGGGCTCGGAGGACCTGAAACTCGCGCTCATCCTCAACGCCGTCTCCTCCGGCGTCGGCGGAGTGCTGATCCGGGGTGAGAAGGGCACGGCCAAGTCCACGATCGTCCGTGCGCTGGCGGCGCTCCTGCCCGCCGTAGAGGTGGTGAACGGCTGCCGCTTCTCCTGCGCCCCCCTCGCGCCGGACCCCGGATGCCCCGACGGGCCGCACGGGGCCGGAGCCGGGACCGCCCGGCCCGCGCGCCTGGTCGAACTGCCGGTCGGCGCCTCCGAGGACCGCCTGGCCGGCTCGCTCGACATCGAACGCGCACTCACCGAGGGCGTCAAGGCCTTCGAGCCCGGCCTCCTGGCAGCCGCCCACCGGGGTGTCCTGTACGTGGACGAGGTCAACCTGCTCCACGACCACCTGGTCGACCTGCTGCTCGACGCCGCCGCGCTCGGCACCTGCTACGTCGAGCGCGAAGGGGTGTCGGTACGGCACGCCGCCCGCTTCCTGCTGGTGGGCACCATGAACCCGGAGGAGGGAGAGCTCCGGCCGCAGCTCCTCGACCGGTTCGGGCTGACCGTGGAGGTCCGTGCGTCGCGGGAGCCGTCCCAGCGGGCGGAGGTGGTACGGCGGCGCCTGGCCTTCGACGCGGGTCCGGCCGCCTTCGCCGCCCAGTGGTCCGGCGAGGAGGAGGCCCTCGCGGCGCGGGTCGCGCAGGCGCGGGCACGGGTGGCGGATGTGGTCCTGCCGGACTCCGCGCTCCGGCAGATCGCCACGGTCTGCGCGGCGTTCGAGGTGGACGGGCTCCGTGCCGACCTGGTCACCGCGAACGCGGCGATCGCCCACGCCGCCTGGCGGGGCCGTACCGTCGTCACCGCCGACGACGTCCGCGAGGCCGCCAGGCTGGCCCTCCCGCACCGCCGCCGCCGGGACCCCTTCGACGCTCCCGGCCTGGACCAGGCCAAGCTGGAGGACCTCCTCAACGGGTTCCCCGACGAGCCCGACGACGACCCCGACGGCTCGGACCCCGGAGGACCTGACCGCCCTGACGGCGACACGGGCGGTGGGAGGCCGGGGGGCGAGGGCTCCCACCGGGACGGCCCTGACGGGGACCACTCCGCGGAGAGCGACCGGCACTCCGCGCACCCCGGCGACGCGGCCCCGGACCTCACGCGGACCGGCCACGGCCACGGCTCCGGCACGGCCGATGCCGATCCCTCCGCCGCGGGGCCGTCCGCCGAGCCCCGGCCGGAGACCGGGGCGGGCCGGCGAGAGGAGCCCTTGGACGCCGGTCCGGCGCGACCGGCCCGGCCGTTCACCGTCCCGGGGATCGGCACGGGGGCTCCCGGACGCCGCTCAAGAGCCAGGACCCCTCTCGGCCGGACCACCGGATCCCGCACCCCCGAGGGCCGTCCCGGCCCCCTGCATCTGAAGGCGACCATCACCGCCGCCGCGCCGTACCAGGTCGGGCGGGGGCGGAGCGGCCGGGGCCTGCTGCTGCGGCGCGCGGACCTCCGGGAGGCGGTCCGCGAGGGCCGCGAGGGCAACCTGGTGCTGTTCGTCGTGGACGCCAGCGGATCCATGGCCGCCCGGCGGCGCATGCGCGCCGTCAAGACAGCGGTGCTGGGCCTGCTGATCGACGCCTACCAGCGCCGTGACAAGGTCGGACTGGTCACTTTCCGCGGCACCCGCGCCGACCTCGTCCTGCCCCCCACCTCCTCCGTCGAGGCGGGGGCGGCCCGGCTGCGCGAGCTGCCCACCGGCGGGCGCACCCCCCTCGCCGCCGGGCTGCTCCGGGCCGTCGAGGTGCTGCGGGTGGAACGCCTGCGCGACCCGGCCAGGCGCCCGCTCCTGGTCCTGGTCACCGACGGGCGGGCCACCTCCGGAACCATGGAGGAGTCCCACCGGGCCGCGGAGCTGCTGGCCGGGGTGACGAGCGTGGTGGTGGACTGCGAGAGCGGCCCTGTCCGCCTCGGCCTGGCCAGGTCCCTGGCCCGGCGGATGGGTGCCGCGGCCGTGTGCCTCGACGACCTGACCGACCTCGCCGGGATGATCCGTGAGCGGCGGGACGCCGCATGACAGCGAAAGGGTGAACGACGATGCCTCAGGGCAGACCGGTCAGCGTCCCCGAGGACGGCCTGACCACCCGGCAGCGCCGCAACCGGCCGCTGCTGATCGTGCACACCGGCCCGGGCAAGGGCAAGTCCACCGCGGCCTTCGGCCTGGCGCTGCGCGCCTGGAACCAGGGCTGGCCGATCGGGGTGTTCCAGTTCGTCAAGTCCGCCAGGTGGCGCATCGGCGAGGAACGCGCCCTGCGGGTGCTGGGCGACTCCGGTGAGGGAGGGGCGGTGTCCTGGCACAAGATGGGGGAGGGCTGGTCCTGGATCCAGCGTCCCGGCACCGAGGCGGACCACGCCGCCGACGCCCGTGAGGGCTGGGAGCAGATCAGACGCGACCTCGCGGCCGAGACGTTCCGCCTGTACGTGCTCGACGAGTTCACCTATCCCATGAAGTGGGGCTGGATCGACGTCGACGACGTGGTCGCCACGCTGGCCGCGAGGCCCGGCGGCCAGCACGTCGTCATCACCGGCCGTGACGCCGACCCCCGCCTCCTGGACGCCGCCGACCTGGTGACCGAGATGGGCAAGGTCAAGCACCCCATGGACGCCGGGCAGAAAGGCCAGAAGGGCATCGAATGGTAGCCCGTCTCGTGATCGCGGCCCCCGCCTCGGGAGCGGGGAAGACGACCGTGGCGACCGGGCTGATGGCCGCGCTCACCCGGCGGGGGACGGCGGTCTCCCCGCACAAGGTGGGGCCCGACTACATCGACCCCGGCTACCACTCCCTGGCCACCGGGCGTCCCGGACGCAACCTCGATCCGTGGCTGGTGGGCGAGGAACTCGTCGCCCCGCTGTTCCTGCACGGCGCGGCCGGGGCCGACCTCGCGGTGGTCGAGGGGGTGATGGGCCTGTACGACGGAGCGGGCACGGGTGAGTTCGCCTCCACCGCGCACGTCGCCAGGCTGCTCGACGCCCCCGTGGTCCTGGTCGTGGACGCGGCGGGGCAGAGCCGGTCGGTGGCCGCGCTCGTGCACGGGTTCGCCTCCTACGACACCCGGCTCAGGCTCGGCGGCGTGATCCTCAACCGGGTCGGGTCCGCCCGGCACGAGGACATCTGCCGCGCGGCCCTCGCCGAGAGCGGCGTCCCGGTGCTGGGCGCGATCCGCCGCAGCGACGCCGTCGCCACCCCCTCCCGCCATCTCGGTCTCGTCCCGGCCGCCGAGCGCCGGGCCCAGGCCACCCGCGACATGGACGCCGCCGCCACCCTGATCGCCGGCTCCTGCGACCTGGAGGGGCTCCTACGGCTCGCCCGCACGGCCCCGCCCCTGCGCACCCGCCCGTGGTCCCCCGGCCAGGCCCTGCGGGGCACGGAGGCCGTACCCGGCCGGGCGGCCGGGCGGTCCGCGCCGGGTGCGCCGAGGATCGCGGTCGCGGGTGGTCCGGCCTTCACCTTCGGATACACCGAGCAGACCGAACTCCTGACGGCCGCCGGGGCGGAGGTCGTCACCTTCGACCCCCTCACCGACGAGGCCCTGCCCGAGGGGAGCAGGGGGGTCGTCATCGGTGGCGGCTTCCCCGAGGTCCACGCGGCCGAACTGTCGGCCAACGAGCCGTTGCGCAAGGAGGTCGCCGCCTTCGACGGGCCGATCTCGGCCGAGTGCGCGGGCCTGCTCTACCTCGCCAGGGAGCTGGACGGCAGGCCCATGTGCGGGGTTCTGGACATCCAGGCCGAGATGACCGGCAAACTCACCCTCGGCTACCGGGACGCGGTGGCCGTCCGGGACTCGGCCCTGACCGTGAACGGCGAGCGCTACCGCGGCCACGAGTTCCACCGCACCGCCGTCGGCCCCCCGCCGGAACGGCCCCTGTTCCGCTGGCGGGGCGGTGCCGACGGATTCGCCGACGGCCGGGTGGTCGCCTCCTACCTGCACCTGCACTGGGCCGGCAGCCCCCACCTGGCCGCCCGGTTCGTGGAGGCCTGCCGCTGGGCGGGCGAGGGCGGGATTCCCGGATAGGCGCGCTCAACGTCCGTCTCGGCCCGCTACCGGCCGGTGGGTTCCTCGGTGGTGAACACACTGGACATTCTCGCGAGTGGCCATGAATGTGGATGCATGACCAGTCTGTACTCGCACGCAGGCGGCGACGGGGCGTTGCACAGGCTCGAAGAGATCTTCTACGCGAAGGTTCTCAACGATCCTCTGCTCAAGCAGCTGTTTCCCCAGCGTCGCGCCACCCACGTCGACCACCTGACCTGGTTCACGGCCGAGTCCTTCGGCGGGCCCGACCGCTTCACCCGTGAAGTGGGCTTCGACCACCTCATCCAGGTGCACCGCCGTCTCGACATCTCCGACGAGCAGCGCGAGCGTTTCGTGGAGCTGTACATGGAGTCCTTCGACGAGGCGGGGTTGCCCGACGACGAGCCGTTCCGCCAGGCGGTGCGAGAGCACCTGGAGTTCGGCTCGCGGGTGGCCCAGCAGAACTCCCGCGCGGCCACCGACGAGGAGCTCCACCCGCTGCGCGACGTCCCGCTGTGGACGTGGGAGGAGCCCGATCAGTCCAGCTCGTAGTGCGGCCGGGCCGCTCAGGCCGCGCTGGAGCAGCGGGCCTTGACCAGCATGGCCGAGGTCTGCTCGGCGCTCAGCCGCGCCCTCGGGTCCTTGCGCAGCAGCCCGCGCAGCACCGGCTCCAGGGCGCCCGCCCGCCGGGGCGCGCGCGCCGGCTCTCTCAGAGCCTCCACCAGGGCGGCCATCGAGTGCACGGTGCGGAACGGGGTCCTGCCCTCCACCGCCATGTAGAGCGTCGCCCCGAACGACCACATGTCCGCCTCGCGGGTGCCGCCCCGGCCGTGCAGGGCCTCCGGCGCGAGGAACGCCGGCGTGCCCCGCGTCGAGGTGCTCGCCGTGCCTTCGGGCGCGGCGAAGCCGAAGTCGGCCAGCACCACACGGTCGCCGGTCAGCATGATGTTGGCGGGCTTGATGTCACGGTGGATCACCCCGCCGTCGTGAGCGTGCCGCAGCGCGTCCAGGAGCCGGCCTCCCATCCCGGCCACCAACTCGGCGGGGAGCGGTCCCGCCTGCACCAGCGTGTCGTGCAGGGTCAGCGCCTCCAGGAACTCCATGACGATCCAGAGCCGCTCGGCCTCCTCGGTCAGGTTGTGCACCGTGACGATGCCCCGGTGGCTCAGCCGCGCCGCCATCCGCGCCTCGCGGACCACCCGTCGCCGCCGTTCGGCCGCCTGGGGACCGGGTGGGAGGGCGATCTCCTTGAGCGCCACCTCCCGCTCCAGCAACAGGTCGTAGGCGCGCCAGACGACGCCCGTGGCTCCGCGGCCGACGGGGGAGACGAGTTTGTACCGGCTGGCGACGATGGTGCTCACCCGACAATGATCGCAGTTCTGCGCCTCCGCGGGCCAACTGGAACGGTCCTGGGCGTGTCATTTGAAACGTGTAAATATGTGACCCCTGTGACAGGGGCGGTCAGACGAGGCCGATGCCCAGCAGCGGCGTCCCGGCGCCCAGGGACACGCCACCGGCGCCGACCAGCCAGATCAGCCTGTTCGGCCGGGTGTCCGACCAGCAGGGACATCCCGCCGAAGGCGACGGCGGGCACGGTGATCAGGAGCACCCCGGCGGTGCTCAGCGACGACGGTGACATGGGATCCCCTTGTTGGATAGTGGTACTAGCCAATTATTCGATAGCAGTACTATCCGGTCAAGTGGGAAGAATTTGCCTCAAGAAGGTAGAAGGGGGTTCTCTTGCAGGGCAGGGTCTCGAAGCGGCCTCGCCGGAGTCTCGCAAAGATCGCGTGACGATCCGCGCGCAACGGCCGCCGGTTCGGGGAAGATATGAATCACAAGCGTCCCCCAGGCGGAGGTGCCACAGATGGCGAGTAAGGACACCGGCGGGCAGAAGCAGACCGGCCGGACCGACAGGGAGACGGAGGAGACCACCACGGTCGATTCCTCCGACGTCCAGGAGCGCAACGAGAAGCTCTCGGACGACGTCGACTCGATTCTCGACGAGATCGACGAAGTCCTTGAGGAGAACGCTGAGGAGTTCGTGAGGTCCTACATACAAAAGGGCGGACAGTAGGGACGTGCCCGGATTCCGGGACAGGGGTGAGGGGGATCCGGGCGCGCGTCCGAAACCCCGCCCCGGCTGCTCCGCGGGCAGGACGGCCTTCTCGCGATCAGCCCGCTCTCGTCAGGTGAACGGTCGCGATCTCGAAGGGGCGCAGCGGTAGCCGTACGGCTCCGCCGGCGACCTCCAGCCGTTCGCCCGCCGTGCCGAGCAGGTCGGCGCGGCGGGCGGCGCCGAACGGGCCGCGGATCACGGCCTCGGTGGCCACCGGGTGCTCGGCCACGAGCCTGATCTCCAGCTCGCCGTCCCGTTCGCGCAGCGCGGCGAGCACCACGCCCGCACCCTCGACCGCAAAAGACGTGCCGGCCTCCTCGGAGGACACGCCGGAGCCCTCGCCGCCGGGAAGGACAGGGGCGCGGCCCGCCCCCGGTACGGCCAGCAGCGCGTGCCGATACTCCTCGGCCAGGCGCGGCAGCCCCGCCTCGTGCCAGGCGCCGCTGTGGGGCAGTACGGCGAAGCGCACCGTGACCGGCCCGGGGCACTGGGCGGCGGGAGTGGGCAGCTGGGGACCGGCGGGCTCGTCGCGGTAGGCGTTGCGGTTGCTGGACAGCAGCCCCACCGAGCGGATCAGGGTCAGTGCCAGGTCGCCACCGGTCAGCTCGTACTCGGTCACCTGGTCCAGCAGGACCGCCAGGCCGCCCGCGGTGACGAAGCCCTCGGCGGGGAAGGTGGGCAGGGGACGCTCGCCGCCGCCGCCCTCGCCGGTCAGACCGCGCCGCACCACCGCCAGCTGCCCCTCGGAGAAGGACTCCGCCACGGGGAGGGGCAGGGGCGCGTGCCAGCGGACCCGATGATCGCGGCAGCGGTTGTCGAAGGACGTCTCCAGCCGCAGGTAGGGCTCGCCGGCCCGGAGTTCGGCCCTGGTGGTGACGGCGACGTGCTCGACGGCTTCCGAGCGCGCGTCCGGGGTCGACCCGGCCGGCCAGGCGTACTCGCGGCGGATCTCCAGCACCGACACCAGCGGCCCGGTGCAGACGTGCTCGACCTCGACCCGGACGGGGGCGTCGACAAGGGCGTCGTCGCGGGGCGGGGCGTGGTTGTAGGTGTCGCCCGCGTCGCCTCCGTCGACGATGCGGCCCACGCCGTGGGCCTCGGCGCCGGCCGAGAAGAGTGACAGGGTGCCGTCGGCGGCGACGGCGACGCGGAGCAGGCCGTTGTCGAGCGTGCCGGCGTCGGGGCGTGCCCAGCCGGGGGAGTGCGGCGCCTTGGCGGACGGGGGTGCGGAGGTCAGGACGGTGCGGCCGAGCGGCGCGACGGTGACGTGGGCGGCGACGGTGACGACGGGTTCGGCGCAGGTGCGCACCCGCCAGGGGCCGGGGCGGGCGGCCGCGTGCCCCAGGACCGCCGAGCGGAGGTCGGCGTAGTCGTAGCCGGTGGTGGCGTGACGGCCGACGACGATGGTGAAGACGTCCTCCGCGGCGGACCAGGAGAGGATCTCCTGGCCGAAGAGCTCGCGTTCGTGGATCCGGCCGAGGAGCCGGGTCAGGTCGTCCATGACGGTCTCGTCGAGAAGGGTGGGGGCCAGCTCCAGCCGCTGTGAGGGCACCTGTCCGCCGTCCGGTGCGAACAGGGCGGCCCGGCTCTCGGGCAGGTCGGCCAGGACCAGGGCGGTGCGGGGGAAGGGCGAGGGGTTGACGACCACCAGGGTGTCGCGGGCGGCCCGCCCGGCGAGCGAGGCGCTGACCATGTCGACGACGGCCTGACCGATCTGCTCGGCCTCGGCGATGCGGGCGGCGACCTGCTGGGCGGTCTCATCGGCGCCGCAACCGGTGATGGAGTCGTGACCGCTGCAGGCGATGAGACGGCGCCAGGCCATGTCGAGCAGTTTCGCGGCGGCCGTGCTGCCGGGCATCCAGAGCGCCGACAGAGGTTCGGCGTAGCGGGTGACGACCCGTTCGGCACGGGCCATGACCTGCTTGGCGGGCATGCGGGCGGAGATGACGCCGGGCAGGATGTTCGCGCGGGCGTGGGAGCGCAGCTCCCCGTGGACGGCGGGCAGGCCCGCGGCGGCGGGATCGGCGGCGGTGACGTAGTCGTGGAGGGTGGCGACGCGCAGTCCGGCGGCGGTGATGTCGGCGGCGGGGGCGCTGTGGTCGGCGCCGTACATGGCCAGCAGGGGGCCGGTGGGGTGCCAGGGGCGCATGGTCTCGGTGAAGGCGGCGAGCCTGTCGGGGAGCGCCTCGGCGGGGCCGCTGAACAGGGCGACGGCGTTGCCGTACCCGCCGGGGAGATACTGGGTGCGGATCGCGGTGCCGTCGGCGCCGACCCAGGCGAAGGCGTCGCGGTCGACGGAGGCGGGCACACCGCGCCACACGCAGGCGTGTTCGAGGCCGGCCTGGCGCAGGATCTGCGGCATCTGGGCGCAGTGGCCGAACTGGTCGGGCAGGTAGCCGACCCGCATGACGCCCCCGAGCCCGGCGGCGCCGCGCATGCCGTACTCCAGGTTGCGGATCAGCGTCTCCCCGGCGCAGAGGAACTCGTCGGCCAGGATGAGCCACGGCCCGGCGGCGAAGCGGCCCTCGGCGACGAGCCCCTTGACCTCGCCGAGCCGTTCGGGGCGGATCTCCAGGTAGTCCTCCAGGGCGGCGAGCTGGCCGTCCATGGTGAACCGGTAACCGGGGTCGGCGGCCATCGTGTCGAGGACCTCGTCGAGCATGCGGACCAGGCCGAGCCGGAACCGCTGGAAGGGCAGGTACCACTCACGGTCCCAGTGGGTGTGCGGGACGATCACGATGTCAGGCGTCATGCGCCTCGCCTCCGATGGACGGTCCGGCGACCGATCTGATGATCTGCTGGGCTGTCACGATGTCCGCCAGGCCGCCGGCGAGGCCGGTGAGCGGGGGAGTGCCCTCGGTGACAAAGGCGTGGAAGGCCTCCAGCTGGCGCTCGAAGGCCTCCGGCACGTCCCGGTGGACGGCCCTGACCTCCGTGGTCCCGTCCAGGGAGGAGGAGGTCAGGACCGTGGGGGCGTTCAGCAGGTAGGGGGAGGGGAAGACCAGCTCCAGCGTGCCGTCCTCGTGGTGCACGGCGACGGTCTCCCGGTAGGCGGGATGACCGGGCAGGTAGTGCCAGCGCAGGCCGTACCGGCCCTCCTTGAGGGCTCCGCTGACCTCCAGGGAGGGCCCGTCCCACACGGCGGTGTGCTCGACGGTGGCGGGCGGGCCGCTGAAGGCGCGCAGCAGCGCCAGGTCATGGCAGAGGCTGCCGAGCACGACCCCGGAGTAGAGCGACCTGACCTGGGGTGACGTCGCGGTGCCCAGGGCGGTGTCCAGGGCGTCCTCGTCGGCTCTGATCCACGGTTCGAGCGCGGCGGGGGACGGCCGTGAGGGCCGGACGCGGGCGAAGGCGAGCTGTGCCTCACCGGTGGGGTGGAGCACGGTGACGTCCAGGTGCCGGACGGCACGTCCGCCCAGGAGCGCGACGGCCCGCCGTACGGCCGGGTCGTACTGCTTCATGTAGCCCACCATCAGCCGCGTCTCGTTCTTCATCGCGCGCACCTCGGCCTGGCTGTAGGCGAGGGGTTTCTCGCACAGGACGGCGTGGCCGCGCTCCAGCGCGGCGGCGACGAGGGCCCCGTGGGATCCGGCGGTGAGCACGATGAGCGCGTCGAAGCCCCCGTGGTCGAGCATCGCCACGGGGTCGGCGAACCAGCGCGCCCCGCTCTGCCTCCCGACGGTCTCGGCCTGCGCGGGGTCGAGGTCGCACACGGCGCTCACCTCGAACAGGTCCCGGCGTCTGGCCAGCAGCGGCAGGTACATGACCTGCGCGGCGACCCCCAGCCCCGCGATCGCGATCTTCACGTGCACAGTGCCATCACCTCGTTGCGGTACGTTTCCAGCCGATGGGGCCCGGGCCGGGCCGGGACGGTGACCCTGTCGCCGATGACGGCCCGCCTCGTGTCCGGTCCCCACAGCACCAGCCCGTCGCCGCCGACGATGAGGAAGTCGTCGCCGTGGCGGAGCAGCAGCGGCCCGTCGGGGGTGGCGGAGACGGCGGTGGCACCGGCGCGCAGCCCCTCCAGGGGGTCTGCGGCGAGCACCCAGGTGGTGGGGTCGCCGGGCGGATGGCCCTCCTCGGGCCGGTGGTAGTCGCTGCCGCCGACCATCGTCGCCCCGGCGGACCAGGTCTGCGTCCAGGCCAGCGGCGCGCCCCAGGTCCGGTCCCACCAGCTCCAGTGCCACACCTCGACGGCGGGCGGCCGCCCGGTCATGGGGTGGCGCCAGGCGCAGTCCCCTGCGACGGGATGGTTGATCGACAGCACCCCGCCCCTGTCCTCTACGGTGCGGGCCCACTGGTCGGGGCTCTGGCGGAAGTCGATCCAGCCGATGTCGCCGAAGGCGTTGGCGTGACCGAGGTCGGTGGTGACCTCCTGGCCGGGGACCAGGGTGATGGCGGCGAAGGTCGCGGCGGCGGGCAGCTCGGCATGGTGGCTGACGGTGTTGTGGTCGGTGACGGCGAGGAAGTCCAGACCTCGGTCGGCCGCCAGGCAGGCGAGCTCGGAGACGCTGAGCGAGCCGTCGGAGTGGACGGTATGGGCGTGCAGGTCTCCGGCCAGCCAGCGCAGCCCGTCGAGAGAGGGCAGGGCGCGTCTGACGGCGGCCGGTTCGCGGGGCGGGGGAGGGGGCCGCAGACCGGGCCTGGCGGGGGGCGTGACGGGCGGGGACAGGTGCGGGATGACGCTCAGCTCGTACGGCAGCCCGCCCGGCGGGACGCGGTGGAGGCCGAGGAGCACCCGCCACACGCCGGGTTCGGGCTCGCCGGACAGGTAGCCCGGGGTGGCCCAGACGGGGGTGATCGTGTACTCGGAGCGGGCCCCTCCCGACCAGCCGCGGAAACCCAGCGGCCCGGAGCAGCCGAGGTCCAGCACCCCCGCGGAGCGGTCGTAGGAGAGCCGCACGGTGAAGCCCCGGGCGCCGGCGGGCAGTTCGAAGGGGACGTCGTGGACGGGAGCGGCGAGCCGGTCCTCCATCGTCCACCGGCCGGTGACGCGCAGCGCCCTCATATCTGGCCGGCCAGCCGGTCGTCGTGATACACGAGGGCTCGCCCCCGCCGGGGGACGGCCCAGACGGTCGCGCCGACGGCGGGCTCGTCGCCTTCGGGGGCGACGGCCTGGACGAGGTGACCGTCACCTTCCAGGGTGACGAGGCTGGCGGTGCCGAGGTTCTCCAGCACGGCGACCCTGCCGGCGAATCCGTCGGTCCTGGCGGTGGGCGACAGGTCGGTGTATTCGGGGCGCAGGCCGTACACGATCGGTCCGCCGTCCGGCAGGCCCTCAGGGGCGGGCAGTACGGCCCCCGCCACGCGGAGCGTGTCGCCGCTGACCTCGCCGGGCAGCAGGTTCATCGGGGTGGAGCCGATGAAGGAGGCGACGAAGGGGGTGGCGGGCCGGTGGAAGATCTCGGCCGGTGTGCCGACCTGGGTGATCCGCCCGGCGTCCATGACGGCGATCCGGTGGGCCAGCGCGAGGGCCTCGCCCTGGTCGTGGGTGACGAACACGGTGGTGACGCCGAGCTCGTCCTGCAGGCGCTTGAGGAAGGTGCGGGCCTCCAGCCGGAGGCGGGCGTCGAGGTTGGACAGGGGTTCGTCGAACAGGAACACCCGAGGGTGGCAGGCGATGGCCCGGGCGAGCGCGACCCGCTGTTGCTGGCCGCCGGACAGCTGCCCGGGGCGCCTGCCGAGCAGCTCGCTCAGACTGAGCCTGGCGGCGACCTCGGCGGCGCGGGCCTCGCGCCGGGCGCGGGGTGTCTTCTTGATCCTCAGGGGGTAGGCGATGTTGGCGGTGACGTCCATGTGAGGGAAGAGGGCGTAGTCCTGGAAGACCATGGCGACGTCGCGGCGGCCGGGCGGCAGCGCGGTCACGTCGGTCTGGCCGATGCCGATCCTTCCGGAGGTGGGCGTCTCCAGACCGGCGATGCTCCGCAGCAGCGTGGTCTTGCCGCAGCCCGACGGGCCCAGCAGCGCGAAGAACTCGCCCTCTCCGATGTCGAGATCGAGGGAGTCGAGCGCCCGGACTCCCCCGGGGAACACCTTGGTCAGGCCGTGCACGGAGATCAACGCTTGATCCCTCCATGGAAGCGGAAGCCGTACTTGCTGCTGACGAACAGGTACATCAGTACCACCGGCAGCGAATAGAGCAGCGAGAACGTCGAGATCAGGGACAGGTTGGGCTGGCCGCCCTCGGTGTAGAGGGTGTAGAGGACGACCGATCCCGGAGATTTGTCCGGGTCGCGTAGCAGGATGTACTGGAGCAGGAAGCCGCCCCACACGTTGGCCACGGCCCACACCGCGATCGTGGCCAGTCCGGGCCGCACCATCGGGATGACGATGTGCCGCAGGATCTGCAGCGGCGAGGCGCCGAAGACCCGTGCGGACTCCTCGTAGGAGGTGGGGGTGGCGTCCATGAAGTCCTTCAGGATGAAGATCGCCGCGGGGAGCAGGCCGCCGGAGACGGTGAGGACGACCCCGAGGTGGGTGTCGATCAGGTCCAGCCGCGAGGCCAGCTCGAAGATCGGCACCATCGCGGCGGTCCCGGTGACCACCGACGACATCAGCAGCAGGACGTACAGCAGGGCGTCCCGCCCGGGCACCCTGACCCGGGAGAGGGCGTAGGCGGCCAGCGCGGCCAGCACGACCACGAGCGCCGCCGCGCCGCCCGCCTGGATGACCGAGTTGCCGATGGAGCCGAGCGCGTAGGGGTTGTCGAGGATGGCCCGGAAGTTGTTCAGCGTGAACTCCGGCAGGGACGCCGTGACGGAGGGGTGCGCGTCGAACGGCGCCGAGGCCAGCCAGAGCATCGGCAGCGCGAAGAACGCGACGACCACCGCCAGGAAGACGGCCGAGGCGATCCGGCCGAGCACGTGCCGGACGAGGTTCATCCGGGGACCTCCCGGCGGTCGCGGAGCAGGCGCAGGTAGGCCAGGGCGAAGACGAGGTTGATCAGGAGGACGAGGAAGGAGATGGCCGCGCCGAAGCCGAGCTGCCCGCCGCGCAGGGCCACGTTGTAGATGTAGACGGGCAGGACCTCCGAGCGCCCCTCGGGGCCGCCGGCGGTGAGCAGGAACGGGGTGAAGTCGTTGAACGTCCACAGGCTGGTCAGCAGCACGTTGGTCAGGACGTGCCCCTTGATCCGGGGCAGCACCACGTCACGTAGCTGCTGCAGGGGGGACGCCCCCGCCAGGCGGGCGGTCTCCAGGTGGGACGGCGGCACGTTCTCCAGGGCCGCCGAGTAGAGCATCATCGAAAAAGCGGTGCCCCGCCAGGTGTTGAACACGATGATCGACAGCATCGGGTGGTCGAGCAGCCAGGCCGCGCCGGGGGTGCCGAGCAGGGCGTTGAGCGTGCCGCCGTCGCGGTCCAGCAGGGCGATCCACAGGAAGGCCACCACCGAGCCGGGCAGGATCCACGACAGCAGCACCAGGGCCTCGACGACCCGCCGCACGGGCCCGCGCCGGTCGCGCATGGTCCAGGCGAGGGCGAACCCCAGCCCGGCCTGCCCGATGATCGCCGACCCGAGCACGAACTGCACGGTCAGCCAGAGCGAGTTGCGGAACCGTCCGTCGCCGAGGGCGGTCATGTAGTTGCCGGCCCCCACCAGCCGCGGGTCCGCCGCGGTCAGCCCGGTCAGCCGGTAGTCGGTGAGCCCGAGATAGATCGTCCAGATCGCCGGGAAGATCAGGAACACCCCGATGAGCACGAGGGCGGGCAGCGCGAACGCGACCGCCCGACCCCGTCCCAGCCCTGCCGCGTCCATGCTCATTGCGACGCTGTGCGTCGCGGCTCGGGTGCTGGTGACCGGTGACTTCCCTCGTCACTCATCCGCTTCGCTCCTTCGTTCCTCGGTCCAGTTCACCGGCGCACCCTCGCGGGCTCATTGCGACGCTGTGCGTCGCGGCTCGGGTGCTGGTGACCGGTGACTTCCCTCGTCACTCATCCGCTTCGCTCCTTCGTTCCTCGGTCCGGTTCACCGGCGCACCCTCGCGGGCTCATTGCGACGCTGCGGAGGGCGGGGTCAGTTGGCGACGTTGCCGGGTCCACCGACCAGTCCCTCCACTTTGGCCCGGTAGGCCGTGGCGGCCTCCTCGGAGGTCTTGCCGGAGACGACGTCCGCCGTCGCCTCCTGCAGGGCGGCCGACACCTGGGGGTAGACGGCCAGGCCGGGGCGGTAGGCGGTGATCGGCAGGATCTCCTCGGAGACGAAGCTCAGCATCGGGTCGTCGGCGAGGACCTCGGTGTTGACGTCGGAACGGGAGGTGACGCGGGCGGCTCCGGCGAGTTGGGCCTTGACCGCCTCGGCGGAGAACATGAACGACAGCAGTTCCCACGCCTGCTGGGGGTGCTTGGAGAAGGGGTTCAGCACGCTCACGCCTCCGCCGGACATGCTGACGAAGTCCTGGCCGCGGATTCCGGTGCCGGGCCGCATGGCGGGGATCTTGGCGTAGCCCACCACCTGGTCACGGTCGGCCATCGGGGCCACACCCGCCTTGGGGTCGATCACCGCCCGCCAGAAGTAGTCGCCCTCCGCCAGGATGCCGATCCTGCCGTCGGCGAACTCGGCGAAGGACTTGTCGCGGCCCTTGGCCTCCTGCTGGAGTTTCGGGTCACCCAGGCCGCCCGCGTAGATCTGCCGGTAGAACTCCAGGACATCCCTGACCCCCTGAGAGGAACCCGTCCACTTGCCGTTCGCGTAGATCTCCGTGCCGGTGCCGGCCAACAGGGGCAGCGCGCCCTGCATCGCGGTCGCCTCGCCCATGGCGGTGCCCGCGTTGATCTGGATCGGCGTCACGCCGGGCAGTTTCTTCAGCGCCGCACCCGCGTCGAGGATCTCCTGCCAGCTCTTCGGCTGCCACGGCTCAGGCAGACCGGCCTTCTTGAACAGCTCCTTGTTGTAGTACAGAACCCGGCCGTCGGTCCCCTGCGGCAGCCCGTACTTCTTACCGTCGAAGATGCCCAGGCCCTGCACGGCCTGGGGGATCTGTTTCCACCCCTCCCACGACTCCACGGCCGCCCCGCCCACCTCGGTGAGCGGCTTGACGTATCCGGCCTGGGCGAACTCGCCCACCCAGATCCCGTCGAGGTCGAGCACATCGGCCCCGGTCTTCGACTTCAGGTCCAGGGCCATCTTCGTCTTGTACTGCTCGTCGCCCACGCCGTTGGGCTGGAACAGCACGTGGACATCACGTCCCGCGGCCTTCTGCGCGGCCTCGAACCGGGGGATGACCCACTGTTTGATCCATTCGGCGCTGACCGAGTTCTTGCCGCCGGAGATGGCGTTGGCGGTGATGATCAAAGTGGTGCCGTCGTCTCCGGCGGGGGCGCCGGCACCGCAGCCGGGCAACGCGAGGACGGCGGTGGTCAGTGTCGCAATCAGGACAGGGCGGTTGAAGAGTCTCACAGTGACCTCTTCTGGTGGTGGAGGCATGTCACGACAACTCGACAATTACACGTGCTTACCCGGTCGTAAAGATTCAATGATCCGCTCGGAGGTGGTTCGCGCTGAGCTGATCCAGGGAAGTGCAAGCAACACGGCAAGATGAGTAAGGTCGGGCCTTAAAGGACCGCACCTTTGGAGGGAGTCGCGTGGGATCGCACAGGGACCTGCCCGCCGGCATGGTGAATCACATCTTCACGAACAGCGGCATCTCCTCGTTCACCGAGTTCGTCGGGTCATACGCGCCGGATCTGTTGCCCGGCCGGAACGAGACCCTGGCGGCCCCGGTCGGCGACCGGATTCCCCACGCCACCACGATCGTCGCGGCGACCTGCGCCGGCGGCGTGGTGATGGCCGGTGACCGCCGGGCGACCTCGGGCAACATCATCTCCCAGCGAGACATGGAGAAGGTGTTCCGCACCGACGAATACTCGTGCATGGGCATCGCCGGGGCGGCGAGCACCGGCATCGAGATGGCCCGCCTCTACCAGGTGGAGCTTGAGCACTACGAGAAGATGGAGGGCCGCACGCTCTCGGTGGCGGGTAAGGCCAACCGGCTCGCCACCATGATCCGCGGCAACCTCGGCATGGCCATGCAGGGGCTGGTCGTGGTGCCGTTGTTCGCCGCCTACGACCCCGAGACCGACGGCGGGCGCATCTTCGGATACGACGTCGGAGGCGGTCCCTACGAGCAGCAGCAGTATCACTCGATCGGCTCCGGCTCGATCTTCGCGCGCGGCGCGCTGAAGAAGCTCTACCGGGAGAACGCCTCGCCGGAGGAGGTCGTGCTGGCGCTCATCCACGCGCTCTACGACGCCGCCGACGACGACTCGGCGACCGGCGGCCCCGACGTCACCCGTAAGATCTGGCCTGTCGTAGTGCAGATCACCGCCGACGGCTTCCACCGTCTGTCCGACGAGGAGGTGGGCGCTCACGTCCAGACCGTCCTCGACGAGCGGATGAGCTCCCCCGACGGCCCTGTCGCCCCGCTGCGCTAACACGAGAGGACCACCCCAGGTGTCCATGCCTTTTGGATATGTCTCGCCCGAGCAGCAGATGCGGGACAAGGCCGACTATGCGCGCAAGGGGATCGCGCGGGGCCGCAGCGTCGTCGTTCTGCAGTACGAGCACGGCATCCTGTTCGTCGCCCCCAACCCCTCCCGGGCGCTGCACAAGATCAGCGAGATCTACGACAGGATCGGCTTCGCCGCGGTCGGCCGTTACAACGAGTTCGAGGCGCTGAGACTCGGCGGCATCCGCTACGCCGACATCAACGGCTACAACTACGCCCGGGACGACGTCACCGCGCGTGGCCTGGCCAACCTCTACGCCCAGAACCTCGGTCAGATCTTCACCGAGTCGATGAAGCCGTTCGAGGTGGAGATCGTGGTGGCCGAGGTCGGCGACTCCTCCGACGAGGACCACATCTACCGCCTCACCTTCGACGGGTCGGTGTTCGACGAGACGGGTCTGGTGGCGATGGGCGGCCAGGCCGAGGCGGTCGCGGCCCGGCTCAAGGAGCGCTACCGCGAGGGCCTTCCGCTGGTCGAGGCGCTCGAGGCGGCGCTGTTCGCGCTGACCGAGCCGGGCGGCGAGCGTCCTCCGGCCGGCCAGCTCGAGGTCGCCGTGCTCGACCGCAACCGGTCGCACCGCAAGTTCCTGCGGCTCAGCGGCCCGAGGCTGGAACGCCTGCTGGCCGAGAGCACCGAGGCGCCCGCCCCGGCCCCCACGCCCGAAGCGGACGTTCCGCCCACCGCGCCCGAGGGAGACGTCGACACCGGCTCGGACACCTGATCACGTGGCGGCGGAGCGCCGTGCCCCTGCCCGGGGGCACGGCGCTCCGTATTGTGACGTGTATCACATGGTTTCCGGCCAACCGGAGTCTCGCCGCCGTCGTCGTATCGGGAATGAAGCGCTCCTTGCTGGCCGCCGCCGCCGTGCTCTCCGTCGCCCTGGCCGGCGCGGTCCCGGCCGAAGCCGTGGCGATCCCCGACTTCCCCGTGCCGAAGACCTTCGGAACGACGTTCCAGGCCGACCCGGGCCACGACTTCACCAAGCACATCAGCTCCCGCAAGGACGGCGTCCTGCGCGGCTGGATCACCCACGTGTCCACCGGCCAGGTGGAGTACGAACCGATCAAATGGGTGAAGGGCAGATACACCGAGGGCCATTTCACGGGCCCGCGGGAGGGTGCCGCCACCGCGTACGCCTCGCCCGTCGCCAAGAACGTCGTCTTCCTGAGCGCCCTGGGCTGCTCGGCCGAGATGATGGGCCTCACCGTGAACAAGCAGGGGCTGGGCGCCAAACGGTGCTCCCGCGACACGCTGCTGACCAGGGTGAAGAAGTACCGGCGTGCCTCGCTGATCACCGTCTACCGCGGTGAGATCGTCAAGCTCCAGGAGATCTACACCCCCTGATCCTCGCGCCGTCCCCGGAGGGAGCGCCGTGCCCGGCCGGCGCGGCGCTCCCTCCTTCTCTCCGCGCACCGGCGGACGGCCGGACCGTCAAGGCCGTCAAGATCTTCTGACCGGGCGCCGGTCGGTCCGCTCCGGTGCCGGCGGTCTCCCCGCGGGCCCGCGCGGCGGACAGGGGCGGGGCGCGAGCCGTGCTCATGCTTAGCAGTTCACCGCCGGGGGCATAAGCCGTACGACCGAAAACCCCATTGATCCCTCCCGCAAGAGGGGTTCGGCGAATAGTGTGAGGCAATGGATCGTCGCATCTTCGGGCTTGAGAACGAGTACGGCGTCACCTGCACGTTCAGGGGGCAGCGGCGGCTGTCGCCCGACGAGGTCGCGCGTTATCTATTCCGCCGGGTCGTCTCCTGGGGCCGATCGAGCAACGTCTTTCTGCGCAACGGTGCCCGCCTCTATCTGGACGTGGGCAGCCACCCCGAATACGCCACCCCCGAGTGTGACAACGTCGTGGAGCTCGTCACCCATGACAAGGCGGGGGAACGCATCCTGGAGGGACTCCTCGTCGATGCCGAGAAGAGGCTCCGCGAGGAGGGCATCGCCGGCGACATCTACCTGTTCAAGAACAACACCGACTCGGCCGGAAACTCCTACGGCTGCCACGAGAACTATCTGGTCGGCCGGCACGGCGAGTTCGGCCGGCTGGCCGACGTGCTCATCCCCTTCCTGGTGACCCGGCAGATCATCTGTGGTGCCGGCAAGGTGCTGCAGACTCCCCGTGGAGCGGTCTACTGCGTCTCCCAGCGGGCCGAGCACATCTGGGAGGGCGTCTCCAGTGCGACCACGCGGTCGCGCCCGATCATCAACACCCGTGACGAGCCGCACGCCGACGCCGAGCGCTTCCGCCGCCTGCACGTCATCGTCGGCGACTCCAACATGAGCGAGACGACCATGCTGCTCAAGGTCGGTGCGACCGACCTGGTCCTGCGCATGATCGAGGCGGGCACGGTGATGCGCGACCTGTCGCTGGAGAACCCGATCCGGGCCATCCGGGAGGTCTCCCATGACATGACCGGGCGGCGCCGCGTGCGGCTGGCCAACGGCAGGGAGGCGTCCTCGCTGGAGATCCAGCAGGAATACCTCTCCAAGGCCCGCGACTTCGTCGACCGCCGTGGCGGTGACGAGATCAGCCACCGGGTTCTGGAGCTGTGGGAGCGGACACTCGACGCCGTCGACACCGGCGACCTGGACCGGGTCGCCCGGGAGATCGACTGGGTGACGAAATACCAGCTGATCGAGCGCTACCGGAGGAAGTACGACCTCCCTCTGTCGAGTCCCAGGGTCGCCCAGCTCGACCTGGCCTACCACGACGTGCACCGCCGCCGTGGCCTGTTCTACCTGCTGCAGAAGCGCGGCGCGGTGGAACGGGTGACCACCGACCTGAAGATCTTCGAGGCCAAGTCGGTCCCGCCGCAGACCACCCGGGCGCGACTGCGCGGGGAGTTCATCCGCAAGGCGCAGGAGAAGCGCCGCGACTTCACCGTCGACTGGGTGCACCTGAAGCTCAACGACCAGGCGCAGCGCACCGTCCTGTGCAAGGACCCCTTCCGCAGCGTGGACGAGAGGGTGGACAAACTGATCGCAGGAATGTGATGGTCACGCTTCGGCAAGATCGGTTGGGGCTTAACCCATCCATATGTCCAGCCGGGTAGTGTGGCGCGAACCTGACGTCTGCTTGAGGGATATCTATGCGCCGCCGCAGTCTGGCCGTACTGGCCTCAGTGCCTCTGTTGTTCGCCGCCGCCTGTGGCTCGGGAGGGAGCACCGGTGCCGCCACCGGCACCGCCTCCGGCAGCCCCGGCGGCTCGGCCCCGGCGCTGAAGGTGACCGGAGCGACGAACGCCAAGCCCAATGTGGTCTTCCCCGCGAAGGTCGTGGAGACCTCCTCCTACCAGGTGATCACACCGGGCACCGTCGGCGCCGCCCCCAAGGAGGGCGGCAACGTGGTCGCCAACTTCACCGTCTACACCTGGGACGGCAAGGAGAACAAGCTGACCGGCTCGACCTACGACGAGGGCGGCCCCCAGCTCATCACGATCAACCAGGAGGTCCCGGAGATCCTGCGCAAGGGGTTCGCCGAGACCAAGGGGGGCGGCAGGTTCCTGTCCGTCGTCGCCAAGGACTCGGTGCCCGCCGAGCAGCGGGCCCAGGTGCCCGCGGGCCAGTCGCAGGTCTTCGTGGTCGACGTGGTCGGCGTCCCCGAGGGCAAGGCGGCCCAGGGCACCGCGACCGACCCGGGCCTCAAGGGCGTCAAGGTGGAGAACCCCGGCGGCGACGCCGCGCCCAAGCTCACCACCAAGACCAAGGAGAAGGCGCCCGAGAAGCTCGTCGCCAAGACGGTCATCAAGGGCACCGGGCCGGAGGTCAAGTCCGGCCAGTCGATCCTGGTCCAGTACGCCGGGAAGATCTGGGGCTCGGACGTCGAGTTCGACAGCAGCTGGTCGCGCGGGGGTCAGCCGATCATGTTCCAGATCGGCACCGGCAAGGTCATCAAGGGCTGGGACCAGGGCCTGGTCGGCGTGCCGGTCGGCAGCCGGGTGCTGCTGAGCATCCCGCCGGACCTCGGTTACGGCAAGCAGGGCTCGGGCGACAAGATCAAGGGCACCGACACCCTGGTCTTCCTCGTCGACGTCGTCGCCGCCTACTGACCGTCCCTCCCCCGTCTCGCCCTAGAATCCCGGCTGTGAGCGGTGATGACCTCGGCGCGGTGGCGTCCCTGCAGGACCCGGTACGGCGGGTCGTCTACGACTACGTCGCCTCTCGGGGCCGGGAGGTGGGGCGCAACGAGGCCGCCGAGGCGGTGGGGGTGCAGCGGACCCTGGCCGCGTTCCACCTGGACAAGCTGGTCGAGGCCGGACTGCTGGAGTCGGGGTTTAAACGGCTGACGGACAGGTCCGGGCCGGGCAGCGGCCGTCCGGCGAAGGTCTACCGCCGCGCGCCGGGGGAGTGGCAGGTCAGCGTCCCGGCGCGCGACTACCGGACGCCGGCGCGGGTGCTGGCCGAGGTGGTGGAGCTGCTCGGCGCCGACGAGCAGGCCGAACACGCCGCGCGGCGGGCCGGGACCAGGCTCGCCGCGCCGGGGGAGGACCTCGGCGAGGTGCTCCGGCGGCGCGGCTACGAGCCCTATGAGGAGGACGGCCGCCTGCGGCTGCGCAACTGCCCGTTCCGCCTGCTCGCCGAAGAGCATCCGCTCATGGTCTGTTCGATGAACCTCGCGCTCTGCCAGGGGCTTCTGGCCGGGCTGGGGGACGGGGTCACGACGGCCCGGCTGGACCCCAGGCCGGGGGAGTGCTGTGTCTCCTTCTCCGCGGAGAATCCCTGATTCTCCGCGGGAACCTCTAAAAACAATGATTATTGACATAGAAGGTTCCGGGATGGTCTGCTGATGACCATGCACCTGGCCCAGCTCAACGTCGCCCACATGCGCGTGCCCAAGGACTCCCCCGAACTCGCCGACTTCGTCGCGGCACTCGACCCCGTCAACCAGCTCTCCGACGCGGCGCCCGGCTTCGTGTGGCGGCTCAAGGGCGGCGACGGCCCGCAGGACACGGTCGAACACGACTACGGCGACCACATGCTGATCAACTTCTCGGTGTGGGAGTCGCGCGACACGCTGTGGGACTTCGTCTACCGCAGCGCCCACCTGGGCGTCCTGCAGCGGCGCAGGGAGTGGTTTCTGCGCATGGCGGAGCCGTACACGGTGATGTGGTGGATCCCCGAAGGGCACACCCCGACGCTGGGGGAGGGCATGGACCGCCTGGAGCTGCTCAAGGCGCACGGCCCGACGCCGCGGGCCTTCACCTTCAAGGACTTCTACGACAGCAGCGAGGCCGCGTGGCGGCCGGCGGCGGCCGAGGTCAGGAAGTAGGCCAGGTCCTCGTCCAGGCCCCTGCCCATCGTCGACAGCCGGACCGGGGAGCCCAGGAGCGCTTCCCGGAGCCCGTCCACCGGCACCCCGACCAGCTCGTGCCGTACGGCCAGCGGCTCCGACTGCTCGGCCACCCGCCTGCCGAAGTCGCCCGGCAACTCCGGCACGACGACCTGGGCCGGGGCCAGGGCCACCCGGCCGTAGGCGGTCAGCGAATGGTGGGAGACGCCGATGTGGCGCTCGCGCCGGTCGCCCTCGCTGACCCGCAGCGCCGCGACCGGGCGTCCCTGGAGGACGGCGGCGGCGTTGACCGCCTCTCCCGCCGAGACGCCGGAGAAGCCCCAGCGGGTGCCGGTGCCCAGGTTGCCCGGCCCCTGGGTGACGATCGCCACGTCGGCGTCCAGGACGTGCCGGGCCGCGAGCAGGCCCGTGTGCGGCGTCACGGCCTCCACGTCGCCGCCGAAGGCCTGGCCCACCGTGACCACCCCGCACAGCCAGCCGGCCTCCTTCAGCTGAGCGCACGACATGGAGAACCAGGCGGGCAGGGCGCCGCCGTCGAGCATCACGTAGGCGACCCGGGGGACCCCGGGCTCCCGCCGGCTCCCCTCTCCGGGCCCGCTCGGGGGGCGCGAGCCGTACAGACCGCACAGGATCGCCGGGAGCGCCGAGTGCAGGTCGGCGACGATCACCGGCATGCCGTCCAGGGAGTCGGCCTCGCGCAGCACCTCGTGGAAGGGGGAGTCCTGCTCGTCGGCGCCGAGCACGGTCGTCTGCAACGGGGTGTACCGTGCCTTCACCAGGTGTCCGGGACCTTGCGGATCTTCCGGTAAACGGTCCGGAAGTGCCACCACCATGGCGTAACCTCCCGTACCGAGGCCCATCGCGAGCGCGGTCGTGTTGAGCAGCACCATGTCGCCGGGCTCCGGGCGTCCCACCAGGGCGGGATAGGCCAGCGCTCGCGCGCTGCCATCCGAGGTGGTGACGTCGAGCTCCACCGCCCCCGGCCACTCGCGCCGGATCCGTACGACCTCGCCCCTGCGCCATCTGATCACGCGGGGAAGAGTAGCGTCACCCGGACGTAGAGTCACTTGGAAAGGGAGGGAGGCCGGATGTCGCGCCGGAAGACCGAGCGGTTGCTGAACCTTGTGATCTGCCTGCTCGCCACGCGGCGGCCGCTGAGCGCCGAGCACATCCGCCAGGCGGTGCCCGGCTACGACGCCGCCAACGACGAGGCCTTCCAGCGGATGTTCGAGCGCGACAAGAACGAGCTGCGTGAGATCGGCATCCCGATCGAGGTCTACAAGGACCCGTGGGAGGAGGATCCGGGTTACCGGATCGTCCCGCAGGCCTACGAGCTGCCGGAGATCACCCTGGAGCCCGACGAGGTGGCCGTGGTGGGTCTGGCGGCCCAGGTGTGGCAGCGGGCCAGTCTGGCCGAGGCGGCCAGCGGAGCGTTGCTGAAGCTGCGTGCCGGGGGAGTGGAGACCGACGAGGCGGGCGGGATGCTCGGCGGGGCGCTGGAGCTGCGGGTCGATACCCAGGACCCGGCCTTCCCCGCGCTCTGGGAGGCCGTGCGCGACCGGCGGACGGTCCGCTTCGCCTACCGGGCGGCGGCCAGTGAGAGCGTGCTGACCCGCACGGTGGAGCCGTGGGGCGTGGTCAGCCGCCGGGGCCGGTGGTACGTGGTGGGCCACGACCGCGACCGCGACGCGGCCCGGGCGTTCCGGCTCAGCCGGATCAGCGGCCAGGTCACCCCGGTGGGCCGCCCCGGGACTGTGGTGGTGCCCGAGGGGGTCGACATCAGGTCGATGGTCGGCTACCGCGACGACCTGGCGGTCTCCGAGCGCACCGCGCTCATCCGGGTCCGCGAGGGCACCTGCCAGGGACTGCGCCAGGTGGCCAGGGCCGTACGGCCCGGATCCGGCGGGTGGGACGAGCTGGACGTCGATTTCAGCGACCCCGAGCGGCTGGCCGGGTGGGTCGTCGGCTTCGCCGCCGACGCCGAGGTGGCCGGGCCGCCGGACGCCCGCGACGCCGTGATCCGCCGCCTGAAGGGCACGCTGGCATGACGGACGACAGGTGCCGGGCGCGGGGGAGTGGGCAGTGAGCGACTGGCGCGTCGCGGACGCGGAGTGGAGCAGAGCATGAGTACGGCCGACCGGTTGCCCCGGCTGCTGGCGCTGGTTCCCTATCTGATGTCGCACCCCGGGGCCCAGGTGCCCGAGGTGGCGAAGATCTTCGGGCTCAGCGAGAAACAGCTCATCGACGACCTGCAGCTGGTGTGGATGTGCGGGCTGCCCGGACACACCCCCGGTGACCTGATCGACGTGTCGTGGGACGGCGGCGAGATCGTCATCGACAACGCCGACACCATCGCCCGCCCGCTCCGGCTGGGCGTGGACGAGGCCAGCGCGCTGCTGGTGGCCCTGCGGATGCTCGCCGAGATGCCCGAGTTCGGCGAGCGCGACGCGCTGGCCCGGGTCATCGCCAAGTTCGAGCAGGCCTCCGTGGAGGGCGCGGCGGCGGTCAGCAGCCAGGTCGCCGTCGAGGTGGACGCCACCCCCGACGCGCTGCCCACGGTGAACGAGGCGCTGCGGCGCGGCAGGCGGCTGTCGCTGCGCTACTACGTGCCGGGCCGCGACGAGATCACGCCGCGCGAGGTCGATCCGATGCGCCTGGTGGTGGTGGACGGCCGCTCCTACCTGTCCGGCTGGTGCTACCGGGCCGAGGCGGTGCGGCTGTTCCGGCTCGACCGGATGCTCACCGTCGAGATGCTCGACGTGGCCGCCGACCCGCCCGCCGACGCCGTGTCCGAGGAGGTCACCTCGGGGGTGTTCCGGCCCTCGCCGACCGACGAGCTGGTGGAGCTGGAGCTGACCCCGGCCGGTCGCTGGGTCGCCGAGTACTACCCGTGCGAGCAGGTGGAGGAGCTCGGCGAGGGCCGCCTGCGGGTGGCGCTGCGGGCGCGCGACCAGGGCTGGCTGGTACGGCTGGCGCTGCGCCTGGGTGACACCGGGCGGGTGCTCTCCCCCGGCTCGCTGGCCGCGAGCGTGCGGGAGGCCGCGACCTCGGCGTTGAGCCGTTACGCGTCGGTCCCCTGAGCTGATCCTCAGGCGTCGGTCACCTGGCCGCCAGGTTAAGATCTCACGACATGGGCTGGATCTTCGCCGCCGTCGCGCTGGCTTTCATGGGGCTGCTCGTCCTCGGAGTGCTGGGGTTCCGCGTGCTGCTGGCGGCCCGCGAGCTGGGTAAGGAGGTCGAGCGGACGAGCAGGCGGCTGGAGCCGGCACGGGTCCTGTCCGGCAGGGGGGCCGGGACAATACATGACCCGAAGGGATGAGTCTGTGCTCCGGGCAGCGTACGATCGTGACGAGAGATTGCATGTCGCTCGGCTTAAGGATGTGTCATGCCCAACCTGGGACCCACTGAGCTGATTATCATCGGGTTGATCCTGGTGCTTCTGTTCGGTGCGAAGAAGCTGCCGGACGCCGCTCGCGGACTGGGCAGGTCGCTGCGTATTTTCAAGGCGGAGACCTCCAAGCTCCACGACGACCCCGATGCCCAGGCGGCCACGACCGTCCAGGCGCAGCCCCAGCCCGCAGCCCCGGCTCCGCAGCCGATCACTCCGGCGGCGCCCACGCTGTCGGCCGAGGAGCAGGCCCGCGCCCTGGAGGAGCAGGCTGCCCGGCTGCGCGCTCAGGCAGGTGTCCCGAAGCCCCAGTAGGCTTCAGTCCCCTGATCACCTCACCTCTCGGACCGGGATTCGCGAATGGCGCTGCTGAAATGGCCCAAGCCGGGCCGTAACGGGTCGGTACCGTCAGACGACTCGGCTGAGGGGCGTATGCCGCTCATGGATCATCTCCGTGAACTGCGTAACCGGCTGATCATCGCGCTGCTCGGGCTGCTCGTTGGCATCATCATCGGATTCATCTATTTCGATCCGATCTGGAAGTTCATCTCCGAGCCGTACTGCGGGCTGCCTCAGGCCCAGCAACTACGGCCCGGCCAGTGCACGATGCTCATCCTCGGCGTCTTCGACTCCTTCTTCGTGAATCTGAAGGTCGCGGCGATGTTCGGCCTGGTCGTGTCGTCGCCGATCATGCTCTGGCAGATCTGGGGCTTCGTCACCCCAGGCCTGTACCGCAACGAGAAGCGCTACTCGGTCATGTTCATGGTGCTGGCCGTCCCGCTGTTCCTCGTCGGCTCGGCCCTGGCCTACTTCGTGATGGACACGGGCCTGTCGATCCTCCTCGGGTTCGCCCCGCCCGGCACGCTCACCAGCCTCACGATCGACGAATACCTCAGCTACGCACTGATCATGATCATCGTGTTCGGCATCTCCTTCGAGTTGCCGCTGCTGATGGTCTTCCTGAACATCATCGGGGTCCTGCCACACGCGCTGGTCGCCAAGTACCGTCGTATGGTGATCTTCCTCATGTTCGTCTTCGCCGCGGTCGCCACCCCGGGCGGCGATCCGTTCACGATGATCGCGCTGGCCCTGCCGATGGTGATCCTGTTCGCTCTCGCCGAAGGCTTCATGTATCTGCGGGAGAGACGTCAGCCGAAGGACGAGGACTTCTCCCACCTGTCCGATGACGAGGCCTCTCCTCTCCCGGCTGACACTTCTCCTCTCGATTCGGGCACGACGGATGTCGACCCCGGTAGATAGGCGATAAGTTCCGGTCTGTGCCCGGAGAGATCGCTGTCCTCGTCAATCCCGCCGCCCGCGGCGGCCGCTCACGCGGCCTGCTCGCCCCGGTGCTCCACAGGCTCCGGCAGGGCGGCGCGGAGGTTTCGGTGATCGTCGGGGAGTCCGCGGACGACGCACTGGAACGCGCCTGCACGGCTGTCGCCGAAGGCCCCGACGCGCTGGTGGCCTTCGGCGGGGACGGTCTGGTCCATCTGGCGGTCCAGGCGGTCGCCGGCACGGATGTCCCGCTGGGCGTCATCCCCGCCGGGACCGGCAACGACATCGCGGGTGCGCTCGGCCTGCCGAGGAAGGACACCCTCGAGGCCGCCGACATCGTGCTCAGGGCCGAGCCCCGCACGGTCGACGCCGCGAGGATCGGCAAGGACGAGTGGTTCGCCGGGGTGGTCTCCTGCGGCTTCGACTCCCGCGTCAACGAGCGGGCCAACCGGATGACCTGGCCGCCCGGCATGGCCAGATACCTGGTCGCGCTGGCCGAGGAGCTCCGGTCCTTCCGGCCGATCCCCTTCCGGATCGACCTGGACGGCGAGATCGTCGAGCAGGAGGCCATGCTGGTCGCGATCGGCAACACCCACTCCTACGGCGCCGGCATGCGGATCTGCCCGGCCGCCGTCCCCGACGACGGCCTGCTGGACGTGACGATCCTCGGCGCCGTGCCCAAGGGGGAGTTCCTGCGCACCTTCCCCCGCGTCTACCGGGGCACCCACGTCACCCACCCCGCCGTCGTGACCAGACGCGCCCGCCGGATCGCGCTGGAAGCCCCGGGCGTGGTCGCCTACGCCGATGGTGAGCGGGTCGGGCCCGCCCCGTTCGTCTGCGAGGTCGTCCCCGGCTCGCTGCGCGTCCTCACATAGGAGGCGGCGCGCGGGGCCCGGCCCGGATCCGTCGAGCATGCGGCGGGCGGACCGGAATCCCGATATCGGTAGGGTGGAGACTATGACGACCCCAGCGGAACGTTACGCTGCCTTCCGTCAGAGCCAGGCTGACAGCGGGCCGGCGCTGACCTCGTTCCGTGGTCTGTACGACTTCGAGCTGGACGACTTCCAGCTCGACGCCTGCCGGGCGCTGGAGGCGGGCGACGGAGTCCTGGTGGCGGCCCCGACCGGTTCGGGCAAGACCGTGGTGGGCGAGTTCGCGGTGCACCTGGCCCTGGAGCAGGACCGCAAGTGCTTCTACACCACCCCGATCAAGGCGCTGTCCAACCAGAAGTACAACGACCTGGTCAGACGGTACGGCGCGGCGAAAGTCGGCCTGCTCACCGGCGACAACAGCATCAACGGCGACGCCCCGATCGTCGTCATGACGACCGAGGTGCTGCGCAACATGCTCTACGCCGGGTCAGGCACCCTGGCGGGGCTCGGCTTCGTCGTCATGGACGAGGTGCACTACCTGGCCGACCGGTTCCGCGGCGCGGTCTGGGAAGAAGTGATCATCCATCTGCCCGAGTCGGTGCGGCTGGTCGCCCTGTCGGCCACCGTCAGCAACGCCGAGGAGTTCGGCGAGTGGATGGGCGAGGTCCGCGGCGACACCAGCGTCATCGTCGACGAGCACCGCCCCGTCCCGCTCTGGCAGCACATGCTCGTCGGCAACCGCCTCTACGACCTGTTCCTGATGGACGAGGACGGCCAGCGGCCACAGGTCAACCCCCACCTGGTGCGGATCGCCAGGGACGAGGAGCGTCAGTCCTACGGCAGGGGCCGGCGTGGCTACTCCCGCCCGCGCAGGTCCGCCCCGCCCGACCGGGCCGTGGCCATCGAGCGTCTCGACGCCGGCGGCCTGCTGCCGGCGATCACCTTCATCTTCTCCCGTGCCGGGTGCGACGCCGCCGTCGAGCAGTGCCTGCACGCCGGCATCCGCCTCACCACCGACACCGAGCGCCACCAGATCCGCCAGATCGTCGACGAGCGCACCGCGCACCTGCCGGACGAGGACCTGGCCGTCCTCGGCTACCTCGAATGGCGCGACGCCCTTGAGCGCGGCCTGGCGGCCCACCACGCGGGCATGCTCCCGGCCTTCAAGGAGGTCGTCGAGGAGCTGTTCACCCGCAACCTGGTCAAGGCGGTGTTCGCCACCGAGACCCTCGCGCTGGGCATCAACATGCCCGCACGCTCCGTGGTGATCGAGAAGCTCGACAAGTGGAACGGCGAGACCCACGCCGACCTCACCCCTGGCGAATACACCCAGCTCACCGGCCGGGCCGGGCGGCGTGGCATCGACGTGGAGGGCCACGCGGTGGTCCAGTGGCAGCCGGGCATGGACCCGCTGCAGGTCGCAGGTCTGGCCAGCACCCGCACCTACCCGCTGCGCTCCAGCTTCCGCCCCTCCTACAACATGGCGGTCAACCTGGTCGGGCAGGTGGGCAGGGAACGCGCCAGGACGCTCCTGGAGTCCTCTTTCGCGCAGTTCCAGGCCGACCGGGCCGTGGTGGGCATCGCCAAACAGGTCCGCCGCGCCGAGGAGGCCCTGGAGGGCTACCGCGAGGCGATGACCTGCCACCTGGGCGACTTCGAGGAGTACGCCGCGATGCGCAGGGCGCTGTCGGACCGTGAGGCCGAGCTGTCGCGCCAGCGCGGCGCGGCCCGCAGGGCACAGGCGCTGCGCTCGCTGGAGGCGCTCAAGCCCGGTGACATCATCCGCATCCCCGGAGGCCGCCGCGCCGGTCTGGCCGTCGTCCTCGATCCCGGACTCAACTCCCGGGGCGAGGGCCCCTCGCCACTGGTGCTGACCATCGGCAAGCAGGTCAAGAAGCTGTCGCCGGTCGACTTCCCGGTCCCGGTGGAGCCGGTCGAGCATCTGCGCATCCCGAAGAACTTCAACGCGCGCTCGCCGAAGGAACGGGCCAATCTGATCGCCTCCGTCCACGCCAAGATCGGCGACCGTGACTTCGGCAAGCCCGCGAGGGCGCGCGACCACGCCGCCGAGGACGAGGAGATCAACCGCCTGCGCAAGGCGATCCGCCAGCATCCCTGCCACGGCTGTGACGAGCGCGAGGACCACGCCCGCTGGGCCGAGCGTTACTACAAGCTGCTGCGCGAGACCGAGGGGCTGCGCCGCCGGGTCGAGGGCCGTTCCCACGTCATCGCCCGCACCTTCGACAAGGTCTGCGCGGTCCTCGACCAGCTCGGCTACCTCGACGGCGAGAGCGTCACCGCCGAGGGCCGTCGCCTGGCCCAGATCTACACCGAGCTCGACCTGCTCACCGCCGAGTGCCTGCGGTCCGGGCTCTGGGAGGATCTGGACCCGGCCGAACTGGCGGCCGTCGTGTCCTCCCTGGTCTTCGAGTCCAGGCAGGCCGACGACGCCCGCCAGCCGAGGATCCCCGCAGGCGGCGCGCAGAGGGCTCTGGGAGACATGGTCCGTCTCTGGGGTGAGCTGGAGTCGATCGAGAGCGACAACGGCCTGTCCTTCATCAGGGAGCCCGACCTCGGCTTCGCCTGGCCGGCCTTCCGCTGGGCCAAGGGCGGCAACCTGGACGCCGTGCTGAGGGACGGGGTCAACGGATCCGAACTGGCGGCCGGCGACTTCGTCCGCTGGGTCAAGCAGTTGCTCGACCTGCTCGGTCAGATCGCCGACGCCGCCCCCAAGAACAGCAAGGTCAAGCAGAACGCGGGCAAGGCGATGGAGGCGCTCCGGCGCGGCGTGGTCGCCTACTCCTCCCTCACCTGAGATCGGCTCCCGCCGGCTTCCCGGGCCCGGTTCCCGTGGGCCCGGGACCAACTGGCCGCCCGGTCAATACCTTGTGACGATTTGTGCGCGTAACGTCACCTTGAGGGCCGTTTCCGGGGTCTCCGCGATGGACATCCCCATGGCGGACCCTTTTGGACCCCTGCCCGAGGAGGTAGGAATGTTAGCTCTCGTCGCCGCACTTCTCTTCGCCCTCGCACTGATCTTCCAGCTCGCCGGCGTGGCCGTCGGCAGCGTCGTGACCGTCGCCACGCTCGTCCTCCTGGGACTGGTCGCGGTCGCGTTGCACCTGGCGGGTGTCGGCACGGGGTGGAGCCTGAAGAGGTAAGTCGCCACTCTCCTGTGGCCGAGGCCGCGTCCGAGCCCCCCGGACGCGGCCTCTGGGCTGTCCAGGCGCACGGGCGGCCCGGCGCATCGGCCTGCGGTTCGGCAGCCACCGGGTGGCCGGTGCCCTCAGGCCAGGCTGAATCGGACCTCACGGGTAGCCGGGTCGGCGCGTGTCAACCTCACCTGGACCGGCTTGCCCAGTTCAAGCCCCTCGCCGTCACAGCGGGCCACCACCGCGGGATCGGTGATCTGAACCTGTCCCCACGCGTGCCTGTCGTCCACGTCGATCACCACCGCGTCGAACGTCCGGCCCACCCGCTCGCGCAGCACGAACGCCTCCACGAGGTCCACACACGCCCGCTCGACGGCGCCGGCGCGCAGCCCGGTCGTGTGCATGATGCCGGGCAGTTCGCCCATGGCCTTCTGGATCTCCTCGGGGACCGGCTCACCCGCCGCGATCGACAGGCAGATCTCGGTGGCGTAGCGGTCGATGAGACGGCGCAGCGGCGCGGTCACGTGTGCGTACGGCGCGGCCACCGCCGCATGGTCCGCCTGGGCGGGCGGCTCGCCGTTGAAGGCCACATACCCGGCCCCGCGCAGCAGGGCCGTGGACTCCTCCAGGAACGCCGCCTGCTGGGGGACCTTCGGGTCGAGCCCGTACACGACGTCGCCGTAAGTGGCGTCCTCCGGCCACGGCACGCCGAGCGCGGCGGCCACCCGGCGCATCTGAGCGACCTGCTCGGCGGGGGCGGGCGGGAGCACGCGCAGCAGGCCGATCTCGGCGTCCAGCATCATCGAGGCGGCGGCCATGCCGGTGAGCAGCGAGATCTGCGCGTTCCAGGTCTCGGCCTCCAGCGAGGCGCGCAGCTCCACCCGGTAGCCGCCGGAGTCGGGGACGACCTCCTGCTCGGGCGTGGGCAGGGTGACCCCGCCCCTGGCCCGTTCCAGCGCGAGCCGGAGCCGGCCGATCTCGGACAGCAGCCGCAACGTGCCATCGGCGGTGCCGGTGTCCACCGCCGCCTGCACGTAGTCGTAGTCCAGCCGCTCCCGGCTGCGTACCAGAGCCCGGGCCACGTCGGCGCCCACGATCCGACCCTCGGCGTCCAGATCGACGCACCACAGCGCGGCGGGCCTGGTGACCCCCGGCAGCAGGCTGGCGGCGCCCTCCGACAGGATCGCCGGGTGCAGCGGCACCCGATGGTCGGGCATGTAGACGGTCTCACCACGGCTACGGGCCTCGGTGTCGATCGCCCCGCCCGGCCGTACGAACGCCGCGACGTCGGCGATGGCGTACCAGACGCGGTAACCGCCGGGGCGCTCCTCCAGGTGCATGGCCTGGTCCAGGTCCATGGAACCGGGCGGGTCGATGGTGATCAACGGCAGCTCGGTCCGGTCCAGTGCGGGCAGCGCGGGAACCTGGGCGACCCACTCGGCCTCGTCGGTCACGGTCTGGGGGAACTCGCCGGGCAGCTTCAGCTCCCGGCGGATCCGCTCGAAACCGTCGTCGAGCCGGGGGTGGGACGCTCCGGACACCCGGATGCTCTTGGGAGACACGGCAATCAACCTACCGCCACCCGTCCTGCCGACCCCCACCGGCGGCTCTCAGGGGCAGGTGACGGCCGGCGCCGCGGCCCTGGCCGGGTCTGGACGGAGACGCCGGTTCAGCTCGGGGACGTCGGTGAGAGCGCGTCCGCCAGGCGGCCCAGGGGGCCGTCCAGACCGTAGCGTCCGGCCAGGGCGGCCAGGGCCTGCGGATCGTGCGCCGTGGTGGGAAGGGCGAGATCCAACTCCGGGACCGGCACGTCCCGGGCGACCTGGACCACAACGGGGGCGACCCGGAGGTAGTCGCGGGCCGCGCTCAGCTTGGCGCGCTGGCCGGCGGTCAGGTCGCCGCCGGAGTCCACGGCTCCGAGCAGAGCCTCCAGTGAACCGAAGCGGGTGATCAGCGCGGCCGCGGTCTTGTCACCGACTCCCGGAACGCCGGGCAGGCCGTCGCTGGGGTCGCCGCGCAGGGTGGCGAAGTCGGCGTAGGAACGGCCGGGAACACCGTACTTGGCGGCCACGGCGGCCTCGTCGACGAGCTCGAGGTTCTTGACCCCCCTCGCCGTGTAGAGGACACGGATGGGCTGGGCGTCGTCCACCAGCTGGAACATGTCCCGATCGCCGGTGACGATGTCGACCGGCCCCTTGGACCGGACGGCGAGCGTGCCCATCACGTCGTCGGCTTCGTAGCCGGGCACGCCGACGCGGGCGATGCCCACCGCGTCGAGCACCCGCTCGATCACCGGCACCTGCGGGGCGAGCGTGTCGGGGATCTCCTCGACGTCGCCCGAGGCGACCCGGTGCGCCTTGTAGGTCGGGATCGCCGTGACGCGGAAGGCCGGGCGCCAGTCGGCGTCCATGCACGCCACCAGCTCGCCGGGGGAGTGCTGCCGGACCAACATGGCGATCATGTCGATGAGACCGCGGATCGCGTTGACCGGCATCCCGTCGGGAGCGGTGATCGACTCCGGCACGCCGTAGAAGGCGCGGAAGTAGAGAGAAGGGGTGTCGAGAAGCATCAGCCCGGGCATGCCGACCATTTAACCAAGCACTCCTTAACCAAGCACTCCGATCGCGAGCACGCAGGTGTCGTCTTCGGGGTTCGGGCCGCCGACCGCCTGGATCAGCCGGTCCAGTCCCGTCTCCAGGTCGTCTCCGGTGATGTCCGCCGCCGCGGCCAAGGCCAGCGCGAGCCCCTCGTCGATGTCGCGGGACCGCCGCTCGACCAGCCCGTCGGTGAACAGCAGCAGCAGATCCCCCGCGCGCAGCTCCACACTGGCCGGTTCGTACGGAACCGCGAGCGTGGCGCCCAGCAGCACCCCGCTGGGCGGATCGAGCTGGACGGCCATCCCGTCCCGGATCAGGATCGGTGCGGGATGACCGGCCTGGCTCCAGGTGAACAGGCCGGTGACGGGATCGAGGTGGCCGATGAGCGCGGTCGCGGTGGTCTCCGCCAGCCGGTGCATGACCAGGACGTTGAGCCAGGTCAGCAGCTTGTCGGAGGACTCACCCGTCATCGCCAGGCCGACGAGCGCGTGCCGGAGCCGTGACATCTGGGCGATGGCGGGCAGGCTGTGCCCGGCCACGTCGCCGATGGTCAGCACCACCCGGCCGTCGGGTAGGACGGTGGCGTCATACCAGTCGCCGCCGAGGCCGCCCTGCCTGCCCGCCGGAACGTAACGGACTTTGATCTGCGTGTTGGGCAGGTCGGCGGCGCCCCCGAGATCGGGCATGATCGCGTCCCGCAGCGCCCCGCTGAGGTGCCGGTCCTCGGCCGCCTGCTCGCGCACCTCCAGGAGCTGACGCCGGGACTCGGACATGACCCGCTCAGCGCGGCGGCGGCCGGTGATGTCCTGGATCACTCCGTGCACGGCGCTGTGCCCACCGGTCGTCACGAGGTCGAGGGCCGCACGTAGGTTGCGGACCTCTCCCCGGCGGTGGATGCGGAACTCGGCCTGTCCGGACGCGGCGCCGTGCACCACGGTCCGGATCAGCTGGTCCAGCTCCGTACGGTCGGCCGCCTCGACGCGGCCGGCCAGGTCGCGCAGGCGGATGGGGCCCTCGCCGGGATCACGCCCGAAGATGGCATAGGTCTGGTCGGACCAGGTGGACTCTCCGGTCTGAAGATCCCACTCGGCCCAGCCGAGGTTGCCGAGTCGCTCGGCGTGTGCCAGCCGCGCGGTGAGGAGTTGTCGTTCCACGGCCATGTGCTCGTCCAGCTCTCCGCGCAACCGCTGCACCATCTCTGCCGCGGTCAGCGGGGCGGAACCGGTCACGTGGTCGTTTCGTGGGTGGAGGGGGGGCTGGTGGCCGCCCACTACGCCGACCATGTAGCTCGCTCTCAAAATGTGGGGTCTTACGGACATTCTGTCGACAAAATGTGATCGTCCTTT
Source organism: Streptosporangium album (assembly GCF_014203795.1). Taxonomy (NCBI): domain Bacteria; kingdom Bacillati; phylum Actinomycetota; class Actinomycetes; order Streptosporangiales; family Streptosporangiaceae; genus Streptosporangium; species Streptosporangium album. Next base: position 259,942 of record NZ_JACHJU010000003.1, on the reverse strand, counting down.
GACAGAGTGTAGTGATGTCGTGGCCGGTCCGGCTACTTTTTCCTGGACTTTCTCTCAGCCTCCGGGGCCATGTGTGATGGTGACGCGTCCGGGATTAGATTGGTTGGCGTGACAATGGAGTCTTCTGACCTGTATCCCGTTGCCCGTCTGGCCGCCGCCCAGGAGGCGACCGCCGCCGCCGGCCTCGGCGCGCTGCTCCTGACGCCGAGCCCCGACCTCCGTTATGTGACCGGTTACGAGGCGTTGCCGCTGGAGCGGCTCACCTGCCTGGTGTTGCCGGCCGAGGGCGACGCCTTCCTCATGGTGCCCCGTCTGGAGCTGGCCGCCGCCGAACACTCGCCGGCGTCGAGGCTCGGCATCGAGTTCGTGCCCTGGGACGAGACCGACGACCCCTACGCGGCGGTCGGCGCGCGTCTGGGCGCGGTCGCCAAGGTGGGCCTGGCCGACCGCATGTGGGCGATGCAGTCGTTGCGCTTCCGCGATGCGATCCCCGGGGCGGAGCAGGTGCTCGCCGGGACCGTCCTGCGGGGGCTGCGCATGCGCAAGAGCCCGGCCGAGGTGGCCGCGCTACGTGAGGCGGGCGCCGCGATCGACGCCGTGCACGCCCAGGTGCCCGGCTTCCTGCGGGCCGGCCGTACGGAGCGTGAGGTCGGCAGGGACATCGCCGAGGCGATCATCGCGGCGGGGCACTCGACCGTCGACTTCGTCATCGTCGGCTCCGGGCCCAACGGCGCCAGCCCGCACCACGAGCTGTCCGACCGGGTCATCCAGGCGGGCGAGCCGGTCGTGATCGACATCGGCGGCCAGATGCCCAGCGGCTACTGCTCCGACTCCACCCGGGTCTACTCCGTGGGAGAGCCCCCTTCCGACTTCGCGAAGTACTACGAGGTGCTCCAGCGCGCCCAGGAGGCCGCCTGCGAGGCCGTGCGGCCCGGCGTTCCGTGCGAGGCGATCGACGCCGCCGCCCGCGAGGTGATCACCGCCGAGGGCTACGGGGAGCACTTCATCCACCGCACCGGCCACGGCATCGGCCTGGAGACCCACGAGGAGCCCTACATCGTCGCGGGCAACGCCGAGCCGCTGGCGCCGGGCTTCGCCTTCTCCGTCGAGCCGGGCATCTACCTGCACGGAGCCCACGGCGCCCGCATCGAGGACATCCTCATCTGTACCGAGGAGGGAGGCGAGCGGGTCAACCACCGGCCTCGCGAGCTCGTCATCGTATAACAAGTGTCACAATCGGGGTGATCGGTGATCCCGGTCACCCCGATTGTCGTTTACATCCATGATCTGGAGTGAGCAGAGTTGACCGTTGAGCGCATGCTGCCGACCGCCGAGGCTCACGACCTGCTGGAGCTGGTCCGTGATCTGATCGCCAAGGAAGTGGTGCCCCGGGCGTCGGCCGACGAGTCCGCCGGGCGCTTCCCCCGTGAGGTGTTCACCACCCTCGGCCGGGCAGGGCTGCTCGGACTGCCCTACCCCGAGGAGCACGGTGGTGCGGCGCAGCCGTACGAGGTCTATCTCCAGATGATCGAGGAGCTCGCCGCCGGCTGGCTGGCGGTCGGCCTCGGCCTGTCGGTGCACACCCTGTCGTGCTTCCCGGTCGCCGCCTACGGCACCCCCGAGCAGCGCGCCGCGCTGCTGCCTTCGATGCTCGGCGGCGAGTCGCTGGGCGCCTACTGCCTGTCGGAGCCCCAGTCCGGGTCCGACGCCGCCGCCCTGGTCACCCGCGCCGTCGCCGGCAGCGACGGCTACACCGTGGACGGGGTCAAGGCCTGGATCACCCACGGGGGCGCCGCCGACTTCTACACCCTGATGGCCCGCACCGCGGACGACGGCGGGCGCGGCATCTCCTGCTTCCACGTTCCCGCCGGGACCGAGGGGCTGTCGTTCGGCAGACCCGAGCGGAAGATGGGGATGAAGTCCTCACCGACCGCCCAGGTGCGCTTCGACTCGGTACGGCTCGCCCCCGACGCGCTGCTGGGCGCCGAGGGGGAGGGCTTCCGCATCGCCATGGCCGCCCTCGACGGCGGCAGGCTCGGCATCGCCGCCTGCGCCGTCGGCGTGGCCCAGGCCGCCCTCGACGCGGCCTGTGCCTACGCCAGGGAGCGCCGCCAGTTCGGCTCGCGCATCGTCGATTTCCAGGGGGTCGGTTTCATGCTCGCCGACATGGCCACCCAGGTCGCCGCCGCCCGCGCCCTCTACCTGGACGCCGCCCGCCTGCGCGACGCGGGCCGGCCGTACGGCACGCAGGCCGCGATGGCCAAGCTGTTCGCCACCGACATGTGCATGAAGGTCACCACCGACGCCGTTCAGGTCCTGGGCGGCTACGGCTATGTCGAGGATTTCCCGGTCGAGCGTTACATGCGGGAGGCCAAGGTCCTGCAGATCGTCGAGGGCACCAACCAGGTCCAGCGCGTGGTGATCGGCCGCGCGCTCGCCAAGGGCTGAACGTTCGCACCGCGCGACGGCTCCGGTGACCGCCGGCGCCCGCCCGGAGGTGGTCTGCGGAACCGGTTGCGCCTGACCGGGTTCCCGCCGGTGCCGTCCGGGCCGGAGCGGTCTCGGGCCGTCAGCCCCGCAGGATCGAGTACAGCACCTGGTCGTGCCGGCCTCCGTCGCGCCACTGGGCGTGGGTGCCGACGCCCTTGCCCCGATGGGCGGCGAACACGGAGATGGCGATGGCCCAGCACCACGAGGTGTGCACCGGCCCCCAGGTGTTCTGGAACCATCTCACCCATCCGGCCGGCTGCCCGTCGGCGACGACGGTGAGACGCCCGGCGTCGACGCCGGGCAGGTGCGAGCGCGACGAGGTGGGCCGGTACCGCTTGGCAGGGGACCGTCACGAGTACACGGCGGTCCGGGCCGATCACTTCATCCGGTTGAGGGGCCGCGTCGTGGAGGTGGAAAACGGGTCGCGGGGAGACGGCCGCTTCCGGAAGGATCGGACGCATGTCACAGCCGATCACCCGTCTCAATCCCCAACAGCTCCACAGCACCCCCGGATACAGCCACGTCACCGTCGTCGAGGCGGGCCGGTTGGCCTTTCTCGCCGGCCAATGTCCCCTGGACCGTTCGGGGGTCGTGGTCGGTACGGGCGACATCGATGCCCAGGTCGACCAGGTCGTGGCCAACGCCCTGGTCGCGCTGGCCGCCGTGGACGCGGAGCCCGGACAGGTCGTCCGGTCGGTGATCTATGTCGTCAGCGACGACACCGCCGTGTTGTCCGCCGTGTGGCGGCGTCTGACCGGTTCGGCGCTCGCGGCGGCTTTCACCACGGCCAGCACGCTGCTCGGCGTCGCGCAACTGGGCTTCACCGATCAGCTTGTGGAACTGGACCTCACAGCCGCCCTCGCCGGCTGATCGCAACCGCCCGTGCCGGAGGGGGAGAGGCCGCCCGTCCTGGTGCGGTGTGGGCCGATCACCCGGGATCGGCGCCGATGATCTCCGCCACGTCCGGTGGGAGCGGGTAGGGCCGCTCGGCGGGGAGGGCACCGTGCTCTCCCGCTCGGACCGCGCCGGCCAGGTCCGTGACGTCGGTGACGGCAGTGATCCACTCATCCGTGTAGCGGTCCACGGCCTCGCCGGACAGGCCGATCTGCAGGGACCGGTACGGCAGGGCGTTCAGATGGCGGTCGCGTTCGGGGTCCCACTGGATCCGGACCGGGCTCCGTCTGAGCCGTTCCGCCCACGCGCCCCGGTCGGCGTGCCGCTCAGCGGCCCGGGTTCGAGCCGTCCGCGGGCGGTGTCACCGGTCCGGCGGCCGTGTGCTCCGGGCCGGGTACGGCCGCCCAGCGGGGCATCGGCTCGCAGGCCCGCATCCAGCCGGGAGGCAGGCCGCCGGAGCCGACGCGTGCGCCGACGACGCCGCAGACGATCGCACATGTGGTGTCGATGTCACCGCCCGCCCGGGCGGTGGTCCAGAAGGCGCGCTCGAAGTCGTCGAGATTGCGGGCGGCGGCCCACAGCGCGAAGGGGACGGTGTCGTGGGCGCTGACGTTGCGCCCGTTGCCGAGGATCCCGGCGGCGAGGACCGGATCGCCGATGGTGAGCAGATGCCCGGCCTCCCTGATCCCGTTGTGAACGGAACCCGCGGGCACGTGCGCCAGCACCTGGTCGAGAAACCGGCCTGGGCTGAGCCGGAGCTGTGATGCGGCGATCGCCGTGGCGACGGCCACCGCGACCGCTCCGGCGACGGCTTCGGGATGGGTATGGGTGACCCGCGCGGACAGTTCCGCCTGCCGTACGGCGTGCGCCGGGTCGTCGGCGAACCAGGCGCCCAGCGGCGCGACCCGCATGGCGGCGCCGTTGCCCCACGAGCCCTTCCCGTCGAACAGGTCCGCGGCCAGCGCCCGCCAGTCGCCGCCTTCGCGGACCATGCGCAGCATCCGGTTGGTGGCCGGGCCGTACCCCCGGTCGAAGTCGTGGCGGACGGCGAAGCTCGCTGAGAGCTCGTCCTGGTCGATGGTTCCGTGGTCGGCCAGGATCCGGTAGATCGAGCAGGCCATCTCGGTGTCGTCGGTCCACTGCCACGGCGCGGGCGGCAGCGTGTGATCGGTGAGGGCCTGGCGGTTGGCGGGGACGAAGAACTGCGAGCCGAGCGCGTCACCCAGGGCCAGGCCGTACAGGGAGGCGGTGGCGCGTGCAAGACGATCTGATGACATCGCCTCCCATCTTTCACCATGAGGGCCTGCCGCGGGTGGCCAGAGGCAGCCGATATAGGGGATGACGCCGGCTCCGGCCCTGTGGTCCCGGCTCGGCCGGAGACGCCGGGGCGGTGGGCGACCCCCGGCTGTTCCGGCGGGGCCGGGTGGCCCCGCCCTGCTCCGTACGGGTCAGAGCCCGTACTCCTCCAGCAGCCGCAGCCAGATCTCGCTCACGGTGGGGAAGGACGGGACGGCGTGCCAGAGCCGGTCCAAGGGCACCTCGGCGGTGACGGCGATCGTCGCCGAGTGCAGCAGCTCCGCCACGTCAGGCCCGGCGAAGGTCACGCCCAGCAGGACGCGCCTGCGCTCGTCCACGACGGCCTTCGCCCTGCCCCGGTAGCCGTCGCCGAGCAGGTAGGCGCCGGAGACCGCGCCCAGGTCGTACTCGATCACGCGGATGTCGAAGCCCTCCTCGCGGGCCTGCGCCTCGGCGCGGCCGACCGCGCAGATCTGGGGGTCGGTGAAGACCACCTGCGGCGCGCCGTACCCGTCGGCGATGTCGCGCATCGCCGGCAGGTCGTCGGGCTCGCCCTTGGCCCGCGCCGCGATGACGTCGCCGCACACCCGGGCCTGGTACTTGCCCATGTGGGTGAGCAGGTTGCGGCCGTTGACGTCGCCCACGGCGTACAGCCAGCCGTCGGCGACCCCGGTCGCGCGCATGCTGTCGTCGACCCGCACCGGTCCGGCCTCCGGCAGGCCGACGGTGTCGAGCCCGACATCGCCGGTCGCGGGCCGGCGGCCGGTGGCGACCAGCAGCTCGTCGGCCTCCAGCGGCGGCCCCTCGGAGAAGTGGACGGTCACCGGGCCACCCGGCTCGGGCCGCTCGACCCCGGTGACCTGGACGCCGGTACGGATCTCGATGCCGGCGTCGGTGAGCGAGGCGGCCAGCAGCTCTCCGGCGAACGGCTCCACCCGGCCCAGCAGCGAGTGCCCGCGCACCAGCATGGTCACCTCCTCGGCGCCGAGCCCGTGCAGGGCCTGTGCCATCTCGCAGGCCACCACGCCACCACCCAGTACGGCCAGCCGCCTCGGGACGGCCGTGACGCTGGTCGCCTCGCGGCTCGTCCACGGTGCGGCCTCCGCCAGGCCGGGGATCGGCGGTGTCACCGGCCGGCTGCCGGTGGCCAGCACGACGGCGTGCCGGGCACGGAGCAGGTAGGTGGCGCCGTTGGGGGCGGTCACCTCGACCTGCCTGGGGCCCCGCAGCCGCCCGTATCCCCGCACGAACTCCGCCGGAATGCCCTTGACCCATTTCACCTGGTTGCCGTCGTCCAGATGGGACACCGCCTCGTCGCGCCGGGCGAGCACGGCGTCGACGTCGATCGGCCCCAGGGTCAGCCCGGGCACCCTGCCGACCTCTGCGGCGAGCTCCACCGGGCGCAGCAGGGCCTTGCTGGGGATGCAGGCCCAGTAGGAGCATTCCCCGCCGACCAGCTCCGCCTCCACCACCACCACGCTCAGCCCGCCACGGGCCGCGCGGGCCGCGGCGTTCTCTCCCGCGGGACCGGCGCCTACCACGATCACGTCGAACTCGTCGGACACGACTACCTCCCAGAGCGAACGGACCGGCCGCCGCAGTCGTCATGGCGGCGCCCGTCGCACCAGCTTCGCATCTTTGTCCCGGACGGCACGTACTCGAGGGCCGCCGGAGGGAGTGATCACTTACTGCGGGGGCGTCCGGTTCCGGTATCTTTCGTCAGCTGTCGGTTTTCCGCGGGCCGCGTCACCGGCGGTGACTTCGAGCACCATGTCGACACCGGCGGGCCCGCCGACCTCTCGGCCGCCGTGGAGACGAGGCTCCGGCGTCCTCCGAGGCTCCGGCGGAGACGGGAGCGGAGACGGGGGAGGCCGCTGAGGCCCGGTGACCGCCGGGGTGGCCCGTCCGGGGGAGCCGGGAAGGAGCGGTGTTGGGACCATGCCGTGACCCTGGAAAGGCGCGGGTGGCCGCCGGTGCCGTTACCGTTGATCGGGTGGAGGAGATCGACCGCCGGATCGTGACGTTGCTGGCGAAGGACGGCCGGATGAGCTTCACCGATCTGGCCAGGGAGACCGGGCTGTCGGTGTCGGCGGTCCACCAGAGGGTGCGCCGGCTGGAGAAGCGCGGCGTGCTGCGGGGATACGCGGCGCTGGTGGACTACGACGCGATCGGGCTCTCGCTCACCGCCTTCGTCTCCATCAAGCCGATCGACCCGGCCGCCGCCGACGACGCCCCCGACCGGCTGGCCCACCTGAGCGCCATCGAGGCCTGCCACAGCGTGGCCGGCGACGAGAGCTACATCCTCAAGGTGCGGGTCGCCTCGCCGATCGCGCTGGAGGAGCTGCTCAACCAGATCCGCACCTCGGCCAACGTCTCGACCCGGACGACGGTCGTGCTGAGCACGCCCTACGAACACCGCGCCCCCGAGCCGGCGAACTCGGACACCGGCAAGCCGGACGAGAGCGCCTGACCCGGGTTCTCGCAGCCGCGCCCCGTGAGGGCGATGCGGGCAGCGACATGGGCGGTCCCGGTCCCTTCGAGTACCGGGAGGCCCGCCGGCTCTCCCGCGGCTCGCGGTGGCGTACGGCTCACACCGTGGCGGGGAAGTGGGCGCGCAGACGGGCCTTGGCCTCCTCGGTGGCGCCCAGGCTGTCCAGGCCGAGCAGGGCGGCGCCCACGAGGGGCGGGACGTCCGCGACGACCAGCTTGGCGTGGGGGGCCTGCTCGGCGAAGCGCCGCTCGATCAGGTCACTCAGCAGCGGGTCCCGGGCGGTCAGCACACCCCCGCCCAGGACCACCTCCGTCGGGGTGTCCAGCAGGCTCAGGCGGCGCAGCGCCACCACCGCGAGGACGGTGACCTCGTCGGCCATCCGGACCACCAGCGAGCGGGCCACCTCGTCGCCGCCGGCGGCGGTCGCCATCAGCACCGGCACCAGTCCGTGCAACCCGGACACGGGCCGGTCGCCGAAGTGGATGCCCAGCGCCACCTCCTCGACGGTGCCCGTGCCGAAATGCTCGATGACCGCGCGCTCCAGCGCGGTGGCCGGACCCCGGCCGTCCTCGGCCCGTACGGCATGCCAGAGTGCCTCCTCCCCCAGGGTCATCCCGCCACCCCAGTCGCCGGTGAGCCTGCCGAGCGCCGGATACCTGGTCACCTGCCCGGTGGGGGAGACCCCCACGGCGTTGACGCCCGCCCCGCACACCACGGCCACGCCCGCGGCCGTGGAGGCCCCGGCACGCAGGAGGGCGAAGGTGTCGTTGCCGACCACCACGTCCCGCCCGTACCCGCGGGTGAGGATCTCCTCGCGGATGGCCTCCTCCTCGACCGGCAGGTCGGCGCCGGCCACGTAGGCGGCCACATGGTCGGCGAACGGGGGCGCCAGGCCGGGGCCGAGCCGCCGTACGGCGTCGCCGATCACGTCGACCGCGGCGCCCACCCCCGCGCTCTGCGGCTCGAAGGCCGCGCCGCGACCGGAGGCGAGGACGGAGCCGTCCTCGCCGACCAGCGCGACGTCGGTCTTGCTGTTGCCGCCGTCCACGGCCAGAACGGTTCTCACGCGGTCGCCCAGGGCAGGTGCCGGCGGTTGGCGTCGACGAGGCGCCGGGCCAGTTCCTGTGACAGTGAGGCCCGGCCGACCAGTGGGTGGGCCAGCAGCGCGTCCGCGACCCGCTCGGTGCCGCCGTGCAGGGCGGCCTCCAGCGCCAGCGTCTCGTACGCCGTGACATGGGCGATGAGCCCGGCGAAGAGCGGCTCGACGGGGTCCACGGGCAGCGCGGCCGCCCCCGTGGCGGTGATCTCGGCCGGCACCTCGATGACCGCGTCGCCGGGCAGGAACGGCAGCGTGCCGTCGTTGCGCAGGTTGACCACCTGCGTGTCGCCGCGGTCGCCGAGCAGCGAGGCGATCAGCGCCACCGCGGCCTCGGAGTAGAACGCCCCGCCCCGTTCGCCCAGCAGTCCGGGCTTGGTGTTCACCGAGGGGTCGGCGTACATCTCCAGCAGGGCGGCCTCCATCGCCGCGACCTCCGCCGCGCGTGACGGCTTGGCCCGCTGCTCCTCCACCACGAGGTCGTGCTCGTAGAAGTAACGCAGGTAGTAGGAGGGCACCACGCCGAGGCGGTGGACCAGCCCGGCCGGCAGGCCGACGTCCCGGGCGATCTCCTCGCCGTGGCTCTCCAGCAGCCGGGGGAGCACGTCCACCCCGTCCAGGTGGACGGCCCGCTCCCAGGTCAGGTGGTTCAGGCCGACATGACCGAGGGAGATCCGTTCCGGCGCGACGCCCAGGTGGGCGGCGAACCGGCGCTGGAAGCCGATGGCCACGTTGCACAGGCCGATGGCCCGATGGCCGGCCTGCAGCAGCGCCCTGGTGACGATGCCCACCGGGTTGGTGAAGTCGACGATCCAGGCGTCGGGAGCGTGCCGGCGGACCTTCTCGGCGATGTCCAGCACGACCGGGACCGTGCGCAGGGCCTTGGCCAGGCCACCCGCTCCGGTGGTCTCCTGGCCGACGCAGCCGCACTCCAGCGGCAGCGTCTCGTCCACCTCTCGCGCCGCCTGGCCGCCGACGCGTAGCTGGAGCAGGACCGTCCCGGCTCCGGCCACGCCCTCCTCGACGGAGGCGGTCGCGACGACCTTGGCGGGGTGGCCGGCGTGCGCCAGCATCCGGCGGGTCATCCCGGCGACCGTCTCCAGCCGGCGCACGTCCGGGTCGATCAGCGCGATCTCGGTGAGGGGGAGCTCGTCCCGGAGCCGCGCGAACCCGTCGACCAGTTCCGGCGTGTAGGTCGAGCCGCCCCCGACAACGGCGAGTTTCACCCTTTGACTCCTGTCAGTGTGACGCCCTCGACGAAGGCCTTCTGGGCGAAGAAGAACACGATGATCACCGGGGCCATGACGAGGAGGGTCGCCGCCATGGTGAGGTTCCACTGCACGCTGTGCAGTGCCCGGAAGGACGCCAGCCCGAGGGAGAGCGTCCAGTTCTCCTCGGTGGTCTGGGCGTAGAGCAGCGGGCCGTAGTAGTCGTTCCAGCAGTAGAAGAACTGGAACAGGGCCACTGCCGCGATCCCCGGCCGTGCCATCGGCAGGATCACCCTGACCAGGATCCTGAGGTCCGAGCAGCCGTCCACGAGGGCCGCCTCGGTGTACTCCCTGGGGATCGTGACCAGGAACTGCCGCAGCAGGAAGATCGAGAAGGCGTCGCCGAGCAGCATCGGCAGGATCAGTGGCCACAGCGTGCCGGTGAGCTCGAAACGTGCCCAGATGAGGTAGACGGGGACGGCGACGACCTGCGGCGGCAGCATCATCATCATGATGACCGCGAAGAAGGCCAGCCTGCGTCCACGGAAGCGGAACCGGGCCATCGCATAGGCCACCGGGATCGACGACAGCAGCGTGAACAGGGTGCCGAGCCCGGCGTACATGAACGTGTTGCCCAGCCAGTGCAGGAGCTGCGACCTGGCGAACACCTCGGCGAAGTTGCCCCAGTTCCAGGTGTCCGGCCACAGGTCGCCGGTGAGCGCCTGGTCGTCGCTCATCAGCGCGGTCAGCGTCACGAACACCAGCGGGCCGATGAACATCATCGACAGGGCGACGGCGACGGTGTGGGTGGCGATCCAGTACAGCGTCCTGCGGGCCCGTCCGCCGCGTGCGGCCGCGCGGCCGGCGGGGGAGGCGGTGGTGGGCGGCCGGGTGGCCAGGGTGGTCACGGGTTGCCTCCTTGGCCGTCGGCGAACGTGCGGAACCGGCGGATGAGGACGAGGGTGAAGATCACAGAAGCCGCGAACAGCAGCAGCGCCAGCACGCAGGCGTAGCCCATGCTGAAGTCGCGGAATCCCGCGTGGAACAGCCACTGGGGCAGCGTCAGCGTGGACAGCTCGGGATAGCCCGGCACGAAGCTGCTGCCCGGCGAATCGGTGACCCCGGCCGCGACCCGGGAGGCGATCATCGCCTGGGTGAAGTACTGCAGCGCGTAGATGACCCCGGTGACCGTGGAGAACATCAGCACGGGGGAGATCATCGGCAGCGTGATGCTCCGGAACTGCCGCCACCCGCCCGCTCCGTCGATGGCGGCGGCCTCGTACAGGTGTTTGGGCACGTCCAGCAGCGCGGCAAGGAAGATCATCATTGTGTTGCCGATGCCCCACATGGCCAGCAGGGTCAGGCCGGGCTTGGCCCAGTCCTTGTCACCGAACCAGTCGGGCGCGGTGATCCCGAAGAGCTCGATGATCTGGTTGAGGGGACCCGAGGGGTTCATCAGGAAGACGAAGGAGACGGTCCCGGCGACCAGCGGCACCAGCGACGGCAGGTAGAACACCGTGCGGAAGAAGCCGGAGCCCGCCTTCAGGCGGGTGAGCAGCTGGGCCACGGCCAGGCCGAAGAGCACCTGGGCCGGGACCATGAAGACCACCAGCCACAGCGTGTTCTTGATGGACACCCACGCCCGGTCGTCGTGGAGGAAGTAGCGGTAGTTGTCCAGGCCGATGAACTCCAGCGTGAACAGGTCGTAGCGGTGGAAGGAGAAGTAGACCGTCGCCGCGAGGGGGTAGGCGAAGAAGACCGCGAACCCGACCAGCCATGGGGACATCCACAGGAGGGCCTTGCGGCCCTCGCCGCGCCGCCACCGGGGCGGCGCGGCATGGGTGACGCCGCTCATCGAGGATCAGCCCCCGGAGAGCTTCAGCTTGTCGTTGATCCTCTTGTCCACCTCGGCGAGCCCGGTGTCGAGGTCCTCGATCGAGCCCATCTCCCACCGGGCGAGGAACTCCTGCATGGCCTCCTGGTTGAAGACGCTGTTGACGCTGGAGGGCACCGTGCTCGTCTTGGGGTGGGCGAAGACGTCGATGAAGGTCTGGAAGTTGTCGTCCTTCTTCAGATCCGGCGACTCCAGCGAGGCCTTCGTCGTCGGCACGTTGCGCAGCGCGTTGGAGAGGGTGACCAGGGCGGAGGTGTCGGTGGTCAGATACTTCACCAGCTCCCAGGCGGCCTGCGGGTTCTTCGCCCCCTTGGGCACGCCGATCACGGTGCCGGCGGTGAAGCCGCTGCCGTACAGGTCGGGCCTGTCGTCGGCCACCGGGAGGGGCGCGGTGCCGTAGTCGAGGTTCCCGGCCTCACTGGCGATCATGGCGTTGCGCCACTCGCCGTCGAGCACCATGGCGACCTTGCCCTTGTAGAACGGGTGATCGGCCGACCATTCCTGTCCCAGGCTCTTGCGGAACCTGTCGAGCTTGTCGTAGCCGTACCAGTCGACGAGCTCCTTCTGCCACCGTAGGAGCCGTTTCCAGGCGGGGTCGGAGCCGATCGCCGAGGTGCCGTCCGGGTTGTACCACTTGGCGTCGACCATCGGGGCGACGTGCGAGGCGACGTTCTCGTAGTACTGGAAGCTCGGGATGAAGCCGGCGACCTTGATGGTCCCGTCCGCGTCGCGGACCGTGAGCTTCTTGGCGAGCTCGGTCAGCTCCGACAGCGTCTTGGGAGGTGCGTTGCCCTTCATCAGGGCCTTGTTGTAGTAGAGACCGTAGGCGTCGGCGAGCAGCGGCATCACGCAGCGCCTGCCCTCGAACTCGGTGTAGGCGCGCGACGCCTCCGGCAGCACCGACAGGTCGATGCCGTCCTGCCGGATCACCGGCGTGAGGTCCTGGAACGTTCCGCTTCTGCACCACTGCGCCACGTTGTCGGTGGTGAAGGAGGACGCGACGTCGGGCGCCTTCCCGCCACGCACCGCCTGGGTGATCTGGTCGTCCTGGACGCCCTTGACCAGCTTGACGGTGATCTGCGGGAACTTCTGACGGAACCCGGCGACGGCGTCCTCGAACGCCTTCACCTCGGCGGGCGCCGAGAACCCGTGCCACAGCTCAAGCGTGGTGGCCGGGAGGGTCGCGGAGGCGGAGCCCGAGGGCCGGGGCTGTGCCCCGAGCGCGGGCGCGCCCTCCTTGCCCGCGGTGCAGGCGGTCAGTGCCGCGGCCGTGAGGGCGGCCGCGGCGAGAATGGGAAGACGTCGGTGCACGACGGCTGTCTCCTTACGTGTGGGGGGATCACGAGAGGGACGGTGAGGGTCGGAGGGTCTCAGGAGGGGACGGTGGAGCCGAAGACCTCGTCGCGGGCGGCGGCGAGGGCGAGGTCGAGCGCGCCGGCCAGGACGGGGTTGCCCTCCACGGTCGACAGCAGCAGGGGCGGGCGGGGGATGGTCAGCGCGTGGAGTTCGTGTTCGACGAGTTCGCGCAGGGTCTCGCCGCCGGCCAGGAGGGTTCCGCCGGTCAGCACGATGAGTCCGGGGTCGACGACCGAGGTGATCGAGGCCAGGCCGATCGCCAGCCGGGCGGCGATGTCGCGCAGCCCGGCACGGGCGTCGTCGGCGGGTCTGCCGGTGGACCGCGAGGCCCGCACCGCGTTCCGTACGGCCTGCCCGGAGGTCGTGCCGCGCACGCCGTACGACCTGAGGATCTCGAGGACGGCGGGGCCGCCGGTGAGGGCCTGGTAGCCGTGGTTGGCGTAACGCCCCGTCTCGCGGGCCGTCGGCGCGCCGGGAGTGGGCATGTAGCCGACCTCGCCGGCGCCGCCGGTGGCGCCCCGGTGCAGCCTGCCTCCCAGCACCAGCGCCGAGCCGAGACCCGCGTCGGCCCAGAGCAGCACGTAGTCCTGGTGGCCGCGGGCCACGCCGTGTGCCTGCTCGGCCTGCGCCACGAGGTTGACGTTGTTCTCGACGGCGACCTGGACGCCGAGTCCCCCGCTGAGTGTGGCCACCAGGCTCGGGATGTGCCAGCCGGGCATGTCCTCGCTGGTGGCGTAGCCCAGCCTGCCGGTGCCGGGGTCGATCGCCCCCTGCACGCCGATGACCGCGCGCCGCAGGTCGGCGGGCGCGTCCGCCCCCCGCAGCGCGGCGCGGACCTGCTCCACGGCGTCACCGCCCGTGCCGCCGGGGGTGGGCAGCCGGTGCTCGCCGATCACGGTGCCGGTGATGTCGGCGATCCTGACGTCGATGTGCGCGGGGGTGACGTCCAGTGCGGCGACGTGTGCGGCGGCCGGGTTGAGCCGGTAGACCTCGGCCGTACGGCCCGGCAGCCCCTCGCGGATGCCGTTCAGGACGACCAGCCCCGCCTCCTGGAGCCGGGCGAGCAGTTGGGAGGCGGTGGGCTTGGACAGGCCGGTCAGGGCGCCGATCTCCGGGCGGGTCAGCGGGCCGCGCTCCAGGAGCGCCTGCAGGGCGGCGCGATCGTTGATCGCGCGCAGCAGGCTGGGGGTGCCGGGCGTCGGCTGGGTCACGGGTCCTCCGGGTTCGCGCGCTCGTAACGGTCGCCCACACGGTTAAGTTAGGAAAGTTTCCTAACTTGGAATGAATCTAAGGAGCGCCGGCGAATCTCGTCAAGCGTGGAGGGGGGAACCGCAATCAACCTGTGATGGCCGGAGGATGGGTGAACATCTCGACGGACCTGCTAGGGTGATGGTTTGTCATAACAATCAGTCAAAGGCCCGGAGTATCCCATTACTATCAACGATAATGGAGCGACGGCAACCCGTCAACTCGAGCTCGCCAAGGAACAGGAGTACGTCTCCGGTCTCTACGCGCGGCTCGACCTGTTGCGCGAACGTACCCAGCGGCAGCTGGACGAGGTGCTGGCACAGGGCGGGGGAGGCGGCACCCACCAGAACCGCTCCGAGCGCGACACCTTCGCCGGGATGTACGCCGAACGGCTGGGCCGACTGTGGGCGGTCGAGAACGGCCTGTGCTTCGGGCGGCTCGACAACGCCGACCAGACCTCCCTCTACATCGGCCGCATCGGTCTCGCCGACGACGAGCAGCGGCGGCTGCTGATCGACTGGCGGGCTCCGGTGGCCCAGCCGTTCTACGGGGCCACCCCCGCCGCCTCGATGGGCGTCACCCGCCGCCGCCACCTGCAGACCAAGGGGCGCAAGGTGATCGGGGTCGACGACGACCTGCTCGACCTCGACAACCTCACCGACGACGACGTGGCCACCCTCAACGGCGAGGCGGCCCTGCTGGCCTCGATCGGAGCCATGCGCACCGGGCGGATGCGCGACATCGTGGCCACCATCCAGTCCGAGCAGGACCGCATCATCCGCTCGGACCTGGGCGGCGTGCTGGTCGTGCAGGGCGGTCCCGGCACGGGTAAGACCGTGGTGGCCCTGCACCGGGCGGCCTACCTGCTCTACACCCACCGTGACAAGCTCGCCCGCCGGGGCGTGCTGATCCTCGGGCCCAACCTGACCTTCCTGCGCTACATCGAGCAGGTGCTGCCCTCCCTGGGCGAGACCGACGTGCTGCTGTCCACGGTCGCCGAGCTGTACCCCGGGGTCACCGCCATGGTCAGGGAACGGCCCGAGGTCGCCCGGCTCAAGGGGGACGCGCGGATGGCCGAGGTGGTGGCCCGGGCCGTACGGGAACGGCAGCGGGTGCCGCGCCAGCCGGTCGACATCCGGTTGGACCGATACACTCTCAGGCTCGACGGCCGCGTCCTGGAAGCCGCACGCACCCGGGCGATCCGTTCCAAGAAGCCGCACAACGAGGCGCGCGGCATCTTCGTCCGTCACCTGCTCAACGCGCTCGCCCGGCAGGCCGCCCGCCAGCTCGGCAAGGGCATGATCGACGACGACGAGCTGGCCGACATCCGGGAGGATCTCCGCACGGAGCGGCCCGTCAAGGCCGCGCTGAACAGGCTGTGGCCCTACGCCACCCCCCAGCAGCTCCTCATCGGGCTGTTCACCTCCCGGGAGCGGCTGGACTACGCCGCGGGCGAGTTCAGCGAGGCCGAGCGCGGACTGCTGCTGCGCGAGCCTCCCCGCCAGGGGGAGAACTGGTGGGCCGAGTCCGACGTGCCGCTGCTGGACGAGGCCGCCGAGCTCCTCGGCGACATCGACCCGGCGGTGCTGCGGGCCGGGGCGTGGGTGGCCGAGGAGGAGCAGGCCGCCAGGCGCGCCGCCGCCCTGGACGAGCGCCAGCACCAGCTCACCTACGCCAAGGAGGTGCTGGAGCTGACCGGGCTGTCCGACATCATGGACGCCGAGAAGTTCGCCGCCCGGCACCTGGGCGACGACGTCTACCTGACCACCGCCGAGCGCGCGGCGGCCGACCGCACCTGGGCCTTCGGGCATGTCATCGTGGACGAGGCGCAGGAGCTGTCGGCGATGGACTGGCGGATGGTGATGCGGCGGGTGCCGACCAGGTCGATGACGATCGTCGGGGACCTGGCGCAGACCGGTTCCTCGGCGGGGGCGCGTTCCTGGGGCCGGGTGCTCGACCCGTATGTGGCCGGACGCTGGCGGGAGGAGCATCTCAGCGTCAACTACCGTACTCCCGCCGAGCTGATGGCCGTGGCCTCCGACGTGCTGAAGCTGGTCGGTCCCGACCTCGTCGCCCCCACCTCGGTCCGGGAGACGGGCACCGTCCCCTGGGCCGCCTCACCGGTGGAGGCTCTGGCCGATCTCGTCAAGGCCGAGGTCGTCGAGGGCGGGCACCTGGTCGTGATCGTACCGGAGTCCGGGGTGGGCGAGTTCGGCGAGATCGTGACCCGGGCGGTCGGCGGCGCGGTCGCGGGGCCGGGGTCCGCGGCCCTGGACGCCCCGGTGGCGGTCCTGACGGCCACCCAGGCCAAGGGGCTGGAGTTCGACGCGGTCATCGTGGTGGAGCCGGAGCTGATCCTGCGAGAATCCCCACGTGGAGCGAGCGATCTTTACGTGGCGATGACCCGGGCGACGCAGCGGCTTGGCGTCGTGCACAGCGGTCCACTTCCCGATGCGCTCGTTCGACTTGAGCGACATCCGATCACATGAGACCATTGACGGCTCTCGTCGATCATGTCCCAGCTGCGAAA
This sequence comes from Streptosporangium album, assembly GCF_014203795.1. NCBI lineage: Bacteria > Bacillati > Actinomycetota > Actinomycetes > Streptosporangiales > Streptosporangiaceae > Streptosporangium > Streptosporangium album. The sequence goes on along the minus strand of NZ_JACHJU010000003.1, from coordinate 243,439 downwards.
ACTTGATGTTTCCGCTGTTAGTGACATGGTTGACATCTGCGCTGGGGTCGGTAGTTTGCTGCCCAGTCCAGCACGGGACTGGCCGGTCGGCCGTCCCTGACATCGTCGGTTCCTGCGCCCGTGACGGGGGATGACCCCGTCCGTACAGCCAGGCGCAGGGCCGTCGTTCCGTCGGGGCGGGGCACCCCGACCGGGCGGGGGGTTGGACCCAGGAGGGGTCCGGACACCCAGTAGACAACGGCAATCCGCGCTCGCCGCCGACGGGACGGAACCGGTCCGAAGGGTTGTCCGGGCCCTCTTCCCGCTCCCGTGCCGAGCGTCGCAAGCGTCGGGGTGATCCCCAAGGGCGTCTATCCGCCCCGGGGTCACCCCGTTGCCGCGCCCGCGGCTTGTGGCCCTCCCTGTTGGGAGTGTGCCCCGCCGGACGGTAGCGTTCGGGCTAGAAAGCCGGGTGAGAGAGCAGGGCCGGAGAGACCGGCCGGCGGACCGGGCTCTGGAACGACCGGGCGCGAGCGTCCGCATGACACCGCAAGGAGCCCGCCCGTGGTTCAGGAGAAGACGGCCCCCCCGGCACAGGGAGCGGCGGAGACGGGCGGCCCGGCCGCCGGCTCGCCACCCGGCCGGACGGACCTCACCGCCTCGCGCTGGGCGCTCCCGGGCCGGATCGCGGCCGCGCTCGCGGGCGGCCTGCTGCTCTTTCTCGCCTTCCCCCCGCTCGGGCTGTGGTTCCTGGCGCCGTTCGGCCTGGCGCTCGCCGTCCTTTCGGTGTACGGCTCACGCCCCCGCCGTGCTCTGTGGCTGGGCCTGCTGATGGGGCTGGCCTTCCTGCTGCCCGCACTGCACTGGGTCAGCCCGATCGGGATGGACGCCTGGCTGGGCCTGGTGGCGATGGAGAGCCTCTTCTACGCGGCGTGGGCCGCCGGTGCCGCCCTGACCGTCCGGCTGCCCCTGTGGCCGTTGTGGAGCGCCGCGCTGTGGGTGGCGATGGAGTGGGCGCGGGGGATGTTCCCCTTCGGCGGTTTCCCCTGGGCCCGGGCGGCCTTCAGCCAGGGGGAGTCGGTCTTCACTCCCTACGCGGCTCTCGGCGGGGCGCCGCTGGTGACCTTCGCGGTGGCCCTGTGCGGCGGCCTGATCGCGCTGCTGGCGCTCCGGTTCGCCTCCGCCCCCCGCTGGGATCGGGCGATCGCCCTGCCGCTGGCCGGAGTGCTCGCCGTACCGGCCGCGGCGTTCGCCGTCCCCCGGTACGGCGACGAGGGCAGGACCGTGACCGTCGGCGTCATCCAGGGCAACGTGCCGGGGCGGGGAATGAACCCCCTGGGGGATGAGCCGGCCGTGGTCCTGCGCAACCACACCCGCATGCTCCACGAGATGGCACGTGCCGTACGGGAGGGGCGGACGCCCCGGCCGGACCTGGTGGTGCTGCCGGAGAACTCCACCGACATCGACCCCTACCGCAGCGACGTCGCCTACCGGGAGATCGACGCGGCGGTGAAGGACATCGGGGTGCCCGTCCTGGTCGGCGCGGTGGTCGGGGTCGGGGAGAACAACCGCGCGACGCGCAGCCTGGTGTGGGACCCCGTCACCGGCCCCGGCGCCTACTACGACAAGCAGCAGCTCGTCCCGTTCGGCGAGTACACCCCGCTCAAGGACCTCGTGCTGGCCCTGTTCGAGAGGGCGGGCCGGGTCGGCAAGCAGTCGGTGCCGGGGACCCGCGACGGCGACCTGAGGATGGGCCCGGTGACCGTCGGCGCCATCAACTGCTACGAGGTGGCCTTCGACGGTGTCGTGCGCGACACCGCCCGGACGGGTGCCACCCCGCTGGTGGTGCAGACCAACAACGCCACCTACGCGCTGACCAACCTGCCGCCGCAGCAGCTCGCCATGTCCCAGCTCCGCGCCGTTGAGCACAATCGGGCAGTAGTAACGTCGGCTATTACGGGTATATCCGCATACGTGACCCCCGACGGCACGGTAGCTTGGCGCACCGGAGAGCTCGTCCCCGCATCGAACGTGCTGAACATTCCTGTCAGGACCACCGAGACGGTCGCCACACGGGTGGGCGCGCTGCCCGAATGGGCTTTGATACTTGTGAGTGCGGGCGCGTTGGCCGCCGGATGGCGGCGCAGGCCTCGTAGCCTGGTGCACTCCGTGAACCAGGAAGGCGACCGGCAGGTGGGAGAGGCGTGATGGAGCGGATGCTGGGCCGGGTGCTCGTCATCGTCCCGACGTACAACGAGCGGGAGAACCTGCCGATGATCGCCGAGCGGGTGCGCGCCGCGCTGCCCGAGGCGCATCTGCTGATCGCCGACGACAACAGCCCCGACGGCACCGGCGCGATCGCCGACGAGCTGGCGGCCGGGGACGACCACATCAAGGTGCTGCACCGGCCGGGCAAGCAGGGCCTGGGCGCCGCCTACATCGCCGCCTTCCGCTGGGGTCTGGAAGAGGGCTTCGACGTCCTGGTGGAGATCGACGCCGACGGCTCCCACCAGCCGGAGGAGCTGCCCAAGCTGCTGGACGCGCTGGCCGACGGCGCCGACCTGGCGATCGGCTCCCGGTGGGTGCCCGGCGGAAAGGTCGTCAACTGGCCCGGCTCGCGGGAGTTCCTCTCGCGCGGCAGCAACCTCTACACCCGGATGATGCTCGGCCTCCCGGTCCGCGACGCCACCGCGGGGTTCCGCGCCTACCGCGCCTCCACCCTGGAGAAGATCGGCCTGGACGACGTGGAGTCGCAGGGCTACTGCTTCCAGGTGGACCTGACCCTGCGCACCATCCGGCACGGCCTGCGCGTCGTCGAGGTGCCCATCACCTTCGTGGAGCGCACCGTCGGAGCCAGCAAGATGAGCCGGGGCGTCGTGGGGGAGGCGGCGTGGCGGGTCACCGTGTGGGGCTTCTCCGGCCTTCCGCAGCGCCTGCGCCGTCCACGTTGAGCGAACGCGGAACGCGGCGGCGCCCAGGGGCGTTGTCATGGTTGTACGGCTGTCGCGTGAGTTGGGGAAATGATGCGCCTTCTGCTGGTCCTTGCCTTCCTGGCGGTCCCCGTCCTGGAGATCCTGGTGTTCGTCCAGGTCGGCCAGGCCATCGGCGTGTGGCTTGCGATCGCCCTGCTGGCCGCGGGCAGTCTTCTCGGCTCCCTGGTCGTCCGCAGGGAAGGGCGCAAGGCCTGGCGCAAGCTCCAGGACGCGATGCAGTCCGGCCGGATGCCCGAGCCGGGCGCTCCCGGCGGCGCCATGACCGTCGCGGGCGGGGTGCTGCTGGCGGTGCCGGGCTTTCTCACCGACGTCGTCGGCCTGCTGTTCCTCCTGCCGTTCACCCGGCCGCTGATGCGCGGGCTCGGCGCCCGGTTCCTCGCCCGCCGGATCGAGAACCTCGCACAGAGGACGCCCGGTCCCGGCCTCGGCTCACCGTTCGGCGGAATGGGCTCCCCCTTCGACGCCATGCGTGACCAGCACCCCGGCTCCGGGCCGGTCATCCACGGCGAGGTCATCCGGGACGAGCCGGGCAGGCCGGCCGGTCGCGACTCCAGCCGCGACCTCACCGGCCGCTGACCCGGCCGGTTCCGAGCTCGCCGGCCGCTGATCATCTCACCGGCCGCTGAGCTCGGCCAGACGGCGGAGCGAGAGGCGGAACAGCGCCTCGTTCGCCGGCCGGACCAGCGGCCAGCCGAGCCGACCGGCACCGGCGGACACGGTGGCGGGTCGTGGCCGTCCTGGCGTAGGTTCGATCTCTGAGCCGACTTTGAACGGAGATCGAAGTGGCAGCGCTGGAGGGAAAGGCGGCCGTCGTCACCGGAGGGTCCCGGGGCATCGGCCGGGCGATCGTGGAACGTCTCGCCCGCGACGGGGCGGACGTGGTCTTCAGCTTCGCCCAGAACGCCGACGCCGCGGCCGAGGTCGAGCGGGCGGTCAAGGAGGCGGGCGGCAACGCCCGGGCCATCCGGGCCGAGCTCGCCGATCCGGGGGCGGCGGAGCGGCTGATGGACGCCGCCGGCGGGCATCTCGGAGGGCTGGACCTCCTGGTGAACAACGCCGCGCCGGGCTTCGCCCCGACCTCCATCGCCGACACCGACGAGGAGCTGTACGACCGTGTCATGGCGGTCAACGCCAAGTCCGCCTTCCTGACCGTCCGGTACGCGGCCAGGCACATGCGCGACAATGGGCGCATCGTCAACATCTCCACCCTCAACACCGTCCGTCCCGCGCGCGGTATCGCCCCCTACGTGGCCAGCAAGGGAGCGATCGAGCAGTTGACCGCCGTCGCGGCCCTGGAGCTCGGAGCGCGCGGCATCACCGTGAACACGGTCTCCCCGGGCGCGACGGACACCGACCTCCTGCGCGGCACCAACTCCGAGGAGGCCCTGCGGACGGTCGCCGGGATCACCCCGTTGGGCCGCCTCGGGCAGCCGGCGGACGTGGCGGACGTGGTCGCCTTCCTCGCCGGTCCCGACGGACGCTGGCTCACCGGCCAGAACATCCGTGCCACGGGAGGCATCGCCTAGCCTCGAACTTACGCGCCGGATCTCGCCAGGCTCGATCGTTCGCGTGAGAGAAGCGCCTTCGAGCCGGCGCGTCACGGCCGCGGGCCGTCCCGCCACTCAGGGGCCGCGGTCACCGGTGGTTCACAAGTGACCTCTCAGATGATCACCGGGTCGCGGCGGTCCGAGGGGCCGTCGCGCCGGTTCTATGGAGGGGACAAGCATGTCCAAGATCAACATTGATGACATCCCGTTCGAGGGGGCCGAGCTCACCGAGGCCGAGCTGGGCGAGGTCGCCGGCGGCCGGATGACCGTGTCCTGGCGCAACAGCAAGGGCCAGGCCTGCGAGTGGGACATCAGCTGACGATCGGAACGGTGTCCCCGGGCGGGTGAACAGCCCCGCCCGGTGACACCCCCTCGGTCCGCGGACGCCGGACCGGGCGAGGCGGCGGCGGAGCGCGCGGTGTCCGCCGCCTCGCCCCCCCGGCGCACCGGCCGAGCAGGTCGCTGACTGATCTGCCGTGGCGGAGCGGGTTCTCCCGCTCCGCCACCTCTTCTTCCGTGACGGGACGGACATGATCCTGATACTGAGCGACCGGCAGGACGACACGGTGCTGCCGAAACTGCGGCGCCATCGGCCTCATCCTCACCCCGGAGGGGGAGTACGTGTTCCTGGAGATCAACCCCAACGGGGCCTGGGGCTTCGTGGAGCAGCGCACGGGGTTGCCCATCAGCGACGCGATCGCCGACTGGCTCGTGGAGACGGACAACAGGGATGGATCATGAGTGACCTCGCGACGACGCTTGAATCCGGCGTGCTGCTGCTCCGCGGCCTGCGCCGCCGCCGCGCACTGCTCTCCCGGCCGAAGATCCTGCTGCTCGACGAGGCCACCAGCCATCTCGACAGCACCACCGAGGCGAGGATCGAGGCCAACCTCGGCTGGCTGACCCAGACGCGCATCGTGATCGCCCACCGGTTGAGCACGGTGAAGGACGCCGACCTCATCCTGGTGGTCGACGAGGGGCGGATCGTGGAGCGCGGCACCCATGAGGGTCTGGTCGCCCGGGGAGGCCGTTACGCCGCCCTGGTGTCGGCCCAGACCCCGGGCACGGCTCAGGTCGCCGGCTGACCGGCGGCCCGGGGCCGCTGTGACGGCTGGTCCGTGAAGTCGCCGGCGTGGTCCCGGGCCCAGGCGGCGAAGTCGCGGGCCGGGTGGCCGGTCAACTCCTCGACGGTCCGGGTGATCTCGGCCGGTGAACCGTCGGTGGACCGCCACCAGTCGAGGAGCGCGTCCGCGAAGTCCCCGGGGATGTAGCCGGCCATCTCGGCCTTCCACTCCTCGCGGCTCACGGCGTTGACCGTCACGGGCCGGCCTGTCGCGTGGGAGATGTGGTCGAGCTGCTCCCGGAAGGTGACGGACTCCGGCCCGGTCAGGGTGTACTTCCCGCCGGCCAGCCGGGGGTCGGTGAGTACGGCGAGTGCCGCCTCGGCGATGTCCGCCTCGTGGATGGGGTCGGTGTGGGAACCGGGATAGGGGAGGTTCACCGTACCGGTGGACCTGATGGCCCAGGACCACTGCAGCGCGTTGCTCGCGAAGGAGCCCGGACGCAGGAACGTCGACTCGACGGACGAGGCCGCCAGGGCTTCCTCGACCTTCAGGTGCGACGCGGCGATGGGGTCGTCGTCGGCGGCGGGCCCGAGGACCGCGCTGGTCGACAGCAGCACGATGTGCCGGACCCCGGCCGCGGCGGCCTGCTCGACGAACGGGCCGATCTGTGACGCCTCGGCGTAGAGGAAGACCGAGGCGACGTCCTCGAGCGCCGCGGGGAAGGTGCCCGGATCGGTGAGGTCGCAGGTCACCGCCGGTACGCCTGCGGGCAGGCTGAGCTTGCCGGGGTCCTTGGACGCCGCCCGCACGTCGAGCCCGCGGCTCCGGAGAAGTGCCACAAGCGTGCTGCCGACGAGTCCGCGGCTTCCGGTGACGAGGATGGTCATGTCGGGTTTCCTTTTCATGTTGGTTGTTACAACGGTCTCGAGGGGCCGAGGGACTGGGACGTGTTTTGTGGATCTTTCCGCCTGCTGCGGTCGCCCCGATGGCGCCCCGCGGTGTTGTCGCCCATAACTCCGTTATGAGCTCCTCCTCCGCCTTGCGGTGCATCCATCGGGCCGACCCTCGTCACGGCGAAGATCCACAAAGCACTACTGGTGGTCCTGGGGCAGGGCCTTGCGCGGGAGGAGCCGGACGAGGCCGCAGCAGACGACGGTGACGGCGGCGACGGCGGCGAGGCTGTGGGTCATGGCCCGCGCTTCGCCGCCGTCGGCCAGGGCCGTGAAGTAGACGGTGGTGACCACGGCCGCCCCGATGGCGTTGGACAGCTGCTGGACCGCGCTGAGCGAGCCGCTGGCGCTGCCCGCCTCCCGTGGTCCGATGTCGCCGATGGTGACGTCGTAGATGGTTCCGAAGCAGGTGCCCATGCCCAGACCGATGATCAGTACCGGTGGGACGAGTGCCCACGCGCCCACCGTGGTCCCGGCGGTGAGGACGAGGGCGAGTAGCCAGCCGGTGCCGGTCAGGGTGATGGCCAGGCCGATGAGGACGAGGTCGCGTCCGAGTCTGCCGATGAGCCGGTAGGAGGCGATGGAGGCGATGACGATGCCCACCGCGATGGGGGCCAGGCCGAGTGCCGCGTTCAGCGGCGGGTAGCCGAGACCGTTCTGCATGAAGAGCGACAGGGCGTAGAGAATCCCGGACACGGCGGCGAAGAAGACGACGCCCAGGATGAGACCGGAGGTGAATCCCCGGTTTCCCAGCAGCGAGGGTTTGATCAACGGGCTCTCCGCCGTGCGCTGACGGTGGCAGAACAGGCCGAAGAAGACGGTGCCGCCCACGACGAGCGCTATCGGGACGAGCGTCCAGCCGCTCGTGGACCCGGTGATGAGGCCGGAGAGCAGGCCGAGCATGGCCGCGGCCAGCAGGCCGGAGCCGATGCCGTCGACGGCGACGTCCGGATCGCCGGTGTCTTCTGGCAGGAGCTTCGCCGCGGCGAGGATCGCGATGCCGCCGAGCACGATGTTGATCAGGAACATGGAGCGCCAGCCGAGCCCGAGGATGTCGGCGTCGATGAGGACCCCGGCCAGGAGGGGACCCCCGACGGCGGAGATCCCCATGACCGGGGCGAAGGCGCTGAAGGCCTTGCCGATCTGGTCGCGGGGGAAGACCGCGCCGAGGATGCCGAACCCCTGGGGGATCAGCAGGGCGCCGAACGCGCCCTGGACGAGCCGGGCGACGATGATCGCTCCGGGGGCCGGGGCCAGCCCGCAGGCGATCGAGGCGAGGGTGAAACCGGTGATCCCGATGAGGAACAGGCGACGGCGACCGTACCTGTCGCCGAGTCGTCCGCCCGCCACGAGGAGGACACCGAGGGCGAGGGCGTAACCCGCCCCCAGCCACTGGATGAGGGCCTCGCCTCCGTGGAGGTCCTCGGCGATGGTCGGGGCGGCGATGTTGGTGATCGTCGAGTCGAGGAGGTCCAGGACGTCGGCGCTGAGGATGACGGCGAGGACGGCCCAGCGTTTTCTCGGGGAGAACGTCTGCGCCGCCGTGGCCGGATGGGCGAATGCGGGCAAGGAGGTGTTCCTTCAGGAGGAGAGTGTGCGTGAACACACGTGTGCAATCGCGACACATATTATGTGTCACACATATGTTGCGTCGCGCAGTTAAATGTGGAGCACGGGACAGCCCGGTGTCAACTTGGCGAGGTCGCCCCGGACCCGGGGGCGGGACCGGCCACCGGACCCGGAGCTGTCAGGATTCTCGGGTGGCCGTAACAGGGAGACGGGAGATTTCGCATGACCGCATCCGCGGATCGGACCGATGTGATCGTTGTCAGGTCCGTCGGCTGGGACGACGCCGCGGCCGTCGCGCTGCGCGATGCGATGGAGGAGGAGATGAGTGCCCGCTACGCCGACCGGTTCGCAGAGAAGCCCGACTACCTGCCCCGGGGCATGCACGTCGAGCCCGAGTCCGTCGCCTACACCGGGGTCGCCTACGCCGGACCGGACCTGCCTGTCGGCCATGTCGCGCTGCGCAGGCTCGGCGCCGACCTGGAGCTCAAGCGGATGTACGTGGCCCTGACCCACCGGGGCACGGGCGTGGCGCGCGCGCTGCTGGCGGCGGCCGAGGACGCGGCCCGCGCGCTCGGCGGGGTGCGGATCATCCTGCAGACCGGAGACCGCCAGCCTGACGCCGTGCGGGTGTACGAGCGGGAGGGGTACGCCGCCATCCCGCTCTTCCCTCCCTACGAGCGGCTTGAGGGATCGCGCTGTTTCGAGAAGTCACTGGCCTGAGCCGCCCACGGCGTGCCGGGCGCGGTGGCGGGATCCCCGCTTGCGGCGACGGCACCGCGGGACCCGTGCGCGTCCGGCTCCAGACGTCGAGCCCCTCCCGGAGGGCCCGCGTGCGGACCTTCCGGAAGGGGCTCGACGCCCCAGGAGCTCTCACCGGTGCCATGGCAGGGCGGTCTCGGGCCCGCCGCCGTGGATCTCCCGGGAGCCGGGGCGGGACGGTTGATCCCCGGCGCTTCCGCCGGGTTCCTCGGCCGTTGGGGGGTGCCCGTCTTGACGAGGGGGTGACCCGTCAAGACGGGGTGGCGAGAAGGGAGATCAGCCGACCGTCAGGGTCAGTCCGTAGACGGACAGGATCTCGTTGACCGGCTGGTAGTACGTCGTGCCGCCGGAGGAGCAGTTACCGGAGCCGCCCGAGGTCACGCCCTGGGCCTGGCTGCCGGAGATGAACGACCCGCCGGAGTCGCCCGGCTCGGCGCACACGGTGGTACGGGTCAGGCCGGTCACCGTGCCCTGGGAGTAGGTCACGCTGGTGTTGTGCTGCTGGATGACGCCGCAGTGCCAGCCGGTGGTGGAGCCGGAGCGGCAGATCGAGGAGCCGACCACGGCCTGGGTGGACCCACGCACGATGACGTTGGCTCCGCCGGAACCCCGCACCCAGGGCCGGGGGGTGTTGCCGGGGGCGGCGACCCACGCGTAGTCGTTGCCGGGGAACGAGGAGCCCTGGAAGGTGCCGGTCGGGCTGGTGGTGCCGTAACCGGCCCTGCCGCAGTGGCCCGCGGTGACGAATCCGGGGGTGCTTCCCCTGGTGACGGAGAAGCCGACGCTGCAGCGGGATCCACCGATGTAGTAGGCCCTGCCGCCGATGATGTCGATGAAGGTCTGGGGCCGCTCGGCGGAGGCGACCACGCGGACCGCCTCCTTGTCCACCCCGGCGGCGGCGACGAGGGCGTCGGCCGCGGCCTGCTGGGCGGCCAGGATCACGACGGTGTTGGTCGGGGTGTCGACGTACCAGAGGGACGCGCCCGCCTTCGCCTCGGCCGGCGCCTGGTCGAGCCTGTCCTTGGCCGCGTTGAGCTGTTCCAGGGTGCGGCTGACGATCACGGGCTGGGCGCCCTTGGCCTTGATGGCGCCGGCGGCGGCGGCGTCGCTGGTGGCGACCATGAGCTGGGAGGCGTCGCCGTTGAGCCAGGCGCCGGCGTACGTGGCGCCGAGCGTGGCGCTCAGAGCCGACTCCGTGGTCATCGCACGTTCTTCGTTGGCCAGTCGGGTGACGGCCTGTTCGGCGGTGAGGCCGAGGTCGCGCTGCATGGCGTCGACGACCGAGGGGGACGGGGGTTTGGGGGCGAGGGGGGCGGGCGCGGCGTTTGCGGAGGCCGTGCCGGCGGTCAGGAACAGCGCCACGGTGGCGACGCCGGCCAGGAGGGAACCTCGACTGAACATGCACACTCCTTGTGGGGGGTGCTGTCAAAGTATTGGCCGGACAGCTCCAAGGGATGTGGCAAAAAGCCCCTATCGCGGTGTTATGGGTCCTTAGCTTGCGATTTAACGTCACTCTCGGTGTTCGTTGCCGGTCGTTACGGTCTTTCGGTAGGGCGGACGCTTGTCCTTCGGCCGGTTCCTTGATCCTTTTGGGCGTCCGGGTCCGGGTCGGGTGAGTTTCGGCGAGCCGGCGGGCGTCCCCAATTTCGCACGGAGACGGCGAAAGCCGAGGCGGACCCGGTACGGGCTGAGCGGCCTTCCCGGTTCGGGGCGTGGATGCCAGGGGCGGCGCAGGTCATCGACGTGCGGGCTGGCCAGCCGGAGTTGGGCGTAGGCGGCCATGATCAGATGCATCCAGCGGTCGGTGGCCTGCGCGGAGGAAAGGTGGGCGCGGGCCATGCCCAGGTAGACCTTGGCGAACCGGTGGAAATGCTCTTGGTCGAAGCGACGCAGGTAGGCCTTCCACAGCAGATCCACCAGATCCAGGCGGAATCTGTCAAACCGGTTGAGACATCAGGCTACTTGTGTGGTTTGTGGTGAAGGATCGACCTCTTGGGTCGTGGGTGGTTTGTTGATCCACACTCGTGAGGGCAGCGGCGGCGGACAGGGCCGCCGGCCGTGGAACCGCTCGGGGTGGGCCAGGAACGCCGCGTTCAGCGTGGCGGCCCGCCTGGCGTGGATCTCGGCCGCGGAGCCGTCGTGCACCGATGCCGGGGTGTGCATTCCGATGCCGGAATGGCGATGCTCATTGTTGTAGTACCGGAAGAACTGGTCGCAAAAGACGTTGGCATCTTCGATGGACCCGAACGTGCCAGGAAACGCGGGACAGTACTTGAGTGTTTTGAACTGCGCTTCTGAGTACGGATTGTCGTTGGACACACGCGGCCGTGAATGGGACTGGTCGATTCCCAGCAGCGCGAGCAGCCCGGAAACGGTGTTCGAGGTCATCGAGGTGCCACGGTCGGCGTGGATCGCGCCGGGGGCGATCCCGCCGTTGGCCTCGATCGCGTGCTCGATGAACTCCCTGGCAAGGGTTCCCGTCTCCGTCGGCCAGATCTCCCACCAGATCACTTTCCGCGAGAAGATATCGATGATGACATACAGCAGGTAATAGACGCCGCGCACCGGTCCTTTTAGTTTCGTGATATCCCACGACCACACCTGATTCGGCCCGTCGGCTTCCAGTTCGGGTTTCTTCTTCGCCGGATGGACGGCCTGGACGCGCCGCTCACCGGACTGGCCGCGCTGGCGCAGCAGCCGGTACATCGTGGCCTGCGAGCACAGGTAGACGCCCTCGTCCAGCAGGGTCGCCCACGCCTGGCCCGGTGACTTGTCGGCGAACCGGGGCGAGTCCAGCACGGCCAGCACCTGCTCGCGCTCGTGTTCCGACAATTGGGCCGGGTGATGAAATGGGCGGCGTGGACCCAGCCGGGGCGGGGTGGGATTACGGCGCCGGTGCAACGTGGCCCGCGACCTTCCCAAGATCGCACATGCCCTGGCCGTGCCGAGCAACTCCTCCATTTCCGGGAAATGCTCGTCGATGACCCGAGTCAGTTCGTGTCGGAGTCCGCGCTGCTTGAGATGTCCCGAAGCAGCGCGAATGCTTTTCCCGCGATATCAAGCGCGGTCCTGGTCTTCCCGAGTTCGCCGCTGAGCTTCTCGTTTTTGGCCTCCAGTTTCGCCGCGTCGGCCTTGAGCTTTCTGTTCTCGGCCCGCAACCGGGCCAGCTCCTCCGACTCCGTGCTTTTTTTCGGCTTACCCGTCGAAGCGGCCAGTGTGCCGTTCTCCTGCTGCTTTCGCCAGTGCTCGATGTGGGAGTGATACAGCTTCTCGGTGCGCATCAGCGCGCCACGCTCGGGGCTGCCCTCGGGCAGGGCGTCATAGGCCGCCAAGATCCGCGCCTTGTAGGCGGCGGTGAAGGTCCGGCGCACCGGCCGGCGCACCCGATCGTCGGTCACCAGACCATCCTGCCCCCTCATGGCGGCCTGGTCTGCGAGGGTCATCGTCACTGTCTCGATCATCCTGTCTCGCCCTGTTTCACATCATGAAGACTCATTCATCCCATGTCTCACAAGAGTCTGACAGAGAGGGAGGTCGACCTCGACGGGCCCGGCATGCCACAGCCAGAGATCTTTGGTGGGCTTGCGGCCGTCGGGCAGCCGGTCCACGACGATCTGCAGGACGGTACCGCGCACGATGGGCAGCCGCTCATCGGCGGGGTGACCGGCCCAGCGACCGGTGCGGGTGAGCTTTTGATGCAGGCCCTTCCACGCGCGTACCCTCACGGTGCCGTACCGGGCCGATCCTGCGGTCAGGTCGATGTCCGGGGCATACCGCTTGGCCGCATCCGAGCAGGAGAACTCCTGGCCGTGACGCTTACCCGCGCCCATTTCGCCAGGTCGTCGGGGTTCGGGGTCGGCGTAGAAGACGCGGGTGGCGCGCAGCCGAACCAGGACCTGAACGTGCCGACCGGTCAGCGCGTGGGAGATGTCGGTGGCGTAGTTCCCGGCGTCCAGCATGATCAGCGGCGGCGGATCGCCCCCGGTGAGCCGGCCGGTCGACTCCAGGTCCGCCAGCAGGCCGGTGATCTGCTCGATGGTGACATCGGTGTGCTCCTGGCTCGGCCGCAGCCGGCGCGCCTCGATCGGGTCCACCCATGAGGAGTCTCCCCACTGCACACCCACCAGCAGGCTGTAGGGCCAGCCGGGCAGGAACTTGTCGCCGCCCTTGCCGCGTACCTGCACCATCACCCGCTCGTCGGCATATTCGGCGTCGGGCCGCGCGTCCGGCGTGACGTCCAGCGCGAACATCAACGGCTCGCCCGGCCGGGCCGCGGCAGACACCCCGAGCAGCAGGCGCCGCAGCCCGCCCGCGTCGATCCGGCCCTGATCCAAAGCGGCGTAGACCGAGCCGTGCCCGCGGCGGAACTCCGGCTCCATCGACAACTCCACCGGCGAGCGCACCGGCCCCTGCGCGCACAGCAACGCATCGGTGAGCTCGAACAACGCGTCCGCCCGGCGCCACAAGAGCCGGTGGAGGCCGGCCCGGAAATCGATCAGGGGACGAAGATGTGACCGACCGGATGCCCCAATGTGCTCCGTCACCTCGCGCGCTGCTGCGATAGTCGGCATCTGCGGCCACCTCTCGGGTCTCCGGCGTCTTGACAACACCGAAGATGGAGATGGTGGCCGCTCTCTTGGGCGCGACACGCCGTACCACGACGGTTACATTCCGGTGCATCCCGCCATGTCGCAATAGTCCTACTATCGGCCGCTATCTGCCCCAGACTGCACCAACACCCGGACCTGCTTAAATCGCAAGCTTAGTTGTCGTGGGGCGAGGGCAGTGGACGGGCGGGCCGTTCCGTTCCGTGCGGAGCGGCCCGCCCTGCTCGTCACCCCTCTTCTTCGTCGCCCTCGAAGAAGTCGCCGATCTCGTCGATCATCTCGGCGGCCACGAACCCGCCGACGGCGCCCACGGCTCCGGCCGCCACGACCGCACCCATGCCGGGTCCGCCGTGGTGGCCGCCGTGGTGGCCGTCATGGTGACCACCGTAGGAGGCGTCGTAGGACGTGCCGTGATGGCGTGTGGCCAGGCTGTCCAGCCAGGCGGTGATCTCGGCGGCCCAGTCCATCTGGAGAGCCTGCTCGTGGGTCACCTGGAAGCGCCCGAAGGAGTCGTGGCCCGAACCGTGTCCGCCACGCTTGTCGGCCTCCAGGATGACGTCCAGCGTGCCGGCGTCGGCCACGAAGGTCAGCTCCACCTCGTTGATCCGGCCCGCGTACTGCGGAGGCGGGTAGAACTCGATCTCCTGGTAGAACGGCAACCGCTGCTGCACGCCGTACAGGTGGCCCGTCTCCAGGTCGGCGCTCCTGAAGTGGAAGCCGAGCCGGGAGAAGGCCACCAGGACGGCCTCCTGGGAGGGCAGGGCCGCCACGGAGAAGGGGTCGAGGTCGCCCTTGTCGACCGCCTTGGCGATCGCCAGCTCGGTGCGCACGCCCATGGCCATGCCGTTCAACGGCTGTCCCTGGACCTCGGTGAGCGGCGTCTCCCACGGCACCGGCACCTGGAACGGGAAGGTGCGCTCCTCGCCGGTCCCCAGTGTGAACGGGCCGGAGATCTCGGTGCGGAAGAACTCCCCGAGGCCGCTGTGCTCGCCCTCGTCGTGCTCCGTCTCGACCCTGGTGACCAGTCCCAGGCTGATGTGCTCGATCTCCGCCTCGAAATCGCCGCCCCTGACCCTGACCTCTCCGGTCAGGAACCCGCCGGGTGACACGCGGGACACGGCCAGGACGGTGTCCACCGAGGGACCTCCGACGCCGAAGGCTCCCAGCAGCCGTTTGAAGACCACGGATACCTCTCTCCAGTTGTGGTGACGTAACCACAAGGGCGAACGACCGGAGGCTGCCCCCAGTTCCCCCGGCGAGGGCGCGGCGCCCACGTCTCCCACGTCTCCCTCGTCGACCAGCCGGTCACGGTCTCCGGGGTGAGCGGAGCCGGTGTACTCGACGGTGCCGAGCACGCCGGATCGGTGACCGTGTCGCCCGGCGGCGTCACGGTCGCCATGGGCGTCCAGCGGAGCGTCACCACGGGGACGGCGCCGGCGGCGCGACGACCGGCGGGCGGTCGTCGCAGGTGATGGTGTTCGGCAGCTCCCACGGGGCGAGCCAGGGCCCGGTGGTGCCGCCCCCGTCGTTGCCGCCGAGGTCCGTCAGCGAGAACTCCGAGCCGGTGGGCGGGAAGTTGAACGACCCGCAGTTGTTGACGCCGACCGCGCCGACATTGCGGGCGTCCACGTTCTCGAAGGACGCGGACCCCTTCACGCGGGCGCTGACCACGGAGGTGCCCGTACCGTCGACCCTGATGTCCTTGAAGTGGACGTTCGTGATCGAGTACAGGTCCTTCACCGGCCAGTCGCTGACCAGCATGATCGCGTTGTAGGTGCTGTCGAGGAAGTGGTTCCCGACCACCTGGACGTCCGCGTCGATGTTCTTGTCGAGCGCGTAGAACCAGATGGCTCCCAGGCCGATGTTCCAGTTCAGCTCGTACGTGCCGGCCCGGGCCGTGGTGTTGTCGGTGATCCACAGGTGCCCGGCGAATGCCTCGGCGCCGAAGCGGGACCCGACGTGGATGCCGCTGCCCTCACGGATCGGGTCGGCGACGAGGTTGTTCGAGACGGTGTTGTCGGTGCCGCCGTAGACGGCGATGCCGTTCGCGAGGGTCGGCGTCTGCACGGTGTTGTGGTCGAACGTGTTGCCGGCGTTGGCGATCTTCTCGGACCACATGGCGAGGCCGTCGTCACCCGTGTTGCGGGTGAAGTTGTTCGACACGACCGAGTTCGTGACGCCGCCGTGGAAGTTGAGGGCGTCGGCGATCTGGTCGACGATGACGTTGTTCGTGATCTTCAGGTTCTTCATCGGCCCGTCGAACCACATGCCCACCTTGGTGCGGTGGATGTAGAGGCCGTCGACGGTCGAGTCGCTCAGCGCCCCGCCGATGCCGTTCACCTGGTCGGTGTCGATGCGCTCGCGGACGTCACCCTCGATCGCGAAGCCGGACAGGTGCACGTTCCTGCTGCCGCCGGCCGACGCGTCCTTGCCGTAGAAGCCGACGCCGGTGTGCACCGAGCCGTCGGGGGCCGGGGCGCCGAGGGCGACCTCCTTGCCCTTGACGGTCGTGTACCAGCTGCCGGCGCCCTCGATCGTCACGTCGTCGACGACGATGTGACGGTTCACCTGGTAGACGCCCGGCGGGATGTAGACCTTGAGGTGGCTGCGCTTCGCGGAGGCGATCGCCCTGTCGATCGCGTCGGCGGAGTCGCGCCGGCCGAGCGGGTCTGCGCCGAACGCCAGCACGTTCGCCGCGAGGAGCCTGACGTGCGGCGCGCCGACGAGCTCCGAGTCGAGCAGGTCGATGACCGTCCACGCCGCGTTGCTCCCGGCCGGGACCGTGAGCCGCACCTTGTCACCCGCGCGGTACGTCCTGCCCAGCAGGAGACGCTGCTCGTCGTAGAAGTGGGTCGGGCGGAACGGCTTCGTGATCGTCGGGCCGGGCGTCGTGGCGTTGGGCACGCAGGCGCACTCGGTGATCCACCAGTCGGGGTGCAGCAGGTCGGCGTTCGGATCGTTCGTGAACGGATACTGGTTGTACAGCCACGCGTACTGCGACGTGAGGGTCATGACCTTCTTGCCCCCGCCGTTCACCGTGACGTTCAGCGGCGCGGTGATGCCGCCGCCGTTGGGAGCGTCCGGAATGCTGTAACGCACGGTGATCGCGTTGGCCGTCTTCGGCAGCGTGAACTCGACGTGCTGTCCCGGCGTCAGCCTGACCGCCTTACGGCCGGACGCCTCTCCCGCCAGCGTGTACGCGGTGCGGTCCGGGCCGATGGCCGTGCCGTTCGTCGTGGCGTTCTCCGCCTCCTGCTCGGAGAAGGCGACGTTGGCGCCCCGGCCCGCGACGAGCGACGGGTCGAGGGCGGCGCGCGTCACCACGGGGGCCGGGGCTCCGCCCGTGCCGGTGCCGGCGAGGGCCGGGGCGCCGGGCACGACGCCGAGACCGACGGAGGCCGCGATCACCGCCGCGACCGCCACCGATGCCCTCTGCGGTGGCCTGCCGGACCACCTCGCCACAGTTCCTGTGATGCTCCGTGCCATCGCATGCTCGTTTCTCTCGGGGGGTGAACGCCTGGAGACGCTCGAGGCGGAGCGAACGCCATGAGGGTGAGGTGACATTAGGACCCCCATACCCCGTTCCACAAGAGCCCTGCGAAATAGTTTCGTAATCTTGCTGTGTGGCTACGGGTAGCACATGATTTCTTGCAGCGACTCTCGTGAGTCGTTGCGATGTTTCGCGACGCGCGACTGCCTGCGGCACGGGGCAGACGAGAGCGTCGACCGCCAGACGAGACGGGGATGACGGGACCGCGGGGCTCGACAGAAAAGATCGTTGGAGACTTTCCACGCCGGCGGTGCGGGCCCGATCCCCGTCGCCGGACGCGGGGATCCACACGTTCGGGGCGCCCGCCCGCAGGCGGGGCCCTCGCTGTCACATCCGCGCCGGGCGGGAGCCGATCACAGACGCGGGTCCACGTGGATTTTGGGGCCCGGGCCCGAACCGGTGGGACGTGACCCCGCCAGGACGCCGCCCACGCCGTCCAGCCCGACGGTGGCGGCCACGAGCGGCCGGGGGTCCACCGTCCCCGAGGCGTAGTGCTCGATCGCGCCGGCGAGGCCGGCCGAACCGCTCAGGACCCCGACGGCCGTGACGTCCTTGAGCACCATGGTCCGGGTGTCGACGGTGCTGGGAGTCGCCGCCAGGCCGATGTAGACCACCCGCTTGCCCGGCTCCACCAGATCGAGGGCGCGGGCGGGGAGGTCGGGGGAGGTGGCGGCGTCGATGACGGCGTCGAAGGCGAGGGAGGGAAGCCGCTCGCCGGTCCACGCCCCGTGCACCCCGAGCGCCCGGGCGAACTCCAGCGACGGCTCCGAGAGCCCCAGGACGTGCACCTCCGCGCCGAGGGCGACCGCGAACCGGGCCGCGAGCAGGCCGATCGTGCCCGGGCCGAGCACCAGCACCCTGGCCCCCGGCTCGAGGGCGGCGCCCTCGACGGCCCGCAGCGCGTTGCCGCCCGGCTCGACGAGGGCACCGGCCACCGCGTCGACCGTGTCCGGCAGCGCGTGCAGCGCCGTGACCGGGACCAGTAGCTGCTCGGCCAGGGCGCCGGGCCATCCGCCCCGGATACCGATCTCGAAGCGGTCCTCGCACACGTGCTGCAGCCCGGTGAGGCAGCGACGGCATCGGCCGCAGCCGAGCATGGTGTCGCCCGTGGTCCGCCGGCCGATCCAGCTCCGGTCGACGCCGTCGCCCACGGCGGAGACGGTCCCGCACCACTCGTGCCCGATGCGCATCGGATAGCGGGCGTGGCCCCGGCGCAGGTAGTCCATCTCGCCGGAGAAGAACTCGGCGTCGGTGCCGCACACCCCCGCCCGCTCCACGTCGACGACGACCTGGCCGGAGCCCGGGACCGGCGGGTCGACCTCGCGCACCGCGGACCGGCGCGGGCCGGTGATGACAAACGCTCTCACGTCCAGCCCTCCAGGGGGACACGGGGCACAGCAGGCCGGTGTGCCCATGCCGGGTCCCGTCCGCCTGGATGTCGCGACACCGTTGCGGACGGATGATTCAGAACACTAGAGCAGCGTTCGGAGGAAGGGGGAACAGGGGTTTGCGCAGGACGGTCCGGGGCGACGCGCCCGGCCGGTCCCGTGTCACCGCCGGACCGGGTGTGCGGGCGGGAACGGAGTTCTTGAGGACTCGAAAGCCGGAGACCCGGTAAGACCATCTCGGTGGCTCAGGCCGGTGAGGCAGGAAGCCACAGAGGTGTCGCGCGAGCGGCTGATCACGCCGCGGCCCCGGCTCCTGGTGGGAGCCGGGGCCGCGGGTGGACCGGGGGTCAGGACTTAGTGATCTTCACGTCGTCGACTCCGGCCTCGATGAGGCTCGCCGTCGAGGCGTCGGCGGCCTCGATCAGCAGGCGGATGGTCTGCCCGGCGTAGCCGGACAGGTTGACCGTGGCGGTCTGCCAGGCTCCGACCCGGTTGGAGGCGGCGCCGAGCTGCTGGAACACCACGGTGCTCGTCGTGCCGGACACCACACGGACCCGGAAGTAGTCGCTGCTGCTGGCGTTGTTGAGATGGGCGAGGTACCAGGAGAGCGACAGCGTCAGCGTGCCGGTGGGAAGCGCGATCTCCGGCGAGCGGATGCTCGTCAGGCCGCCGTCGACGTCGTAGTCGCCCGCGGCGGTGCCCGCCAGGCGGCCGGTGACCAGGTCGTTGGTCCCGCTGACGGTGGTGCCGAGCTGCAGGCCCGTCCCGGCGGAGGTGGTCGCGGCGGGGTCACCGCGCTCCCACGCGCCGATGGTGGCGGTGTCGGTGCCGCTCGCGTTCGTGGTCCAGCCGAGGCTGGTCTCGAACGTGTCGTTGAAGACGACGTCGCTCGTGGGGCCGACGGTGAGGGCGAAGGTGGCCGTCCTGTCGACGCTGGTCCCGTCACCTGTGACGATCACGTTGTACGTGGCGGACGCCGTGCCCGCAGGGACCGAGACCGTCAGGGTGGAGGAGGCGCCGGAGGTCACCGAGGCCGGGCTGAAGGAGGCGGTGGCGCCCGAGGGCAGGCCGGACGCCGAGAACGTCACGCTCTGCGCGCTGCCCGAAGTGGTCTGCGTGCCGACCGTCGTGGTCGCCTGCTGACCGGGCTGCACGTTCGCCGACGTCGGGTTGAGCGTCAGGGAGAAGTCGTTGCCCGCCGAGCACGAGGTGGGCTCACCCGTCGCCGCGGGGACGTTGACCGCCGTCCATGCCGCCTTGGTCGTTTCGAACTCGGTGCAGGAGCCGGGGAAGAGCTGGATCGCGGCCTCCAGCGACGCCTTGCGGACGAGTTGGTGGGTCCAGGTCGTGGTCTTGCGCTGCAGCGCGCCCATGAAGATCTGACCGGCCTTCTGGATGCCGACCCCGGTGACGGTGGAGCTGTTGCAGGTCGGGCTGACCGGCTGGCCGTTGGTGGGGTTCGTGCCCTGGGAGAGCAGGTAGAACCAGTGGTTCTGGACACCGGCTCCCGCGTGCACCTCCAGGTTCGGCACCGAGGAGGAGTAGCAGTCGGGGTGGCCGGAGATCTGCGACGGCTTGTGCATGTAGCGGATCGGCCCGCTGCCCACCAGGTTGACCTCCTCGCCCACGCTGAGGTCCGGCGGGTCGTACTGGGCCGGCTCGTTGGCGTAGAACTCGGTCAGCGCTCCGAAGATGTCGCCGGTGGACTCGTTGAGCCCGCCCTTCTCGTTGCTGCCGGTCGAGCCGCCGGGCGTCGTCTGGAAGATGGCGTGACCGAACTCGTGGGCCACCACGTCGATCGGGGTCGCCTGACGCTGGTTGTCCTGCGAGTGGCCGAAGTTGGTGTAGCTGCCGTTCCAGTAGGCGTTGACGTCACTGAGGCCGACTCGGGCGGGGAAGCCGCCGCCGGTGCCGTTGATGCCGTTGCGGCCGAGCCACGCGCTCAGCATGTCCCATTCCTTGCCCACCGCGTAGAGCGCGTCGACGCAGGCGGTCTCCAGGTCGGTGCCCGTGGCGTTGCCCCAGCTGTCGTCGGACCCGGTGTAGGCGGTGCCGCCCTGACCGCCGCAGCGCAGGCCCGAGCGGGCCGGGTCGGTCATGGAGTACGTCGAACCGGACTGGGTGGTGCCGACGGTGACCGGGCCGTTGTAGTAGCTCGACCCCTGGCCCTCCTTGACCTCGTCGGACTTCTCGGCGATCCCGCCGGTCAGCGCGTCGACGAAGACGTGGAGCTTGCTCTCGTGGCCCTTGTCCGTGCCGCTCACGACGACCTCGTAGGCGAGCCGTCCGGAGCCCTCGGCCATCACCGACAGCTTCGGCTCGGACACCTCGGCGGCGTCGGTGATCTCGGCCTTGGCGATCTCCGCGGCCCTCTGCGCCTCGATCTTCGGGGTGGTCGCGACGTTCAGGGTGTCGGTCTGGGCGATCGACGTGCTCAGCACGCCGCCACTGGGGTTGGTGACGACGACGAAGTCGCCGCCGTAGACCGGCAGACCGGAGTAGGTGCGGGTGTAGGAGACGTAGGTGAGCCCTCCCTTGCCCGCGATGGTGCTGTGACGCAGGAACTGGTCCTTGGCCGAGGCCCGGAGGACGGCCGGTTCGGCTTCGACCAGGCGGTCGGCGGACTGCGCGGGGGAGTCGGGGGGTGCGATCGACGGGGCGAGGACGGTCAGCCCGGAGGCTCCCGCCGATGCGGTTGACAGTGCCACGAGCATGCTTGTCGCCGTGGTCACTAGCGCAAACGCGACAGAGCGTTTCACGCGGTACTCCTTCTGATGAGCGACGGCCACGAGTTCTTTGGGGGGTGATCGTGGTCCGTCGAACTGCCTGGACGCGAGACTCATCAGCACGTTCACGCACGCCGCGCGCCTGCGATGGTGAAATGCCGGGCGGAGAGACTCGCTGGTAATAGTGGGACTGAAAGGCATTTGACGCCATACAGGCGAGGTAGTCAATATATTCGTCAATAGTGTGAAATTCACAGTTTGCTGTGAATTACGGGATTTACGGACAATGCCTGTTCAGTACGGCTGTTGCCGTCGGGTGAAGGGAGGAGGGCGATGCCGTGCGGTTCTGGAACGGGCTATGCCCGCCCGGGCGGGCATGGCGTCCGAAGATCGTTTCGAGGAGGGAGATCGCTGCCGCAACGTGGTCTCAGGGGGATGAAGTTTTCTTTTAGGACACCTCGAAGTCTTGAAACTTGTAACCATTGCACGATTGAGTTCGCGGGTGCCCCCAAGTCACCGATCTCACATCGTGGCCACGGCCCTGCTCGCCCCGCTGCTCGCGTTCAGCGCGGCGGCGCCCGCCCAGGCCGATCCGTCGCCGTCCCCCGCACCGGCGAGGCCACAGCAGACCCTCGTAGAGGACGCGCCGCAGGCGTCGTCCTACCTGGCCCCCTCCACACTGCTCGTCGCCCCCGGCGCGCGGCAGCTGGAGACGGCCAAGAAGACCCGGCCCGTCGCGCCGGGAGTCACCCTCACCTCCTTCGACCGCTATGACAGCGCGGGCTGGCTGCGTGCCGACGCGATCGCCGCCGACCTCACGGCCGGCGCGAGCGTGGACTACGTCTACTCCGGCGAGGTGTCGAAGACCGAGCCGCTGTCCGGACCGGCGAAACGGTCCCGGGCCGTCGCCGCCGTCAACGGCGACTTCTTCGACATCAACAACTCCGGTGCGGCGCAGGGCATCGGCATCCGCAGCGGCGACCTCGTCCAGGCCCCGATCGCGGGTCACAACAACGCCGTCGCGGTCACCGCCGACGGGGTCGGACACGTGCTGCAGATGTACTTCGACGGCACCGCGACACCCGCCGGCGGCACCCCGATCACGCTGACCCAGTTCAACCAGCTCATCCAGGCGGGTGGCGTCGGGCTGTTCACCCCGCTGTGGGGCTCCTACGACCGCGGGCGCGCGGTCGCGGGCGCGACCGCGGTCACCGAGGTCGTGCTCCGGGACGGTGCCGTCACCGAGGTGCGCACCGCCGCGGGCAGCGGCCCCATCCCGGCGGACACGACGATCATGCTCGGCCGGGACGCCGGAGCGGCCGCGCTGGCCGCGCTGAAGCCCGGCGACCGCGTCGAGGTGAAGTACCAGCCGAAATCCAACGGCGGGGGCGCGGTCAAGGCGGCCGTCGGCGGAAACCAGATCCTCGTCAAGGACGGCGTCGCGCGGACCTCGGCCGACAACACCGCCGCCCCGCGCACCGGCGTCGGCTTCTCCGCCGACGGCCGCAAGATGTACCTGCTGACCGTCGACGGCCGGCAGACCGACAGCAGGGGCGTCACGCTCACCGAGCTGGCAGCGATGATGGCCGAGCTCGGCGCGCACAACGCGCTGAACCTCGACGGCGGCGGTTCCTCGACGATGCTCGCCCGTGAGCCCGGCTCCGCCGACGTCCAGGTGGAGAACAGCCCCTCCGACGGCGAGGAGCGGCACGTCCCCAACGGCCTCGCGCTCTACGCGCCCGCCGGCAGCGGAAAGCTCAAGGGCTTCTGGCTGGAGACGGCCAGCGACCCGGCGAAGGCACCGGGCACCGGCCCGGTGGCCGGCGGACGCCCCGACCGGGTGTTCCCCGGCCTCACCCGCAAGCTCACGGCGGCCGGCTACGACGAGACCTACGGCCCCGCGGCGGGCGACCCGTCATGGCGGTCCAGCCAGGCGGCGCACGGGATCGTCGGCCGCGACGGAACCTTCCGCGGCCTGCGGCCCGGCCAGACGACCGTCACCGCCTCACGCGGGAACGCCAAGGGCGAGATCGCCCTCACCGTCCTGCAGCCCCTCGCGAGCCTGGGCGCGACCACCGACCGGGTCGGCCTGGCGGGCGCGGACGCCACGGGCACGTTCGGTCTGGTCGGCTACGACCGCAACGGCAACTCCGCCCCCGTCGAACCCTCCGACGTGCGCCTCGACTACGACAGGGACCTGCTCGACGTCACCCCCTCCGAGCACGGCTTCTTCACGGTGAAGGCGAAGAAGGCGACCGGCTCGGCGCTGGTGACCGCGAAGGTCGGCGCCTCCAGCACGGCCGTGCCGGTGACCGTCGGATACGAGGACGTCCCGGTCGCCGACTTCGAGGACGCGGCGTCGTGGACGTTCGCCACCGCGCGCGCCACGGGCTCGCTGTCGGCGGCCCCGGGCCAGAGCGGCGGCGGGCTGAAGCTCGCCTACGACTTCACGCAGTCGACGGCCACCCGGGCGGCCTACGCCAGCCCGCCCCAGCAGATCACCGTGCCGGGCCAGCCCCAGGCGTTCGGCCTCTGGATCAACTCCGCCGGCAAGGGCGAGTGGCCGAGCCTGGAGTTCTACGACGCCCAGGGGCAGTCGCAGATCCTCCGCGGGCCGTACCTCACCTGGACGGGCTGGAAGTTCGTCGAGTTCACGGTGCCGCCGGGGGTGAACTACCCCCTGAAGCTCCGCCGCTTCTACGTCGCGGAGACCGCGGCCGACCACCAGTACAACAGTGAGATCGCGATCGACGGGCTCGTCGCCAAGGTGCCGCCCTCGGTGGACACGCCTGCCGCCCCCAAGACGGCGGATCCGGTGGTCCGCACCGGGGCCGAGGTCGCGGCGGCGCCGTGGCGGTTCGCGGTCATGTCCGACGCGCAGTTCGTGGCGCGTGACCCCGGCAGCGGCATCGTCGCCAACGCCCGCCGCACCCTGCGGGAGATCAGGGCGGCCGAGCCCGACTTCCTGGTCATCAACGGCGACCTCGTCGACGAGGCGTCCCCGGAGGACTTCGCGCTCGCCAAGCGGATCCTGGACGAGGAACTCCACGGTGAGGTGCCCGTCCACTACGTGCCGGGCAACCACGAGGTCATGGGTGGGAAGATCGACAACTTCACCTCGGTCTTCGGTGCCACCTACGGCGGCTTCGACCACAAGGGCACCCGTTTCGTCACCCTCGACACCTCGCGGCTGAACCTGCGGGGCGGCGGGTTCGACCAGGTGGCCATGTTGCGCGACCGCCTCGACGCGGCGGGCAAGGATCCGTCGATCGGCTCGGTCGCCGTGCTGTTCCACGTGCCGCCGCGCGACCCGACGCCCGGCAAGGGCAGTCAGCTCGGCGACCGCAAGGAGGCCGCACTCGTCGAGGGCTGGCTCGCGGACTTCCAGCGCACCACCGGGAAGGGAGCCGCCTACATCGGCGGCCACGTCGGGACCTTCCACGCCTCGCGGGTCGACGCCGTGCCGTACTTCATCAACGGCAACTCCGGAAAGAACCCGGCGACGGCTTCACCGGCTGGTCCCTGTGGGGGGTCGACCCGGTGACCGAGAAGGAGGCCGAGCACGTCCGGCGCAACCGGTTCGTCGACGCGCCGGCCTGGATCGGCGCGCAGGTCCGCCCGCACGTCGACGAGCTGACCCTCACCGCGCCCGCCTCGGTGGAGGTCGGCAGACCCGGCCATGTCTCCGCGACCCTGACGCAGGCAGGCCGTACGGTGCCCGTCGCCTATCCCGCCTCGGCCGACTGGTCGGGCTCGCCGAACCTCCACATCGGCACCCGCGCCGGGGCCAAGTCCCGGCACGTGGCGGTGCTGGACCCGGCGACCGGGATCCTCACGGCACTCCGTCCCGGACAGGTCACCGTCGCGGTCACCGTGAACGGCGTCACCCGGCAGGCGACGGTCGCCCTGTCGGCACGGGCGGCGGCCTGATCCCCTGAGATGGCCCCGCCCACGACGCGGGCGGGGCCATCGCGGTTCTACCGGGGCGGCATCCCGTCGGATGCCGCGCCCGGCACCGGGGCGTAACCTGCGGCCCGGGTGGTGAAGGTCCCCCGGCCCTGGGTCCGGCTACGCAACCGGGTCGCGTAGCCGAACAGCTCGGCCAGCGGCACGGTCGCGGTGATCACCACCGTGCCCGCCCGCGCGGTCGAGCCCGAGACCCGGCCGCGCCGTGCCGCCAGGTCGCCCAGCACCCCGCCGACGGCGTCGTCGGGCACGGTGGCCGTGACCTCGACCACCGGTTCCAGCAGCACCGTCACGCAGGCACGCAGTGCCTCCCGCAGCGCGAACCGGCCGGCCGTCCGGAACGCCATCTCCGAGGAGTCCTTGGGATGGGTGGCTCCGTCGGTCAGCGTGACCCGCAGTCCGGTCACCGGATGGCCGCCGAGGGGGCCCTCGGCCAGGGCGTCCCGGCAACCGGTCTCCACCGCCCGGACGTACTCCCGCGGCACCCGCCCGCCAACGACGGTCGAGCGGAACACGAAGCCCATCGCGCTGCCGCCGCCGTTGTCGCCGGCGGTGTCCGGGGCGGTCTCCAGCGGCTCCACGTCCAGGACGACGTGGGCGAACTGGCCGGCGCCTCCGTCCTGCTTGACGTGCCGGTACAACACCCCGGACGCCCCGCGGGAGACCGTCTCCCGGTAGGCCACCTGCGGCCGGCCGACGCCGACATCCAGCCCATGGGCGCGACGGATCTTCTCCACCGCGACCTCCAGATGCAGCTCGCCCATCCCCGACAGCACCGTCTGACCGGTCTCGGGGTCGGCCCGGACCACCAGCGAAGGATCCTCCTCGACCAGCCGTGCCAACGCCGACGCCAACCGGTCGGTATCGGTGCCCCTGCGGGCCTCGACCGCTACGGAGACCACCGGATCGGCCGTATTAGGCGGTTCGAGGACCAACGGCGCCGCGGGTGCGCACAGGGTGGCCCCGGTGCGGGCCGTCTTCAGCCCGACCACCGCGACGATGTCCCCGGCCACCGCCCGGTCCACCTCGGTGTGCCGATCGGCCTGTACCCGCAGGATCCGGCCGATCCGCTCGGTGCGCCGCGCGCCGGCGTCCAACACCACGTCTCCCTTCTGGACGGTTCCCGAATACACCCGCAGGTAGGTCAGCCGCCCGGTGGCGGTCGAATTCACCTTGAACACCAGCCCGGCGAACGGCGCCGCCGGGTCGGCGACCCGCTCCTGCACCGCACCGTCCTGGGCGCCGCGTACCGCCGGCACGTCCAGCGGCGAGGGCAGGTAGGCCACGACGGCGTCCAGCAGCGGCTCGATCCCGCGGTTGCGGTAGGCCGATCCGCACAACACCACCACGCCCTCACCGGTACGGGTCAGGTCGCGCAGCGCGGCGGCAAGGGTCCGCGCGGAGATCGCCGACTCCGCGCAGAACTCCTCCAACGCGATCGGGTGCAGCTCGGCCACCGCCTCCTCGAGCAGCCGGCGGCGCCGGTGCGCCTCTTCCCGCAGGGCGTCCGGCACCGGGCCCTCCTCGAACGTGTCGCGGCCGTCGGCCCAGACCAGCGACCGCATACGCAGCAGATCCACCACCCCGGTGAACCCGTCCTGGCGCCCGATCGGCAGCTGGACCACCAGCGGGGCCACACGCAACCGCTCGCGGATCGACTCGACCGCCGTGTCGAGGTCGGCGCCGGCGCGGTCCAGCTTGTTGACGAAGGCGATCCGCGGCACTCCGTACCGGTCGGCCTGCCGCCACACCGACTCGCTCTGCGGCTCGACTCCCGCGACACCGTCGAACACGGCGATCGCGCCGTCGAGCACCCGGAGCGAGCGCTCCACCTCGTCGGAGAAGTCGACGTGGCCCGGGGTGTCGATCAGGTTGATCCGGTGGCCGTCCCAGGCGCAGCTCACCGCCGCGGCGAAGATGGTGATCCCACGATCGCGCTCCTGGGAGTCGAAGTCGGTGACGGTCGTCCCGTTGTGCACCTCGCCACGCTTGTAAGTGGCGCCGGTGACGTACAGGATGCGTTCGGTGACGGTGGTCTTGCCGGCATCGACATGGGCGAGGATGCCCAGATTGCGGACGCCGGTCAGCGGTTCGGTGAGATGACGGTGCAGGTCGGTGCGCACGGCCCATGGCCCTTCAGACGATCTGAACAGGACAGCGCGATTCCCGGACGGAACGGCCTGGAGTCAGGCCATGCGGAGACCCCTGATACGGCGCCACCGCATCGGGACATACCCGACCGGTCGGTTCGGCACCGGGCAGACAGGGGTCAGGTGTCCGTCACGGACGTGTGGTGCCGGCCGCGCGGCCGGCACCGGGCACCAACGAAGACACCAGAATCACCTCATACCGTGACTGGGGAACGACCACAGCGGTGCGGTAACGCACGTCCGGGCTCCCCTCACTCGTCAAGGCGCGCGCCGCGGTGTCGCGGCGGCGTGTGATCCGTGGCGAGTGTACTGAAACCAGCGTGGGCGGGGGAACCGGTTTATCGGCGGGCAACGGCCCAGGTCCGACCGCAGGGCTCCGGACCGGTGAGCTCGCGTATCCGGCCGTCGCCGGTTCGGCGCTCTGGCAGGGCCGGGGAAACGGTGTGTTCACGTTCCCCCGGCACCCGCCGAGGCCGGTTTGACGGCAATCGGGTCGCGGCGCTGGGATTGCTCCGGCCATACCGGTAGAAGAAGGGGATCCCGGCCGCGTGGTGGAGCGGTTCCGGGGACGAGATCAGGCAGGGAGCAGGCATGACCAGACACGCGCTCGTCGTCCGGGGAGGCTGGGAGGGGCACGTCCCCACCGAGGCCACGGATCTGTTCATCCCCGGACTCACCGAGGCCGGGTTCGACGTCACCGTCGCCGACGACCTCGACGTCTACACCGACGCGGACCTGCTGGCCGCGACCGACCTCGTCGTGCAGTGCTGGACGCGCGGCACGCTCACCGAACGGCAGTGCGCCGGGCTGGTCTCCGCCGTCGAGGCGGGCACCGGCTTCGCGGGATGGCACGGGGGAGTGGTGGCCGCCTTCGCCAATAGCGACTACCACCGGATGGTCGGCGGCCTGTTCCTGTGTCATCCCGATGATTTCGTCGAATACGACGTCGTCATCGACCCGGACCGTGCGGGCCATCCGATCGTCGCCGGTCTGGACGGCTTCACCATCCGCACCGAGCAGTACTGGATGCTCACCGACTCCCTCAACGACACCCTCGCCACCACCACCTTCGCCCCGGCCGACGGCCGCCCGCACGCCGTACCCGTCCCCATGCCCGTCGTGTGGACCCGCCGGTGGGGCGCGGGGAAGATCTTCTTCTCCGCGCTCGGCCACGACCTCGCGGAGCTGACCCATCCCACCGTGCGCACCCTGACCCTGCGCGGCCTGCTCTGGGCGAGCCGCGCAGGGTCGGGAGCGGGGGAGTGAGAGGCGACCGTCCGGGCGCGCTCAGCGGCCCGCCAGGTCGTCCCGTCGGCGGTCTGCTCCGAGGAGAACGTCCAGGTCGTGTCCGTCCGGGTGGACAGCTTCGCCCATGTCGCACGACGCCGGGAACCGGCGCTCCGGTCCCCGGCGTCGTGCGCCATGGAGTGGGCGAGGCTCTAGCTGCCGCAGTGTTCGAAGGGGCTGTCGTAGACGGACGAACCCGCCTTGCCTCCCCACTTGACGCACGTGCCGGCTCCGGAGGCGCGCACCGGACCGGCGTAGTAGGCGAAGTTGCCGGAGTCGGTGATGCGGGTATTGCCCTGCACCTCCAGGTAGGCGCTGGTGGCGGTGGCCGTGCCGAGGGAGGTCTTCTTGATGGTGGTCACGCAGTTGTAGCCGTTGGAGTTGTTGTAGAGCAGGTAGGCGGTGCCGGAAGTGCCCAGGGCCGCGCTGTCGATCACGTCGTAGCCGGCGCCGCAGACCTCCTGCGGGGTGTACGGGTTGGTGCCGCCACCGCTGCTGCCGCCGACGTACTGCATGTACGTGGTCCAGTTCCAGTTGGGCCCCGGGTCGGTGTGGTCGGCGCCCGGCACCTCGACGTGCCCGACGATGTGGGCGCGGTCCTTGGGGATGCCGTAGCGGTCGGCGATGTTGCGGGTCAGCGCGGCCGAGGCGCGGTACATCGCGTCGGTGAACCAGGAGGCGTTGTCGACGTAGCCCTCGTGCTCGATGCCGACGGAGCGGCTGTTGTAGTTCCCCGCGTGCCAGGCCCGGTCCTTCTCACGGACCATCTGGGTGATGTCGCCGTCGGAGGAGCGGACCACGTAGTGCGCGGAGACCTGGGCGGCGGGGTTCTGGAACCAGGAGATGGTGCCGGCGTAGGAGCCCTGGGTCACGTGGATGACGATGCGGTCGATCACGTTGCTGGTGGGCCGGTTGGAGACGGCGTAGTTGGACGAGCTGGCGGCCGCCCAGTGAGCGCCCGGGTAGTCCACGGCCGCGGCGGCGAGGGTGTTGTCCAGATCCCGTGCCTTGGCGTACGCGCCTCGGTCGGGCGCTATGGCCTGCGGTGCGACGGTCACGGCGCCGCTGGGGGTCGCCGCCTTGACGCCCTTGGCGAGCAGGTCGTAGACGGTGTCGGCGTACAGCCGGGCCACCTCGGGGGAGGAGGCGTTGCCGTACCTGGCCACGGCCGAGTACCACTTGCCGGCGTCTTTCCGGGCGGTGGCGTCCAGCCCGAGCTCGTCGGCGTAGGCGCGCAGCACCGCGGCGCCGCCCGCGATGTTGGCCGCGTCGTCGGCCTTCAGCGCCGAGACCGGCTGCCCGGTGAGCTTGGCGGCCTGCTCCAGGGCGTGGACGGTCGGGTTGCTGACGAGGTGCATCACCCCGTAGCCGCCGCTCGCGCTCGGCTCGCCCTTGTGCCCGTCGAGATGGGTCTCGGCATAGCCGAGCGTGATCAACAGATCGCGGGGCACCTCGTAGGTCGCGGCCGCTTGGGCGAAGGAGTCGGCCAGGGGATCGGCGGGAGCGGCGCTCGCCGGCCGGCCCATCAGGCACACCAGGGGGATGAGCGAGCCGGCCAGCAGCGCGGCTGAACGGCGGAGTCGGGCCTTCACGGGTTCTCCTCAGAAAAAAGGGGGGGCGACGAGGGGCCGCCTCCTGTGAGCGGAGGCGGCCCCTCGGTAGATCAGCTGCCGCAGTGTTCGAAGGGGCTGTCGTAGGTGGACGAACCCGCCTTGCCTCCCCACTTGACGCACGTGCCGGCTCCGGAGGCGCGCACCGGACCGGCGTAGTAGCCGAAGTTGCCGGAGTCGGTGATGCGGGTATTGCCCTGCACCTCCAGGTAGGCGCTGGTGGCGGTGGCCGTGCCGAGGGAGGTCTTCTTGATGGTGGTCACGCAGTTGTAGCCGTTGGAGTTGTTGTAGAGCAGGTAGGCGGTGCCGGAAGTGCCCAGGGCCGCGCTGTCGATCACGTCGTAGCCGGCACCGCAGACCTCCTGCGGGGTGTAGGGGTTGGTGGAGCCGCCGCAGTTCTTGGAGGTCACCGTCTGGACCGGGTAGCCGAACGTGGTCCCGTTGAAGACGGCCTTCTGGATGTTGGACGGGTAGCTGCTGCCCAGGCGGACCTCGTAGTGCAGATGCGGGGAGATGTTGTTGCCCGGCTTGCTGGTGTTGCCGACCGTGCCGATCTTCTGGCCCTGGGAGACCGTGGCGCCCGCGCTCACCGTGCGTGAGTTCAGGTGCGCGTAGTAGGTGGACCATCCTCCGCCGTGGTCGATCTTGACCAGGTTGCCGTAGCCGTTGGTCGATCCCTGGTGGGCCGAGATGGCCACGGTGCCCGCCGCCGCGGCGACGACGGGGTCTCCCAGGTCGGCGTCCGCCGTGCTGCCCCGGTTGAAGTCGATCTCCCACGACTGGTGCGCGCTGCTCCCGCTGGAGTTGCCCGTCCAGGACTGTCCGCAGGGGAAGGGCATCTGGAAGTTCGTCGCCAGGATCGTCGGCGGCTCCGCGGCCGGATCGTCCGCAGGGTTGTTGGCCGGGTCCGGCGTCGGGTCGGTCATCGGGTTTCCGGCCGCGACGCCCGTCAGGCCCGCCGCGGCGCCGGCGTTCGGTGCCATGGCGGCGCCGCCCGCGAGGGCGAGCAGCAGGGCGAACCCCGCTGTGAGTACCCCGTTGAGTCTCATGCGGATCCTTTCCCGCAGGTCCGGTGGGCGAAGCCCTGACCGGCACCGTGCACTGTCTGTTGGATCTCTCCGAAAGGCTCTTGCTGGGGTCCAGGGTCTGGATTAGGCGTACAGAAATCATCCAAAATCGATATAAAGGCCTATCCGGCTCGTAGGACAACAACCCAACGAATGGTTGCAGCGCCTCCATAAGAGGAGTAAGTGCGGTCATGGTGGTTGATCAGCCCACATTCAGCGTGCTCGGCACCTTGGACGTCCGGACCTCGGGACGACCTCTCCGCATCGCCGGCACGAAGCCCCGAATCCTGCTGGCATCGCTGTTGCTCCACGCGAACCGGGTGGTCGGCGCGGACCTCCTCGTCGAGGTGCTGTGGCCCCGGCACCGGCCCCGGTCCGCCCACGCGAACCTGCGCACCTACGTGAGTTCGCTCCGTGGTGTGCTGGAGACGGCCGGCGCCCGGATCCAGGCCCGTCCGCCCGGCTACGTGATCGAGCTGTCCCCCGACCAGCTCGACATGCTCCTCTTCGAAGACCTGATCGCCACGGCGCGGGCGGCGGGCCGTACGGAGGAGGCGTTCGACCGGCTCAGCCGGGCGTTCACCCTGTGGCGCGGCACCCCGCTGGCAGAGCTGCCGGGAAGCCCGCTCTGGGACAGGCGGCTGCAGTCGCTGGCGGAGGTACGGCTCGGCGCCGCCGAGGAGCTGATCGCCCTGAGGATGGCCCGAGGTCAGTATGTCGAAGCGATCGGCGAGCTGCGCGGGCTCTTGAAGGAGCATCCCTTCCACGAGGACCTCTGGCAGCAGCTGATGCTCGCCCTGCACTGGAGCGGCCGGCAGGCCGAGGCGCTGCACACCTACACCACGGTCAGGCGGCAGCTCGTCACCGAGCTCGGGATCGAACCCGGCGCGGATCTGCGCCGGGTGCACGCGGCCGTTCTGGCGGGGGAGCCCCCGCCCGCCGCGACGGCCGCGTCCCCCGTCCCGCCCGGCGGCACGGCCGCCTCCACGCCTCACCAGCTCCCCCCGGACGTGCCGGACTTCACCGGCAGGGCCGAGGCCGTCGCCGCTCTCACGCGGGCGCTGTCACCCGGCGAGCGCCGGTCGGACGGGCCGCCCTCGATCGTGGTGGTGGCGGGGGCGCCGGGCGTGGGCAAGTCGGTGCTGGCCGCGCACTGCGCGCATGCCGTAAGGGCCGGTTATCCGGGTGGACAGCTCTACCTGGATCTCGGCGGGACCGAGCACACGCCGGCCGACCCGGGCGAGCTGCTGGCCGAGGCATTGCGGGCGCTGGGAATCGGTGAGGCAGACCTGCCGTGCACGGTGCACGAGCGCTCCGCGCTGTACCGGTCCCTGCTGGCCGAACGCCCGATGCTCGTCTTCCTCGACGACGCCGCCGACGCCGCCCAGGTGCGGCCGCTGCTGCCCGGCAGCGGCTGCGCGGTGCTCGTGACGAGCCGTCGGCGGATCACCGAACTGCCCGGGGCGCTCCAACTCGAACTGGATGTCCTGACGCCCGCGGAGGCCGAGGAGTTCCTGGGCAGGATCGTGGGCTCCGAGCGGCTGGAAGCCGAGAGAGAGGCCGCCTCTGCGATCCTGAGCGCCTGTGGCTACCTGCCGCTGGCCGTCAGGATCGCCGGAGCGCGGCTGGCGGGGCGGCCCAGCTGGTCGCTCGGAGTGCTGCGGGAGCGGCTGAAGGACGAGTCGAATCGCCTGAGCGAACTGCGCGCCGGAGACCTGGAAGTGCGGGTCAGCCTCGACCGGAGCTACCGGCTGCTGCCCGACGACGCGGCACGGGCCTTCCGGGCACTCGGCCTCCTGGGCCCGCAGTCCCTGCCCGGCTGGGTGGTCGACGCGGCGCTGGACCGGCAGCGGGCCGACGACGTTACGGATGTCCTGGTCGACGTGAACCTGCTCCAGCTGGTCGGGACCGACCCGATCGGCCAGCCACGCTACCGGCTGCACGACCTGGTCCGCTGCAACGCCAGGGAGAAGGCCGGCGGCGCCCCGGAGCGGCATGCCCTCATCCGGGTGCTCGGCGCGTGGATGGCCACCGCCGAGAGCGCCACGGCGCGGCTGCCGACCACGCTCTTCAGCCTGACGTCGGTCAAAGCCACCCGCTGGAACCTGACCGAGGACACCCTCGGGCGCCTGACCGCCGACCCGCTGTCGTGGTTCGACGCCGAACACGACGCGCTGGTGGGAGCGGTGCGGCTGGCCGCCGACGCCGGGCTCGCCGAATCGGCGTGGGGGCTCGCCGCGGCGCTGGTCCCCTACTTCGACCTGCGCTGTCACTTCGACGAGTGGCGTTCCACCCACCGGGTCGCCCTGGGCGCCGCGCGCCTGGCGGAGGACCGTCACGGTGAGGCGGCCATGCTCCGGGGACTGGCCCAGGTGGGTCTTTACCAGGACCGCTACGCCGAGGCGAGGGAGATGTTCCGGCGATCCCTCACGATCTTCCATGAGCTGGGAGACGTACGGGGGGAGGCGACCTCGATCTGCGGGCTGGGGGCGGTCAACCAGTTCTGCGGTGAGCATCTCAGGGCGCTCTCGTACTTCCGGCAGGCGCTGGCCATGTTCCTCGCCATGGGTGACCAGAGCGGTGAGGCCTACGCGCGGCAGGCCATCGGGCGGGTCTGCCTGGCCTCGGGCAACGTGCAGCAGGCCTCGAAGTGGCTGGGCGAGGCGCTGCGACTGGCCAGGGAACTCGGTGACTCCCACCGGGAAGGCTGCGTGTCCATGCAGTTCGGGCGACTGCACGACCTGGTGGCGGACCCCGATCAGGCGATGCGTTTCCAGGGACACGCGCTGGACATCTTCGAAAGCCTCGGCGACCTCCACTGCGGGGCCTACGCCATGCAGGGGCTGGGCGGGCTCCAGGTGGTCCGGGGTGACCAGTCGCACGCCTCCGACCAGCTGGAGCGGTCTCTGCTGATCTTTCAGCGGCTCGGCGACCGGAGCGGCGAGGCGGCCACCGTCCAGACACTCGGCGAGCTGCACCGGTCGGCGGGCCGCACCCACCTGGCGCAGAACTACCTCCACCACGCCCTCACTCTCCGCCGCGAGCTGCGGGGAGGCGCCGTCCTGGCCGGGAGCGCCGATCCTCAGGCCCTTTCCGGCGACGGGTGGCGGGGTCTGGAGGCGATGGGATCACCGCTCGGGCTCATCCTCGACGGGAACACCGTGGAGTGACCGCTCTCCGGCGCTGACGCCGATGGGCTCGAACATGTCGACCTGTCCCATATCCGATCAACAAAAGACACTAATCGTACGGAATGTGTCTCCGATTTAATCGGACCCTTTCAAATCCGCTCGCTTTCGGTCAAAGTGAACGAGAGGTCATCAGCCCGTCACGTAGCTCGAACCTGCCCGTCACGCCGATCGGGACGCGTCACCCGACGGCCGCAGTGGTCGGGGTGGACGCTGGGATCACGGCGTTGGTGACGTTGCTCAGTGGTCGATGACGTGCAGGGCCTGCGAGCTCGCGCTGAGCCGCTCCGCCCCCGCAGGGGTGCACACCACGACGTCGGCCACCCGCGCGCCGAACAGTTCCGGCAGGTAGATCGCCGGTTCGACGCACACCGTCATGCCGGGAGCGAGCACGGTCGTGTCGCCGGGGACGAGCCACGGGCCCTCGTCGTGGCCCAGCCCGACGCCCCGTCCCGGCCGCTCCGCGGCGTAGTGGCCGTAACCGCTCCCCTCGATCACCTCCCGCGCCGCCCGCCCGGCCTCGGCCGCCGCCACACCGGGCCGCAGCAGGTCGAGGGCGGCGCGCTGCGCGGCCAGGACGACCGAGTACATCGCCTCGAAGTCCTCGGGCGGCTCGGCCACCGCGAAGACACGGGCGACCTCGGCGCAGTAGCCGTCCCACCTCCCGCACACCGCGACCAGGAGCGCGTCGCCCGGATTGATCACACGGTCGCCCGGCGGGTGCCGGACGACGGCACTGTGCTCGCCGGCCGCCACGAGCACCGACAGCACCTCCTCGCACCCCGTCTCGGCCATCATGGCCCGCAGCCGGCGGGCCATCGCGCGCTCGGTGGCGCCGAACCACGCCAGCTCACGGGCCAGGAGCAGGACCGCGTCCGCCGCCGAGGCCGCCCGTCCCGCCGCCGCGACCTCCGCGGGCCCCTTGCTCAGCCGGAGCGGGGCGAGCACGGCCGAGGCGAGCACCAGTTCGGCCTCCACCCGCAGCGAGAACAGCTCCACGGCCCGCATCTCGGGGTCCACCCCGACGCGGCGGGCGGCCGCGGGGATGAGCGCCGCCGCCTCCAGCGGACCGCTCGCCGCGGTGGGCGGCCGGTCGGGGGTCACCACGAGATATCCGTCTCCCCGGCCGCCCAGGTAGCGGAAGTCGGGGGAGGGGCGCAGCACCAGGGCCTCGATCCCCTCCTCGGCCATCCTGCGCCGAACCTCGTCGATCATGCAGGCTCGTGCAGCCAGCACGCGACGGGACCGAAGGCGGGCTCGCGCTCCCGGCAGACGTCCATCGCCACCGGGCAGCGCGGATGGAACCGGCAGCCGGCCGGCGGGTCGGCCGGATCGGGCACGTCCCCGGGTAGTTCCGCGGGCAGCACCCCGGCACCGTCGGGGGCCGGGATCGCGCCCAGCAGCGCCCGGGTGTACGGATGGCGGGGATCGGCCCACACCTCGTCGGTACGGCCCACCTCCACGATCTTCCCGAGATACATCACCGCGATCCGGTCGGCGATCAGCCGCACCACCGACAGGTCGTGGCTGATGAACAGCAGCCCGGCACCCGAGGAGACCGCGAGGTCCCGCATCAGCCTGGCCACCTGAGCCTGGGCGGACGCGTCGAGCGCGGAGATGGGCTCGTCGCCGATCAGCAGGGTCGGCCGGGCGGCGAGCGCCCTGGCGATCGCGATCCGCTGCCGCTGGCCGCCGGAGAACTCGTGCGGGTGACGGCCGGCGAAGTCGCGGGGCAGCCCGACCCGCTCCAGCAGGTCGGCGGGGGTGGTCGTGGTGTCGCCCGCCGTACGCAACCCGTCGGCGATCTGCGAGCCCACCCGGCGCCGGGGGTTGAGCGAGGCATAGGGATCCTGGAAGACCATCTGGATCCCGGCCAGCGACCGGGCCCTGCGGCGCAGGCCCAGCGGGGTCACCGGGTGCCCGTCGAAGGTGATCGTCCCGGCCGCGGCCGGGTTGAGCCCGCACACCGCGCGGGCCAGCGTCGACTTTCCGCACCCGGACTCGCCGACGAGGCCGACGACCTCGCCCGCCGCGACGGTCAGGCTGGCTCCGGCCACGGCGCGCACCAGGGGGCGGCCGGGGGTGCGGTGCTCGACGACGAGGTCGTCCACGGTCAGCAGTGTCATGCGGTCTCCCCGGGCAACGACTCCAGCAGGGTGCGGGTGTAGGGATGGCGCGGCTCGCGCAGCACCTGGCCACGCGGCCCCGTCTCCACGACGAGGCCCTCCCGCATCACGCTCACCTCGTCGGCGACCGCCGACATCACGCCGAGGTCGTGGGTGACGAGCAGCACGGCCAGACCCAGGTCGTCGCAGAGGCCGCGCAGCAGCCGCAGCACCCCGGCCTGGACGGTCACGTCCAGTGCGGTCGTGGGCTCGTCGGCGATGAGCACCTTCGGCGAGCAGGCCAGCGCGATCGCGATCGCGATGCGCTGGCGCATCCCCCCGGAGAACTGGTGCGGGTAGCGGTCGATCGCCGCCTCCGGGCCGGGGATGCGGACCTGGCCCAGCAGTTCGAGGGCTCTGGCCCGCGCCTGCTTCCGGTCCAGGCCGAGGTGGTGGCGCATGTGCTCGGTGAGCTGGCGGCCGACCGAGAGCATCGGGTGCAGGCTGGTCGCCGGGTCCTGGAAGACCATGGCGACCTCGCCGCCGCGCACCGCGTTGAGCTCCTTGGGCGGCAGGGTGAGCAGGTCGCGCTCTCCCAGGCCGATCCGGCCGCTGACGCGGGCGCCGTGCGGGAGCAGCCCGAGTACGGCCAGGCCGGTCATCGTCTTGCCCGAGCCGCTCTCGCCGGCCAGGCCGTGCACGCGGCCGGCCTGGAGGTCGAGGTCGACGCCGCGCAGGATCTCCTTGCCGCCGATGGCGACCTTCAGGTCGGAGATGGTGAGGGTCACAGCGCACGCTCCTTGATGGCACGGGCCGTGCGTGGGTCGAGGGCGTCGCGCAGCGTGTCGCCGAGGAAGTTGAAGGCCAGGACGACGGTCAGGATGGCCAGGCCGGGGAAGGTCGCCACCCACCAGCTGTCGAAGACCTCCACCCCCGAGGCGACCATCGCGCCCCACTCGGGGGACGGTGGTTTCGCGCCGAGCCCGAGGAAGGACAGGCCCGACAGCAGCAGCAGCGCGGTGCCGATGTCGAGGGTCGCGAGCACCAGGATCGGCCCGGTGACGTTCGGCAGCACGTCCACCCGGAGCGAGCGCCAGGCGGAGAAGCCGAGCAGCCGCCCGCTCACCACGAACTCGCGCTCGCGCACGCCCAGCACCAGACCGCGGGTGACGCGGGCGTAGGCGGGCCAGGCGACGACGAGTACGGCGAGCACGGCGTTGGTGAGGCTCGCGCCGAGCGCGGCGGCGACGACCATGGCCAGGATGACGGTGGGGAAGGCGAAGACGAGGTCGGCGAACCGCATGATCGTCTCATCAACCCATTTACCGAAATATCCGGCGCAGGCGCCGAGCAGGCCGCCGATCAGCACCGAGAGCACCACCAGCAGCAGCGTCAGCGGGATCGACAGCCGCGCGCCGTACATCACCCTGCTCAGGATGTCGCGGCCGAGCTGGTCGGTGCCGAACCAGTGACCCGGTCCGGGCGAGGCCAGCCGGGGCAGGTCCTGGGCGAGCGGGTCGTGCGGCGCCAGTAGCGGGGCGGCCAGCGCGATCACGATCCAGGCGAGCGCGACCACCCCGCCGACGATCGCCAGCGGCTGCCGCCAGGCGTGGGGGAGTTTCACTGGAGTCTCACTCTGGGGTCGATGACGCCGTACAGCACGTCGACGATCAGGTTGATGACGAGGTAGACGCCGCCGACCACCAGACCGACGCCCATCACGGCGGGCAGGTCGAGGGTGGTCGCGCTCTTGTAGGCGTACTGCCCGACGCCCGGCCAGGCGAAGATCGCC
This sequence comes from Streptosporangium album, assembly GCF_014203795.1. Taxonomy (NCBI): domain Bacteria; kingdom Bacillati; phylum Actinomycetota; class Actinomycetes; order Streptosporangiales; family Streptosporangiaceae; genus Streptosporangium; species Streptosporangium album. The sequence continues at coordinate 205,142 of NZ_JACHJU010000003.1, read as the reverse complement.
TCGACGAGCACCGTGCCGGACAGCAGGCTGCCGAAGGCCAGGCCCGCGACCGTGATGATCGGCACCAGGGCCGACCGCAGCACGTAGCGGAACAGGATCACCCGGGAGGGCAGGCCCTTCGCCCGCGCGGCGCGCACGTAGTCCTGGCCCAGCACCTCCAGCACCGCCGACCGGGTGAACCGGGTGAGCAGGCCGATCGTGTAGAGGGCCAGTACCAGCGCGGGGGTGATCAGGTGGCCGACCGCCGAGGAGAACACGTCCCACTGCCCCGCCAGCGCGGAGTCGACCGTGTACAGCCCGGTGACCTGCGGGGGCGGGCTCATGCCCGGGTCGATGCGACCGCTGCCCGGAGTGACCTGCAACCGGTAGAAGAAGACGTAGAACGCCATCAGCGCCAGCCAGAACGTCGGCACCGAGATACCGATCAGGCTGAGGATCCGGAGCAGGTGGTCCGACAGCCGGTCACGGCGGAGCGCCGCCACCACGCCGAACGCCACGCCCGCCACAAGGGAGATCAGGATCGCGGCGCCGGCCAGTTCGAGTGTGGCGGGCACGGATTCGGCCAGGTCGTCGAGGACCGGGCGGTGGCTCTGCTGGCTCGTGCCGAGGTCGCCCTGGATCACCCCCTGGAGGTGCAGAAGATACTGCTGGGGCAGCGGCTTGTCCAGGCCGTGCTCGGACCGCCACTGCGCGACGATCGCCGGGTCGCCGAGCGCCCGCTGGCCGAGGTTGGCCGAGACGGGGTCGCCGGGGACCAGGTTGGTCAGGACGAAGGTCACCAGGGTGATGCCCACGGCCAGCAGGAGTGCCGTGAGCACCCTGCGGGTCAGGAAGCGGACCAGCGGACTCCGGCCGCCGGAGCGGCCCGGCCGGTTCCTGACCGCTCCGGGGTCGGCGCCCGGAACCGGCGGGGTGTCGCCCGGAACCTGCGGGTTCTTACTCGGCACGGGTGGTCCCTACTTGGCGCCGAGGCCGGCGACGTCGATGGTCCACACCGGGTGATACTCCAGACCGGTGACGGACGCGGCCGTCACGATGTTCTGGCTGGGCTGGATGAGCGGGACGAACGGGCCCGAGGCGTTCAATCCCGTCTGGAGATCGATGTAGGCCTGCTTGCGCGCGTCGTCGCCGATCGTGGCGGCAGTCTTGTCGCCGGCCGCCTCCAGCGCCTTGTCGGCCCCGGCCTTCCACCCGGCCCGCAGGCCCACGAGCTTGCCCGGCAGGAACGACAGGTAGTCGCTGGGGTCGGGGTAGTCGGGGCCCCAGTACCACAGGCCCAGCTCCTCCTTGCCGTTGCGGTAGTTGTCCAGGGCCGTGGTGACCGGCGCGGGAGCGAGCTCCACCGTGATTCCGACCTCCTTGAGGTTGGCCTGGACCCGCTCGGCGAGCGGCTGGAAGGACAGGCCGTTGACGGTCAGCTCGCTGGGGTACTCCAGCTTGACCGTCGGGTCGGTCACGCCGCTCTCCTTGAGCGCCGCCTTCGCGCCCTCGACGTCACGCTTGACCGCCTGCTCCGGCGGGAGCGCGCCCAGGAGCATCGAGGGGATGATCCCGGGCGCCTGCACCGAGCCCTCGCCGGCCAGCTCCAGCAGTCCCGCGTAGTCGACGCCCTTACGTACGGCCTCGGCGAACTTCGGGTTGGAGGTGACCTTGCTGACCGAGGAGTCCTGGTTGGCCAGCAGGAAGATCACGTTGGCCGACGGCGTCTTCTTGACCTGCAGGTTGCCCGTGATCCCGGCGACCTGGTCGCCGGAGAGGTTCAGCGCGACCTGGCTGTCGCCACGCGAGATGTTGAGCTTCTGCGTGGCGGCCTCGACGTTGCGGATCACGACCTTGTCGTAGACCGGCTTGGCCGCGCCCCAGTACTTGGCGTTGGCCTTGAGCACGACCTGGCTGCTGACGTTGAACGACTCGATCGTGTACGGACCCGAGCCCGCCGAGGCGGAGTTGAGGTACTGCTCGGCCTTGTCGCCGGTGTCGGCGGTGGCGCCGTGCTCCTTGGCCACCTTGGAGTTGAGGATGCCCAGCGCGGGGTTGGGCAGGATGTACGGCAGCGCCGGGTTGGCGTTCTTCGACGTCAGCGTGATCGTGTCCGAGCCGGACTTGGCCACCTCCACCCCGTCGAGCAGGAACGACGGCGTGCCCTTCATGTCGCGCACGCGCTCCAGCGAGAAGACGACGTCGTCGGCGGTGACCGGCGAGCCGTCGGCGAACGTGGCGCCCTTGCGGAGCTTGAGCGTCAGCACCTTGCCGTCACCGGACAGCTCGAACGACTCGGCGAGGTCCGGCACCGGCTTGGTGACGTCGGAACCCTCGAACGTCAGCAGGGTCTCGTAGGCCGCCTTGCCGATGATCAGGCCGGTCGGCTCGTAGGTGCGCCCGGGGTCGGCCGTCTTGAGATCGAAGGAGGTGTCGATCACAAGGGTCTTGGCGGCGGTGCCACCGCCCTGGGACGAGGTGGACGAACCGCCGCTGGAGCAGGCGGCAAGGGCGAGGGCGCCGGTGAGCAGCACCGGCAGCAGAGCTGCCTTCGCTCCGGGGCGCCGTGAACGGATCGCCATTCTGTGTCCTCCGAAAATGGTCCATGTGGACGTTTGGTCGCCGATGGTCGAGGATTGTCCGGCAGAAAGTCCAGCTCATGGGGCTAAGCTGAGACAAATCTGACTTAAGGGGTTCGGCGGTGACCGAAACATCAAGAAACTCGGCTCATGAGGGCGGTCAACCTGGACGGATCGGCATCGGCCTGGAGCTCGACGCGACGCACCTGAAGATCCTTGAGGTGCTGCGCGAGAACGGCAGGATCTCTGTCGCGGCTCTGGCCGAGCGGGTCGGCATCTCCCGGGCGAACGCCTACACGCGGTTCGAGGCGCTGCGTGCCGACGGCGCGATCAAGCGGTTCACCGCGGAGATCGACCACGTCCGCGCAGGCCTCGGCATCACCGCGTTGATCTTCGTGACCGTCCGGCAGCAGATGTGGCGCCAGTTCCGCGCCCAGCTCGCGGCGATGCCCGAGGTGGAGTACTGCGCGATCACAACGGGCCAGCACGACGCGATGATCCAGGTCCGGGTGACCGACGTCGCCGCCGTGCACACGATGGTGACCGACCGGCTGGCGAACATTCCCGCGGTCAAGGCCACGGAGACCGTCTTCATCCTGGACGAGGTGCTCAGGCGGCCCTACGTGCTGCCGAGCGACCGGGGTCCCGGCCGGTCCGCCCGCCGCCCGGCTCACGACCCCGCCGATTCCCCGGGGTCCGGAGGGCCTGCGGGGGGCTCCGGCGGAGCCAGGAGTTCCGGGGGAGAGGTGCCGCTGGGCATGATGCGTTTCGTGGGTGCGGCCGAGGGCCGCGCCCAGCTTCAGCGGGACGCCTGAACCGTCCGGTAGGGCGGCCTTCCCACTAAAGATCGTCTGCCGGGAGGCGCACGGCCACGCGTGCTCCGGGACGTGCGCCCCCCGGCAGGCGATCAGAGCGGAGGACGCCGGTCAGGCCACCTCGGTGCACACGCTCACGTGCACCGTGTCGTCCCCGGCGAACTGGAACTCCTCGACCAGCTTCAGCCGGCCGTCGGGGAGGGTCTCGATACTGCTGCCGCTCTGCCCGCCGGCGCGCTCTCCGCTCTTGAGCAGGTGCACATAGGTGATCTCCAGCCGGTCGCCGTCCCTGGTGCCGACGAAGCGTCCGTGGACCACCGTGTCGCCGGTGTAGTCGCCCCAGATGATCCCGCCGGACTCCCGGTAGGCGAACTCGGTCGGCCCGTCCGGATCCACCGAGCTCGCCGTCGAGCTGACCATGACGAACCTGCGGTCGTTGAGAAGGTCGTTGTCGTTCACGACTCGCATCGTGCCGCTCCGCCGGGCATCCGCAACCGAGGCTGGACGTTCTGTTCACCATGACATTCGGGAACGATGATCTGTCCAGTCGGGTGCCGGTCCGGAGGGAGCGGACGAGATCCGCACGCCCTTCGGCGGCGCCGGTGAGCCTCGCCGAAGCGGCTCGACACCATTACCTCTGAGCCTCGTAACTCCGGCCTGAACTCAGGGGCTCCCCATCGTCCGCGCAGATTGACCGTGCACGGGATATGTGTGATCAAGCTGTGAATTTCATTCACTGTCTTGTAGTTGGGTGTTGCCGTTATTGTCTAATCTGTGTATCTTTCCGGTACACAAGGGTCGATGTCATGGTGTGAGGCATTCATATCACTCAGTCACATGAGATCGGCTCCGATGAGAAGATTCCGCTCCTCTCAACCGACCTCCGGCGTGTTCCGCTGGAGATGGAGGTGGCCTCGATCGTGAAACGGAGCCGTCACAGAGAGAGCGGACCCGAACGTCATGCGCCGTTAGGGTCGCTCTCGAAGTTCGATGCCTTTCAGCGGTTGGATCACGTGCTTGCCAGCGCCGCGGCCGGTGTAAGCGCCGACGACTTCCTCGCCGCCGTCAGGCACTACCCCCCGCAAGGGCGGCAGGCGATCTTTTACCAGGTGGGGTTGCCCAACCAGAAGACGATAACCCCGTCGGTCGCCGCGAATCTGGTCCGCGTGCTACAGGGATCGGACAATAAACGATCATGGCTCATCGGCAGCTTGAGCACTCTGGTCAGCTGGGCGTTCGACAACGTCGACGAGCTGTCCGCCGAGGACTGCGGCCTCCTGCTGAGTGAGGAAACCGCAGAGAAGGTGCTGCGAGAGGCCGGCGGTCTCGGGGTGGCACTGCGCAACATGGCGCTGTTGCCCGGCAGTTTGACCAACCTCGTTCTCGCGGATCTTCTGCTGCGCGATCTTCCTCTCGCTCCCGTGGCCCTGGGCATGCTCGCCGGGGCAACTCACAGGTTGGATGCCGAGGCGGGAGACATCGTGGAAGAGCTCTGGCAGCAGGTCCGGGGTAACTCACCGGGCCTGCCGGAGGCGCCTGCTGGAGTCGACTCCCTGGGCGCGGTCGCCCTGACGGTCTCGCAAGCGATCCACGACGACACCACGGCCCTCGAAGAGGAGGCGGCGACAATGTCCGAGGGTCGTCGGCCTGACCCGCCCGATCAGAACCTCCGGCACTCCTTGGAGCAGCTCAAGGAGTCTTTCGGAGCGGCGGCCGGTGCGGCTGGACGGGTTCATGGAGCGCTCTCCAATGGGCTGCGCCCCTCCGATCCGGATGTCGACGTAATCGCCCGGGCATTGGAGGAGTTCGACAAGGTCCGGGATCAGATCCGGTACATCGGCGTGGTCGAGGTGACGACGGGTGCGGTGGACGAACTGGAGCGCGCCCTTGATCAAGTCGAGGCCGTACAGGCTCGTGCCGACCGGGTAGGGACACTGGCATATGTCCGAGGGCCGTCACTTCTCGAAGAACTGCTCGCCGAAGTCCGTGAGGCGGCTGCGGAAGGCGCCATGGCGGGGCTCGACGCCCTTGCCGGCTTGATTGAACTTTCCGCTGACGAGGATGCGATCCTCCTGGCAGACGATCTTGAGGAATCCGCGAGAAAGGAGCTGCCCTCGCGGTGGCAGCCGGTGATCCGGGCCGCTGTGAGCGGACGTCTCAGCCTGGAGCCGCCGGTCACCGACGACGTCTCCGCCGAGGCCCTCACCGAGGAGGAAGCACCGGAAGAAGACAGCGGGGAGGAGAGGCCGGGAGAGGACGACGAAGGGGGAACGACACCTCCGTCTTCCGCTCCCGATACCGGGCCGCCGACGGGAGAGGCCGTCACCGATCCGAACAGTGCAGAGGAGACGCCGGACCTGACGGATCTGGACCGAATACTGGAGAACAGGTTCGGATCTCAACCCGAGGTGCGTCCGGCCCAACCGCGTGACGTACGGCCGAAGGCATCCGTTGTGCCGAAGGTCTCGACGACGGAGGAACAGACTCCTCTCCATGCCGACCTGGCCGCCGTCCCCGGAGAGCCGTCCCTCGGGATGTTCGGACAGGAGGAGGCGGCGGCGCTTCGCGCGCAACGTTTCGGACTCGCGGCGTGGATCCGGGCCGCGGCGGGACGTCCGGACTCCGAGGTGGCCGTACGGCGGTGTGCCGCGCTGGCCGTCGACATGAGTGCGTTCGCCGGAAGGCTCTCCGCGGCGTTCAGCGAAACGGCCCGGCAGATCGTGGTCGACGACCTCGGCGACGACCCCGCGGGCCGCTTTCTGGCCTGGGCGGCGTCGATCCGCGCGGGACTGGTCCATCCCACTCCCGAGTCCGCCCACCTGGTGGAGGAGCTGGCCTCCACGGTCCTGGGATATCCGGCCATGACGGCGTGCGGAGAGGCTTTCAGCCAGGCACTGCGCTCCGGCGTCTATCTGGTGCCGGGGCTCTCTAACCAGATGCGTGACTCCGTTGCGGCCGAGCGTGACCAGGATCGCGCGACCGTCGCCTGTGTGCGTCTTCTCGAAGAGGGGCCGCACCGAAAGATCAAATTTGCCCTGGCCACCGAAGTGTGGAAATCGCTCATCCAACCGGAAGGGATCGTTGGTGGGCTGGTCAGTGTCGCGGCCCGCAACGACATCAAGCTGCTGAAAGAGACCGTCAAGAAGCTCGACGACCTTCGCGCTGCGAACGTGATCGACCGGCTGATCGACCGTGAAGCAAAGCGTGCGTCAGGGTCTCGCAACACGAAGATCATCGCAGGAGCGCGATCCAAGCTGATCGAAATGATCGATGAGGCCCTGGAACACGTCGCCACCTGGGCGACCGCTGTGCAGGGAGTTCAGATCCGGCATACGGACGGGTCGAACGAATGGCTGTCCCAGGGGCTGGCGAAACTTCGGCAGTCGATCGGTCTTCATCGGGCGGACCTCCACGCGGAGCTCGACATTCTTGCCAAAGCCGGGGAGCCGGTGCTGGCCGCAGCCGCGCCGGGAGTGGCTTATCTGATCACGGACACGCTCCACCTGCTTGACGGTATGGCGCTGAGCGAGACGGAACCGTCAGTGGCCGCCGTGCTCAACCAAGATCTCCTCTTCGTTTCCGAGGTGGTGCTCGATCCGGAGAGTCTGCGGCCTCGCGAGACTCCGGCGCTGGAGACGCTGGCCCGGATCGCGACAGCGGACACGCTCGACTGGCGTAGTGCTTTCGACGCCAGGGCCGCGCGGAACGACCACGAGGGAACGCGCGCCGTGGTGACGGTGGTCGCACGCCAGGACCCGGACCTCGCGGCGGAACTGCGGCAGCGGAGGGAGACGCTGGTCACGGAAGCACGGACGCTCCGTGACCAGCGAGTGGAGGCAGTCAGGGACCGGCTCGCCGACTGGCGCAGGGATGGAGTCATCGCCGAGACGGAGGCGACGAGGATCGCGGGCCGGCTTCAGGCACTGGCCGAGTCCGGCAGGGAGGACTTCGGCATCATCACGGAGAACATCGCGGCAATGGAATCCGAGGCCAAGGCCATTCGTGCCGCCCAGATCTCCGCCGAAGAGGCGCGGCTGGATGAGAAGAGCAACGATCACCCTGATGTGCGAGCAGTCGCCCCCCGGATCAGGGAGCACATCGCCAGAGGCGACCTGACGACCGCACGTGAATATCTGGCTCAGGCCGAGGCCGGCAAACCGCTCCCCGCGGACCGGGAGTCCTTTGATCACTTCGGTCGCTTCTTCCCGAGCTTTCCCCAGGCGTTCGAGAACATGTCCATCCTCTCCTCGGGCGGGCGGGCGCGGAAACAGGAGAGCGACGAATGGGTCAAAAGCCTTATGGAGGCCATCCAGGTCGGTCGTGACGTCACTGACCCGGACCTCCACCGCGCCGTCTCCGAGGCCCAGCTCGACATCCAGGCGCTGCCTCCCGGTCGGCGTGAGGAGTCCAAAGAAGGGCTGCGACTGTGGAAGTTCATGGCTCAGGGGCGCAAGTCCCCGGGCAACCTGGAAAGCGCGATCAAAGCCGTACTACGGATGATCGGGCTGGAAGGCAGCCAGGAGCCCGGTGACGAGGCACAGAACCGGCTGTGGGTGACCCTGAACGACGTCCGCTTCGGCGACGCGTTGCTCCCGGAGTTCGGGTCGAAGATGAGCCCGTCGGGAGGCAGCCTGCGGCTGCTGTTCGTCTGGCGCAGACCTGGGCCCCAGCAGTTGATCGAGTGGCTCAAGGACGAGCCTCAGGAGCGGACCGTCCTGGTGTTCTACTTCGGAGTGCTGTCTCCGAGCCAGCGTGAGCAGCTGACCACGGCCGCGCGCAGGCGTCCCCGGCCGGTCGTCGCCGTGGTGGACGACGCCGCAGTCAGCTATCTCGCCGCTCTGCCCGAGGCGAGCTGGACTGCCACGGTCAACATCCTCGCGCCGTTCAGCGCAGCGAACCCCTACGCCCCCACCGGGGACGTGCCGATGGAGATGTTCTACGGCCGCGACGCCCAGTTGGAGAGCGTGACCAGCAGTTCAGGTTCGTCGATCGTGTACGGCGGGCGCCAGCTCGGCAAGTCGGCGTTGCTGCGCGAGGCCGAACGGAGCCTCCGCAGAAGCGACCCCGACCGCGTTGTGATCCTGGAGACCATCCAGGAGATAGGAAAGATCATTCCGGAGAGCGCGCTGTGGCCGCGCCTGGCGGGCAGGCTCGCCGAAGCCGGGGTGCTTCCCCAGTCGGGGGCTGTGCTGAAGGACCGCGCGGACGTCTGCCGGGGGGTCAGACACTGGGCGGAGCAGGACCCGACCCGGCAGGTGTTGATCCTGCTCGATGAGGCGGACGCCTTCCTCAACCAGGACGCAGCCAACGCCAAGTTCACGAACGTGGAGGCTCTCCGCGACCTCATGCAGGACACGGACCGGCGAGTCAAAGTGGTTTTCGCCGGCCTTCACCAGACCGCCAGGTTCCAGAGTCTCTCCAACCAGCCCCTGCCGCACCTGGGGACACCGATTCCGATCGGCCCATTGGACCCGCAGGACGCCTTCGACCTGCTTACGCGTCCGCTCATGGCCTTGGGTTTCCGCTTTCCGGCCACTTTGGCGGCACGTGTCATCGCCGAGGCGAACAACGCCCCCGCGCACATCCAACTCTTCGCCGAAGCCCTGCTGCGGAGGCTGCGCCGGATGCCGATCCACGGCGGCGGCCTGCCGTACGAGATCACGCGCGAGGACGTGGACACGGTCTGGCGGGACAAGGCACTCGCGGTCGGGTTCCGAGACCGGTTCGAGTGGACCCTGGACCTGGACAAGCGCTACAAGGTGATCGCTTACACGGTCGCGTTCCACGCGCTGTCGAACGGCATGGACGCGACCATCAGCGTGCAGAAGCTGCGGGAGGAGTGCCTCACCTGGTGGCCCGCCGGTTTCGAGAAGTGCTCCGGCGACGGCTTCCGCGGTCTGCTGGAGGAATGCGTCAATCTCGGCGTGCTCTCCTCCGACGTCGGCGGATATCGTCTTCGCACGCCGCACGTTCTCACCCTCCTGGGAGGAGCGGACGAGGTCTACACCGTTCTCACCAAGGCCGAGGAATTCGAGCGGCCCGATTCCTTCGACGCACACTCCTACCGGGCTCTTTACCTGAACGGCCCCGATCGTTCCCCGCTCACCGGAAGCCAGGTGACTCGCTTGCTGAGCCCCCGTGACAGCGTTCACCTGATCACGGGCTCACGGGCGCTCCACATTGATCGCCTTGGGGCGGCGCTGGAGGACGAGGCAGGACGACAGCACGTCGCCCAGGTATGGCGGGTGGGGAAGGGATGCACCTTTGAAGGTGCCGTCCAGCGGACCAGAGACAGTGCCGGGCACGGTGTCGTAGTCGTGGAGCTTACGGGGCGCTCATTCGAGCAAGCGGTTGGGGTTCTCAAGACCGCGGCAAGCACCGTTTCCTCCGGAGGCCCCGGAACGCTTGCGGTGGCACTGGTGGCACCGCCCGAGCTGATCCCTCTCTGGCTGGCCGCGAGCACGGACGCGGGTGAACTCTCGCGTCTCGCCTGGGTCATGGAGCTCCGGCGCTACGAAGAGCCGGACGTACGCCAGTGGATGAATGACGCCGATCTCGGCTATCGCGATCCGGCCAGTCAGGAAGCACTGCTGAAGCACACCGGCGGATGGCCGTTCCTGATCAGCAAGGTCGTCGCGGGCCGTCCCGCCGACCGCGACCAGGCGCTTGAGCGCTGCCGCGACTGGGTCCGGGCCAATGCCGAGGAGTTCGTCAGATCGACGGGCGTGCTCAAGGACGCCACGCTCCGGCAGGCCTGGAAGCAGGTGATCGATGTGGGCCCGGCGAGACCGGATGAGCTCGCCGAATACCTGGAGGAGATGGCCGGCGGCGAGGCCACCGATCCGCTGCACCGAGACCGTCTCCGCGCCAACGGATACCCATCCTGGGTCGCCCTGATCGAAGTCCTCCGGTTGCTCGGCGCGCTGGAGCCGAGGGCTGACGGCACCTTCGCCTGTGAGCCGGTCCTGGCCGCGGCGAGCGAGTGGCTGGAGGCTCGCGGATGACAGCCGACCCGCTGTCTCCGCTGCTGCGCGCGGCAGCGGAGATCATCCTCACCCGCCCCGCGATGGCCGGCTACAGGGACGGTGCCGAAAGATTCGCCGCTGATCACAGGACCGGGCTGCTCGTCATGCTGGCCGAATCGGCTGAACTGCGGCGGCTCAGCCGGGAGCGGCTGCGAATTCCTCGCTCGCAGCAGGCCGAGCGGGATTTCGCCGACCTCTTCCTGCACTCCGATCCGGCAGTGCGGGCCGCCGTGGCCAGGATCGCGGAATCGGCCGCGCGAAGGTCCTCCGACGCGGTGGCGGATCGCAGGCTTCGCCGTCTGCACGACAAGAACAGGCAGTTACAGGAGAAACTGCGGACGGCCACCGGACGGCACGACAACGCCCTGGCCGATGCGGAGAAGCACCGTGAGACGGCACGTGAGGCGGTGGAGCGGGCCGACCGGCTCGACACCGAGCTCTCGGCGATGCGGCGACGGCTCCGCGACCTCAAGTCCATGACGTCGGCACTTCTTGCGCTGCTGCAAGAGGAACCGCCGGAGCCCGAGGGCGATGCGGGGAGCCGCGATCCGCACCGGCAGCCGAAGGTGCCGGTAGACCCCCGGCCCTCCCCGCTGGAAACAGCGGCGCAGGCCGCCGGGATCAGTGCGGAGGCGCTCGTCACCGCGCTCCAGGCGCTGATCGAGCCGCCCAGGCCACCGCTCACAGCCACGGTCGCCGTCTCCCAGGAGCGTGACCTGAAGGTCATACCGCTGGGCGGCGGCACGAAGATCGGCGGTTCGTGTCTGCTGATCGAGGCGGGAGGCACCCGCATTCTCGTTGACGCGGGGCTCATCCCGGGAGACCCGTCCGAACCGCCTCCGGAGATCGAGCGCGCGCTGGACGGCCCCCTGCACGCCGTTGTGGTGACGCATGCCCACAACGATCACTGTGGGTATGTTCCGGCGTTGGCCGACCGATTGCCGGACCTTCGAATCATCGCCACGCCGGAGACCACACAGCTCATGCCGGCCATGTGGTTCGACTCGGTAAAGATCATGGGTCAGCGGCAGCGGCTGGCGAGCGCCTGGGGGACGGACGCGGAGCCGCTCTACCCCCGCGAGGCGATCACCAGGGCGACGCAGCGCTGCGAGGAGCTGGCCTTCGGCGTTCCCCGCCGGGTCGGCGACCTGACGGTGGAGCTGTTCCCGGCCGGTCACATCCTGGGGGCCGCCGGAGTCGTGGTGCGGGCCGGAGACTCCCGTGTCGTCGTCACCGGAGACATCTCCGGGTTCCGGCAGGAAAGCGTCGACGGCTACACCATTCCGGACTCGGCTCGATATGCCGACCTGCTCGTCATGGAGTCCACCTGCTGCGCGGAGGACCACCGCACTCGCGACGGCATGGTGGGGGAGCTCGTCAGAGCAGTGGAGGGGGTGTACGCCGAGGGTGGCCGGGTGCTCATTCCAGCGTTCGCCCTCGGTCGTGCGCAGGAACTGGCCCTCATCATGAGAGGTCATCTTCCGCATGTGCCGGTCCTCGTCGACGGCATGGCCGCGGACATCAGCAGGTCGTTCGAGACCGTGACCGCCAACGGTCCCCGGCGACTGTCGATCTTCGGCGACAACGTGAGCCGCGCAAGGCCCGGAGACCTGGACGCGTTCGCCCGCGGAGTGGTGATCAGCACCTCCGGAATGCTTTCTGGCGGCCCCGCCGTACGGTGGGCGGCCAGGATCCTCCCGGACCCGAAAAGCGCCCTGTTCCTCTCCGGCTACCAGGACGAGGAGTCGCCGGGCAGGCGGCTGCTGGCCTCCGCCAAGGACAGCAGCGCGCCTCATCTGAGTGTCAACGACATGGGCGAGGAGAAGAAGATCCCGATCAAGGCGCGGGTGGATCTGATGAGGCTGTCCGCGCACGCCGACAAGCGGGGACTGCTGGAGATCGCCGACGAGGTGTCGGCACGCGAAGTGATGCTGGTTCACGGCGTGGCCCGGCGCCAGAACGAGTTCCGCGAAGTCCTCCGGCTGCGGCGGCACACCACGATGGCCACGGGGGTCTGGAGAGCGATCTGACACCGGACACCTCGTGCTGTGGCCGCCACCGCCCGCTTTGCCGTATGCGTGGGTGAGATAGCCGCAAATAGGATCCATCTGGATGTATAGGCAAGCTGGTTGCCTTGATGCTGGCAACCGCATTGACTATGCTGAATGAAACGGAACGAGCTGCTTGGCCGGATGGCGCGCCTGGCCAAGCAATACGGCTTCGAGTTCTCGAAGACGCCCGATGTGCATGGCGGTGGCCATGACAAGTGGTATGTCCGGGGAGACGCGGTCATCGTGCCGCGCCACGCTGAAGTCAACGAGTTGACGGCCAGGGGCATTCTCAAGGAGTGGGGCGCACTGCTCGCCGAAGCGCAACAGGACATGAGCCAGGATGACGAGGAGGAGGGCGAGTGAACGAGTTCCGGGTCACGGCCCAGCGGTCCGGCGGCTGGTGGGCGTTGGAGATCGAGGGGCCGGGGTTGCGTCGTCCGGCGCATACGCAGGCGCGGCGGCTTGATCAGGCCGAGGAGACGGTGCGCGATCTGCTGGCCGTCCGCTTCGACGCCGACGTCGACGATCGGCCTGCGACTGCCTGGCAGATCACGGTGGTTCCCGTCCTGGGAGAGGAACTCGCCGCGGAGGTCGCGCGGACCAGGGAGATCCGCCGGGAGGCGGACCGCTTGCGTGACGACGCGGTCAGTCATTCACGCGAGGCCGCACGCCGGCTTCATGAGCAGGGGCTTCCCCATCGGGACATCGGTGCATTGCTCGGGGTCTCCCATCAGGCGGTCAGTAAGCTCCTCGCCGGTTAGATCCGATCCGGTCTGCACGTCGTATGTCCGGCTGTCATGCACATGCTCATCGCAGGCCGCTTTGATGCGGGCGTCGCAGAACGGATGGCGGGGGTCGCGCCCGCAGCCGGGGCAGGCGGTGCCGTCGGCGATGTCGGCGGCCAGCTTCCGGAGCGTGTCGTCGAAACGGCGCAGGTGCTCGTAGTGCCCGAACGCCGGGTCGGCGGTGAACTTGGCGCAGTAGTCGGCGATGGCCGCCGGGGTGTGGTGGACCAGGGCCTCGGAGATCCTTTTCAGTAGCCGGGAGCGCAGCCAGGACGGGGTGTCGCGGTAGTGGCCGGGTAGCAGGCCGAGGACGGTGGCGGCCATCCGGGTGAGTTCTTCGGGCTTCGCCGCAGGCGTCGTGGCGGCGTCTCGCGCGTTACGGTCCGCACGCTCGCCTGCGGCGAGAAGGGGAAGGGCTTTTCTGGTCTTCTCGGGGTGCTGGTCTTCTTGTTTGTCTGTTCTTCTTATGGGGGTGGGTTTCCCAACGTTGGTTTTCCCGTCGTAGGTGGTGACCTGCGGGTTTACGGTGTTCGTGCTGGTCGCGGCCAGCGGCGGGTTTTCCGTCGTAGGTGAGGGCGGGAGGGGTGCCTGGGTGGGGGCGGTCGCTTCGGGGGCGGGCGGGGGTGCCCAGGGCTCGCACAGGATGTAGTCGACGCCGCCGAGCCTGCCGTCGCTACCTCGTTCGCGTTCGCGCACGAGGTAGCCGTGGGACTCCAGCTCCCTGATGGCGGTGCGGGTCGCGTCGCGGCCGTCGGGGGCGGCGCAGACGATGCGCTTCTCCGAGATCCGGAACCCGGGCGCGTGGGAGTTCAGCCAGGCCAGGAGCCCGCGAGCCTTCCACGACAGCCGTTCGTCGCGAGACCACCGGTGGGCGATCTTGCTGAACCGGCTGGTAGGGGATGTCGCGCGCCGGACGCTCCGTCCGCGCTCCGAAACCGGGGGACGGGGTCGACGGCGGGTACTGAGCACCTGGTCAGAGGGGGTGTTTGAAATGGGCGCGGGCGCACCGATAGCCTTGGGCATGGATCCTTCTCCTGTGGTAGCAGGCTGATTGATCAAGGCCTTGGGTCGGTGTTGACTGCACCGGCTCAGGGCCGTCTTCATCTGTGCAGGTGACCGGGTTTCCGGTCGCACCCTTATGGGCTCCTGCGGTCTGGTCACAACTGCTTTCGCGCTGTGAGGCACTTTCTACACCCGGAACGGTGGCTCGGGTGCCCTGAATGCGTAATGTCCGGTTCGTTGTCATAGCCGAGCGGGTCGACCGGCTCAGGCATCACGGCTTCTCGGGGGTGGGCGAGTGATCCGCCGGGAGACAGGGGAAGGTCAGGCGGGTCCCCGAGCGGGTGGGCAGCGCGAAGGCGACGGCCTTGCCAGGGGTGCCGGCTGTGCCCGAGGTGAGGATCGTGGCGGGGTGGACACGGCAGTGCCCGTTGGAGAGCCGGTGGGTCAGGAGCAGGCCGCGGCCGTTCTCGGCGAGTAGGGGCAGGCTGATCTCCTTCACCGAGCGGAGTAGGTTGAGGATGATGCCGATCTCGTAGAGGTCGGGGTCTCCGTCCGCGACCTCGCACCAGGCGGGGACGCCGTCCAGGCGGAAGATCCGCAGTTCGTACGGCGGGCGGGCGTGTTTCTCCGCGTTGGCGGCCAGTTCCGCCACGATCACCTCCGCGTCGGCGATGTCGTCGTCGCCCACCCCGGCCCGCTGGAGCGTCTCCCGGACGACGGCGCGGGCGCGGCGTGAGGCCGAACCCGGGTGGCGCGCCGGCGCCCATGGCGGGGTCGCCAAGCTCCTCTTCACTTTTCCCAACCGGGGCGTGGACTTCCTGGCGGGTGATGTCGATCTGGGCGTTCCGCTTCGCCACGGCCGCTCTTGGAGAAGCTTTGAGCCCGGCATGAGCGTGCGGGTGATCCAGGCGCGGTATGAGACGGGGAGACCGTGTGCCGCACGCGGGCACACGGCTGCGTCATGTCTGACCGCGAGCATCGAAGATCGCGATGAGGACACGATGTGCGAGGCGGACTCGATGTGCGAGGCGGACTCGATGTGCGAGGCGGGCTCGACAGCCCCAGTGCCAACCGGACGCGTCGACACTGCCCTGCGGTGATACCGAACAGACCATTGGTCGGCAGGCCCCGGGAACGGAGCGTCGCGTCTGGGACCGGCCCGAGCATGAGGAGACTTCAGCCATGGACATGCCCGTAATCAACGAGTGTCGAGTCGATGCGTGCGCGTACAACACAGAACACACCTGCCACGCGCTGGCCATCACGATCGGCAACAGCTCTCACGCGGAGTGCGAGACCTTCTTCAAGGTCGAGACGAAGGGCGGTGACCCGACCGCCAGCGGCCACGTCGGCGCCTGCAGGATGGCCAACTGCCATCACAACGTGCAGTTCGAATGCCAGGCGCCGGGCATCGTCGTCGGCTACACGCAGAGCGACGTCGACTGCCTCACATACGCGCCCGCCTAGCGACGGGTGTGCCGGTATCCGGGGTGGAGTGCCACTCCGGATGGTCGTTTTCCGGTCGTTTCCTTCCATGGGGTGGTGTGCGGCGGCTCTCCAAAAGCACAATGGGTAGTCAAGTGACTACCAAAGGGGGGCGGCCATGGGTGGGCCACGGAGCCGTGGGGGGCGTCCCGAGCTGGTCAGGGCGCGGTTCGGCGGGGCATGAGCCAGGAGTCGGCGGCGGAGGCGCTCGGGGTGACACCGACGACCTGGGCCCGCTGGGAGCGCGGGGAACAGGGGGTTCGGGCCTCCTGCCGGCCTCGGATCGCCGCCATCTTCGGGGCGTCGGCGGTGGAGGTCGAACGGTGGATAGAGGGCTGGAGCCACGGGGAGACATCATCGTGGCCGACCACGGACTTAGGAGACAGCTCGCCGGCGGCTACCGTGAAGTCGGCCGCACTTCTGTGGAGGTTGGAGATGGACCCGTCCCGGCGTCACCTGCTGGCCTCGTTGCCGTTCGTGCCCTCGGCGCTGGGTGAGTGGCTGGTCTCCTGGAACTACGGCACCCCGGCCGCGTCGGCCGCCCGGCGGGGAGCCGGGCGCGTGGTGGGGCTCGCCGACGTCGCGCGGATCAACGAGGCACGGAAGGCGTTCGGTCAGATGGACCAGCGGTTCGGGGCCGGGCTGGTCCGTCCGGTGGTCGTGGAATACCTGAACGGGACCGTGGCGCCGTTGCTGCGGGGCCACTACGACGACCGGGTGGGCTCCGAGCTGATGACGGCCGCCGCCGGGATGACTTGGATGGCGGGCTGGACGGCCTTCGACCTGAACCGCCACGGTCAGGCACAGCAGCACTTCGGCCAGGCGCTCAGGCTGGCCAAGACGGGCGACGACCCGCTGACCGGAGTCTGGGCGCTGGCGGCGCTGACCCGGCAGGCGATCCATCTGGAGCAGGGCACCTGGGCGGTATGGCTTGCGCGAGCCGCGGCTGACACCGCCCGCCGAGCTGAGGCACCCCCGCGCGTCATGTCGTTGATCCTGATCAAGGAGGCTTGGGCGACAGCTCTGCAGGCCAAGCCTGCGGAGATTCGGGATGGGCACAGTGCTAAGCAGGTCGAACGCCTGCTCACCGCGGCTGAACGCGCCTACGCCAAGGGAACCACTGACCGTGATCCGGAGTGGACTAGCAGGTTCGAGGCGGCGGAATTGAACGCCGAGGTGGGCGTCTGCTGGCGCCTGCTCGGGGAGCACCAGCGAGCGGCGGATTGTGCGGAAGTGGCTGTGACCGAGTTCAACGAACGCCTTCCTCGGTCCGTCCAGTTCAACCAGGTGCACGCCGCTGAGGCATACCTGGAAATGGGCGAGCTGGAGCAAGCGCTCGACACCGCGCGAGCTGCCATACCGGTGACCAAGGCGTTGACCTCGGCCCGTTCCGTCGACCTTCTCCAGCGGTTCTCCGGTCAGCTTGAGCCGTACGGCGACACCGTGGTGGTCCGTGAGTTCCGCGATCACCTGACCAGCGAGCTGATTGCCTGACCGCGCGTGGGCCGGAGCCGGTCGAAGCAGGCGTGCAGCTCTCACCAGACATTGATATCAAATCGGCACATCGACACATAAACAGGATTATGAATAGCAGCGTGGCATTAAATATCTTGTGAATGGCATTCACGAGATATTCGATGTATGCTCCACTTCTGCTGATTTGGGCACTCGGCTGGTCCCGTACCCGACGGGACAACTGTGCTCAGGCGGTCGAGGAGAAGGGCGCCACGTGGCGAAGCTGACGTTGCCGCAGTTGGAGCGGCATCTGTTCGGAGCGGCGGACATTCTGCGGGGCAAGATGGATGCCTCGGAATTCAAGGAATACATCTTCGGGATGCTCTTCCTGAAGCGCTGCTCCGACCAGTTCGAGGTGATCCGGAGCGAGTTGATCACCAAACTGGAAAGCGGCGGCCGGAGCCGGGAAGAGGCCGAGCAGGCGGCCGACAATCCGATGTTCTACGAGAGCAGCAGCTTCTTCGTCCCCGAAGAGGCCCGGTGGCCGCACATCAGGGACGCCTCCCGAGGAAAGGGCGTCGGCAGCCTGCTGAACAAGGCGCTCAGCGAGCTGGAGCTGGCCAATTCCAGGGCGCTCGAAGGTGTGCTGGAGCACATCGACTTCACCAGGAAGGTCGGCCAGTCCACGATCCCGGACAAGCGGCTCCAGCAGCTCATCGACCACTTCGGCCGCTACCGGCTGCGCAACGCCGACTTCGAGTTCCCCGACCTGCTCGGGGCCGCCTATGAGTATCTGATCGGCGAGTTCGCCGACTCGGCGGGCAAGAAGGGCGGCGAGTTCTACACCCCGCGTGGCGTCGTCCGCATGATGGTCCGCCTGGTCAAGCCCGGCCCGAACATGCGCGTCTACGACCCGTGCGCCGGCTCGGGCGGCATGCTCATTCACGCCAAGGAATACGTCGAGGAGCACGGCCAGGACTTCCGCGACCTGACCCTCTGCGGCCAGGAGTACAACGGCGGCACCTGGGCCATCTCCAAGATGAACATGATCCTGCACGGCGTGCTCAACGCCGACCTGCGCAACGACGACACCCTCGCCAACCCGCAGCACACCCAGGGCGGCGAGCTGACCCGCTTCCACCGGGTGCTCACCAACCCGCCGTTCTCGCTGAACTACACGCGCGACGGCCTGGAGCACCCCGAGCGGTTCACGTACGGCTTCGCCCCGGAGACCGGCAAGAAGGCGGACCTGATGTTCGCCCAGCACGTGCTGGCCGTGCTCATGCCCGACGGTGTCGGCGCGACCGTCCTGCCGCACGGCGTGCTCTTCCGGGGCGGCAAGGAGAAGGAGATCCGTAAGGGGATCATCGAGGCCGACCGGTTGGAGGCGGTCATCGGCCTGGCCTCAAACCTGTTCTACGGCACCGGCATCCCCGCCTGCGTCCTGGTCCTGCGCGGCACGGCCCAGCGGCCCGAGGAGCAGCGTGGCAAGGTGCTGTTCATCAACGCCGACCGCGAGTACGCCTCCGGCCGTGCCCAGAACCACCTGGACCCGCAGCACGCGGAGAAGGTGGTTGCCGCCTTCGAGGAGTATCGGGACATCCCCGGCTTCGCCCGCGTGGTGGACGTCGAGGAACTGGCGGAGAACGACTTCAACCTCAACATCCGCCGCTACGTCGACAACACCCCGCCGCCCGAGCCTCAGGACGTCCGCGCCCACCTGCACGGCGGCGTCCCCAAAGCCGAGGTCCGTGACAAGGCCCACCTGTTCGCCGCCTTCGACATCGACCCGGCCACCCTGTTCGCCGAGCGGGACGCCGACTACTACGACTTCCTGCCCGAGGGCTGGGAGCGTACGGCGGAGCGTCTTCCGCTGCTGGCCAAGCCCGCTGAGGTACGGCTCCGCGAGGCATTCTCCGACTGGTGGGGGCGATACAGCAAGCGGTTGGTGGAGCTGCCCGAGAGCCGCAAAGTAATGGAGATCCGGGCCGAACTGCTGGACTCGTTCGTTGCGGAGTTCAAGCCACTCGGGCTGCTGGACCGGTTCGAGCTGGCGGGGACCGTGGCCGCGTGGTGGGGAGAGACGCAGTACGACATCAAGGCTCTGGCGCTGAACGGCTTCGAGGGCGTCGTCGAGGGCTGGCTCACCACCATCGAGAGTGCCTTCGCGCTCGACGAGGAGGAGGCGGAGTACTGGGACAAGCAGAAGATCGCCACCGAGAAGCGCAAGGCCCGTGACCACCGAGTGGTTCCGGCGCTCATTCCCGAGTATCTGACCGAGCTGGAAGAGGCCGAGGCCCATTACACGGAGCTGAACGCTCAATACAAGACGGCGACCGCGAAGCCCAGCGAGGAGGACGAGGAAGCGGACGAGCCGGAGACCCAGCTCAGTGCGGCCGAGCTGAAGCAGCTAAAGGCTGACGTGACCGCCGCCCGCCGCACGGCCGGAGACCTTGAGGCCGCCTTCATCCGCCGCCTCTTCGAGGCCGCCAACGCTCTCACTGACGACACCCGCCGCGACCTCGTCCTCAACGTCTTCCACACTGCCCTCACCATCCGTCTCACCTCCCGTACAGCTATTGCCCGTCGAGCGCTGGAAGGTGCCTTCCGAACGTGGGCGGCCAAGTACGCGGTAACCCTCCGTGAGCTTGAATCCGAACGCGATGCCGCCACCAACCGACTGGAGCGCTACCTGAAGGAGCTCGGCTATGAGTAAGCACTCGATGAAGGTCCCCAATTTTGCTGGGTGGGATGAGCAGGCGCTTCAGGAGATCTGTATCACTATTTCGCGGGGTACGGCTCCGGCCTACGTCGAGCACAGCCCGATCAGGGCTATCGGTCAACGGTGTGTGCAGAATTCAGGTTTCGACGCCAGCTCTGCTCGCCTGCATGATAAACGTGCTATCAGAGTACTACGGGCGCAGTTAGGCGATGTGCTTCTGAACTCCACCGGTACCGGAACCATCGGCCGTAGCTGCATATTCAACGATTCGGGCGATTTCATGGTGGACGGACATGTCACCGTCCTTCGCGTCGAACCGTCGAGCACGGATCCTCGCTGGATAAATTCCTTGCTACGTTCCCAATGGGGTCAAAAGTACTTGGAGTCTCATTGCTATACCGGATCCACTAATCAGGTAGAGCTTTCGCGTAAGGAACTGGACTGCACTTCGGTTCCGATGCCGTCATTAGCAGAGCAGCGGCGGATCGCAGAGATCCTCGACATCCTTGATGCCCATCTTTCAAACGCTTGGGCTCTGATCGACAAACTTTCCAGTGTTGAGCGAGGGATGCTGCACGATGCTCTTTCAAGAGGTATGCGTGCCGCTTCGTCAGGAATGGCGTGGAGGTGGACTCCAGTGGCGAACGTCGGCGAAGTCAAACTGGGGCGACAGCGTTCTCCGCAGCATGAGTCGGGTCGTCACATGAGGCCGTATCTTCGCGTAGCGAACGTGTTCAATGGATACATCGACTATAGCGATGTCCTGGAGATGAACTTCACTCCGAGGGAACAAGAGATCTACGGACTCCGGCGTGGCGACATCCTCTTGAATGAGGGCCAGAGCCTTGAACTCGTGGGTCGAAGTGCGATCTTCAACGGCCCTGCAGGGATATGCTTTCAGAACACACTCGTACGATTTCGATCTAATCTTGTATCGCCGGAATATGCCCAGGCGGTGTTCCGATACTGGCTTAGAACAGGTGAGTTCACAAAAATCGCCAAGCAGACCACGAGTATCGCTCACTTGGGTGCGGACCGCTTCGCGCGGATGAGCTTCCCCGTGCCTCCAGAGGACGAGGAGCGTCGAATGGTGCGTTCGTTGCACTCACTATCTGAGCGAATGACGGCAGAACGCGAGCGAGCGAAGCATCTGGAACTCCTCAAGCAGGGACTCATGGAGGACTTGTTGACGGGACGCGTCCGGGTCCCGGAGGCGGAAGCCGTACTGGAAGGCCTGTAAGACCGGCAGGGGCAGGCCGATGGCCTGCCCTGACCGGAAAGTAATTCGTCGGGGGGCGATTTCACAACGATGAGATGACAACGGGAGCGGGAGTCTCATGTCCGACCTGGAATACGACCTGGTGGAGCTGCCCCTCATCAGGCAGCTCACCGCGATGGGCTGGAAGCACCTGGAAGGCGCTGAGCACGGCGCGGTCATTCCGACGAACTCCTACGCCTCCGGGCGTAACGACTTCGACGAGGTAATCCTCGAAGACCGGCTGCGGGACGCCCTCGACCGGATCAACCTCGACCCCGACGGTAAGCGGTGGCTGGACCCGGCCCGGATCGACAGCGCGGTCAACGCGCTCACCCGCATCCCCTCCAGCAGCCTCCTCGAAGCCAACCAGAAGGCCACCGAGCTGCTGATCAACGGCACGGTCGTGGACGGCGTGCAGGACTGGGAGGGCGGCAAGGGGCGGCCGGTCCACTTCATCGACTGGAAGACACCGCAGAACAACGAGTTCACGGTCGTCAACCAGTTCCGGCTGGACATCCCCGGCACACAGGGCAGGCCGATCATCCCCGACCTGGTGCTGTTCGTGAACGGCATCCCGCTCGTCGTCGTGGAGTGCAAGGAGCCCCGGACCAGCAGCCTGGGCAAGGCCGTCGACCAGATCCTCGACTACGCCGAGCAGCGCCGGGGCGACGGCAGCGTGGGCGACCGCACCGGCAACCAGCGGCTCTTCCACACCGTGCAGCTCACGGTGGTGACCAGCGGCGAGGAGGCCAAGCTGGGCACGATCACCGCCAGGCTGGAGCACTACGTGCCCTGGCGTGATCCGTACCCGCTGACGAAAGAGCAGCTCGCCGAGGAGCGCGGCAAGACCCCCGCCCAGCTCAGCAGGCAGGAGATCCTGACGGCGGCCGTGCTCAACCCCGGCAGGCTGCTCGACATCGTGCACAACTACGTGACGTTCATGCCCACCGACCAGGGAAAGATGATCAAGGCTGCCCCGCGATACCAGCAGTTCCGGGCGGTGGACCGGGCGGTCAGGCGGCTGCGGACCGGCAGGACCCGGGCTAGGGACGGCGTGCACGACCGGCGCGGCGGGATCATCTGGCACACCCAGGGCTCCGGCAAGAGCCTCACCATGACGTTCCTGGTCCGCAAGCTCCGCTCCACCGGCGACCTGAAGAACGTCAAGGTGGTCGTGGTCACCGACCGCACCCAGCTCCAGGGACAGCTCAGCGAGACCATGAACCTCAGCGGCGAGCAGGTCGACGTCGCCAGGAGCGCGGCCAGGGCCAGGACGATCCTCGGCAAGCACGGGCCCGGCGTGGTCTTCGTGATGATCCAGAAGAACCAGGACGGTGGCGGCCGGGGCGGTGCGGGGCTGGCGGCGGGAACCCCGCTGGGCGAGGTGAACGCCGACGAGTCGATCGTCGTGCTGATCGACGAGGCGCACCGGTCGCACACCGCGGCGCTCGGCGCCAACCTGCGGGAGGCGTTGCCCAACGCGGCCAGGATCGGTTTCACCGGCACGCCCATCATGACGAGGAAGGGCCTGCGGAAGACCAGCGTGGAGCTGTTCGGCGCCTTCATCGACAAATACCGGCTCAAGGAGGCCGAGGAGGACGGCGTGATCGTGCCGATCCTCTACGAGGGGCACACGGTCAAGGGCGCGGTCCGCGCCGGCCGGGACCTCGACGAGATCTTCGAGGAGGACCTGGACGAACTGACGGAAGAGGAGCGGGAGCAGCTCCAGCGGCGCTACGCCACCAAGGGCCAGGTGTCGGTGGCCGAGCAGCTCATCGCGGCGAAGGCCAAGCACATGCTGCGGCACTACGTCGGCAAGATCCTGCCCGAGGGCTTCAAAGCGCAGGTCGTCGCCGCCGACCGGGAGGCGACCGTCCGCTACCGGGAGGCGCTCATCGCCGCCAGGGACGAGCTGGTCCAGGAGATCGAACGGCTGCCGGAGAAGATCCTCCAGACCCCGTCCGACGAGCTCAAGCCGCGTCAGGCCTACCTGGTGAACGCCGCCGCCCGGCTCGACCTGCTCAAGCGGATGGAGTTCGTTCCGGTCATCTCCGTCGGCGACGCCCACGACGAGAGCCGCTACACCGAGTGGACCGACCCGGAGAAGCAGGCCGCGCGGATCGAAGGCTTCACCCGGTCCTACGACGAGTCTCCCATCGGGTTCGTCATCGTGAAGTCGATGCTGCTGACCGGGTTCGACGCGCCGATCGAGCAGGTCATGTACCTGGACCGCAACCTGCGGGAGGCTGAGCTGCTGCAGGCCGTCGCCCGGGTCAACCGGACCTCCGACGGCAAGGACTTCGGCTATGTGGTCGACTACCGGGGCGTGGCCAAGAACCTCCTTGAGGCGCTGCGGATCTACGCCCGCGACGACTTCGACGCCGACGACACCGAGGACGTCGAGAACGCGATGAAGGACCCCCGGTCGGAGATCGACAAGCTGGATCCGCAGCGGGACCGGCTGCGCATGATGTTCGGCGGCCCCGAGGACATCGAGGGCTGTGTACAGCGGCTGGAGGACGCCGAACTGCGGGGCAGGTTCAACGTCGCGCTCGCCCGATTCCTCAAGACCGTCAACGCCGTCCTGCCGGACCCGGCGGCCAAGCCGTACCTCGCGGACGCCAAGCGGTTCACGGTGATCAAGATCACGGCGACGCGCCGTTACCGCGAGGACGGCGGCGAGTTCGACCCGGCCGCGTACGGCGCGAAGATCCGCGCGCTGATCGACGAGCACGTCACGTCGCTCGGCATCGAGCAGAAGCTCCCGCCGATCGCGCTCACCGCCCCCGACTTCGCGGAGAAGGTGGAGGCGCTGCCCGGTCCCCGTGCCAGGGCGTCGGAGATGGAGCACGCCATCCGGCACCACATCACCGTCCACCGCGCCGAGGATCCGACCCGCTACCAGCTGCTGAGCCGGCGTCTGGAGGAGATCCTGGGGCAGCTCGTCACCGACTGGGAAGAGCAGGTCCTTGCGCTGCAGGAGCTGATGACCCAGATGACGGACGAGCAGCCGAAGAACCCGTTCGGGCTCAGCAAGGTGGAGAGCGCGCTGTACGGGACGATCCTCGCCGAGACCGCCACCTCCGCCGACGACGCGCAGAACAAGCATCTCGCGGACGTCGCCAGGACCCTGCACCGGATCGCGGCCGCGACCATCCACCGCACCGACTTCTGGAGCACGGGCAAGCAGGTGGACCAGGAGGACTTCCGCCGGCACATCTTCCGCGTCCTGGACGATGAGCGGGTCGGTGCGTTCGACCAGCTCCCCAAGCTCGCGAGCTTGCTCTTCGACGTGATCAAGAGCAACCGGCAGTACATCCCCAGGGACTGAGCCTGGCATGCTGGTGACCGTGAGTGATTTTCCGGGTGTCCTAAATGTCGGTGATCTCGACGTCAACGTGTCGGTGAGCCCACGCCGCAGGAGCGTGCGGCTCACCGTCGAACGGGACGCCTCGATCAGCGCGATCGTTCCACCTCAGGTATCCCGCGACGAGCTGGTCAAGATGGTCGAGGCGAAGCGGTCCTGGCTGTACGGCAAGCTCGCCGAACGGCGCGAGCTGGGGGAGTTTCGGTCGGACCGGCAGTATGTCTCCGGTGAGGGCTTCTGCTACCTCGGCAGGTCCTACCGGCTGCGGATCGTCGATCCGCCGGCCGAGGTCCGGCTCGTCCGCGGGCGTCTGGAGCTCGGCCGGGGCGGTGGGGCCCGTGAGCTGGTCCGGTGGTACAGCAGGGTCGGCGAGGCGTGGCTGAGACGGCGGATCAAGCCGTGGGCCCTGCGCCTCGGAGTCGACGTGGCCGACCTGCGGGTCCTGCAGCTGGGGTATCGCTGGGGGTCGTGCTCCCCCTCGGGAGCGGTCAACATTCACTGGGCGACGATGCAGCTGCCGCCCACACTGATCGACTACGTCCTGGTCCATGAGCTGGCTCATCTGCTGCGTCACGATCACAGCGCGGAGTTCTGGCGGCTGGTCGAGCGGGCGATGCCCGACTACGAGGACTGCCGCGAGCGTCTGCGCCGTCTCGGCCCGGACCTGTGGCTTCCGGCGGAAGGACGATGATGCGCGACGACGTCACGGTCAACGCCGCCGACATCGCCCGGCTCGCGGACGTGGGCCGCGCCGCGGTGAGCAACTGGCGTAAGCGTTTCGACGACTTCCCGTCCCCGGTGGGCGGTACGGCCAGCAGCCCGGCGTTCTCCCTGGTCCAGGTCGAGCAGTGGCTGCGCCGCCACGACAGATACGTCGAGGTGTCGCCACTGGAGCGGCTCTGGCAGTGGCTCCGGGCCGTGGGCGACGACCTCCGTCTCGGTGAGGTCGTCGGCTACACGGGTGCGTTCCTCCTCTACCTCCAGCGGGACGCCTCAGGCTGGAAGAAGCTGTCCCGTCTCGGCGACGACGACCTGCTCAGGCAGCTACCGGCCGCCGTCTCCCGGGTGGTGACGGATCTGCCCGGCGGGCTACCACGTGAGCTGGAGATCGGCCCCGCGCTGATCCGCGCGATCGCGGACGTCGGAGCGGAGCAGGGGCCTGCTGAGACCTTCGACGAGATCTGCGACCGCTACGTCGACGTGCACTCGCGGCGGCTGCTCGTCACCCCGCAGAAGGTGGCCGAGCTGATGGTCAGGCTCGCCGGAACGGCCGGCGCGACCGTCATGGACCCGTCATGCGGCATCGGCACGCTGCTGCTGGCGTCGGGCGCCGTCCGGGCCTTCGGCCAGGATGTCAACGGAACGGCGGCCCGGCTGACCGCGGTCCGGCTGCTGTTGCACGGTATCGAGGCCGTCATCCGGACGGGCGACTCGATGAGAGCCGACGCCTTCCCCGGGGAGCGGGTGGACGCGGTCGTGTGCAACCCGCCGTTCAACGACCGGAGCTGGGGATACGAGGAGCTGACCAGCGATCCACGCTGGGAGTACGGGCTGCCGCCACGCGGTGAGTCCGAGCTGGCCTGGCTCCAGCACTGTCTCGCCCACGTCCGGCCCGGTGGGCTCGTCGTCATCATGATGCCGGGCGTCGCGGCCAGCCGCCGGGCCGGACGGCGGGTCCGCGGCAACCTGCTCCGCGCCGGGGCGTTACGGGCTATCGTGACGCTCTCCGCGGGTGCCGCGCCCGCGTCCAGCGGTGCGCCCGACCTGTGGGTGCTCCGTCGTCCCGCCCCTGATGAGCAGCCCCCCTCCGACGTGCTGATGGTCAACGCGGGTGAGGATCTCGCGATCGCCGAAACCGCGTGGCGGGCCTACACCGAGGGTGCGGAGCTGCCCGACGTCGGCCGGACCATGCGGATCATCGACCTGCTCGACGAAGAGATCGCTCTCACCCCTTCGCAGCGGGTGAGCATCGTGAGCCAGTCGGAGCCGTCGGCGTTCACCGGGGTCCGGAAGCGTGCGATGACGGCTCTCGCCGGGCTGGACATCCCCGCGTTGACCCCGTTGGCGCAGCGGCGGGACCTGCCGATGACCAGCGTTGGGGAACTGGCCAGAGCCGGAGTGGTGACCGTCCACCAGGGGCCGCTCAAGATGACCATCGAAGAGGGCGCCCTCCCCGTCCTGACTGCCAAGGACCTGCTGCTCAACCGCGCTCCCAGCGGTCGCGCCGAGGACGGACCGGAGCTGGTCGTCATCGAGGCCGGAGACGTCGTCGCCCCGCTCATTCCTCGCGGTGACACGGCCGTCCGGGTGATGGGGGAGGCCGGCGCCGTACTCGGTCCCCAGCTTCTGCTGTTCCGGGTGGATCCCGAGCGACTCGACCCCCACTTCCTCGCCGGTTGTCTCAGGGTCACGGGGGAGGCGAGCACGCGCCTGGGGTCCTTGGCCAGGATGGACCCCCGGAGGGCTCAGCTTCCGCGCCTGTCCATCGACGAACAGCGCGCGTACGGCGACGTGTTCCGGAGGCTTCTCGCCTTTGAGGACACCGTCCACGAGGTCAGAAGGATCAGCGAGGGCCTGGTACGGCTCGGCCTCGACGGTCTCCTCGATGGCATCCTTCAACCCGGCTAGGTTCTTTCCGTTGATCCCCTGTGACGCCCGGAGGCGTGGTGGCTGAGCGCACCGTCATCCTTGACCGGTACGAACTGGACGAGGTGCATCTCGGCAAGGGAGGGATGGGAGAGGTCTGGGGAGGTTACGACAAGCGTCTGGACCGGCGGGTCGCCGTGAAGTTCATCCGGTTTCCCGACGGTATCCCCGACCCTGAGCTGGAGCGGAGATTCCTGCACGAAGCGATGATCATGGCACAGCTGGATCATCCGGGAGCGCCCGCGATCCACGACGCGGGGACGTTCGACGATCCCCGGCGCGGGCAGCGGCTGTTCATGGTGATGCAGTTCGTCGAGGGCGCCACGCTCGACTACCTCATCGACGAGCAGGGTCCTCTCCCCATCGGCTGGGTCGCCGCGATCGGGGCCCAGGTCGCGGCGGTGCTGAGCGCCGCCCACAGACGGTCGATCCTCCACCGGGATCTGAAGCCCTCCAACATCACGCTATGCCCGGACGGCACGCTCAAGGTGCTCGACTTCGGCCTGGCCATGCTCCACGACCCCGAGCTGTCCCGGTTCAGCCGGACCGGTCAGATCCTGGGCACCGCGTCCTACATGCCGCCGGAGCAGGTCCGCGCCGGGACACTCGCGCCGCAGAGCGACCTGTACGCCCTCGGATGCGTCCTGCACGAACTACTCACCGGCCGCAGACTGTTCACCGGTCCCACCGAGTTCAGCGTGTACGAGCAGCAGGTCCACACCGCGCCCCCTCCCGTGCGACGGCTCCGGTCCGACGTGCCGCCCGAGCTGGATGAGATCATCCTGTCGTTGCTGGCCAAGCGCGTCGAGGACAGGCCGCTGGACGCCGCCACGGTCCACGACCGGTTGCTCCCTTACGTGACGGGTGTGGGACAGCTACCGGGGTTCACCGTGCGCGGGCCCAGCCCGTTGCGCATGTACGCCCACGCGGTCAGCCGCGTCCTCACCGGTGTCGCCGATGCCGGGACCGTGCCCGCGGCCCCGGTGATCTCTCGTGTCTCAGGCGACCCCGACTTCAGCAGGGGTGACATCGAGCGGGCACGTCGCGAGGCGATGTCACTCGCGCGGGACTCCCGCTACAGTCAGGCCGTCGAGGTGCTGGCCGCCGTCGCCGTGCCCGCGGGCCGGGTCCTCGGCGCGGAGGATCCCGAGGTGCTCAACCTCCGCGGGCAGCTCGCCAACGTGCTCTTCGAGGCCGGCGACCACCGTCGCGCCGCCTCTGCCTTTCACCAGCTCGCCGTGGACATGGCGAAGCGGTATCAGGCCGACGACGAACGGGTCTTCCAGTGCCGTATGCAGGAGGCCGTCTGCCATGCGCATCTGGGAGACAGCGGCCTGGCGCTCCGCCTGATGAGCGGCCTGCTCGCCGACGAGTTGCACGCCTATCCGGTGGACGACCCACGGACTCTGGAGCTGCGGCGGCAGATCGGCGAGCTGGAGAAGAGCGCGGGTGACGTCGAAGCCGCCGGCCGTACGCTCACCGAGCTGCTCGACGACCTCAGCCGCCTGTACGGCCCGGAGCACCCGGCGACGGTCAGAGTCCGCGACAGCCTGACTCGCCTGGCTCCCTGAGCAGGCAGGGCGGCCTCTGGTTCCCCGGCGGCGTGATCTTGGCTGAATCAGCGGTGTGGCAAGATCGTTACTTGATGGGCTGCCATGTCCAGTCCGCACCCGGGCCCATGAGGGAAGGCGACGAGATGACCGGGACCGTTCAGCGCCGCACCTACACGATCCGGCAGGGCCTGCGGGGCTGAGGTGAGACCTGGATCCGTCCGGGCATCCTTCTAGAGCTTCGTGATGCGTACGGCGTCGGCGATGACGTAGCCGCCGGTGGAGGTCCAGCGACTCACCCCGACGACGTTGCGGCTGCCGGCGGGGAGGGCGAACGTGCCGAGGCCGCGCCACTGGCCGCCGTTGATCCGCTGGTCGACGTTGACGATCTGGTTGCCGCCGCCGGTCGCCACGACGAACGGCGTCGAGCTGTTGTAGCCGGAGTTCGCCGGGTACCAGACCTCGACGCGGTAGCTGCCGGCGCTGGGGATGTCGGCTCTGAACCACGCCAGGTCGCTTGCCGCGACGGGGTCGGCGAACCGGTAGTCGGCGCCGTTACGCTGCGACGAGAAGCTCGACGTGCCCCAGGCGGATCCGGCGGTGAAACCGGCGTCGCCGTTGTCGACGACGACGCTGAACGGGCCGGTGCCCGTGACCACCTGGCCGGTGCTCGGCGCGCTTTCGCGCTGTAGCCGCTCCAGGGCCGTCACGTAGTAGGTGTAGGTGCCCGTGGCCGCGGCGGTGGTGTCGGTGAAGGACGTTCCCCGGGTGGTTTCGAGCAGGTTGCGGGCGTCGGCGAAGGAACACGGGTCCATGGCCGGGGTGCCGTCGACCCGGTAGATCGCGTACGAGGTCGGGCTGTCCGAGCCGCCATGTTGCCACGACAGCGAGACCCCGTTGGAGACACGGGTCGCCGAGGTGATCGACGGACTGGAGGGCGCGGCCGAGGTGCCGTGGACGGGTATCAGGGCGGGCCGGGAGTAGTGGTCGGCCACCAGCCGGGAGACGCCGCTGATCCGGTTGGCCCTGACGTCCTTGGCGCTGAAGAAGATGTCGCCGGTTATCTCCGGGTGCTGCCGGTTGCTGTAGAGGTGGTCGGTGAGCTCGCCGGGTCGCTGCCAGGCCGGGTCCTCGCCGGACGCCCCGGCCCGATAGGCGGCCTGTCCGATGAGCAACTGGACGTCGGTGTCCTTGACCACGGCGGACCACCAGGCGGTGAGCACCTCGTAGTCGGCGACGGAATACCCGATGTGCCAGTAGATCTGTGGCGCGATGTAGTCGACCCAGCCCTGTTTCGCCCAGAGCCGGGTGTCGGCGTAGATGGCGTCATAGGACTGCATGCCGGAGGTCCGCGAGCCGAGCGGGTCGGTGGTGGAGTTGCGCCAGATGCCGAACGGGCTGACGCCGAAGCTGACCCATGATTTCGCCGTGTGAATCAGCTGGTCCAGCTCTTTCACCAGCAGGTTGACGTTGTTGCGGCGCCAGTCGTGAATGCTGCCGAAACCGGCGCCGTGCTGGGCGTAGGTGGACGCGTCCGGAATCGTCTGGCCGCTGACCGGATACGGGTAGAAATAGTCGTCAAGGTGCACGCCGTCGAGGTCGTAACGGGTGACCGCGTCCATGACGGCGTCTTCGATGAAGTCGCGGACCGCAGGGATTCCGGGGTTGTAGTAGAGCTTGCCGCCGTAGGCGAATCGCCAGCCGGGGTTCTGCCGGGCAGGATGGGTGGCCGCCAGCCGGGTGGGGTCGTCGTGGTTGGCGATCCGGTACGGGTTGAACCACGCGTGGAACTCGAGGTTGCGGGCGTGCGCCTCGCTGACCATGAACGCCAGCGGGTCGTATCCGGGGTTCACCCCCTGGGTACCGGTCAGCCACTGTGACCACGGCTCGTAGGGCGACGGCCAGAACGAGTCGGCCGTCGGCCTGATCTGCACGACGACGGCGTTCATGTTCTTCTGCGCCGCGAGGTCCAGCCAGGAGCGGAACTCGGCCTGCTGCGCCGACACACTCAAACCGGTCTTGCTCGGCCAGTCGATGTTGGCCACACTGGCGACCCACATGGCGCGGAGCCGGCGCTTGGGGGTCGCCGGGTCGGTGGAGCAGGCGGCGAGACCCTCTACCGCCCTCGCCCCCGCCGCCGGCGTGGGCACGACGGCGCCCGCGAGGACGAGGAGGAGAACCGCTGCGGCAATACGACCGATGGTGGCAGGCCGCCACTTCCGGCCCGCTCGATACGTCGTCACAGCAGTAAAGTTTCAGATCTTTCCGCAAAAAGAGCAATAGTCTTCAAATGGCCGTATTCGGTGCGTTGTCTCCTCTCTTGGCCAAGAGAGGAGACGTTTTCCGCGCGATATCAACCACGGTCTTTTCACATCTCTGCCCCCGGCGTCGGGCGATGCCCGGGGGCACCTCCGGATGGTCCGGGACCGTGGAGCCTGTCCGGGTTAAGCCGGACAGGCTACGTGCTCACCCGACGGCGTAGGCGCGGGTGATCGTCTGGGTGAGGCCGGCGCCGGAGGTGTCGGTGGCCGTCACCCGCAGCGAGACGAATCCCGGCGTGCGCGGGTTCGCCACCACGGCGGTCCATCCCGAGGCGGTGCGGACAGCCGGAACGCGGTGCCAGCTCGTGCCGTCGTCGGAGGACGTCTCCAGCCGGACGGACTCCACCGCTGCCTTGGGGGCTCCGGGGTTCCGCTCGATCCAGATGGGCAGCCGGGCCAGCGAGCCCGGTGTGGCGCGGTTGAGATCGTCGAGCCCGGCCGGGGCGTAGCGCACCGCCATCAGCGGCAGCGGCTGCTCCTTGGCCGTACTCGCCGACCGGAACGTCCAGACGGCGTCCACGGCCGTGGACAGCGTGGAGTACGGCACCTGCCGGCGACGCCGTCGGCGAAGAACGCGCCGGCGGAGAAGGCCAGCTCGTCACCGGTGCGGCTGCCCCGGGAGGTGGTGAACGAGGGTCCGGTCACCGCGGCGTTCCACACCTCGCTGACGTGCCCGCGCTTCATGGCTCTACCGCTGTCGACCAGCAGGGCCGTGCCGACCTGGAGCGCGCTGTCCCAGACCAGTCCCGGCGTCCGGTAGTAGGTGAGCGTGCCGGGCAGGTCCACCTCCTCCTGGCCTTTCATCATGAACGTGGGCATGGGCACGGTGTCGTCAAGCTGACGGGTCCGTCGCCTGGGGCCGGACGGGGCCGATCTGTTCCGCCCGGCGGCGAGTCCTCCGCGGGGCGCGTGCGAGGGAGCACAGGCGTGATCGATCGACCTTCTCGGTGCCGGCGGGACTTCGGACGGCGGGTCAGTTGGTATGGGTGTTGGGGAGATGGTCCCCGACGTGGCCGACCCAGATCTTGCCGGTGCTGCCGCCGGAGTCGTCGTGGAAGTGGATCCGGGGCGCCGGATACCCGCCCTTGCGGATCTTGATATGCGCCTCCATCAGCACCTTCCCGGAAGGATGCACCTCCTCGGGGACCGCGAACGTCCGCCGCGCGCTGTACTTGCCGTTCGTGGTCACCGTCCGGGACTCGCTCATGGCGACCATTCCCGCGGGGATGGTGAGCCTGGCTGAGCTCCTGCACCAGTCGAAGAACCCTCCGGCGAACT
The DNA here is from genome assembly GCF_014203795.1 of Streptosporangium album. Taxonomy (NCBI): domain Bacteria; kingdom Bacillati; phylum Actinomycetota; class Actinomycetes; order Streptosporangiales; family Streptosporangiaceae; genus Streptosporangium; species Streptosporangium album. Next base: position 172,824 of record NZ_JACHJU010000003.1, on the reverse strand, counting down.
CGCCCGCCGACCTGGCCTGCGCGAACGCGTCGAGTGCGCGCAGGGCGTCCCAGGACTTGGACGCCCAGGCCCGCGCGAGCGTGGGGTAGGCGAGGTCGAGCTTCGTCGCCTCCGCGTCCGTGTCGCCGATCTCCACGTGGACGAGGGTCTCCCTGGCCAGGTTCAGGGCGTCCATGAGGCTCGTCGGTTCGAAGGGGGGCTCGCCGGAGGACAGCCCGAAGGCGGGCTGGCCGGCTTCGGCGAGCCTGGTCTCCAGCCAGCGGACCCGCTCTTCGAGCTTGCGCGCACCCGCGACGGCTTCGGCGTACTCCTCCTGGAGGAGTGCGTGCTCGGTGCGGAGCCGGTCGATCTCGCCTGCCAGCCGGTCACTCTCGTCTTCGGCCTCGGCCAGTAGCGGATCGCCGCCCTGCCGTACGGCGACCAGGTCGCGCAGCCCCTCGACATGCGCGCCGAGGGTGCGCATCCGGCGCAGCATCTCCCCGTTCTCCGAACCGTTCCCCGCAGACGCCGCCGCGAGGTCGAGCGCCGCCTCCAACTCCCCCCGCAGTTCCCTGGCCACGACCTCGGCAACCGTCCGGGCGAGGTCCGCCACGTCGAAGGAGGGCACCCCGGGCTGTGGGGACTGCGTGACCAGGGCGGGTTCCGTTTCCACGGCGGTCGCGATGTGAACATCCCCGTCGGGGGCACTCCCCCCGGGGTCCGCGGCCGGTTCGGAGGCAGGTGCGGGCGGGGGCACGGAACGCCCGTTCATCGCCAGCATCCAGCGGCGCAGCCTCTCTCCCGGGCCGGAGTCGGCCGGTACCGGCCTCGGCGCCACCGCTCCGGCGATGTCACCGGTCTGGGCCTTGCCCGCCAGGATTCTGGAGACGATCCGATAGGTGCGCTGGACGTCCTCGGGCAGGGGCCGCCGGCAGGTCTCGCCGACGGCGCCGCCCGCCACCAGCGCGAGAGCCCGATCTCCCTGCTTGCGGATCGTCGGCCCGCCCATCGGACGGTGCCGGTCGGGGTAGCTCTCGGTGGCCGGCTCGAAGGACGCCACGTAGGTGCGGACGCCCCCGCCGAACACGCCGAGCCGGGAGCCCATCGCCTCGTTGAAGCGGTCCTGGGCGCGTAGATCGGCGAAGCGTACGACCACGCCGACCCCGGCGACCGCGTCGGCCAGGTGCCCGGCCCTCGCCCTGGCACCCTGCGGATCGTGGGGGACCACCGAAACGACGACCACGGGGACCCGGCGGCCGCGATGAGAGAGCAGATGAACCAGCCGGTGGACGTCGTCCTCGTCGACCGCGTCCGCCGAGTCCGTCAGGTGCACCGCTCCGTCGGTGATCCGTGCGGTGCGCAGATATGCCTGGACGAAGCCCGGGGCCTGCCAGGCGTCCGTCTCCCCGGTCTCCTCGACCCTGACGACCACCCAGCCCGTCATCCCGGGCACCGACTCCGCATAGGTGACCTGTGTGCGGATCAACCCACTCTCGTGGGTCTCCTCCAGGACATATCTGCCGCAGTCGGCCCTGCGATCCATGCGGACCCTGGCACCGTCCGTCTCGAACTCCTGCGACGGCTTGCCCACCTCCGGCGCCGGAAGCCCTTTGGCGACGAGCCAGTCTCCGAAGGTACGGCGGAGCCGGAGAGAGATCGGCGCGGACGTGTCACGCAGGACCGCCTGGTAGACGCGGTTCATGTTCGGGGGCATGAGGCACGTTATCCAGCCATGTGCGGTACGGCCCGCCGAATGCCCGGAGCCGTACCGAAAGTGGCGGGGAGAGACGCCCGTGCACGCACGCCGGCTCCGGCGCGGGGACGACACGGCCGAGGTGAGGGCAGACAGGGCTGCCGACCGCTGCGTTCAGCTGTGATCCGCGCAGCAGGGCGTCGGGTTCGGCACTTCGGCCGGCATCAGGCGTCCACCCGCCGCAGGCATGCTCAGCAGGGTTATCAGCCCGTCACGCCAGACCGGCCTGACATGGTCGTTGGTCACGATGAGCGTGTCGTGCGCGGGCTCCTGCGGCTGGGCCAGCACCACCACACGCTCGATCGCGGACCGCTCCAGCATCTCGCCCACGCTGAGGGTGCCGGTCAGCGCCTCCTGGCCGGGGTAGGTGATGATCCGCCCGCTCGCCCCGGCGGCGTGCTCGGCCGCCGCGAGCGCGGCGCCCTCCGCCTCCGGACCGATACGGCTCTCGCCGATCGCGGCCGACACCCCCTCGGGCAGCCCGGCCGGCTCGACCGGTCCGGCGACGGCGAGTGAGCAGGCGACATGCGGCAGTCCGGTCCGCACGAAATGTGTACAGCCGACCGTGCCCCCCGGCAGGCCGAGCGCCTTCACCACCAGGTGGAGAAGGTGCTCGGCCTCACCGAGGGTGCGGGATCCCGCGTCGAGACCGAGGATCGTCATCGGCGCGGCAGAACCCAGATCGGGTTGCTGTAGAACCACAGGTCCTTCCACGGGTCGGCGTCGCCGAAGACGTCGATCTGCGGGCCGTGCGGGTCGACGGAGGCGCCGAGCAGGCCGGGTGCGCTGCGGTTGCCGTCGGTGCCTCGCAGCCGTAGGTAGACCGGACGGTCGACGGCGCCGAGCATGTAGGTGAAGGTGACGGTGCCGCTGTTCTTGCCGACCTCGAAGGACTGCACGACCTTGGTGGTGGGCGTGGTGAAGACATCCTTGTCGGAGGCCGGACCGGTCACATCTCCCTGGATGACGTCCACCCGGGCCAGCGTGGGGACGAACTGCGCCCAGTTCGGCTGGTTGGCCAGCGTGATCTCGATGGCGAGTTCGACCTTGTCGCCCTGCCGTACGTGCAGGGTGTCGCCGAGGGTGACGCCGCGCTGTCCCTTGCCGGCGGTCCGGGCGCGCACGACCAGGCCGCTGATCAGGCCGCCGTGGTCGACCCAGACCCGGCCCTGCCGGATGGCGTCCATCACCGCGCCGTAGGAGTATCCCTGCGCCCCCACATGCGTGCGGCTGTAGTAGCCGGGCCAGAAGTCGCCGGCGGTCAGGTTCTGGATGCCCTTGTAGATCGGGTCGTCGTACCTGCCGTTGGCGTCGAAGTTGCTGTTCGGGCCGCGGTCACTGGTGTCGGCGTAGACCGAGTGGGAGTCGGAGTTGGCGGTGATCCACCAGTTCTTGCCCTCGGTCAGGAGACTGTCCCACAGGCCGCCCACGGTGGCGGTCATCCAGTCGAAGCCGCCGAAGGTCTTGTAGCTCTCGGCCGGGTAGCCGGGCCAGGAGTCGGCGCCGGGGGTGCTGTCGTAGAAGCCGCGCCCGCTGCCGGGTCCGTGGGGCTTGGGGATGCCGGCCGCCTGGTGCCCGGGGGCGCCTTCCATGCCGACCGCGATGGAGGGCTGGGCGTCGCGCCATCCCCGGATCTCGTGCGGGGAGTCGAGGCCCTTGCGCGCCGGGTGGTTGGCCAGGAAGAGCGCGTCGTCGACGCGGCGGCGCCGGACGGCGTCGGCGAGGAAGTTCAGGCCGGCGATGGCCAGGGCCTCGTTCTGCGGAGTGCTGGAGCCGGCGTTCTTGACCGACCCGTCGAAGGAGTTCTCGAACTCCTTGAGGGTGCTCACCTCGTTCCGTCCCGGGGCGACGAAGACGGTGCCGTGCTCGGCGGCCGGGATGTTCCACTCCAGGCCCTGGAAGACGAGGGTGTCCTTGACCAGGGCGCGGGCGGCGACGATGTCGGGGTTGACCTTGTCCACGCCGATCTTGGCGTGGGTGGCGCCGCCGTGGTCGGTGATGACCATCCAGTCCAGGCCGTAGGCGTTGGCGTGCCGCACGTGGTCGATCACCCGGTAGATGCCGTCCGAGCTGTGCTGGGTGTGGATGTGGTGGTCACCGGCCAGCCAGAGGTACCCGTCACGCGGCTCGCGGCCGCCCTGGTTCCGCGTTGTCGCACTCTCCGCGGCGGCCAGACCGGGCGTGCCGAGGACGCCGGCGGCGCTCAGGCCCGCGCCGAGCAGCCCGGCTCGCCGGAACATCTGACGCCGCGACAGCTGTCCCGGCGACAGTTCCCCATCGGGTACCGACATGTCCACTACCGGGGCCATCTCGCCCTGGTCGCCCGCGTGAGCCGCGTCGTGGTGATGCTCGTGAGAATGCCCGTGCCCGTGCCCATGGCCGTGCCCGTGACCCATGTCGTGCCCTTCCGTCCCGCCGGGCGGTTTCGCCTCGGCTACGTGGGCACCCTGGCGGGACCAGGTGAACCTCGGGTGAATGGCGACCGGCCATCCAGCGTGGATCTCCCTGCGATCTGGAATCCCGCCCGGCGGGCCACCCTTCTCCGTGCAGCGGGCAGCGGCCCTGCTGGGCCTCGGTGAGGACGCGGTCGTGCCCGTCCCCGTCGACCACGAGCTGAGGATGGACCCGGAGGCACTGGCCGACGCCCTGCGGGGCCGCGTCCGGTGCGGCGAGCTGCCGGGCGAGGGCACCGGAAGGGTCCGGCTCAAGCTCACCCTTCTCAACCCGCACACCACTCCCACCGAGGTCGAGCGGCTCCTGCACGCCGTCGACATACGAACGGCTGCGGGCCGAGGCCGGGGCAGGCCGCGTCGAGGAAGTGATCGCCGGCGTTCCGGACATCCAGGGCCGCCTGCAGGGCAGCCGGCTCTCGGTGCCGTACTTCCTGGAGGAAGCGGCCCGGCAGGGCTTCGGCGCCTGCGTCTACCTGCTCGCCTCCGACGTGGAGATGGGCACCGGGCCCGGATACGCCATCGACGCGTGGAACAGCGGCTTCGGTGACTTCGTTCTGCGTCCCGACCCTGCCACGTTGCGCACCCTCCCCTGGGATCCCGGCACCGCGCTCGTTCTCGCCGACGCCGTGTGGCCGGGAGGCGGACCGGTCGACGTGGCCCCGCGCCGGGTGCTGCGAGCCCAGCTCGACAGGCTGGCCGAGCGCGGGCTGACCGCCTTCGCCGGGCTCGCCATGGAGACCGCCCGCGGGGAGTGCCACGCCGGCCAGTACGAAATCGTCTTCCGCTACGACGAGGCGATGACCACCTGCGGCAATCACGTCTTCTTCAAGAACGGCGCCAAGCAGATCGCCGCGCAGGAAGGTGTCGCGCTCACCTTCATGCCCAGGTTCGACGAGGGTGAGGGCAACTCCTGCCACATCCACCTGTCGCTGCGCGGCACGGACGGCTCGGCGGCATTCGAGACGGCCGTCACCGACTGGGAACGGACCCACGGTTTCGAACGCCTGTGATGGCCGGCGCACACGGCGGCGGTGACACCCACCACCGGCCCCGGACGGCTACGTCGGCGGGCCTCAGCGAGACAGCTTCTCCGACAGGTGCTTGGCCAGTCCGTCGGATGCGGTCCTGACCATCTCCAGAACGTCGGCGAATCCCTGGAGGTCGCCGTAGTAGGGGTCGGGCACCTCGGCGCCGGCGGGTGCGTCCGGATCGAACGAGCGGAACAGCCGCACGTCCGATCCGGGCGGCGCCAGACGGCGCAGGGCCCGCAGGTTCTCCTCGTCCATCGCCAGCACCAGGTCCACCTGTCCGAACCAGCTGGCCAGGAACTGCCGGGCCCGGTGCGAGGAGCCGTCGTAGCCGTTCTCGGCCAGCGTCGCCGCGGCTCGCTCGTCCATCGGGTGGCCCTGGTGCCAGCCGCCGGTGCCCGCGCTGTCGACCGTGACGACTCCGTCCAGCCCGTGGTCGGCGAGTGCCTTCCTCAGCACGACTTCGGCTATCGGGGAGCGGCAGATGTTTCCCATGCAGACAACGCATACGCGGTAGCTCATGTCGGAAGCATGCCGTCTGCCGGATCATCCGCAAAAACGGCGGACCCGCTCGGCTCCCGCCGCGGCACGCCTCCAGCTGCGCGGCGAAGGCAGGGAAATCCGTGCCCGTGCCCGCCAGGAGATCGACAAGGGGCCGATCACCTCCGCGTACGGCGCCGATCTGCAGCGGGTGATCCAGGTGTGCAACGAGGCGCTGGCCACCGAGCTGGTCTGCGTGCTCCGCTACAAGCGGCAACTACTACACCGCCAGCGGGATCTACGCCGAGCCGGTGGCCGCGGAGTTCCTGGAGCACGCCGGGGAGGAGCAGGAGCACGCCGACCGGCTCGTCCAGCGCATCGTGCAGCTCGGGGGCGAGGCGGCCCGCCGGCTACCTGTGAGGTCTCACCGGCGGCGTCCGGGCCTGATCGGCCGGTACGGTCTCACCGGCCGACGCAGCCGCGTGGCACGCGCCGCGGCCGTCGGCTCGGGCGACGATCCGGCCCGCCTCGATGCGGACGGCGGCCTCGGTGCCGTCGCTGACGGCGGGCACACCGGCCGCCGCGGCGAGGGCGCCGGACTCGTCGTACACCACCTGCAGGCGCGGCCATGCCGACGGCGGGAAAGCCTGGCGTAGGCAGACGTAGAGCTCGGCGATGGCCAGCCGTGCCAGCGGTGCCAGCTCGTCGGAGTAACCGGTGACCAGGACGGCGGTGACCGCGGCCTCGGGCGGTGCGGCCCGTACCGCCTCCTCGGCGGCCTCAAGCCGGTGCAGCCCGAGGATCGCCACCACGCCGTCTCCCGCGAGCCGCGCGGGTCCGCCGCGGATGACGTCCACAGCGGGCGGCGGGGACCATGGCTCGTCGGCGGGTCGCGCCTGTGGAATGTAGGGGATGTGCGGGGGCTGCCACACGTCGCCCAGATCGAGGTCCGCGAGCTGCTCGCAGATGCTGACGACGTTGAAGGGCTCGATGAAGCCGGGCGCGGCGGCGGCCATCTGGCTCGCGCCGTGCAGGGTCGTGAGCGCGGCCTCGGCCACGCCCACCATGCGGCCGGCGGGCGTCCTGGGCGGACGTAACCGCTCCAGGGCCAGTCCGAGCAGGAGCGCGTCGAGCTTCATCAGCTGCGTGAACGGCCGCCGGGTCCGTTCCTCGGCGAGGACCTCGGACATCAGGTCCATGCCGAGCCGGGCCGAGTCGTGCGTCTCGTCGGTGGCGAGAGGGAGCCGGGCGACCCAGGAGCGGGCGAACGCGCTGAGCGCCTCGCGGACGGTGCGGCCCGGCTCCGGGTGTGGCGGCTCGGGGGCGCGCTCGGCGAGGTCGGCCAGGACGGCGAAGTAGAGAGCCCGTTTGCCGGGGAAGTTGGAGTAGACCGCGCCGCGGGTGAGCTCGGCGCGCTCGGCGATGCTGTCGATCTTGGCATCGCGGAAGCCCCGCTCGGTGAACTCGTCCCTGGCCGCGGCCAGCACCTTGGCCCGGTTGCGCTCCTGCATCTCCGCCCTGGTGAGCCGGCCCATCGTCCTCCTCGTTCCGGCGTTGCCCGTTCTTCCCGATCAAAGATACTCGGAACCGTGCATATGATGAGACCATCTGATCTGAACATCTGAAATCTGGAGCATTCATGACCGACGTCAGACCGGATGTCAGCGGCGTTCCCGAGATCGACCTGACCGACATCGAGGTGCTCCGCGACCCCGCCGCCGCGTACGGACGGGTCAGGGAGCGCTCGCCGCTGGCGCGGCTGCAGGCCCCCGGCATGCGCCCGATGTGGGTTCTGACGCGATACGAGGACGCCAGGGCGATGCTGAACGACCCGCGGTTCGAGCTCAGCGCCGACAGCTTCATGCGACCCACCGGCATCCCCGAGCACTGCCTGGTCTACATGCGGACGATGCAGGAGATGGAAGGCCCGGAGCACACGCGGCTGCGCAGGCTGGTGTCGCCCGCGTTCACCGCGCGCCGCGCCGTCGATTTCCGGCCGCGGATCGAGCCGATCGTCGAGAACCTGCTCGACGACCTGGCCGACCATGCCGAGGGCGGCTCGGTGGATCTGCTGGCGCACTTCGCGCGACCGCTGCCGATCGAGGTGATCTGCGAACTGGTCGGCATTCCCGAGTCCGACCGCCCACGCTGGCGGGAGTACGGCGCCGCGGTGGCGGCCGGCTGGGGCCCGGCGCTCGCCGACGCCATACCCGGCATCATGGAGGGTGCCAAGAGGGCGGTCGCGGTCCGAAGGGCCGAGCCCGGCAACGACCTGATCTCGGACCTCATCCACACCCAGGCCGACGACCAGGGTCGGCTGAGCGGCACCGAGATGGTCACCCTGGTCTGGAACCTGGTCCTCGCCGGACAGACGCCGACGAACCTCATCGCCAACGCCGTCGACACCCTGCTCCGCCATCCCGGCCAGCTCGCCGCACTGCGTGAGGACACGGGTCTCATGCCCCGTGCCGTCGAGGAGCTGACGCGCTGGTGCGGACCGCAGCTGCTGACCATTCCCCGCCACCCGCGGGAAGACGTCGAGATAGGCGGTGTGCTGATCCGCGCGGGTGAACCCGTCACCGCCGCCATCGTCTCCGCCAACCGCGACCCACGCGCGTTCGCCGACCCCGACCGGCTCGACGTCAGCCGCGCGGCGGGACCGTCGGGACATCTGGGATACGCCCACGGGCCGCATTTCTGTCTCGGAGCCGCGCTGGCCCGGGTGCAGGTCGAGATCGCGCTCATCGCACTGCTGCGCCGTTTCCCCGACCTGGCGCTGGCCGGCCAGGCAGCGGGGCGTGTCCCCGACCCGGGCACCTGGCGCCTGGCGTCACTGCCCGTGACCCTCTGACCCCCGGGCCTGACCCGGTCCTCCCGTGTTCCGGCCCGCACAACCGTTGAGGAGACGTTTCCAAGTGGCACGCATCGGTAACCGCGGTGACCTGCTGAGGTGCACGTTCTGCGGGAAAAGCCAGCAGCAGGTCCGCAAGCTCATCGCAGGTCCGGCGGGTGTCTACATCTGTGATGAGTGCGTCGAGCTCTGTAACGAGCTCATCGAGGAGGAGCTGGGCGAGTCCTCCGAGGGCGGGCCGCAGGAGCCGCCGAAACCACGGGAGATCTACGAGTTCCTCGAGCAGTACGTCATCGGACAGGAGACCGCCAAGAAGACACTCGCGGTGGCGGTCTACAACCACTACAAACGCATCCGGCCGAGAGCCGGTGGGAACGGACGGCACACCGCGGAAGAAGGGCCGGTCGAGCTCGGCAAGTCCAACGTCCTGCTGATCGGCCCCACCGGCTGCGGCAAGACCCACCTCGTCCAGACGCTCGCCCGGATGCTCGACGTCCCGTTCGCGATCGCCGACGCCACCGCGCTCACCGAGGCCGGCTACGTCGGGGAGGACGTCGAGAACATTCTGCTCAAGCTGCTCCAGGCCGCCGACTACGACGTCAAGAAGGCCGAGACCGGCATCATCTACATCGACGAGATCGACAAGATCGCCCGGAAGGGCGAGAACCCGTCGATCACTCGCGACGTCTCCGGCGAGGGCGTCCAGCAGGCGCTGCTGAAGATCCTGGAGGGCACGATAGCGAGCGTGCCGCCGCAGGGCGGCCGCAAGCACCCGCACCAGGATTTCATCCAGATCGACACGGGCAACGTGCTGTTCATCGCCGGTGGTGCGTTCGCCGGCCTGGAGTGGATCATCGAGCAGCGGGCCGGCCGCAGCGGCGCCGGGTTCGGCGCCGCGATCCGCGCCGAGGGGGAACGGGAGAAGGATGACGACCTCGCCGGAGTCATGCCCGAAGACCTGCTGAAGTTCGGGCTCATCCCCGAGATTGTCGGCCGGCTCCCGGTGGTGTCGACCTTCCAGCCGCTGGACCGGACGGCGTTGACCCGGATCCTCACCGAACCGCGCAACGCGCTGATCAAGCAGTACCAGAAGCTCTTCGCGATCGACGGCGTCGAGCTGGAGTTCGGTGAGGACGCCATCGGCGCCATCGCCGAGCAGGCACTGCTCCGCCGCACCGGCGCCCGAGCGGCCCGCGCGATCCTGGAAGAGGTCCTGCTCAACGTGATGTACGAGGTGCCGAGCCGGGACGACGTGGCCCGCGTCGTGGTCGGCCGCGCCACCGTGCTCGACAACGTCAACCCGACCTTGGTGCCGCGCGAACAGCCCGACCGCAGGTGGGAGCGCCCGGAGAGGTCCGCCTGAGGCGGACCTCTCCGGGCGCCCAGGCCGGCTGGGTGACCGGATGACGGGGGGCGAACTCGACCAGGTAGGGCTTGATATCCAGGATTGGTGAGCCGGACAGCGCGTCCAGGTCGGCGACGTGCAGGTTCAGACCGTCTAAGGACTCGCCGTCCAGCCGGATCTCGGCTCGAACGTCGTGCCAGTCGTCCTCGACCGTCTCGCTGCGACCGCCCACCACCTGACCGACTGGTCGCAGGGGCACGGTGTCCAATGTCATAGTGATCTCCGCTTTCTAGTAACGGCCGAGCGTGCCGCGGCGTTTGGCGAGGCGCTCGAGCCGGTTGAACACGAGCACCCCGGCGGCCGTGATGAGCAGCGGTTGGGCGAGCAGCCATCCAAGACCCCAGCCGGTCGGGAGGGTGGACAGGGAGTGGCCGCCGAGCAGGATGTCGCGCATGGCCTCGATGCCGGGGGCGATGGGAACTACCAGCCGGCTGAGGAAGGCGATCGGGTCGGGCATGGCGGCCAGGGGGACCAGGGTGCCGCCGACGATCGCGTAGACGGCCACCGACAGCTGAGTGATGATCTCGATGCGCTTGAACACCAGGGTCAGCCCGCACAGGATCAGAGCCAGCCCGCAGGTGCCCACCGCGATGGCGGCCAGTGGCACGATCACCTGCGCGTCGAAGGGCATGCGTTCGCCCTGGAGGGTGGCGGCGCCGGCGCCGGTGGCCAGGACGGCCAGCGCGGTGGGCAGGGCCGCGATCACGGCGGCGACCTGGCGGCCGAGGATGAGCGCGGCCGAGGGCAGCGGGGTCAGGTAGGTCTGTTCCAGCACACCGGACTGGATGTCGCCCAGATAGCTCCAGAACACCCGGTTGACCTGCTCGTGGATGAAGGTCAGCGCCACCATGCCGAGCAGCACCGGCAGCAGGAGGTCCGTGCGCAGCTGCCCACGCCCCATGAACAGCACGATGAGCAGGTAGAACAGCGGGAATGTGATCATCTGGATGAGGACTTCGCGCCATCCGGCGAGGAGGTTGAGCAGACCCTTACGGACCTCTGCGGCAAATCCGCGAGCGAACGTCATCATGACTCCTGCAGGGCTCGGCGGTGGTTACGGACGAACAGCAGGCCGCTGACGGCGGTGAGCACGAGAGTGTGGGCGATCAGCCAGGGCAGGGTGCCGCCGCTCCAGACCTCGGCCAGGGTCCGGCCTTCGAACAGCGTCTGGGTGATCGCCTCGACGCCCAGCGTGGTGGGTAGGAGCCTGGCCGGTACGGCAAGCCAGTCCGGATAGAAGACCAGCGGCAGGAACGAGCCGTTGAGCAGCAGCACCAGCGCGGTGAACAACGACTGCAGGGCGCCGATCATCGGGGAGACCAGGGCGAGGGCGGCCAGCAGGAAGGTGAAGGCCAGCACGTTGACTCCCAGCAGCAAGACGGGCAGGATCGCCGCCCAGCGCACCGGGATCGTGATCCCGGTCACCAGCATCGGGACGAGGGCGGCGACCGCGGCCACGGCCAGGCCGAACACCGAGGCGGTGATCAGCCGGCCGAGCATCGGCAGCCAGGGCGGCGCAGGAGTCATCTGGGCCTGGGCGAAGGTGCCGGCGCGTTTCTCCTCGATGAGGTCGGCCACCATCACCAGGGCGGCGTACTGCAGGAACCAGTAGCCGCCGATCGCGACCAGGGTCTGCGGCAGCAGATCCTGGCGCAGTTGTCCCTGGCCCAGGACGAACTGCAGGCCGAGGTACATGGTGGTGCTGATCAGCAGCGTGATGATGTGGCCGATCGGGTGGGACAGCTGAACGCGCAGGCCCTTGCCGATCTCCGCGCCCAGGACGTTAAGCATGGGACGGCTCCCTGACCAGAGCGAGGAACACGTCCTCGAGGTCGGGCTGGACCTGGGTCAGCGACTCCAGGACGACCTCTTGGACGCGCAGGCGCTCGACCACGTCGTACACCTCGCGCGGATCGCTCACCCGCACGCTGATCGTGGTGACGCCGTCGCGGGTGACCCCGTCGAACCCGGGTGGCGCGGCTCCTTCGACGCGGATCTCGTACCTGTCCCGTTCGCGGAAGCCCGCCAGCAGCTCGCGCGTGGGCAGGTCGGCCACGAGCCGTCCCTGGCGCATGACGGCCACTCGGTCACACAGCTCCTGGACCACGTCCAGCTGGTGGGTGGTGAGCAGAATGGTGGTGCCAAGCTCGCGGGCCAGCTCGGCGATCCAGTCCTTGACCGTGCGGGTCGCCTCGACGTCCAGGCCGAGCGTCGGCTCGTCCAGCAGCACGATCGGCGGGTCGGCGATCAGCGCGGCGGCGATGGCGACCTTCTGCTGCATGCCGCGCGAGAAGCCGCCGACCTTGTCGTGGCGCCGATCCCACAACCCCAGCCCGGTCAGCAGTTCGCCTGCGCGCTCCCCGGCCTGGGCCTTGCGCAGGCCTTTGAGCCTCCCGAAGTACATCAGGTTCTGCCAGGCCGACAGGCTCCAGTAGACGTTGCGCGAGCCTTCCAGCACGGCGCCGAACTGCGCCATCGCCGCCGAACGCTGCCGGGCCACGTCGAAGCCTCCCAGCCGGACCTGGCCCGAGGTGGGGGCCAGCAGCCCGGCCATCATCTTGATGGTGGTGGTCTTGCCGGCGCCGTTGGGTCCGAGGAAGCCGAAGACGGATCCGGCGGGGATGTGCAGGGACACCTCGTCGACCGCCCGGACCTGCGCCGAGCCGTACACCTTGGTCAACGCGTCAATCTCGATCATGGCATCTCCTTGGTGAGGGGGAACCCGGCCCCGGAAGCCCGGGGCCGGGACAGGCGGTCAGAGCTCGGCCAGGACCTCGATGTCCTCCGCGGTGACGTCGCGAACCAGCGCGAACGCCTCGGTGGCCGCGACGGTGCCGGGCACGGCCTGACGGGCCGCCTGCAGGCTGGCAGCCGAATCCCAGCGCCAGACGCCGACCCACGTCTCGTCGTTGAGCCGGCCGAGGCGTGCCTCGGTGAGGCCGGGTAGCGCGGCCCTGATCGCGGTGACCAGAGCAGCGTGCCGGGCCCGAACCTGCTCTGCGTCGGCGGGATCGGCCTGGAAGCGGGTGATGCTGATGAGCGACATGACTGGACCTGTTCTCTAGAGTTCACTTCTAGCGACTAAATCTAGAGATAGACTCTAGCCATGAGTGATGTCAAACGGACGAGCAAGCGGGCACAGAAGGCGCAGGAGACGCGCCGGCGCATCCTGGAGGCGGCGCTCGAGCTGTTCGTGCAGGACGGATACGGCGCGACGAACCTGCAGGACGTCGCCGACAGGGCCGGGGTCGCGGTGCAGACGATCTACTTCGTCTTCGGCAACAAGCGGACCTTGCTGAAGGAACTGGTCGACGTGACGATCGCGGGCGACGACGAGCCGGTGGCCACCATGGACCGGCCGTGGTACGTGGACGCGCTGGCCGCCGACACGGCCCAGGACATGCTGCGTGCTTACGTCGCGGGCACGACATCGGTTCTGGGGCGGGTCGCGTCGATCGGCAGGGTATTGGAGGGGGCGTCCGCGAGTGATCCCGAGGTCGCAGCGCTGTGGCCGCACGACGTCGATCCCCGGTATCTCGTCCAGCAGGGGGCGGCCAAGGCGCTTGTCGGCAAGCCGGGCGCACGGGCGGAGGTGTCGGTGGAGGAGGCGGCCGACCTGCTGTACGGCCTGCTCAGCCCCGAGCTTTACCTGCTGTTCGTGCGCGAGCGCGGATGGTCGTCCGAGCGCTGGGAGCAGTGGGTCGGCCAGACCCTGCGCGCCCAGCTCTGCTCCGGCTAGGCCTGCCGGCGGACCGCGGTAGGCGCAGGAGCAGCTGCAACTCGGCGATGACCTGGTAGGTGCTCAAGCCCCACTAGCCGGCCGTGCAGGACAGCACCAACCGATCCGAGATCTGGCTCGTCGCCCCCGGCGCCGAGCCGCGGCGCCTGACGGGCGGCCCGCACGACTCCTCCCCGCGCTGGTCGCCCGACGGGTGTTCGCTGGCCTTCCTGCGCCCTGTGGACGGAAAGCCGCAGATCCACCTGCTACCGATGGACGGCGGCGAGCCTCACGTCCTCACCGCCGCGCCGCTGGGCGCGGACGCGGCGGTCTGGTCTCCCGACGGCGCCAGGATCGCGTACGGCGCGCCGCACGGCGATCTCGACCCGCACGCCCCGGTCGTGGCCGACCGCCTGGAGTACAAGGCCGACGGCACGGGCCTGCTGCGAGGTCTGACCACGCACCTGTCCGTGGTGGAGGTGGTGACGGGGCAGACCACGCAGATCACCTCGGGAGACTTCCACGCCGGCGAGCCCTCCTGGTCGCCGGACGGTCGGCCGGGCTCTCCTTCCTCCTCCCGCTCCGACCGGGAGGAGGAAGGAGAGCCCGGCCGCGTCGCATGTCGTGGCCGGGCCTCCCCGTTCCCGGACGTCGGTCTCCAGGGCGGCCTTGGCCATCCGGTGGCCCTTGAACGGTTCCATCGCCCGGCCCGCGCCGTGGGCGTCGGTGTGGGCGGGCAGCGCGGGAATGAGGAAGCGGCGCAGCGCCTCGGCGGCCACCACCTGCGGCTCGGACAGCCGCCAGACGGCCAGCATCCGATCGGACTCGTCGCCGGTGTTGATCGCGTCGTCCATGGCGCCGTAGAAGGACGGCAGGTACTCCTCCGGCAGGGCGCCGAGCTTGACCAGGTTGAAGTGGGCGTTGCGCCGCACCAGCGGGTCGTAGGTCCAGGTGATCCGCTCCAGACCCCGGTCAGGGGCCCAGGCGCGCTGGTGCAGCTTGAGCGCGAAGCCGATCCCCCTCCCGGCCACGGCGCCGGTGACGTGGGAGTGCAGGGTCTGCCCGGCAGGGGTCGCCAGGAAGCCGATCGACGCGCCGACCAGGCGGTCGCTGTCGTAGGCGCCGGCCACGTAGTTGCCCGTGTGCGACAGCGCCCGCATCAACTCGACGGTGATCGGCGCGCCGCCCGGGCTGGAATGCCAGATGCCGCCGAAGAGCCGGAGGGCGTCCTCGAACTCCCTGATGAGGTGGAGCTCGCGCGGCACGACTCCGGTCACCGCGGCACCGCCTGGACCGGGCCGGCGGAGAAGGACGCGCGGGTGACGAGCTCTTCCAGGCCTTCCAGCATGGCGTCGAGGTTCACCGTGGTCGTCCCGGCTCCGCCTGGGACAGGCGTCGCATGTTCCCGCCGAGGATTTTGACGATGTCGCCCTCCGGGAGGCCCCGCTCGACCAGGGCCCCGGTCGCCAGTGGCGGGCGGGTGGCGACCGCCGTCGGCAGGTCGTCGTGGGCGTCCCCGACGACCGCTCGGTGGTGAAGATCAACAGACGCGTGCCAGCCCTCCGATGCATGTTTACCGTGACGGTATGACAGGTCAGGGGAGCAGGAATTCGTCGGATTCGCTTAAGAGGAGTGGGTTGTTCGTCCGTTCGGCAAAGATCATCTGCCCTGCCTGGATGCCCATCCCGTCCAGGGGTGGCGCCGATGTCCGGCGGGTGAACAATGAAGGAAAGTTACAGGATTCTCACAACGTATGGAGATTATTGACGCAGCTTGTACGCCGCCCATAGGGTCCGGTCAATCCCGGCTTCCCGGCCTCGAAAGACCCCCAACGGAGCGGTTCATGAAGCGACTAGCAGCTGTAGTGGCGTTGCTCGGCCTTGCCACCGTCACGGCATGCAGCGGCAACACCGGAGACAAGTCCGCCGCGGGCGGTGGCGACGGTGGTGGTGGTCTCTACACCACGATCGACGCCATCAAGCCGAGCCTGGACGTCAACGGCCCGATCAACCCATGGAGCCCCAAGGGCAACGCCTTCTGGGGCTACAACGCCATGCGGATCGCCTGGTCCAAGAACCACCTGACCGACCCCAACCAGTTCTACCCGGGCATCGCGGCGAGCTGGGAGATCGCGCCGGACAACTCCTCGATCACGCTGCACCTGCAGCCGAACAACAAGTGGTCCGACGGCAAGCCGGTCACCGCCGAGGACGTGAAGTTCTCCATCGCCCTGGCCTACACGCAGGGCAGCACCGCCTTCGCGATCGACCCGGGCGCGGCCGGCGCCGCCTCCGAGGTCGAGGTGGTCGACGACAAGACCGTCAAGATCAGCCAGGACATGAAGAACCCCAGCGTCACGTTCGTGCGCGGCGTGATGGACAGCTTCATCGTCCCCCAGCACGTCTGGAGCAGCGTGCTGCCGGCCGACTTCTGGGACAAGCTGAAGGCCGCCCGCGGCGAGGGGGCCGACGCCGAGAACGCCCGCGCCGAGATCACCGCGCTGTCGGAGAAGGTCCTCGCCTTCGCGCCGCCCAAGGACGTCTCCGCGGGCCCGTTCGCGCTGGAGCGGATGAACCCCGGCGAGGCGCTGCTGGTCAAGAACAAGAACTTCTACAACGCCGCGAACGTCGGGCCCGACCAGGTCAAGATGCTCAACTCCACCGGCAACGAGCAGATCTGGAACTACCTCATCGCCGGCAAGCTCGACAGCGCGCCGTTCACCGCGGTGCCCGCCGACGTGATGAAGCGGATCAGCAGCACGCCGGGCAACGCCGTCGTCAAGGGCTTCTCACCGGTCTCGCTGGGCCTGGCGTTCAACCAGGCGAAGAAGCCCTACGACAACGTGCACGTACGGCGGGGGCTGGCCTACCTGATCAACCGCGAGGAGGTCACCACGATCGCCTCGCCTGAGGGCGGCACCCCGGCCGTCACCACCACCGGCATCCACCAGAAGCCCGCCGCCGAGTGGCTCGGCGCCGAACTCGGCGAGCTGGAGCCGTACAAGCTCGACCCGGCCAAGGCCGAGGAGGAGTTCAAGAAGGCCGGCCTGAAGAAGGAGGGCGGCAAGTGGACGCTGCCCGACGGCACACCGTGGAAGTTCACCATCAACGTCCCCACCCCGTTCTCCGACTGGGTCTCCGGTGCCAAGGCCGTCACCAGCCAGCTCACCGCCGCCGGGGTCGACGCCGAGGTCCTGACCGTCGCCGACTACCCGCTCTACCTGAAGGAGATCGCGGAGGGCAAGTACGACGTCGGGTTCTGGCTGGTCGCGCTCGGCCCCGCGCCGTACAACATCTACCAGCGCCTCTACGGCGCCTCCAACGGCTGGGCGATCCTGGGCGGCAAGGTCAAGCACTCCGCGCCCGGCAAGAACGGCAACTGGATGGGCGGCCCGGAGACCATCGAGGTCGACGGCGCCAAGGTCAACCCGGGCGAGCTCACCGCCAAGCTGAACTCCGCCTCCGAGGACGAGCAGAAGACCATCGTCGGCCAGCTCGCCAAGGCGGCCAACCAGGACCTGCCGGTCGTCCAGCTCTGGGACTACGTCAACACCCAGTTCGTCAACACCAACCACTTCACCGGCTTCCCCGAGAACGACAGCGACCTGCTCCGCCAGCCCGCCGGCGTGTGGATCCAGCTCGGCATGGTCAAGAAGAAGTAGTAGTACATGACGGCGTTCGCGCGACGGCTCGCGGGTCACCTGGCCCGCGGGCTTGTCATGATCTTGATTGTCACCACGGTCAGCTTCTTCGTGATCAGAAGCGTCCCCGGTGACCCCATGGCGGCCAGATACGAGAAAATGGTCGAGCAGGGCATGTCGCCCGAGGCGGCGCAGCGGGCCGTCGAGGTCCTGTTCGGCTTCGCACCGACCGGCAGCCTGTGGCAGCAGTACGTCGACTACATGTCCGGCCTGGCCCGCCTCGACCTGGGCCAGTCGCTGACCGTGCCGGGCGTGGGCGTGTCGACCGTGCTGTTCTCGGCCGCCAAGTGGACCATCCTGCCGGTGCTCGCGGGCACGCTGCTGAGCTTCCTGATCGGCATCGTGATGGGGGTCTACGCCGCCATCAAGCGCTCGGGAAAGCTCGGCGACATCCTCGCGATCTCCGGATCGCTCCTGCACGGCGTCCCCCAGTACGTGCTCGCGCTGCTGCTGGGCGCCGTCTTCACCACCCTGTGGCCGATCCTGCCCCAGGGAGGTACGGCGGACATCATGTTCGAGCCGGGCTTCAACGCCGGATACATCGGCTCGCTCGTCGAGCACGCCACGCTGCCGGTCCTCACCTACGCGCTCGCCGGTTACGGAGGCTGGATCCTGGCGATGAAGTCGAGCGTGGTCACCGTCCTCGGCGACGACTTCATCCTCGCCGCCGAGCTGCGCGGGCTCAAACGCGGCTTCATCTTCCGCTACGTGGCGCGCAACGCGATCCTGCCGCTGTTCACGATCCTGGCGCTCTCGCTGGGCATGCTGTTCGGTGGCGCGATCTTCATCGAGCGGATCTTCAACTACCCCGGCCTGGGGCTGATGCTCATCGACAGCATCACCAACCGTGACTACGCCCTGATGGGCGGCGCGTTCCTGCTGATCACGGCGGCGATCATCGTCGCGAACATCGCGGCCGACCTGTTCTACACCGTGATCGACCCGCGGGTGCGGAGCGGGGAGGGAGTCGCATGACAGCGCCGACGATCGCCGTGGGCAACGGCCGCGCCACCCTGCGGCGCAACTTCTGGCACGGCGTCTGGCGGGTGCTGAAGCGCAAGCCCAGCCGGATGGCCGGCATGGTCATCGTGCTGGGGTTCGCGTTCATGGGCATCTTCGGCCCCCTGTTCTACCCCGACCCGCTGCCCCGCGACACCGCCAACCTCTACGCGGCGCCGAGCTGGGAGCATCTGTTCGGCACCGACTTCGAGGGCACCGACGTGCTGGCGCTGGTCGTCACCGGTTCGAGCTACGTACTGCTGAGTGCGGTGATCACCGCGGTCATCACGGTCGTGCTCGGCACCGGGATCGGGCTGTTCGCCGGGTTCCGGCGCGGGCGCTGGGACACGGTGCTCATGCGGATCACCGACATGAAGCTCACCATCCCCGGCCTGCCGCTGCTGCTGGTGCTGTCGACCATCTGGAAGTTCGGCAGCGCGATCGAGATGGGCCTGGTGCTCGGCCTGCTGGGCTGGGGCGGCGTGGCGCGGGCCGTACGCTCGCAGACCCTGTCGCTGCGCGAGCGCGGCTTCATCGAGGCGGCCCGGGGGCTGGGACTGTCCACCACCCACATCATCGGCAGGGAACTGCTGCCCAGCATGGCCCCCTTCATCGCGATGAACATGCTCATCGCCGTCACCGGCGCGGTCTACGCGCAGGTGGGCCTGTTCTTCCTGGGCGTTCTGCCGTTCGAGGCCAACAACTGGGGCGTGATGCTCAACCTCGCGGTGTTCGGAGGAGGAGCGATGTCGTCGCCCGCCGCGCTGCCGTACCTGATGGCGCCGCTGCTGGCGATCCTGCTGCTCACCCTGGGCATCGTGCTCGCCGTCGACGCGATGGACGAGATCTTCAACCCCCGCCTGCGTGAGGAGTGACGGGTGTCTGCGACCCCTGAGAAGAACCCCGGTAAGAAGACGCCGGGGGTGCGCGTCAGCGGCCTGACCGTCGTCTACCGGACGCAGGCCGGAGAGCTGCCCGCGATCCGCGGGATCGACCTGGAGCTGCCGCCCGGGACCATCACCGGCGTGGTCGGCGAGTCCGGCTCCGGCAAGTCCACGCTGGCGCTGTCCCTGCTCAACGCCGTCCAGCCGCCCGGCAGGATCAGCGCCGGCAGCGTGGAGATCGACGGTCTCGGCGACGTCGTGAAGCTGCGGGGCGAGGACCTGCGCAAGGCGAGGGGACGGCACATCGGTTACGTCTTCCAGGCCGCGCAGAACTCGCTCAACCCGCTGAAGACGGTCGGCAAGCAACTGCTCGACCTGGGCCGCTCGCACGGGGTGGACGACCTGCGCGGGCTCGTCAAGGACGCCAGAGAGCTGCTCGGCCGGATGGGCCTGGACGGCGCGCGCGTCCTCGACTCCCACCAGCACGAGCTGTCGGGCGGGATGCGCCAGCGGGTCGGCATCATGCTGGCCCTGGTGCTCAACGCCCACCTGGTGGTGCTGGACGAGCCCACGACCGCGCTCGACATGATCACACAGGCGAACATCCTGCGGATCGTCCGAGAGGTCCACGCCGAACGCGGGCTCACCACAATGATCATCACCCACGACCTCGGGGTGGTGGCCGAGGTCGCCGACCGGCTGGCCGTCATGTACGGCGGGCAGATCGTCGAGCAGGGCGCCACCATGGACGTGCTGGGCGCGCCCCGCCACCCCTACACCCAGGGCCTGATCCGGGCCATCCCGCGCCTGGTGGGTGACATCGACGAGGCCAGCGCCCTGCCCGGCCGGCCGCCGACACTGGGCACGATCCCGGCCCAGGGGTGCGTGTTCAGGGACCGCTGCGTCCTGCGCATGGACGTCTGCGAGACGGTGGAACCGCCGGTCGTCGTCCGCGGGACGTCGATCGTGGCCTGTCACGCGGTCGAGGCCGCGGACCGGGACGGGCACGCTCCCGCGGCGGAGGCGCCGGAGCCCGGTACCGGGGGAGGGGAGAGCCCCGCCAGTGCGCCGGAGACGGCCGAGGAAGCGCAGGAGACCGTGGGAGCGCGGGGACCGGCCGGGGTACAGGACATACGGGGGGAGCAGCCGTGATCACGGGTAAGGACATCACGAAGACCTTCAGGCAGCGGGGCGGCGTGCTCGCCGGCCGGGAGGTGAAGGCGCTGCGCGGCGTCGACTTCGCCATCGAGAAGGGCGGGGCCGCCTCGTTCATCGGCGAGTCCGGCTGCGGCAAGACCACACTCGGCCGGATCATCGCCGGGCTGGAGACCCATGACTCCGGTGAGATCACCATCGACGGCACTCCCATGTCGTCGCTCAAGCCCCGCCGGCGGCAGCCGTACTTCCGCCGGATCCAGCTCATCCATCAGGACCCCTACTCGGCGCTCAACCCGACGCGCACGATCCACCAGACGCTGGACGCGCCGCTGACCCTGCGGGCACAGCAGACCGGCCGCCCGCGGTCCTGGGTGGACGAGCGGGCCCACGAGCTGCTGGCGCTGGTCGGGCTCGACCCGGACTACGTGCTGCCGCGCTACCCCCACCAGCTCTCCGGCGGGATGCGCCAGCGCGTCGTCATCGCCCGCGCGCTCACCGTGGACCCCGACATGCTCGTCGCCGACGAGGCCGTCTCCATGATCGACGTGTCGCTCCGGCTGGGCATCCTGGCGCTGCTGAAGGACCTGCGCGAGCGGCTCGGGGTGAGCGTGCTGTTCATCACCCACGACGTGGCGACCGCGCGTTACATCGGCGACGACGGCGAGCTCTACGTCATCTACCGGGGGCAGGTCGTCGAGCGGGGCCATGTGGAGACGATCATCGCCAACCCCGTCCATCCCTACACGCAGTCGCTGCTGTCGGCCATTCCGGTGCTGCACGGCCTGGAGCGTCCGGGCGAGCAGCCGGTGGTGCCGACCGAGGCACTGGACGAGAGCCACCACGACGCGGGCTGCCTGTTCGCGCGGCGCTGCCCGTTCCGCACGGAGCGCTGTGAGTCGGAGGTGCCGGTGCTCGGCCACGCGGCCGACACCCCCCAGGAGCACGCCTGCTTCCATCCCGAGCGCCGCAACGTCGTCGCCATGCCGATCAGTCGAGGATGAGACCTGTGGGACAGAGCAACGGATCCGCCGAGCGGGGCGCCCGGAACGCAGAGGGGAGGGAGAACGGCGGAGCGGCCCCGGTGGAGATCCGCCAGGCCGCCGCGGCCGACACGGCGGCGCTCGCCGGGATCGCCGCGGCCGCCCTCACCCTGGACGCACCGGACGCGCCGGCCATGGTGGCCAGGCTCTCCGCGCCGCCGCAAGGACGCCGCTCGACCGTTCTGGTCACCGGCGACCTCACCGGTTGCGTGTTCGCCTCGATATCGGGGCGCGACCCGTCCGTCGGGCACATCGACCTGCTCGCCGTACACCCCCGCGCGCAGGATGGCGGGCGCGGTCGCGCGCTGGTCGCCGCGGCCGAGGACTGGTTGCGGGCCGAAGGGGCGGCTGAGGCGCGTCTGGCCGGCAATCCGCCCTGTTACGCCTGGCCGGGCATCGACGTGCGCTACACCCCGGCGGCGGCCCTGGCCGAGAGCCTCGGCTACGAGCGCTACGACGTGGCGTGGAACATGACCGCCGACCTCGCCCCCGAGGTGGACCTGTCCACCGACGCCGACGTCGCGCGGCTGGCGGAGGCGGGCGTCGGCGTCCACGCGGCCGGCCCGCACGACCGCCCCGCGCTGCTCGCCTTCATCCGGGAGCACTGGAACGACAACTGGGCGTGGGAGGCCGAGCAGGCCGGCGGCTGCCACTATGCCGCCCGGGGCGGGGAGATCCTCGGCTTCGCCGCGTGGGGTGCCAGGCCGTCCTGGTTCGGCCCGATGGGCACCGCCCCGGCCGCGCGCGGACTGGGTGTCGGCCGGGTGCTGCTCCGCCGCTGCCTGGCCGAGCAGAGGGCCGCCGGCCAGGCGAGCGCGCAGATCGGCTGGGTGGGACCGCTCCGCTTCTACTCCCGGGCGGTCGGTGCGCGCGCCGAGCGGGTCTTCTGGCTCTACCGCCGCGGCCTGCGGTGACAGCGGGATGTCAGCGGTAGAGCAGCGGCTCACCGCCCGTCCAGGCCTCCGGGTGGCACGGGGGCGGGCACAGCTCGCGGGGGTCGTCTCCCGCGTCCAGGGTGCGGCGCAGCGTGTCCGAGCCCCACAGCAGGTCCACGGTGTGACCCCCGGTGTCCTCGTTGCGGTACCAGTCGAACTCCTCCGGGTGGAGCGAGCGCGCCAGGTGCAGCATCGACACCCCGGTCAGCACCGGCCGGAACGCCTCCGGGTCGTGCACGTGGAGCTGCACGCCCCGGACGGTCACGCCCGCGTGCTTGCGGAAGGCCGGCGCGAACCACGTGTCGCGGAACCGCACGCCGGGCAGGTCCAGGGCGTTCAGCCCGGCGGCGAACCGCCCGTCGAGGTAGGGGGCGCCGACCAGTTCGAAGGGGCGGGTCGTGCCGCGCCCCTCCGACAGGTTGGTGCCCTCGAACAGGCCGGTGCCCGGATACACCAGCGCGGTCTCCGGGGTCGGCATGTTCACCGAGGGCATCACCCAGGGCAGGCCGGTGGCCGCGAACGGCATGTCGCGCCGCCAGCCCTCGGCGGTGATCACCTGCAGGTCGGCGCCGAGGGACCGGTTGACGTGCAGCGCCAGCTCACCCGCGGTGAGCCCGTGCCGTACCGGGATGGCGGCGCGTCCCACGAAGCTGGCGTACGCCACGTCGAGCACCGGGCCCTCCGCGACGGTCCCGCCGAGGGGGTTGGGCCGGTCCAGTACGGCGAAGCGCACCCCGAGCCTGGCGGCCGACGCCATGAGGTCGTACATCGTCCAGACGTAGGTGTAGAACCGCGTGCCGATGTCGGCGATGTCGAAGACGAGGGTGTCGACCTTGGACGACTTCACCAGCTCGTCCAGGGCGGCGCCGTCCCTGTTGTAGGTGTCGAAGACCGGCAGGCCGGTGGCGGGGTCGGTGTCGGCCTGCTCGCCGTACCCGTCCTGGGCCGCGCCACGCACTCCGTGCTCGGGACTGAACAGCGCGGTCAGCGGCACGCCCGCCGACAGCAGGGCGGACGCGCCCGGGGTGAGGTCGGCGAGGAGGCCGGTGGGGTTGGTGACGAGGCCGATCCGCTCCCCTCGGAGAAGGGCGGGGTCGCCGACAAGTCGTTCTATTCCGGTGCGCATGAGTGACATGGCTCCATTCTTGGAAGATAATTTGCAGAATAGAAGACTCTGGTGAAAATTAGCGACATGGGGCGTCATGATTGATCCACTGGCGGAGTTGTCCACCGAGCAGAGCGATCCGCGCTACGGCCAGATCGACCGGCTCTCGACCGAGCAGGTGGCCCGGCTGATGAACGCGGCCGACGCCACGGTGCCCACGGCGGTGGCCACGGCCATACCGGCGATCTCGGCCGCGGTCGACGCGATCGTCACCCGGATGCGATCCGGAGGACGCCTGTTCTACGTGGGCGCGGGCACCTCGGGCCGGCTGGCCGTACTGGACGCCTCCGAGTGCCCGCCGACCTTCGGCACCGATCCGGAGCTGGTGCAGGGCATCATCGCGGGCGGCGTGCCCGCGCTGACCCGCTCGGTCGAGGGCGCGGAGGACGACGACGCCGCCGGAGCCCGGGCGATCGCCGACCGGCAGGTGGGCGCGCTCGACTCGGTGGTCGGCGTCTCCGCCAGCGGCCGGGCGCCGTTCGTGCTCGGCGCACTCAAGGAGGCGACGCACCGCGACGCCCTCACCGTGGCGCTGTCGTGCAACGCCGGAGCCCCGCTCTCCGCCGCGGCACTCCACCCGCTTGAGGTGATCGTCGGTCCGGAGGTGGTGACCGGCTCGACCAGGCTCAAGGCCGGGACCGCGCAGAAGCTGGTCCTGAACATGATCTCCACGATCGCGATGGTCAGGCTGGGCCGGACCTACGGCAACACGATGATCGAGGTGTCGGCGGCGAACTCCAAGCTCGCCGACCGGGCCACCCGGATGGTCGGCGACATCACCGGCGTGGACCTCTCCGTCGCCCGCCCCGCGCTGGAGGCGGCCGGGTGGCATGTGAAGGTCGCGGTGCTGATGATCGAACGCGGCCTCGACCCGGACGACGCCCGGATCCTGCTCCGGGAGCACGGCGACCGCCTGGAGTCGGCGCTCGCCTCGGAAGAGGCTCAGGGTGCCTGACACCGGCGGAGGGCCCGCCGGACAGGACGGGCCGGGCCTGGCGGACAGGGCCGGCGTGTCCGGCGGCGCGGGCGGGCACGACACGTCCGGCGCTCCGGCCGGCGTGTCCGGCGCGGGCGGGTACGGCACGCCCGGTGGCTCCGCGGGGCTCGCCGCCCTCCTGGCGGACGCCGTGCCGCGGGTGTGCTCGGCGGCGGTCGCCGTGATCGCCGTGGACGGCGGCACGGTCGCCGCCGCGGCGCACGGGGAGCTCGTACGGTACGCGGATGACTCCGAGACGCTCCTGGCCGACCGGCCGGCGGTCCGCCGCGACTCGATCTTCGACCTCGCCTCGCTCACCAAGCTCTACACGACGGCCGTCATCCTGTCGCTCGTCGAGGAGGGCCTCCTCGCCCTGGACGCCCCCATCGCGGTCTGGCTGCCCGGCGCGCCCACCGGGGTCACCCTGCGGCACCTGCTCACCCACGCGGCGGGCCTGCCTCCCGGCCGCCGCGCCCACGAGGAGATCCCCGGGGACGGGCCCGAGGTGCTCGCCGCCCGCCTGGAGCGGATCCTCTCGACACCGCCGCTGCACCCGCTCGGCGAGCGCCACCTCTACTCCGACGTCGGCATGATCACCGCCGGCCGGGTGGCGGAGATCGCCGGGGGAGCCCCCCTGGACGAGCTGCTCCGCCTGCGGGTCACCGGGCCGCTCGGCCTGGGCGACACCGGATACCGGCCCGCGCCGTCGCTCCGGCCCAGGATCGCCGCCACCGAGTACAAGCCCGAACGCGCGGGCTCCGGATGCGTGCGAGGCGAGGTCCACGACGAGACCGCCCACGGCCTGGGCGGGGTCGCCGGGCACGCCGGGATCTTCTCCACGGCCGACGAGGTGGTGCGTTTCGCCGAGACGCTCCGCGCCGGAGGCGCCCCCGTCCTGCGTCCGGAGACGGTGGCGGAGATGACCCGCGACCAGGGCGTCGCGGGCGCGGACTTCCGGCAGGGCTTGGGGGTGAGGATCGGAGACCCCGCCATCGTGGGCCCGCTGACCTCCGCCTACGGCCACTCCGGGTTCACCGGCACCTCGCTCGTCGTCGATCCCGGGCGGGCCCTGACGGTCGTCCTGCTGACCAACAACGTCCATCCGCTCCGGGGGAGGGCGGGCATCCGCGACCTGCGCCACGCTGTCGCCGCCGAGGCGCTGAGGCTGTGCTGAGACGTCTCGATCCAATGGTTGCCGGACGGACGACGGGCGCCTCTTCGCCGTCGCCCGGGTCACCTGATGAGGTCAGTCAACCGCCAGATGGCGCATACCGCCGTATGTTTGACTCATGTCCGCCACCAGGAGGATCACGGGGCCTTCACCGAGGAGGAGCTGTCCGGGGCTCGGGCCAAGATCTTTGGTGCCACCGGTTCCACCAGGCATACGGGCGTCGCGTGACCGAGCGTTTCGAGACCGTAATGACCTCGGACGCCGACGACATGGCCAGGTTGTGCGAGGGCCGCGTACAGATCATCGGTCTGTAACTCGCGGCCGGAACATGCGTCGACCCTCGTCAGATCGGCCGGCGGACGCGTTAGAAGAGGCTCTGCTTCTGAGGCAGGTCGATGACGCCGAAGAGAGCGGACAGGCCGAGCGAGGCAAGGGCGACCACCAGTACGGCGATGAGGAGCCAGGCGATCGGATGCCCGAGGTTGAGCGTCCATGAGGAGCCGATCCGGGCATGGAGGAGGAGGGCGGGGTCGCGGCGGTTGACATAGACGGTGCCCGCGAGGAACCAGTGCCGGTCATCGTCGCGTTGGGCGAGTCCGGAATCTTCCTTCTCTTCCCCGGGCAGGGCGGGCAGCCGGTGCCCGGCCGCGCCCACCTTCGCCTCCCAGACCAGCCATGCGCCGAGCAGTACGGCGAGCGGCAGGTAGGCGGCGGCCTGCCACAGGCTCGTAGGCGTGATGATCGCCCACAGTTGCAGTGCCGAGACGAGCAGGCCCAGATTCAGGCAGGCGGCCGACAGCAGCGACAACGCGGCGATGCCGCGCAGGTAGACGCGGTAGCGGCGGGCCGACCCTTTGGGCCTGGCCGCGTCGAGGTCGGGCCGGGCGCGCAACAGGATCACGACCAGGGCGAGGACCAACAAGGTGATCGCGGTCTGATACACCACCGGTTCGAAGGCGTTGAACAAGGTCGCGGGCTCGCGTTGTGCGGGGGCGATGCCGTACCCGAGGAACAGCGGCAGCGTGGCGGGCAGTTCGCCGTAGCGTGACCAGCCGATGCCCGCGGTGACCAGCGGGACCGCCAGGGCGGCCAGGCTCCATGCCCAGGGCACGCGGATCGGGTCGGTGCGGAACGTGGTGTCCACGGTGACTCCCTGACGCCGCTCGGCCGTCCATCCCCCTACGTCCTTGGCGGCGCGGACCTTGCGGTGGGCGCGGTGGTACAGCAGCAGGTCGGCGGCGGCCAGGGCGGTCACAGCGGTGCCGATCACGGCTGGATGGCCGGCGGCGAGCAGGACGGGGACAGAGAGCGTCGCGGCGACGGCGGCCATCATGACGGTCAGGCGGGCGAAGACGCGCCGCTGGGCGACGACGGCAGGGTCGCCCGCCCGATCGGTGGTCACGCGGACGCCGAACGGCATGGTCGGCCTGGCCAGCACCGGCAGCGCCAGCATGAGGCAGGTGACCAGCGCGATGGAGGCCAGATCGGCCGCGATGAGCAGTGTCATGGTGTCTCCCTGAATTCGGCCAGCATCGCCTCGCATCGCCGGGTCACGGTCTCCCGGTCCAGGCCGTGGACTGTGGCTTCGGCCAGCAGCACACGCATTCGCTCCTCCCAGTCGTCGGTGAACCCGGCCTCGGGCGGACCCGTGGTGGCATCTCGCCGCACGACGGCGCCGCTCTTGCGGTTGATCCGGATGACTCCCTGCTGTCGTAGCAGGTCATAGGCCTTGTTCACGGTGTGGAAATTGATGCCGAAGTCCCCGGCCAGCTGCCGGGTCGAGGGCAGCGGATCGCCTTCCCGCGCCTGTCCGCGGGCGATCGCCTCCACGATCCTGTCCCGGATCTGCTGGTAGATCGGGACCTCGCTGTCGAGATCAAGGGTCAGGTGCACACTCATATGCTATCTGATATACAACTAATAGAACAGATGAAACAGAAAGGCGATCATGATCCGAGTAAGGATTCACGACGGGATGGTGACCGTGCTCTTCGACTCGTGGGCACGGCTGTTCACCAGGACCGGTGCGGTGAGCGTGCCGCTGGCGGCCATCGGCGAGGTGCACTGCCTGGACCGGCCGCTCGCGGCGGTCAAGGGAACGCACTTCGGCCTGCTCGTCAGCGGCTTCATCAAGGTCGGTACGTGGAGGTCCCTGGGCGGCGTCCGGCAGCTGGTCGCCGCCCGCCGCGACGTCACGGGCCTGCGGATCGTGCTGAAGGGCAGGGCGTCGGGCTACGACGAGCTGATCATCAGCGTCCAGGACGCCCGGGAGATCCAGCGCAACCTGGCGGCGGCGCTGTGATGAGCGAAGGCGCATGGGGCATCGCGGTGCGCGGCCTGACCAAGACCTTCGGGCCGGTGGCCGCCGTCACCGACCTCAGCTTCGACGTCGCCCCCGGCACGGTGACCGGTTTCCTCGGCCCGAACGGCGCCGGCAAGACCACCACCATGCGGATGGTGCTGGGGCTGGTCGCGCCCACCTCCGGCACCGCCACCATCGGCGGCAAGCGCTACGCCGACCTGCCCAATCCGACCGCGACCGTCGGCGCCGTACTGGACGGCTCGGGCTTCCACCCCGACCACACCGCCCTGGACCACCTGCGGGTCTATGCCCGCATGGGCCGGCACGGCAGGGCGCGTGTCACGCAGGTCGCCGACCTGACCGGGGTGTCCGCGTTCGCGGGGCGGAAGACACGCACCCTGTCCACCGGAATGCGGCAGCGTCTCAACCTGGCCACCGCGCTGCTCGGCGACCCGCGGGTTCTGCTGCTGGACGAGCCGAGCAACGGCCTCGACCCCGAGGGCATCGCCTGGCTGCGGCGATTCCTGCGCGAGCTGGCCGTCGAAGGGCGCACCGTCCTGGTCTCCAGCCATGTGCTCGGCGAGATCGAGCAGATGGCCGACCGTGTCGTGGTGATCCGCGACGGCCACCTGGTCGCCACCGCGAAGGTCACCGAGCTGTACGGCAAGGCCGCCGTGCTGGTCCGTTCGCCGCGGGCGGACCAGCTCAAGGCCTGCCTCACGGTTTCCGCGGAGATCCTGCAACCGGGTGTCCTGCGCATCCACGACATGACCACGGCCGAGGTGGCCGCCGCGGCGGCGGCCCGCGACATCCCGCTGCACGAGATCACCATCGAACGCCCGACTCTCGAGCAGGCGTTCCTGCACCTGACCGGAGGACGACGATGACGGCGCTCATCTCGGCGGAGTGGACGCGCCTGACCACCACCAGGCTGTGGCTCTGGGGTCTGCTGGCCGCGCTCGGCAGCGGAGTCTTCACCGGTCTGCTCGCGCTTGTGGGCCCGGAGAACTTCACCCCTCCGCTCCCGGGACTGGATACCGCGCAGGGCACCCGGATGCTGCTGGGCCTGCTCGGATTCACCACGTTCGTCCCCGCCGTACTCGGCACCGCCGGCGTGGCCTCGGAATACCGGCACCGGACCGCCACCACCACGGCGCTGTTCGCTCCCAGACGCTGGACCTCGCTGGTCGCCAAGCTGGTTACCTACGGCGGCGGCGGGCTCGCCTACGGCCTGCTCGCCGCGGCGGTCGCGGCAGGCGCCCTCTTCTCGGTGGCGGCCCTCAAGGGTGTCACCCTCGGCCTGCCCGCGAGCACCGTTCTGGCCTTGCTGGGCCGCATCGCGCTGACCATGGCCGTCTACACCCTGCTGGGCATGGCGGTGGGCGCCCTCCTGCGCAACCAGATCGCCGCGCTCGTGGCCGTCGGCGCCTACTTCTACATGATCGAGACCGCGCTGATGTTCATCCCCGGGGTCAGAGCGATCTACCCCTTCCTGCCTGGCGGCGCCACTGCCGCGCTGACCGGGTTCACCTATCTGGCCGACGCCGTCGCCGACCAGACCGGCGCATCGGCCACCACCCTCCTCCCCGCGCCGATCGGCGGCGCCGTACTCCTCGGCTACGCCCTGATCGCGTCCGCGATCGCCGTCGCGGCTCCACTGCGGCGGGACATCGCGTGAGCCGCACCAGGTGAGACACCGGCGTCGCCCATCCCCGGCGAGACCATCGTGACCGTCCCCTGGTGTCCGGCAGGCGTAGATTACATAAGTAATTTAAATAAATTGGTGATATATTGGAGTCATGGCACCACAGAGCCGGCAGGATCTCGACCCCAGCGATTTAGCCACCGTGCTGGGGGAGTTCACCCGGAGGTCCATCCGGCTCCCCGCAACCGAGAAGCACAGCTTCACCACGCTGTCGGTCCTGCACACGCTGGCCCACAGAGGTCCCATGCGGTTGACCGCGCTGAAAGTGACCGAGCAGATCACCCAGCCCGCCATCACCCAGCTCATCAGCCGGCTGGAACGCGACGGACTGGTGGAACGCCGCCCGGACCTTGAAGACCGCCGCGCGGTGCTCGTCCAGGTGACCCCAGCCGGTGCGCAGATCGTCCAGACCCGACAGCGCGACCGCGTCCGCCAGTTCTCGCAGCTGGCCGAAGCCCTGACCCCCGAGGAACGACACGCCATCGGCGCAGCCCTGCCCGCGCTGGCACGGATGGCTGCGCTCATGGACGTCGAGCGCTGATCCGCGGCGCAGCCGTTTCTCCTCCCTCGGAAGGAACCCCCATGGCAGCCACAGAGCACTTCCAGCTGGAACCCGTGCCCATTCACGTCCCCGACGCCGTGCTGGACGACCTCAAGGCGCGGCTGCGGCTCACGAGGTGGCCCGACGACGCGGGCAACCACGACTGGTACTACGGCGTCAGCCGCAGCTACCTCCAGGAACTCGCCGACTACTGGCTCAACCAATACGACTGGCGCCAGGCCGAGGCTGCGATCAACGCCATCGTCCCCTCCCTGCCCGGCTTCGGCTTCTCCACCCCGCTGCCGGACCACCCCGACATGAACTTCTGGAAGGTCGCCGACCTCTGGCACACGTCGAGCGAGGAGACACGGGCCAGCAGAGCGGGTTCGACCTCGCGTTGCGTGGCGGTGAACCAGGGCACGTTGAACAGTTCGATCCCCAGGCCGGCGACGACATAGGCGGCCACCACCACGGACGGGTGAACCGGGAACGCCAAGCTGAGAGGCGCGCAGCCGTAGCAGGCCAGTCCAGCGAGGGCGGCCCAGCCCTGGGCGTGAGGACGCCAGCGCGTCATGACCAAAGCACCGATCAGCGCACCTACGATGTAGGCGCTGGTCGCCGCGGCCAGCACCACCTCGGTGCCGTAGCGGTCGCGGCTGACCAGAGACAGAGCCACGCCGGTCGCGGAATATCCGGTCGCGATGACGGCATCGATCTTGACCAATTACCTCAGGGCCGTGACGTGTGACTGATCGATTCACCGTCTCCCCACCCCTCGGATCACGACCGTTGCGGCGGCATGGGATGATTGCCGCACGATGTCCGCGACTTTGCCCTTCCGTCTCGCCCGCGCCACCGTTTTCGCCGTGGTCTGCTTGGGCTTGAGCGTGATGGCACACGTTTTCGCCGGAGGTTCAGTCTCCGCACCGAGCACGGCCGGTGCTCTGGCGCTCGCGTTCGTCGCGGCTTTCGCCATGTCGGGGCGCGAACGCACACTGATGGCGATCTTGGCACTGCTGGCAAGCTTGCAGGCCGGACTGCACGTGCTGTTCTCTCTCGCGCACGCCGCGTCCCCTGCCGAGGCCATCGGGCACGTTCACTCCGGGCTGGTGCCAGGTCTGGGCATGCTGGTCATGCACGGCTGGGCCGTGGGACTGACCTCACTGTGGCTGGCGCGTGGCGAGGCGGCACTGTGGACGCTGCTGCGGCGGCTCGACGCACGACTGTGCCGTGTGCTCATCGTGCACGCGACTCCGGCATACACCTCGTTTTTCATGCCAAGCACGATCGAGCCGGAAGTTCTCCGCTCTGCCGTGCTGCGCCACGCCGTGAGCAGGCGTGGTCCTCCCCGGCTTGTCACCGCCACCTCCAGCTGACCGCCCAAGGTCACTCGGAGGCATTACTTCGTTCCCGAGCCCGCATGCGCGGGCCTGCGCCGATGCCGCCATCCGGCGGCTCGGCGGACCGAATCAGCGTGACAATCCCGGCTGTCTGTCCGGCATGGCCACATCGAGGCGGCATTAAGCCGCGGCCCGCCGGCACAGCCAGAAGAAAGGCATCAACGTGTCTCCTCGCCGTATCGCCCCTGCCGGAATCCTGATCGCCACCGTGATGGCGCTCAGCGGGTGCGGCTCTCAGAGCACCGCGGCACCGGTCGCCGCCGCGAGCTCCACGACACCCGTCGCGGCCCCGCCCCTGGCGATCACCGACCCGTGGGTGAAGACCACCAAGAAGGGGATGAGCGCCGCCTTCGGCACCCTGGTCAACAACACCGACGGCGACGTGACCGTCGTCTCCGGTGCCTCACCGCTGTCACCGGAGGTCGAGTTGCACGAGGTGGTCGACTCCAAGGGCAAGATGGTCATGCGGCCCAAGGAGGGCGGGTTCGTGATTCCCGCGCGCGGCACGCACCAGCTCCAGCCCGGTGGTGACCACCTCATGCTGATGGGCGTCACCGAAGAGGTGAAGCCCGGCGCGCAGATCCCCTTCACCCTCACCCTCAAGGATGGGGAGACCCTGGAGTTCACCGCGGTCGGCAAGGACTTCGCCGGCGGCAAGGAGGACTACCAGCCCGGCATGGACATGGGCAAGGACCACGGCTGATGCGGCAACCTCGACTGACACGGCGGGGCTTGCTCACGGGGGGCGCCGCCGCGGCGGCCGGCGCCCTCGTGGCATATGCCCCTCAGCAGGCCATATCCACGACCACGTCCAAAGCGGCTCCGCCCGTCGCCGGCGGCTCGGCGGTGGAACCCTTCCACGGCGTCCATCAGGCCGGGATCGCCACGGCCCCGCAGGCCCACGCGGTCTTCGTCGGCCTGGACCTGCTGCCGGGCACCGGCCGTGAGGCCGTCGTCCGGATGATGGGCCTGCTCACCGACGACGCCCGTCGCCTGACCCAGGGCCGGCCCGCGCTGGCCGACACCGAGCCGGAGCTGGCTGCGCTCCCGGCCCGGCTGACCGTCACCTTCGGCTTCGGCCCCGGCCTGTTCGCCGCGGCCGGTGTGGAGGATCGGCGGCCCGAATCGATAGCGCCCCTGCCCGGCTTCGTGATCGACAAGCTGGAGAAGCGGTGGACCGGTGCGGACCTGCTGCTGCAGATCTGCGCCGACGACCCCGTCGCCCTCGCCCACGCCCTGCGCATGACCGTCAAGGACGCCCGCTCCTTCGCCAGGATCCGCTGGACCCAGCGCGGGTTCCGGCGCAGCCCGCACACCCAGTCCCCCGCCACCACCCAGCGCAACCTCATGGGCCAGCTCGACGGGACCGTCAACCCCCAGCCGGGGTCGGCGGACTTCGACCGGGCCGTCTGGATCGACGACGGCCCGCCGTGGCTGCGTGGCGGCACCACGCTGGTGCTGCGGCGCATCCGCCTGAAGCTGGAGACCTGGGACGCCGCCGACCGGGTGGCCAAGGAGTTCACCATCGGCCGCCGCCTGGACACCGGCGCCCCCCTGACCGGGCAGGCCGAGCACGACGAGCCGGACTTCGACAGGCTCAACGCGGTCGGATTCCCCGTCATCTCCGAATACGCCCACATCCGCCGGGCCCACGTCACCGACCCGGGCATGCGGATCCTGCGCCGGGTCTACAACTACGACGAGGGCCTCGCCCCCGAAGGGCACGCCGACTCCGGGCTGCTGTTCGCCTCCTACCAGGCCGACGTCAACCGGCAGTTCGTCCCCATCCAGAAGAGACTGGCCGAGGCCGACCTGCTCAACGAGTGGACGACCCCCATCGGCTCGGCCGTGTTCGCCATCCCTCCGGGATGCTCGCCCGACGGCTGGATCGGAGAGACCCTCCTCGCCTGACAGCGTCCAAGCCCTTTCACCGCGATATCGCACCCGGCTTCCGTCAACCCTTCGCTGGAACCAGAGCGTCGGACGCGGATGTCCGGCTCCTTGCCGGCCCGAGGCCCTCTCCAGCGCCACGATGCCCGACTGTAAGACGATGAGGATCTAATCGATGTCAGAAACAGAATTTCCCCTCATGCAGTTCATGCGCGAGGGGATGGACCCGGTGGCCGAGCTCGGCCGCATCCGCGCCGAGCAGCCTGTCTGCCCACTGCACATGCCCGGTGGATCCACGATGTGGCTGCTCACCCGCTACGACGACGTGCGCTCCGTGCTCGGCGACGCCGACAGGTTCAGCAACGACTTCGGCAACGTGACGGCCGCCGGGTCCACTCAGGAGGACCCCGGCGGCCTCGGCTTCCGCGACCCGCCCGAGCACACCAGGCTGCGCAAGCTGCTCACCCCGGAGTTCACCATGCGGCGGCTGCGCAGGCTGGAACCCCGTATCGAGGCCATCGTGGCCGAGCATCTCGACGCGATGGAGAGATCAGGCTCTTCGGCCGATCTGGTGCAGTCCTTCGCGCTGCCCATCCCCTCTCTGGTGATCTGTGAGCTGCTGGGTGTGCCCTACGCCGACCGCGCCGACTTCCTGCGCCTGAGCACCGACCGGTTCGACCTCTCCGCCGGTCCCGAGGCCTCGCTCCAGGCGGTCAACGACTCGATGACCTACCTGACGGAGCTGGTCACCCGCGAACGGAAAGACCCAGGTGACGGTCTGCTGGGCATGCTGCTGCGCGAGCACGGAGACACGATCGGCGACCGCGAGCTGGCCAGCCTCGCCGACGGCATGCTCACCGGAGGGCACGACACCAGCACGAGCATGCTCGCCCTGGGCACCCTGTGGCTCCTGCAGAACCCCCAGCAGCTCGCCCTGGTCCGCGACACCGACGACCACGTCGACCAGGTGGTGGAGGAACTGCTGCGTTACCTCACGGTCGTACAGGTCGCCTTCCCCCGCTTCGCCCGCGAGGACCTCGTCCTGGCCGGACAGCCGATCGCCAAGGGCGAGATGGTGCTGTGCTCGCTGACCGGAGCCAACCGCGACCCCGCGCTCGGCCCGGATATCGACAGCGTCGTCCCCGGCCGCGAGGTGGCCTCCCATCTCGCCTTCGGGTACGGCATCCACCGGTGCATCGGCGCGCCGCTGGCCCAGATGGAGATGCGCATCGCCTTCCCGGCGCTGCTGCGCCGCTTCCCCACCCTGCGCCTGGCCGTACCGGCCGAGGAGATCGCCTTCCGGAAGATCTCGATCGTCTACGGGGTCGACTCCCTGCCCGTCGCCTGGGATCGGGCCCAGCCGTGACTTTCGGCTCTCGGTTGATCCCTGTCCTGGTGATGTGTGCCTGTCGGCTTGCACATCCCTGTGAAACGGAGAAACGTTCCGATGACATCCGACCTTGAGGCCCAGCCCGCCCAGGTCACCCCCGATGCGCCCACCTCGTCCAGACGGTCCGGCTGGGCGGCGGTCCGCCCGCTGGTACTGCGTCTGCACTTCTAGGCCCTCCACTCGGGTCGGCGTCACCAGGGGCAAAGTAGCTGTGAGTGATCAGCTCCCATCATCCGAGGGAGGGCCCGGACCGCATTGTGGCTGTTCATCGGCCTCGCAAGAAGACCGGTATCCCAGACGACTGCGGAGCGCTATGGCTTCGCATCCCGATCACGGGTTCCACCGGGAGGCTTTGACCTGGTCTTTCTCGCTACTTTGGGGCTCATCGCACGGACCTGAGTGGAGGGCCCGAAAGAAGCACACGATGGCAAGCGACATCACCGGTGGATTCATCGGAAACCTGGAGGACGCCTTCACCCCGCCCGTGGCCGGAGGATGCTGCGGGAGCCCCGCCTCCACCGCACCCGACGCCGCCACCTCCGCCGGCACCGCAGTGTCGTGCTGCGGGAGCGAAGCCAAGGCGACCCAGGCGGCCGAGGACGGGTGCTGCGGGCAGGCGCCGGCTCCGGCGGCCGCTTCGAGCGCTGCTGGTACCGACGCCTCCGCCGGGTGCTGCGGATGAACTCCCGCCCGCCCGCCCCACCCGCTCGGCCGCTCGTGCCGCCGGAGGCGATCGAGGTCCCCGGCCTGGCGGCCGCCCTGCAACAGGTGAGCGCGCAGCGGATGCTCACCTGTGTTGCGGAGCTGGCCGCCGACGGCTACACGGGACGGCGGGTGGGCACCCCTGGCGGCCAGGCCGCCGCCGCATGGCTCGCTGAGCAGCTGCGAGAGCTGGGCGCCGGCGTGCAGCTCGACCCGTTCGGTGTCTCCAGCGTGCGTGAGCTGTATCACACGCCGGTGCCGCAGTGGAGCGCCGGCGAGATAACCCGGAGTTTGGAGCCTCGGCGGGAGTTCGTCGAGCACCTGGCCTCGGCTGAGCTGCCCGACCCGCGTTCGGCGCCGCTGGCAGGCCTGAGTGCGGCGGATCTGGGTGACCGCTGGGTGCTGGCCCCCGCCGGCCACCTGCCGATCGAGCTGGACAGGCTGGAAGAGGGGGCGACGGGCGGGCCGCGGGCGCTGCTGAGCGCGCACTTCGACGGGGTGGGCGATGACCCGGCCCACGCTCTGCTGGCCGCCTTGGATCAGGCCGGGCGCCGTGCCGGGGTGCCGTTGCGGGCCGGCGCGATGGCCTCGGACAACCGTCGCTACGCCGCGCACGGCTTGGCCGCGATCGGCGTCGGTATGGGTATGCCCGGCTATCAGACCCCTGCTGAAACCCCCGACCGCGTCGAGCCGGAGACCCTGGTGGCCGCGGCGCGTCTGCTCATCGCCACTGTCTGGCTGCTGGCGGACGCGCACGCGCAACGCTCATGAGCATCGGCGCCGTCCGGACCCGCACCGTCTTGACCAGGTAGGCGTGCGTTGGGGCCGGGTTATCGGGCGTCGAGTTCGGCGATCAGCTTCTCGATCCGGTCGCGGATCTCATCGCGGATCGGCCGTACGGCCTCGATGCCTTGCCCGGCCGGATCGTCCAGCTTCCAGTCCTCATACCGCTTGCCCGGGAAGATCGGGCAGGCATCCCCGCAGCCCATGGTGATGACCACGTCGGAGGCCTGAACGGCCTTGGCGGTGAGGATCTTGGGCTGGGCGGCGGTGATGTCGATGCCGACCTCTGCCATGGCCTCGATGGCGACCGGGTTGATCGTCTCGGCGGGGGCAGAACCCGCCGAACGGACCTCGATCCGGTCGCCGGCCAGCTGGGTGAGCCAGCCGGCGGCCATCTGGGAGCGTCCGGCGTTATGCACGCAGACGAACAGGACGCTGGGCTTGTCAGGCATGAACCGACCCCTTGGGTGTGGTGGTGAACAGGCGCCGGCCCCACAGGCTGACGTAGACCAGGGCGACCAGGACGGGTACCTCGATGAGCGGGCCGACCACTCCGGCCAACGCCTGACCGGAGGTGACACCGAACACGCCGACGGCGACTGCGATGGCGAGCTCGAAGTTGTTGCCGGCCGCGGTGAAGGCCAGCGTCGTGGTTTTGTCGTACGGCAGGCCGATCGCGCGCCCGGCCAGGAAGGAGCCGCCCCACATCAGGAAGAAGTAGGCCAGCAGCGGCAAGGCGATCCGGGCGACATCGCCGGGCTGGGAGGTGATGACCTCGCCTTGGAGGGCGAACAGGATGACGATGGTGAACAGCAGGCCGTACAAGGCCACGGGGCCGATCTTGGGCAGGAAACGGCTCTCGTACCAGTCGCGCCCCTTGGATCGCTCGCCCAGCTTGCGCGACAGGTAACCGGCCAGCAGGGGGATGCCGAGGAAGATCAGCACGTACTGGGCGATGTCCCAGGCCGAGACCTCCAGTGCCGCCTGCGACAGGCCGAGCCAGCCGGGCAGGACCTGCAGGTAGAACCAGCCCAGCGCGCCGAAGGCGATCACCTGGAAGATCGAGTTGACGGCGACCAGGACCGCGGCGGCCTCGCGGCTGCCGCAGGCCAGATCGTTCCAGATGAGCACCATGGCGATGCAGCGGGCCAGACCCACGATGATGAGGCCGGTGCGGTATTCGGGCAGGTCGGGCAGGAGCAGCCAGGCCAGTGCGAACATCAGCGCGGGGCCGATGACCCAGTTGAGCACCAGCGAGGAGATCAGTAGCCGCCGGTCGCCGGTGACGGTGTCCAGCCGGTCGTAGCGGACCTTGGCCAGCACCGGATACATCATCAGCAGCAGGCCCAGGGCGATCGGCAGCGAGACGTCGCCGACACGGACCGCGTCCAGAGCGGCGCCCAGGCCGGGCACCAGGCGGCCCAGCAGCAGCCCGGCCGCCATGGCGACGCCGATCCAGACCGGCAGGAACCGATCGAGCGTGGAGAGCTTACCGATCACGCCCGCCTCTGCCGCGGCAGCGGGAGCACGGGTACTTGAGGACATGGATCTTCCTTGATCTTCCTTCAGTGCGGGTCAGACCGTGGCCGGGATGTTCAGCAGGGCCGACAGCTCCGACAACGCCTCCGGGGCCAGGCGGTAGTAGACCCAGGAGGCACGTCGCTCGGAGACCAGCAGTCCGACCTCCTTGAGGACCTTGAGGTGGTGGCTGATCGTCGGCTGGGACACCTCGAAGGCGCCGGTGATGTCGCACACGCAGACCTCGCCGCCGGCGTGGCTGGCCACGATCGACAGGATCCGCAGCCGCACCGGGTCGCCCAGAGCCTTGAACACCCGCGCCACGGCGACGGCCTGTTCGGCGTTCAGCGGCTCGCGTGTCAGCGGCGGGCTGCACTCCAGAAGCTCCAGGGGCTCCACCGGGTCTCCCCTCCTCATATAGAAGTCCATCGAAGTCGACTCTCATCTATATTGACATATATCTATTCATGCTCGGTACGCGGGATCTCTCATGGGGCCGCAGACACGTCGAGGTCGGCCAGCAGGGCGCGCACCCGCCGCTCGATCTCGTCGCGGATCGGGCGCACCTCCTCGGTCCACGGCTTGGGGAACTCGGCGGAGATGTCGATGCCGGCCTCGGCCATGGAGGCCACGGCGGAGGGGTTGATCTCGGCGGTGAACTCGGCGCCTCCGGACCAGGCGGTCGCGTGCTCGCCGGCCAGGTGCTGGAACCATCCCAGGGCCATCTGGGAGCGGCCGGCGTTGTGGGTGCACAAGAACAGCACGATGGGCCGCCCGTCGCCTTTTGTGCACATCCGCCCAGGCTCAGGCGGGGGAGCATCGGCCCTGCACGCTGCCGCGTGCGGCCGGTCCGGGTGGGAGAAATCACCGGACACGCCGAAGGCCCCGCCCGTGTCGGCGGGGCCTTCGGTTCAACGTGTGCGTACCGGTGTGCAGGTCGCCTCTCGGCGAAAGGCGCAACGCGGCTCCAGCCGAACGGTAGTCCGCGAAGGCGATAGATGAGGCCCGGGGACACTGGGCACACCGGCCACGAAGGACACAACCACCACCGGCCGCCGAATGTTCCCGCACGTCAGCCTTGACCTGACCGGGCCGGGTTCATCGTCCGACGGCTGTACTTCGCTGCTCCAGCATCAGCACATCCCGCCAGAAACCGTGGTGACAGCCGATGCGCTCGCGGGTGCCGACCAGGCGGAAGCCGAGCGCCTGATGCAGAGACAAGCTGGCGGCGTTCTCCGGGAAGATCCCGGACTGGATCGTCCACACACCCGCGTCCTCGCAAGCGGCGATGAACGCGGCGAGCAGGGCACGGCCGATGCCGTGCGCCTGGCAACCAGGATGCACATACACGCTGTGCTCGACCACCCCGGCGTAGACCGGGCGGGCCGAGACCGGCGAGGCGGCGATCCAGCCGACGACCTCCCCGCTCTCGGTGTCGGCGGCCACGTAGCGTGGGTGGGCCAGCTTGCCCGCGGTGAAGCCCTCCCAGCTGGGCGCGAGCGTCTCGAAGCTGGCCTGGCCGGTGTCGAGACCCGCCTGGTAGATGGCCAGCACCTGCCCGGCGTCGCTCTCGCGCATCGGCCTGATGACCAGGCCGGTTGAGATCGCGGGCTTGACCGCCTGGACAATGGCCGAGTGCACGCCGTCACCGTGGTCAGCGGTCAGCGTGATCGCGGTGCCGACGAACCCGGTCTTCCACAGCAGGTCGCGGTACTCGTCGACGGTGAGAGAGCCTGCGACGCAGCCCACCCGCTGCTCGGCGGCGGCGCGGCGCTGCGGGTCGATGGCGCCGTCGGTGACGACGTCACTGACTCCGAGGCGTCCGCCGGGCCGCAGCACCCGGAAGGCCTCGGCGAGTGCGGTCGCCTTGTCGCTGGACAGGTTGATCACACAGTTGGAGATAACCACGTCGACCGCGTGGCCGGGCAGCGGGATGGCCTCGATCGTGCCGTGCAGGAACTCGACGTTGGCCGCGCCCGCCTCCTCTGCGTTGCGTCGGGCCAGCTCCACCATGTCGGCGCTGGCATCTAGTCGGTGGTTTGTTGACGTGGGGTCGATGTCGCGGTAAGCCGGTGGATAGGGGTAGTTGGTGCTGTTCGGGGGTGGTCGTGGTGGTGACCGCGCGGCGTCCGTGTCCACCGGCGCCGGGTCCGTTGGAGGAGTACGCGGCCCGGTTCGATGATCTGTGGTGCTCGCTCGCGCAGCGCCGGGGGTTCCGCGAATATCTGGCCGGGCTGTTGTTGCCGCGGGACCGGAACAAGACGCTGACGGCCCTGGCCGGTGCGGAGCCGGTGGTCGGGGCCCAGAATGCGGCGGTGCAGCGGCTGCAGTTCTTCTGAGTCGGAGTCGCCGTGGGATCACGAGAAAGTCAACGCCCGGCGCCTTGAGCTGCTGCGGGCCGATCCGGTGACCGCGCCGCATGCGGGCGGGGTGCCGGTGGTCGATGACACCGGGGACCGCAAGGACGGCACCGCCACCGCGCACACCGCCCACCAGTATCTGGGCTCGGTCGGGAAGATCGAGAACGGGATCGTGGCAGTGACCACACTCTGGGCCGACGAGCGGGTCTACCACCCGCTGCACGCGGTGCCCTACACCCCCGCCGCTCGGCTGCCTCGCGGCCGCAGCGATCCGGCATTTCGCACCAAGCCGCAGCTCGCGGCCGCTCTGGCAGGTCGGGCTCAGGCCGCCGCCGTGCCGTTTCGGGCGCTGGTGGCCGACTGCGCCTACGGCGACAATGCGGCCTTCACCGCTGAACTGTGGGCCGCTGGATTGGCCGTTCGTGCTCGCGCTCAAGCCGCACCAGGGCTCCTGGGCTCCGGTGGATGAGGCGCACACGCCGATCGACGCCGCCCGTGAGCTTGCCTGGGGAGGTCCCCAAGCGCCGGGCGCCTGGACCAAGGTCGTGCGGCGGTTTCGCGATGGCCGTAGCACCGTGTGGTGGGCCGCGGACGCGGTCTTGGGCGGCTACGGCCCGCACCAGGCGGTCCGGCTGATCGTCGCGACCGCCGACCCGGCGACGCTGCCGGCCAAGGCGACCTGGTATCTGGCCACCAACCTGCCCCGCCCTGGGAGCGTCCGTGCGGCCTGGAGCCCGCATCCGGCCGCCGGCCTGGCCGAGATCGTGCGCCTCTACGGCCTGCGGACGTGGATCGAACAGGGCTACAAGCAGGTCAAGGACGAACTCGGGTGGGCCGATTTCCAGGTCCGCTCCGATGCCGCGATCCGCCGCCACTGGGCCCTGGTGGCCTGCGCGTTCACCTTCTGCCGGCATGCCCGGCCCGCCGATCCGGTCCCGCCACCACACCTCCCGCCCGCCCCGGCCGACACCGACGGCGGAGAGAGGGGGGCCCACCGCCACAGTGCCACCCGTGCCACTGTGCTGGCCTCGCGCCGCCCGCCACGTCCGCGGTTGGCTGACCCCCTGCGCACTGCTGCAACGCTGGTGGCGCAACTGGTCGAGCAGGCCCCCGCCCGCTGAACTACAGGCCCTGGTCACAGCCGTCACCGCGGGGCGATCCCTCAACCTCTACGCCCCGCCTTAACAAACCACCGACTAGTAGGGCTTGGTTACCTCGGGTAGGGGACGGTATGTCACCTGTTTGGGGGTGAGGGAAGATGACCCCTCAAGAACTCGAGGCCGTGCGGGCGCGGCTGGAGACGTTTGCCGCTGAGATGTTCTCCGGTTTCGCCCGTACTGATCAGCGGCGGTGGGGCGAGCGGTATGTGCGCGGCCTGCTGACCGACGGAGCGCGGAAATCGATGGAGCCGATGGCGGCCCGGCTGGGCGTGGACCGCCAAGGGCTGCAGCAGTTCTGCACCGATGCCCCCTGGGCGCATCAGCTGGTTTTGGCCGAGCTGGCCTGGCGGATGGACGCGGCGATCAACCCGGCCGCCTGGGTGGTCGATGATGTGTCCTTTGTCAAGGACGGCCAGGAGTCGCCGGGCGTGGCCGCGCAGTATTGCGGGGCGCTGGGCAAAACCGCGAACTGCCAGGTCGCGCCGAGCGTGCATCTGGTCACCGACGCCGCCTCCTGCCCGGTGAACTGGCGGCTGTTCGTGCCCGAGCAGTGGGATCCGGCCTCGCCGCGCACGGAGGATCCGGCCGCGGTGGCGGCACGCCGGCAGCGCTGCCGAATCCCCGCCGACGTCGGTCATGTGCCCAAGTGGCAGCTGGCTCTGGACATGATCGACGAGCTGGAGAGTTGGGGGCTGGATCCGCCGTTGGTGGTCGCCGATGAGGGCTACGGTCAAGACGGGGCCTTTCGCCTGGGCCTGACCGAGCGCGATATTCCCTACGTGGTGGGGGTGCGTTCCGATACCGCGCTGCTGGAGGCCGAGGCCTGCCGCAGCGTCGCGCCGTATGCGGGGACCGGGCGGCGGCCGGTGCCCCGCTACCGGCAGCGGCGCATCAGCGCCCGGCAGTTGGTGCTGGAGGGCGGGCGGCGCGCGCTGCACACAGTGCGGTGGCGGATGGGGTCCAAGGGTCCGTTGCGCTCGCGCTTTGCCGCGCTGCGGGTACGGCCGGCGGGCGTGCGGATCCGCCGCGCTTACGCGGGCGGGGAGTTGCCGGTGTGCTGGCTGCTGGCCGAATGGCCGCCCGGTGAGCCGGAGCCGGTCAAGTACTGGTTGTCCACGCTGGAGGCCGATGTTCCATTGCGGCGTCTGGTGGGTCTGGCGAAGATCCGCTGGCGCATCGAGCACGACTACCGTGAGCTGAAGACCGGCCTGGGCCTGGACCACTTCGAGGGTCGCACGTGGAGCGGTTGGCATCATCACGTCACCCTGGTCTCGGTCGCTCACGCGTTCTGCACCCTTGAAAGGCTCAACCCAAAAGCGCCGGCT
This sequence comes from Streptosporangium album, assembly GCF_014203795.1. Classification (NCBI taxonomy): domain Bacteria; kingdom Bacillati; phylum Actinomycetota; class Actinomycetes; order Streptosporangiales; family Streptosporangiaceae; genus Streptosporangium; species Streptosporangium album. The sequence goes on along the minus strand of NZ_JACHJU010000003.1, from coordinate 130,053 downwards.
GCGGCTTGAGCACCTACCGGGTCATCGCCGAGTTGCAGCTGCTTCTGGCCTGCTGGGCCGGTATCTGCCCCACCTGCCGCCGCGCGTTACCCAGACATGCCCAGCCCGTCCCCACCTAACCAAGCCCTACTAGCTCAGCCGGGACTGCTGCTTCGGGATCATCTGCCGTGTCGGGATCGCTACGGATGCCCACGCTGCAGGCCCTGCCAGAGATGCATCCCACAGTCTTAAGCCCTCAGGACGCAGTGCGAACCAAGGCCGTTCCCGCTCGGCCAAACCCCCTGCCCCAGCAGGGGCGATGCAACATAGATGCAGGTCAGAAGGTTACAACGCCTCTCTCGCAAGCTTACTCTGGTGAATGTGCCAAGGGCCGTTGTGCGACTCCTGCCCATCTGTGAGGCTGATGAGACGCCGGGCCGGAGGGCGTAAGCTCGGGGGCCGGAAACCGGCGGCCGGGCTGTAGAAAAGGGGAACAGGTGACCGAATCGTTCGCGCATCTGCACGTGCACACTGAGTATTCGATGCTCGATGGTGCGGCGAAGGTTGAGGGCCTGTTCGCTGAAGCAGAACGGCTCGGCATGCCCGCCGTCGCGATGAGCGACCACGGCAACATGTTCGGCGCCTACGAGTTCCAGCAGGTAGCCACCAAGTTCCCCGTGAAGCCGATCATCGGGATTGAGGCGTACGTTGCCCCCGCATCCCGGTTCGTGAAGAAACCGATCTTCTGGGGGCCGGGCGGGCAGCGCGCTGTCAGCGACGACGGTGAAGGCAGCAAGGACGTCTCCGGCGGTGGCCGGTTCACCCACATGACCATGTGGGCCAAAGACGCTCAGGGGCTGCGTAACCTGTTCAGGCTCTCCTCCCGGGCATCGATCGAGGGCTACTACAGCAAGCCCCGCATGGACCAGGAGCTCATCGCCGAGCACGCCCAGGGGATCATCGCGACCACCGGATGCCCATCCGGGGAAGTCCAGACGCGGCTTCGGCTCGGCCAGTACGACGAAGCCGTCAAGGCCGCAGCGGCCTATCAGGAGATCTTCGGCAAGGAGAACTACTTCCTGGAGCTGATGGACCACGGCATCGACATTGAGCGCCAGGTCCGAGACGGGCTTCTCCAAGTCGCCAAAGACCTGGGCATCCCGCTGCTGGCCACCAACGACTCGCACTACGTGCGCGAGGAGCATGCCGACGCGCACGACAACCTGCTGTGCATCGGCGTCGGCAAGAACAAGGATGACCCGAACCGGTTCCGGTTCAACGGCTCCGGCTACTACGTCAAGTCCGCGGCGGAGATGCGGGAACTGTTCCGCGACCTGCCCGAAGCCTGTGACAACACGCTGCTGGTCGCTGAGATGGTGGGCGACTACAGCGAGGTCTTCACCTACGTCGACCGGATGCCGCAGTTCGACGTGCCCGAAGGCGAAACGCAGGCATCGTGGCTGCGTAAGGAATGTGAGCGTGGCCTCCGAGAGCGCTACGGCGACAACCCCAGTCAGGAAGTCCTCGACCGGCTGGAGATCGAGCTCGGCGTCATCTCCCCCCTGGGATTCGACTCCTACTTCCTCGTGGTCGCCGACATCTGCCGCTACGCCCGCGACAACGGCATCCCCGTGGGCCCCGGGCGTGGCTCCGCGACGGGCTCCATCGTCGCCTACCTGACCCGCATCACCGAGCTGGACCCCCTTGAGCACGGCCTGCTGTTCGAGCGGTTCCTCAACCCCGAGCGCATCAGCCCGCCCGACGTTGACCTCGACTTCGACGACCGCCGGCGCGACCAGATGGTCCGCTACGTCACCGACAAATACGGCGAGGCCTACACCGCGCAGGTCAACACGTTCGGCACGATCAAGGCCAAGGCCGCCGTCAAGGACTCCTCCCGCATCCTCGGCTACCCCTTCCAGATGGGTGAGCGAATCACCAAGGCCATGCCGCCGGACGTGATGGGCAAGGGCGTCCCCCTTGAAGGTCTCTTCGACGAAAACCACCCCCGCTACTCCGAAGCCACCGAGATCCGGTCGATGTATGACACCGACCCGGATGTCAAAAAAGTCATCGACACCGGCATGGGCATCGAAGGACTGATCCGCGGCACGGGCGTCCACGCCGCCGCGGTCATCCTGTCTTCTGCTCCCCTGCTGGACCTGATCCCGCTGCACCGCCGCGACAAAGACGGCGTCATCATCACCGGGTTCTCCTATCCTCAATGCGAGGACATGGGCCTGATCAAGATGGACTTCCTGGGTCTGCGGAACCTGGGCATCATCGATCACGCCATCCAGATCATCCGGGAACACCGCGGGGTGGAGATCTCCACCGAGAACATCCCCCTGGACGACGCCAAGACCTATGAGCTGATGGCCCGCGGCGACACCCTGGGCGTGTTCCAGCTCGACGGCGGCCCCATGCGTTCCCTGCTGCGGCTGATGGCGCCCACCCGATTCGAGGACATCGCCGCGGTGCTGGCGCTGTATCGGCCCGGCCCCATGGCCGCCAACGCCCACATCAACTACGCCGACCGCAAGAACAACCGCCAAGAGATCACCCCGATCCACCCGGAGCTCAAAGACGCTCTCGACCCGATCCTCGGCGACACCTTCCACCTGCTGGTCTACCAGGAGCAGGTCATGGCCATCGGCCGGGAACTGGCCGGCTACAGCCTCGGCGGCGCTGACCTGCTGCGCCGGGCGATGGGCAAGAAGAAGAAGTCGGAGCTGGACAAGCAGTACGAGTTCTTCGAGAAGGGCATGAAGGACAACGGCTACTCCGACGAGGCCATCAAAGCCTTGTGGGACGTGATGCTGCCGTTCTCCGGTTATGCGTTCAACAAGTCCCACACCGCCGGATACGGCCTGGTGGCGTACTGGACCGCCTACCTGAAGACGAACTACCCGGCGGACTACATGTCGGCGCTTCTCACCTCCGTAGGCGACGACAAGGACAAGGCCGCCGTCTACCTCGCCGAGTGCCGCAAGATGGGCATTCAGGTGCTGCCGCCCGACGTCAACGAATCCTCCCTGCACTTCGCCCCCGTCGGCGACGACGCGATCCGGTTCGGTCTCGGCGCGGTCCGTAACGTCGGTGCGGACCGGGTGGAGGCCGTCATCGCTGCCCGCAAGGAAAACGCGCCGTTCACCGACTTCAATGACTTCCTGACGAAGGTCCCCCTGCAGGTCTGCAACAAGCGGCTCATCGAGTCGCTGATCAAGGCAGGATCGTTCGACTCGCTCGGCCACCAGCGCAAAGCGCTGATGCTGATCCACGAGCAGGCCGTCGACAGCATCATCCCGATCAAACGCTCAGAAGCCCACGGCCAGGACTCGCTGTTCGGCGACGACGAAAGTGGCCTTGACGAGACCTTCGCCATCTCGATCCCCGAAGGGGAATGGGACAAAAAGACTCGGCTCGCCTTCGAGCGGGAAATGCTCGGCCTGTACGTGTCCGACCATCCGCTGGCCGGCACCGAACGGCTCCTGGCACGCAACCGGAGCACCACGATCGTCGACCTTCTCGAAAACGGCCAAGACCGCACCGATGCCAAGGTGTGCGGGCTTATCACCAAGGTCGACAAGAGGGTCAACAAGGCCGGGAAAGTCTGGGCCATCATCGTCGTCGAGGACATGGACAGTGCCGTCGAGTGCCTGTTCTTTCCTAAGAACTACGAGCTGTACGCGCCGGAGCTGCGCGAAGACGCCGTCGTGTCGGTCAGCGGAATGGTCAGCAGCCGCGACGGCGCCATCTCTATCTTCGCCAACGACCTGACGCCGATCGACGTCTCCGGTGTCACCAGTGACTCCGGGCATCCCGTCACGATCACCCTGCGGGAGGAACGCGTCACGTCGATGCTGGTCGAGGAACTCCGCAACGTCCTCAAAACCCACCAGGGCAAGGTGCCGGTGCGGATCAACCTGCGCAGGCGCACCGGGAAAACCGTGATCGTGGCATTGCCCGACTTCTCCGTCAGCGCCGAATCATCCTTCTCCGCCGACGTGAAAGCCCTCATCGGCCCAGAATCGATCAGCCTGTGACCGGTGTTGACCTCGTTGAGCTCCACTCCGTCCCAGAGCCACCCCCGTGCCCCCGCTGCGGGAAAGACGGCATCTTGTCGGCGCTGGTCTCCCACGGATGGACCAACGCCAGCGGCGCCGACGTACGCGGCTGGGTCACGGTCGTGTTGTGCGCCGACTGTGACGCCGACGCCCCGCACGCGGCCCCCCTGATCACGTGGTTTCACGTGCACGGCAGCGTCGACGCCGACAACGACGCGGCGTTTTTGGCACTACTGACCGAATGGGCCAAGAACGTCCGGGTGGCGACGCTGGACGAGGCCACCTTGGAGGAAGAGATCACCGCCTGGCGGCGCGGCGAACTGTGACATGACGCCGGCCCCGGCACCTCCCGTGGGGAAGAGGCGCCGAGGCCGGATCACTGCCTACCGGTTACAGCTCGACGCTCCGGGACGGGTCCAGGGCGAAGTCGTCCTGAACCGCCGGAGAGTTGCATCCGGGCGGGACGATGAGGCCCTTGCCGGCCAGCTCCATGTAGCGGTCGACGGCGCTCTCATCGAGGCCGAGGCCGGTTCCAGGGGCGGTGTCCATGCGCAGGCTCAGCGGCCCGATCAACTGGGACATGACGGTGTTCCTTTCATCGGGGATGGATATTTCAAGTGGAGATGGCGACCGCGACGATCACGGCCTGGGCCATCTCTACAGGGATGACGAAATGGGTCAGCCAGCCAGGGACGGCCAGGTGCGCGCCGGGCCGTGCGGCGATCATCGCCGCACGGCCCCACGGGAGGCCGGGCATCGGTACGAGCGCGCAGCCGGCCCGCGGGTCGGCCACGGCGACCGCTCCGGACTGCTGATGGATGGATGAGGTGGCGGCCAGGACACACCAGGCCACGTAATCCGCAGGCGAGGCAGTCGCGGGCAGGTCGTAGCCTCCCCGCCATATCTGGACCTCCAGGCGGAGCCCGCCCGGCCGGGGGCGGCCGTCCGCGTCAGCCAGCGCCTCCATCGACGCCGCCAGGTGCGCCTGGAGAGCGGCTTCGTCGGCCAGCACCCGCTTGGCCTCGATGACCTCGAACGTGTCGCCGCCCGCAGCGGCGCCGCTCAGCAGGGCGGGAAGGTCGTCGTGCACGATCCCGCGCAGGTCGACCTCGTCGAGCACCAGATTGGTCGGCCAGTGCCTGCTCACCGTCTCGGTCATGCCATTCCTCCCGGCGCGGTGAAGCTGACGTTGAACGCGACGCAGATCCGCAGCCGCTCTTTGGAAGCGGTCGCCCGGACCTGGTGGTTCAGCCAACCGGGGAAGGCGACCATCCGGCCCGCGACGGGCTGGATACGGATGACGCCCGAGGAGGAGTCACGGGCGACCGCTCCAGGACGCGGGTCGAGCAGTTGCAGGAACCCGGGATCCTGTCCGCTGTCGGTGGTGCCGGGATCGATGTAGTAGACGCCGGCGATCGACGTCGAGTGGTGGGTGTGCGGCAGCAGGCTCGCACCTTCGGCGTAGGTCACAGCCCACCCTTCAGCGATAGGCCTGGCCGTGATGTGCTGCGCGGCGTCGCCGAGCATGTCGGTGGCCATCGCAGTGACCGCGCCCATGATGTGGCCCCGCAGCCACGTGACCGCCGGGTGCTCCCACGTCAGGATGTCCTCGCTGGACTTGCGGGCGTCCAGCCCGCCCGGCAGGATCACCGGCTGCTCCTGGGCGGCCTGCTGGAGGAGAATCAGCTCGGCCAAGGCCACGTTGTAGGCGGCGGCTTCGGGGAAGTCCGCCTGGTAGATGGGGACAGGCCAGATGGGGCTGACGGTCGGCCGGGGGTGGGTTGCCGTCGTCACGCATCCTCCTTCAAACGTGCGGCGAGGCTGCGCCCCGCGTCGGTCAGGTCTGCGCTGCGTTCCTCGATGATCTGTAGGCAGCCGGAGCGGTAGCGGCTCAGATCCTCGATGCGGTCCCGCTCGCCGCCCCGGGCCCGGTAGAGGCGGATCAACGCCATGGCGACGTGCACGCCGCCCAGGACCTCGGCCAGGGACCGGCCGGTCGTCCCGGACGGCATCGTCAGGTCGCGGTCCTCGCGGGTCTGCAGCGGCCATGCCTCCTGGATGAGGTTCATCCATTGATGGCACATCTCATGCAGCACCTGTGAGCGGATCTGGTCGGGCGCGGTGAAAGCCCGCTCAGCGAGGAAGATGTGCTGCGGCCACGCCCGGATCGACGCCGAATAGGCGCCGGTCGGCGGGTGTAGCAGGTACCGGACGGGCAACTGCAGCAGCGGCGCCCACGCAGGAACCGCGCGGGGCAGCGCGTCCAGGACCGCGACGACGTCTTCCTGCTGGGCGGCCGTCAGCTCTGTCTCCTGCACGGGCGGCCGGTCCGGGTTCAGCAGGATCGCCCGTCCGGGGTTCAGCCACGCCCGCGGCCCGGCCGCGCTGTCAGCGCTCAAGCCGCGCTGGGCTGCTTCGTGGTGGCGCAACGCCAGGACGAGCGCCAGGAGCCGCCCGGGAGCGAAGGAGTCATCCAGGAACGGCATGCCGCCCAGCTCCGTCATCGGGTCCGCGAGTGCCGTACTCATGGCGTCACTGCCCTCTCCAGGTATCGGGTGGTCAGGTGGGGATGCTTCTGCAGCGGCGCGGTGTCGAGACCGACCGTGAGGATGCCGACGCCGGCGCGACGCCGCGTCTGCAGGCACGGCAACGGCCAGTCCGCCGCCGGGTCCGGGGTGAAGTACACCTCCGGCGGCCGGGACATCGCGGCCAACATGGCCGGCCCGCACACCAGGTCGCCGTAGACATCGAAGGCGAACCGCGGGTGACCGATGTCGAAGTCGTGAATGACCACAACGCCAGCGGCGACGGCGGCGAGCTCGCGTGCCAGCGGCCAGTCCGGGCCCCAATGGGCGTCCAGGAAGAACAACGGCCGCTCATGGATACCCGCGGCGGCCGCCACCAGCGCGGGCGAATCCACATGCTCGACACGCGCGTTGCGGTGCCCGGCAACGCGGTGTCGAGTGAAGGCCGCGTACGCAGGGTCGAGGTCGCAGGAGTAGACCGGCAGGCTGGGGTAGCGGCGGGCCAGGTAGTGCGTGGTGTCGCCGAGGTGACAGCCGGTCTCAACGACCGCGTCACAGCCATACAGAGTGATCAGGTCATCGACGGCCAGCGCGGTGGTGATGTCGAACCCGAACGGGCCGCCATCATCAGCCAGGCGCTCAACACCCATCCGGGGGACGCGGTAGAACACTGAGACGCTGTCAGCAACGGTCGATGACCGTGTGTAGCCGATCACGGCGGGCGTGGGAGTGATCAAGTAGAGAAAAGCGTGAAGCCCCTGGTAGGGGTGGGTCTTGTCGAAGGATCCACCGCACCGCACACAAGGGCTTCACGTGACCTCCAGTATCACCTACACAGCCGAGTTGGACATGCCGCGCGAGGTTGTGCTGTTTCTGGCCGGGCTGTTGCGCGCCGAGCGGGTACGGCGCCGCACCCGCGCGGGCACTCGGGCGCTGGGCGAGTTCAAGCAGGCCGTTCTGATCATCCGCTGGCTGGTGGACGGCGCTCGGATCGCCCGGCCGGCCGCCGATAACGCCATCTCGCACGCGACCTGTGATCGGTACGTCGAAGAAGGGGTCACCGTATTGAAGGCCCAGGCGCCGACGCTACAGGAGGCGCTCACGGCGGCGAAGGCCGCCGGCTACACCCACCTGCATCTGGATGGCACGCTGATCGAAACCGACCGCTGCCGCGCCCTGGGCCCGAACGGCGCCGACCTGTGGTGGAGTGGAAAACACAAGCAGCACGGCGGCAACATTCAGGTCCTGTCCAGCCCCGGCGGCGACCCGCTGTGGACTTCTGAGGTACGGCCCGGCCGTGAACACGATCTCACCTGTGCCCGCCTGCACGGCCTCCTCGACCCGCTGGCCAAGGCCGCCGAGGACGGGCTGATCACGTTGGCCGACCTCGGCTACGTCGATGCGGGTATGGGGTTTCGCCTGCCGTACAAGAGGTCTCGGGGTGGCACACTCACCGACGATCAGATCCAGTACAACAAGGTCCACGGTGCGCTCCGAGCCCTCGCCGAACGAGCGAACGCCCAGCTCAAGATGCGGTTCAAGGCACTGCGGAACGTCAGCAAGTGCCCTTGGAAGATCGGCGGTATCGTCGCCGCGGCGCTCGTCCTCTTCCACCGGGAGCAAGCTCACAAGCAGCTGTCACCCAGCGTGAACGCCGGTTGCTGACAATGACTCAGTGAAGGCATCCAGGTGCTGCAGGACGTGCGCCAGCGCGCCCCCGAATGGATTCTGACGCAGCGGTACGCCCGTGACATTCTCACGGCGGTCATCGAGCGACGCCGTTCCCTCACCCCCGAGGTGCGCGACTTGGCGGACGCTATCCGGCTGCCGTACTGACGCACACATAACCGTCACTGGCACTTTCGGAAATGGCTCGTAGAAAGTGCCAGTGACGTGCTGTTGCAGACACTTTACGGTCGCTCTGTGGTCCTCTCACTCCAAGTAACGACAGGAGCGCAGGCCCAGAGCTCAGCTGAATGGATGGCTCTGCGCCTCACCGCAGCGCTGTCTCATCACGGCGTCCCCGCCGACATACAGCCCTACCGCTCAGCAGATGGCGAGGCCCTGGTCTCCGTCTGGCTCGGCCTGCTCGTCCGCACCAACGAGCGACGCATCAGGTGGATCATCCCCGGTACGGAACGCCGACGCGGGAAACCACTGTGGACATGGGCACGCGAGCCGGACAACGCCGCGGCCCGGCTCGCCGAGCATTACCGCCAGCTACGAGACCAACCCGTGCACACCACGATCCTTGGCGGACCTCTCCTTGCTGATGCCTTCCTCGATGACGCCCTCCGGAAGCGCGACGCGACACCCCGATGACCTCGGCAAGCCCTGAACGCCCCCAGGTGGCCCCGCCCCATACCCAGCCCGCGGGGTCACCACAGGGCTTGCCGCTCCCAGTGGCCCCGGAACGCCCCAGCTCGATCGCCTGGAGGCGCGCTGAGTCGTTCCGGGGCCACACCCACCGGTAGGAAAGGAGCCGCCGACATGCCCCACCGCGACGCAGCAGACACCACCGCGGCGCTGGTCGCTGCGCAGGTCCAGACGTACGCGCCCACCTGGATGGTCCGTTGGAACCGTTGCCGGCGACGGCTCGAAGCGTGGGAATGCAGCGACCCTGTGCGCTGCCGTATCGTGGACGGCCGCAGCGGCGTCGAACTGTGGAACAAGATGGCGCAAACAGACATGGAGCTGTGGGCCACACAGCACCGCCAGGGGGCCGCATGACCGCGCAGAAGCAACTCGCTGCCCTGGAGCAGACCTTCCCCGGCTACCGCATCAACCACGATGAGGTCCCGGGTACTTGGACGGCCATCCGGCGGGCGTCGCTCTCGGAGAGGGAGAACGACGCCAACATGGAGTACGTCATCACCCGGCTATCCCCCGAAGCGCTCGCATCGGCACTGAGCGCGCAAATCGAGCTGGCTCACCGGCTACGTGCCACCCATATTTTCACCACCCCATAAGCAGCGTTACGGCGTCATAAGCCCGCGACGGCACGGCACAGTGGCCACCCTCCCGTGCCGTCGCGGTTCCAAACTCCCGCGAGCGACGGTGCGTATCGGCGTCCTCCTCCCGAGCGTGGCCCCAGCCCCAAGGTGAGCCGATCTGCGCAGGTCATCGGATTTCCGAGAACATGCACGGTTGAGAGGCGAAACCTCAGCTCGGTACTTCCGATAACAGGACCCCGTCGCTAGTTGGCGACTGGGGCCACGCTCGGGAGGAGGAGGCCGACTTGGAGCGCTGGGCCACCGGCGGAGTGCCGTTGCAGCGGCTCCTGCGGTTGACGACGCCGCTGCGGCACGGGGTCCCGGTGGTACTCGCGGAAAATCCAACGGATATGCCCCTGACCTGCTCTGAGGTAAGAACGTCGCAGAACTGGTGCGCCGGTTGGTGGGCGCGTGGACCAGTCCGAGGATGCCGCTGACCTTGCCTGGGCGCTCCACGTCGATGCTGGTCAGCGATATCCGTTAGATCTTCGGCGATTACTACCGGGACCCCATACCGAGGGCACGCCCAGTCGCGGCTCATGCTCCGCCGATCGAGTTGGCTCCCAGCAGTGCCTTGATGTCGCCGTAGAACGCCGGCTCCGCAGTGACACGGAAGGGTTCGAGGTTCAACAGCACGCTCTTGTCGCCGCGGCGGTGCAAGCGCACGTGTACGGGCGCCTGGCCCGGATGGGTGGTCAGGATGTGTTTCAGCTCCTGGACGAGTCGCAGGTTCAACTGGATTTCCTGGATCGAGATCACCACGGGCGACTCGGTGTTCGCCTCGGAGACGTTGAGGAGGGTGATCTCCTCGCCGTAGATGCTGGTCGTCTCATCGCGTATGTTGATCCGTCCACGCACGCAGATCACGCGGTCCTCGGCCAGCGCTTCGCCGTACAGGATGTAGGTCTTAGGGAAGATCAGGCACTCCACCGCGGCGTCGTGGTCTTCGAGGGTGACGATCGCCCACGGGCTGCCCTGCTTGGTGACCTTGCGTTGCAGACCGGAGATGATGCCACTCACCCGGGTTGCACCGTCCTGGCGCCCGGAGGCCAGCAGGTCGGCGATTGTGGTGTCGCGGTTGGCGTTCAGGACGCGTTCGGCGCCGTCGAGCGGGTGGCTGGAGACGTACAGGCCGAGCATCTCGCGTTCGAAGGCGAGCAGGGTGGCCTTGTCCCACTCCCCCTCCGAGATCGCGACCGAGAAGGCGCCGGTCTGATCCGGCTCGCCGAACAGCGAGTCCTGACCGTGGGCCTCATTGCGCTTGACGTCGATGACCGCGTCGACGGCCTGCTCGTGGACGGCGACCAGGGACGCGCGGTGATGCCCGAGGCTGTCGAACGCGCCGGCCTTGGCCAGTGACTCGATGACGCGCTTGTTGCAGACGACGGACGGGACCTTGGTGAGGAAGTCATTGAAATCGGTGTAGCGGCCTTTGGCGTCCCGCGTGGTGACGATCGCGTCCACGACGTTGGCCCCGACGTTGCGTACGGCGCCCAGGCCGAAGCGGATGTCGGAGCCGATCGCGGCGAAGTCCAGCTGGCTGGCGTTGACGTCGGGGGGCAGCACCTTGATGCCCAGCCGCCGACAGTCGGACAGGTAGACGGCCATCCTGTCCTTGTCGTCGCCTACGGAGGTGAGCAGCGCGGCCAGGTACTCGCAGGGGTGGTTGGCCTTGAGGTAGGCGGTCCAGTACGAGACCAGGCCGTACCCGGCGGTGTGCGACTTGTTGAAGCCGTAGCCGCTGAAGGGCACCAGGACGTCCCAGACCGCTTTGATCGCCTCATCGGAGAAGCCGCGGCCGCGCATTCCCGCGGAGAATCTGTCCCATTCGGCGTCCAGGACCTCTTTCTTCTTCTTGCCCATGGCCCGGCGCAGCATGTCGGCGGCGCCGAGGGAGTACCCGGCCAGTTGCTGGGCGATGGCCATGACCTGCTCCTGGAAAACGACCAGGTGGTAGGTGTCGCCCAGGATGGGCTCCAGCGCCTCCTCCAACTCGGGGTGGATCGGCTCGACCCGCTGTTTGCCGGTCTTGCGCAGCGCGTAGTTGGTGTGGGCGTTCATCTCCATCGGGCCGGGCCGATACAGCGCGGACACGGCGGCGATGTCGGTGAACTCCGTGGGCCGCATCAGTTTCAGCAAGGTCCGCATGCCGCCGCCGTCCAGCTGGAAGACCCCGAGCGTGTCGCCGCGCGCCAGCAGTTCGTACGTCCTGGCGTCGTCGAACGGGACGTCGAGGATGTCGATGTCGACGTCCTTGTTGACGCGGACGTTCGCGATCGCGTCCCCGATGACGGTGAGGTTGCGCAGGCCGAGGAAGTCCATCTTCAGCAGGCCCATGTCCTCGGCCTGGGTGAACGGGAAACCGGTCACGACCGGGCCGCCGGCCTTGGGCCTGACCAGCGGGATCACGTCGATCAGGGGCTCGCTGGAGAGGATCACGCCGGCGGCGTGGATGCCGGTGCCCCGGGTGAGCCCCTCGATACCGGCCGCGGTGTCGACCACCCGTTTCACGTCGGGGTCCTGCTCATACATGGTGCGCAGCTCGGCCGCCTCGCCATGGCGAGGGTGCCGGGTGTCGTGGATAGCGGCCAGCGGGATCTCCTTGCCGCCGACCGCCGCCGGGAATGCCTTGGTGATGCGGTCGCCCAGGGCGTATGGCAGGCCCAGCACGCGGCAGGAGTCTTTGATAGCGGCCTTGGCCTTGATGGTGCCGAACGTGACGATCTGGCAGACCCGGTCCTCGCCGTATGTACGGGTGACGTAGTCGATCATCTCGTCGCGCCGCCGGTCGTCGAAGTCGAGATCGACGTCCGGCATGGTGACGCGCTCGGGATTGAGGAAGCGTTCGAAGATGAGCTTGTGCTCGATCGGGTCGAGCTGGGTGATACCCGTGCAGTAGGCGACGATCGAGCCGGTGGCCGAGCCGCGGCCGGGGCCCAGGCCGATGCCGTTCTGCCGGGCGTAGCGGCAGATGTCGGCGACCACCAGGAAGTAGCCGGGAAAGCCCATGGCGTCGATGACTGACAACTCGTAGTCGATGCGGTCCAGCACCCCCTGCGGCGGGTGGCCGCCGTAGCGGCGGCACGCGCCGTCGAGGGTCTCCTTGCGCAGCCAACTGGACTCGCTCTCGCCCTCGGGGACGGGGAAGCGCGGCGTCAGGTCCCGGTGGGCGAACACCTCGCCGTAGTCGCCGACCCGCTCGGCGATCAGCAGCGTGTTGTCGCAGGCGCCCGGCACCTCGGCGTCCCACAGCGCGCGCATCTCCGCCGCGGACTTGATGTAGTAGCCGCTGCCGCTGAACCGGAAGCGGTCGGCGTCGGCCAGCCGCTTGCCGGTACCGACGCACAGCAGCGCGTCGTGCGCCTGGGCCTGGCTCTCGGTGACGTAGTGGGAGTCATTGGTGGCCAGGGGTGGCAGACCGAGTTCCTTGCCGAGCTTCATGAGCTCGTCGCGGACCCGGCGTTCGATCGCGAGGCCGTGATCCATCAACTCCAGGAAGTAGTTGTCCTTACCGAAGATGTCGCGATATCGGGCGGCGGCCTCGATGGCCTGGTCGTACTGGCCGAGCCGTAGCCTGGTCTGCACCTCTCCGGACGGGCAGCCGGTCGTGGCGATGATGCCCTGGCCGTGCTCGGCGAACAGTTCATCGTCCATGCGTGGATATTTCTGGACATGTCCTTCCAGCCATGCCCGGGACTGGAGCCGGAACAGGTTCCGCAGGCCCTGGGCGTCGGCCGCCCACATCGTCATGTGCGTGTACAGGCCGCGCCCGGAGACGTCTCCGCCCTCTCCGGTGTCGTCGTTGGAACGGCGCAGCGCCAGGTTGTCGCTGTAGTACACCGGCTGCCGGTGGTGCCGGGAGGCGGGGGCGACATAGCTCTCGATCCCGATGATCGGCTTGATACCCGCCTTGCGTGCCGTCCGGTAGAACTCGTACGCCCCGTGCACGTTGCCGTGATCGCTCATCGCCACGGCCGGCATTCCCTGCCGGGACACCTCATCCATCAGCAGTCCGACCTTGGCGGCGCCGTCGAGCATGCTGTACTCGGTGTGCACGTGCAGGTGCGCGAAGGATCCCACCAGGAACCACACCTCCTGATTGTAGAGTCAAGTGCGACCCGAGCATTCGACCCGAGAGTAGGCATGGTTGTCCAACAATCGACACACCGATTCACCACAACCATTGGTTGTTAAGAAGGCCGCAGCGGATCTGGATCTCGGCACGGTCCGCGCCTTCGTCGCTATCACTGAGGACCGATACTTCAGCGAGGCCGCAGCCCGGCTGGGGATCAGCCAGCAGGCCATCTCCAAACGGGTCGCAAAGCTGGAGTCCGACCTCGGCCTGAGGCTGTTCTTCCGCTCACGCAACGGGGCCGACCTCACCGAAGACGGCAGAGCGTTCCTCCCTCACGCGCGCGCTCTGGTCGGCATCGCCGACCAGGCGCTCGAGGTGCTGCGCGGCCGGCGCTGCGCACTCCGGGTCGACGTACTGGACACCAGGCTGGCATCCATCGATCTGATCCGCGCGTTCCACCAGGCCATCGAGGATGTGGACATCGACATCATCACCTCAGACGGATTCAGATCCGCTCGCGCCGCACTCGCCCGAGGATCCATCGACGTGGCCTTCGGCCGCGTCAGCGGCACGCTGGAGGAGGAGCTTCGATGCGTACCGGCCTACCTGGAACCGGTGCACCTGCTGCTCGGCCGCCACCACCCGCTCGCTGGCCGGCAGCAAGTGGAGATGGGACGACTGTCCGGATCCACCGTGTGGATGCCGGGCAACGCCGCAGGCAGTGAATGGGCCGAGTACTACCGTTTCCTCGGCGCCGCGTTCGACATCCAGATCGACGCCTCAGGACCCAACTTCGGCTACGAGCACTTCGTGCAGGAGATCGGCTCCGGTGAGCGAGTGGGTTTCGTAGGCGAGAGGACGCGGGTGCCCTGGCATCCGGGCACCGTCCAGGTCCCGCTCGTCGACCCCACACCGATGTATCCATGGTCGTTGCTTCGCCACCACCAGAACCAACACCCAGCGTTGGGCCTGCTCACCCACTACGTAGCGAGCAACTACCGGCCGTTCAACCCTCAACACCAGTGGCTCCCGGAGCCCGACCGCGCCGCCTTCACCGCGGATCCGGGCCTTGAGCAGCAACCAATCGGCCAGTGGCGTTAGACACCCCAGGAGCTAAGCGGGTCAAGCTGCGAGGTGTTGGTAGCGGTGGGACCAGGCGGTTTCTGGGTTGTAGGGAGTACCGGTCTTGAGGCATCCGTGGATGATACCGACGAGGCGGTTGCCGAGTTGGCGGAGTGCGGCGTTGTGTCCGATCTCGCGTGCTCGGAGTTCGTCGTAGTAGGCGCGGGCACCGGGATCGTGCAGGACCGCTGCCCCGGCTTGCATGTGCAGCGCGTCACCAGTCGGTCGTTGTGGACGAATCTGGCCTGGACTGTCTTGGACTTTCCGGACTGGCGGGTGATCGGCGAGGTCGCCGCGTAGTTCTTCCGGGCCTTGGCGCTGGCGTAGCGCCCGGCAGCGTCGCCGAATTCTGCCAGCACCCGGGCGCCGAGGACGGTACCGATCCCTGGCTGGGATAGGTAGATCTCAGTGTCCGGGTGCTGGCCAAAATGAGCCCCGACCTGGCCCTCCATAATTTTGATCTGGCTGTTGAGGGTCTGAAGGATCGCCACCAGGGCGCGGATGGTGGCCGCGTAGGCGGTGTTCACGACCGCGCTCTGCCCCAGGTGTTGGGTCCGCAGCGCATCGCGGATAGCGGCGGCCTTAGCGTCAACGCCTTTACGACGAGCACGCTTGAGCGGCGCCGAAACCTGGGCGACCGTCAGTTTGGCTGCGCTGACCGGATCGGGGGCCTTGGCGAGCAGTTCCAGAGTGTCGGCACCGATGAGGGTCAGGTCTCTGTATGCCTCCAATGCGGCGGGAAAGAAGTCGCGTAGCGCGTGACGAAGCCGCAGCATGTGGCGGGTTCGTTCCCAGATCAGAGTCTGGTGGGCTCGTGACACGACCCGGATCGCCTCGGCGAGATCGGAGTCGGCGGCGACCTGGCGAAGGTGGTGACGGCGGGTCCGGACCATGTCGGCCAGAGTGTGCGCGTCGGCCTTGTCGCTCTTGGCGCCTGACAGCGATACCAGCTCGCGATGTCGGGCGGCCTGCTTGGGGTTGACCCCGTAGACCTGGTAGCCGGCCGCGACCAGAGCCCTCACCCACGGGCCCTGATCAGTCTCGATACACACCAACACCTGGGCCGGATCGGCGGCTTCGGGCAGGAACGCGGCCACCAGCTCGTGAAAACGAGTCATCCCATCCATGCCCTCGGGCAACCGGACTGCCCGCAGCATCCGGCCGTGCTCGTCCTGCACCTCCACGTCGTGGTGGGGTCGGCATGGAGCGCGGTGCCGGGGTTTCACCCGGTCCGTTTCTCCATGCCGCCCTCCCGAACCGGACGTGCGAGTTGGCCCCGCATCCGGCTCTCCACAAGTCCCTTTGGACTGTTGGTGTCCTCAGCGTGTGCTGGGCCAGGGCGATGGGATCTTTGTCCCTCGGGGGAGGTAGCGCGTGGTGGCCACCGAGCCGGGGTTGAACAGGACGACTTCTCCATCGCGTGGCCACCATCCGCCGTCGCAGAAGCGGCGGCGCAGTTCCTTCCAGCCCGCGTTGAGGTGTTTGCGTCGCAGCCATCCGAACACCTGTCGCCAGACGATCATGCGGAGGTATTGGAAGGCGCGGGCGGAGACCCCTGGCCGGAAGTAGGCGGTCCAGCCCCGCAGCACGTTGTTGAGCTTATGCAGCAGGACTGCCAGCGGCAGGCTGACGTTCATCCGGCAGATCGCCTTGGTCTTGGCCTTGATGGACCGAAGTGCCTTCTTGGCCGGGTAGTTATAGACGAACTGCTGGTCGGTGCCTCGCTTGTGGTGGCGCTGGATGCGCCAGCCGAGGAAGTCGAGGCCCTCGTCGATGTGAGTGATCAGGGTCTTCTCCTCCGAGAGCCGCAGCCCAACGGTGGCGAGGACTTCCGCTACTTCGGGGAGCAGTGCCTCGGTGTGTTCCCGAGTGCCCGAGACCAGAATGACGAGGAGAGTAGGCCGGGGGAATCGCACCCCCGGCCTCTCGCAGAACCGGACTTAAACCTCTCGGCTTATCCGGCTCCCATCGCCCAGCCGTCAGGACGAGCGCCGAGACGCCAGTGCGCGAACAGGCGGGGAGATCGCCGGGCGATCTCGGCCAGCCAGGCCATCGCGCGCCGTTCCCGGCGTTTGAGCCGTTTGTATTTCCGGCACGCCCAGCCCACCAGGAGCTTGTTGAGATGCCGGAGGAAGGAGAGCAACCGGGACCGGTAGAAGCGCCCGTAATAGTTGATCCACCCCTGCACGATGCTGTTGAACATGCGGGCAAGGTCGTCCAGAGACTTGTCACTGCGCCGGGACAGATGCCAGGAGCGGATCACCGCTCCCATCGCCTTCATCGCCTGCGTGCTGACCGCGGGCAAGAACGACACGAAGTGCTTGCCGTGCTTGTTCTTGGCCAGCCGGGGCCGGAACTCATAGCCCAAGAACGTGAACCGGGTGTGCTCGTGCGAGCCCGTCCGGTCGGCGTCCTTGCAGTAGATGATGCATGTCTTGTCCGGATGCAACTCCAGGCCGACCTGCGCCAGACGCATTGCAATCGCGTCTCGCACGTATTCGGCCTGCCGGCGGCTGCCGCAGTGCACCACCGCGTCATCGCAGTAACGCTCGAACCCAAGCGCCGGAAATTCCCGGGCCAGCCAGGCGTCGAACGCGTAATGCATGAACAGGTTAGCCAGCAAAGGTGAAATCGCCGACCCCTGCGGGGTCCCGCGATCTCGGGCGACCAGGGTGCCATCCTGCCGTTGCATCGGAGCGGTCAACCACCGCTGGACATACAACAGGATCCACCGCTGATCCGGTGAAAGGTGCTTGGCGACGGCCTTGAGCACCAGGTCATGCGGCACGGTGTCGAAGAAGGCCCGGATGTCCATGTCGATCACCCAATCCTTCCGCCAGCACCGCACCCGGCACGCCCCAACCGCATCCAGCGCCGACTTGCCCGGCCGATAGCCGTAGGAATCCGGATGGAAGATCGGTTCGACCTTCGGCTCCAGATACATCCGCACCACCGTCTGGGCCACCCGGTCGGCCACGGTCGGCACGCCCAGCACCCGCACCCCTCGCCCTTGCGGCTTGGGGATCTCCACCGCTTTCACCGGCGGCGGGAAGTACGAGCCTGAGGACAACCGGTTCCAGATCCGATACAGATTCCGGTCCCGATCGGCCTCGAACTGCGCGATCGACTCCTCATCGACCCCCGCCGCCCCCTTGTTGGCCTTGACTCTCTGAAACGCTTCCCAGACCTTCCACTTGTCGATCTGAAACGGCTTGTCCTGCTGCCTGAGTTCGCTCACCTGGCTCCTCCCGGCCCGATCGGATGACCAGCCGGTTGACCACCAAGCGACTCCGGGCGACCCGGCCCCTTCGCTCCACGCCCATTACGGCGCTTCTGCACTACTACGAGCCGGTCCGTCCCTCCGCCTCGCCCCGGTACTCGGCCCCTTGCAGTGTCCGCTGCTTGGGGTACTCCCTTCGGCCGGACGCTCCAACACGCGCCCGACACCGCTGAGACGGCAGGTTCCCACGTTCCGTACTGGCGCCCAAGCCGAACTCGCGCCACCTTGACGCCGGTCACCACCTGGCCAGCAAGCAGGCACCCGCCAGGCTCATCCCGGGGCAACAACTGGACCCCGGTTTCGATGACGCCGCTACGCTTTCGACGTTTCATCAGTGGTTCACTCTCGTTCGCCTTCTCGGCTCACACCTGACGCATCTCGTGCGCCTTTTCCGCGACGCTCACCACCACGGCCATTGAGCCGCAGCAACTCGCGGTGGTTTGGGACCTCCCCCTGCGTGAGCGATCCCGGAGGACCTACCTCCATCACCAGCACAGCACCGCATCCGAAGCTCGCGATCTTCTACATCACAACCTCCATCAGCGTTCGTGGCGCACAGTCGTCCGCGTACCGGATCAACCGGTAGTTGGGCAGCCCCTTCTGGCGGCGGGTCCAGCGCTGTTTCGTGGTCGAACGCGCTCCGCCCGGTGCCTGGACGAAGTGCTCGTCCAAAACCGAGAGAGCCACGTTGGCCAGCAGCGGAGACAAGATCCCTCCTTGCGGGGTGCCGGTGACGGTCTCCTTGGACGTGCCGACCTCGGTGAGGATGCCCGCCTTCAGAAACGCCTTTACCAGCGCGAGCACGCGCTTGTCCCCGATCCGTCCGCGCACCCGGTCCATGAGGGCCGGGTGCGAGATCTCGTCGAAGCAGGCCTTGATGTCGCCCTCCAGTACCCATTCGTAGGTCTTGGATGCCAGGAAGCGCGTCTCGGCCATCGCGTCGTGCGCTCGCCGGTTCGGCCGGAACCCATACGAGCACGGAAGGAAATCCGCCTCGAAGATCGGCTCCAGCACCAGCTTCAAGGACGCTTGGACCACCCGGTCGGCGATCGTCGGGATCCCCAGACGGCGGCGCTTGCGCGTCCCCGGCTTGGGAATCATCCGCTCTCTGACCGGAACGGGCCGGAACGTCTGGTTCCTGAGCTGCTCACGCAACTCCTCCAGGAACTGTTCAGTCCCGATCCGTTCCTGGACGAAGGCGGCGGTTATCCCGTCGACTCCGGCCGAGCGTGCGCCCTTGTTCCCCGCAACCCGCTCCCAAGCCATCAGCAGAAAGCCGGGATCGGTGACGAGGTTGAACAGATCGTCGAACCGACGATGAGGATCATCGGTCGCCCAACGGTGCAGCTTGGTCTGGATCTCCAGTACCCGTCGCTCGGCCCTCAACAGGCCCCACGACGGATCACTCGTATTCACCAGCGAACCTCCTGGTCTTCCAGTACTTCCACCACTGACTTGCTGGCTCCCTTCGCCATGTGGCCGGCTTTCCCGGCCTCGGACTACTACGGAGCCTCCGCCCCGCCCGATGCCATCAGCAGACGTCGCGCCTGCCCTTCCGCCACGCTGGCCGCGCGGGGCGAGGGCGGCACCGGACGGTTCCCACGTTCGTCACGAAGTCGATCGACAGGTGAGGCGTCCAGCTCTACCCCTGCGGCATCGCCACGACTACGCCGCAGACCTTCGTCGTGGCCTCCCCGGGGTGGTTCACATGGTCCCGAGGAGTTCCCCGCCAATGCACACGAGCGGGGACGCACCGCACCCAGCCCATATCCGTCAGGTTTGAGCTGGTGGGCCGTTAAGGGGCGTCAGGCACTGGTTTCTCTCGTACACCTTCCTGTCTCGCTAACCGGACCCGCACCGTCTGACAGTCTCGGCACGTCCCGGCGTTGTCGGGGCTGCTCCCACCCTCCCCGGCGACTCCCGGATCAGGCTGCCCCCAGCTTCACCCAGCCGCTGCGACGGCCAGGAGGCGAAGGTCTCTCACCTCCGCTCGACTTCGCGCGCTTCGTGGCGCACGTGGTCTTCAGCCCAGTCATCTCCGACGAACAGCACCTGGTCTCCCTGTCTCCGAAACCCGCAAAGAGCAGCCCGTGGGAGAATCCAGCGTGCTATTGGACCAGTGCTCACGCCAGACCTTGGCGGGCTCGACACCCCATCAGCTGTTCCTCTCCCGACCACCGGCAGGGGCACCCTCTCTGTCAGACTCTTGTGAGACATGGGATGAATGAGTCTTCATGATGTGAAACAGGGCGAGACAGGATGATCGAGACAGTGACGATGACCCTCGCAGACCAGGCCGCCATGAGGGGGCAGGATGGTCTGGTGACCGACGATCGGGTGCGCCGGCCGGTGCGCCGGACCTTCACCGCCGCCTACAAGGCGCGGATCTTGGCGGCCTATGACGCCCTGCCCGAGGGCAGCCCCGAGCGTGGCGCGCTGATGCGCACCGAGAAGCTGTATCACTCCCACATCGAGCACTGGCGAAAGCAGCAGGAGAACGGCACACTGGCCGCTTCGACGGGTAAGCCGAAAAAAAGCACGGAGTCGGAGGAGCTGGCCCGGTTGCGGGCCGAGAACAGAAAGCTCAAGGCCGACGCGGCGAAACTGGAGGCCAAAAACGAGAAGCTCAGCGGCGAACTCGGGAAGACCAGGACCGCGCTTGATATCGCGGGAAAAGCATTCGCGCTGCTTCGGGACATCTCAAGCAGCGCGGACTCCGACACGAACTGACTCGGGTCATCGACGAGCATTTCCCGGAAATGGAGGAGTTGCTCGGCACGGCCAGGGCATGTGCGATCTTGGGAAGGTCGCGGGCCACGTTGCACCGGCGCCGTAATCCCACCCCGCCCCGGCTGGGTCCACGCCGCCCATTTCATCACCCGGCCCAATTGTCGGAACACGAGCGCGAGCAGGTGCTGGCCGTGCTGGACTCGCCCCGGTTCGCCGACAAGTCACCGGGCCAGGCGTGGGCGACCCTGCTGGACGAGGGCGTCTACCTGTGCTCGCAGGCCACGATGTACCGGCTGCTGCGCCAGCGCGGCCAGTCCGGTGAGCGGCGCGTCCAGGCCGTCCATCCGGCGAAGAAGAAACCCGAACTGGAAGCCGACGGGCCGAATCAGGTGTGGTCGTGGGATATCACGAAACTAAAAGGACCGGTGCGCGGCGTCTATTACCTGCTGTATGTCATCATCGATATCTTCTCGCGGAAAGTGATCTGGTGGGAGATCTGGCCGACGGAGACGGGAACCCTTGCCAGGGAGTTCATCGAGCACGCGATCGAGGCCAACGGCGGGATCGCCCCCGGCGCGATCCACGCCGACCGTGGCACCTCGATGACCTCGAACACCGTTTCCGGGCTGCTCGCGCTGCTGGGAATCGACCAGTCCCATTCACGGCCGCGTGTGTCCAACGACAATCCGTACTCAGAAGCGCAGTTCAAAACACTCAAGTACTGTCCCGCGTTTCCTGGCACGTTCGGGTCCATCGAAGATGCCAACGTCTTTTGCGACCAGTTCTTCCGGTACTACAACAATGAGCATCGCCATTCCGGCATCGGAATGCACACCCCGGCATCGGTGCACGACGGCTCCGCGGCCGAGATCCACGCCAGGCGGGCCGCCACGCTGAACGCGGCGTTCCTGGCCCACCCCGAGCGGTTCCACGGCCGGCGGCCCTGTCCGCCGCCGCTGCCCTCACGAGTGTGGATCAACAAACCACCCACGACCCAAGAGGTCGATCCTTCACCACAAACCACACAAGTAGCCTGATGTCTCAACCGGTTTGACAGATTCCGGCACGGTCTAACGCCAGGACTCGTGATCGGTCCAGCGAGCCGGAGTGCTCACCTGCCAATGGCTACCAGGCACCGAGTCTGCCCGGACACCAACCATCCCAGCAGGCTCAGCGGTTCCATTAGCGAGCCGTTGGGACCCGGGCTATCGCCACTGGCCGTTCTGATGCGACCACTCATGGGCGTAGGTCACAGGCCGTCCGATTGATCCTGGCCAGGTGGCCCGGAGCTCCCATAGCCACGGCGAGGGGCAGGGCAGGCGATGATCCGCTTTCTACCTGGCGGTTTCTGGGGCTCCGTGGATGATGCGGTGGATGGTGGAGCGCCCGACGCTGTACTCGACGGCCAGGTCGGCCAGGGAGACCTCGCCTTCGGCGTAGCGGCGGCGGATGGAACGCCGCGCCGGTTCGGGCAGCTTGGGCTGCTTGCCCTTGAGCTTGCCGTTCCTCTTGGCCAGAGCCATGCCCTCGCGGGTCCGCTGGTGCCCGATGTTTGCTTCGAACTCGGCGACCATGGCGAGGGTCTGCAGGAAGAGCCGGCCGAACGGGTCGTTCCAGTCGTAGACGGAGGCTCCCAGGCCGAACAGCACGCCGCGGTCGGACGGGTCGGTCAGGATGTCGTTGGCTTCGGCCATGTTGCGGGCGAAGCGATCGAACTTGGTGACGGTGAACACGGTGCCGTCCCAGACAGCGGCCAGGGCCTGGTCGAGACCGGCGCGGTTGCGGCGGGTGGTGCCGGAGAAACCGCGGTCGATGTAGATGCGGTCCTCGGGAACGTCGAGCGCGAGGAGTTGCTCGGTCTGGATGATGACGTCTTGTTCATCGGTGCTGCAGCGCGCGTAGCCGACCCGGGTCCCGTTCACGCTCTGAAGTGTTCCGGATAGGGGGCCTTAACCGGAACAGTTCGCGGAACACCTATACGGAACACCCTGACCTGGGGCCTGTTCCGGTTGCGCGGTGTTCCGCTGAGGGATCCCCTAACGGAACAGCCCCCGGCCCCGAGGGCAGCGCAAAGGTTTGCGAATCTTCCGTCCGGGCTGGGCTGGTCAGAGGTGTGCGCGGGCTGGGGCGGACCAGTGGGGGGCGTTCCAGCGGTCGGCGATGGCGGCGGCCCGGGCGAAGTGGGCGGCGGCCTCGTCGTCGCGGCCGAGCAGCAGCGCCAGCTCGCCGAGCGTGTGGGCGGCCGGGCGCACGGCCAGCGACAGGCTGGTGGCGCCGGCCGGAGGACCGTCGCGATGGGGGAGCAGGGCCGCGTAGCACTCCTCGGCGGCGCCGGTGTCGTTCAGTGCGGTGTCGTTCAGTGCGATGACGGCCATGGCGCGCAGGGTGGTCAGGAAGGCGAAGAAGAAGTCGGGCCGGATCGGGCCCGGTGACGTGCGGGCCCGGCGTGCCTCGTCGCTGCGGCCGGCGGCGTGGAGGGCGAGCGCGAGCAGGTCGGCGACCATCGGGCCGAGCGCCTCGTGGAGAGCGCGCACGTCGTCCAGGTGGTCGCCGAGCGTGCCGTCGTTCAGCCAGATCGCCGCCAGCGCGAGGCGGACGAAGCCGGCGTGCACCGATCCGGCGCGTTCCATGCGTTCGGTGGCCTCGACGTAGAGGCGCTCGGCATCGGCGAACCGGCCCTCGATGAGCACCAGGGTCGCCAGCGCGATCTCGACGGCGCCGATCGCCTCCGGCATCCGATAGGCGCGGGCGAGGTCGAGCGCCTCCCCAGTCACGCGGCGCATCGTCGCCGGGTCGTTGGCCGCAGCGGCGTTCGCGGCCTGGTTGAGCAGCCCGGTCACGCGGTAGACGGGCAGGTCGTGCTCGACGCCGATCTCCACCAGCTCGCGGGAGTACTCCTCCCGCCCGGGGTCGCTGGCGAGGACCAGGAGCGCCGCGGCCCGGAGGCGGGGATCGGTGGCGAGGTCGAGGGCTTCCCGCGCCGCCGCCATGACCGTCGGATCGTCCTCGCCCACCAGCTCGTTGGCGTACGCGATGAGGAGGCGGGACCGCACGTCGGGGGCGAGACCGGTCCGCTTGAGCAGGCGGCTGAGGCGGCCGACGATGGGACGGTCGACCGTGCCGTACGTGCGGGCCTGCCAGGGGGTGGGCTCGGTC
The DNA here is from genome assembly GCF_014203795.1 of Streptosporangium album. Taxonomy (NCBI): domain Bacteria; kingdom Bacillati; phylum Actinomycetota; class Actinomycetes; order Streptosporangiales; family Streptosporangiaceae; genus Streptosporangium; species Streptosporangium album. The sequence goes on along the minus strand of NZ_JACHJU010000003.1, from coordinate 106,126 downwards.
CAGGCGGTGAACGCGGCGATCATCAGGTCGTCGCGGCCGATCGACTCGGCGTACTCCACGGCCTGCTCGCGCGTGTCCCTGGCCGCAGCGACGGCCCCGGCCCTGATCTGCGCCCGGAGCAGCCTGCCGAGCAGGCCGACGCGCTCGTCCGGTTCGCTGGAGTTGGCGACCGCGTCGGTGAGGAGGGCAGCCGCCACGTCGTGGGCGTAGCGTGCCTCGGCCAGCTCGGCGGCCCGCACGCAATAGCCGACGGCCTTCGGCGATCCCGCTCGCGCATAGTGATGGGCGAGCGCCGCGACGTCGCCAGTGCCCTCCAGGGCGGCGGCGATCCGGGCGTGCATCCTTGCGGCCCGCAACCGGCTGACGTCGGCGACCAGCGTGTCCCTGACCAGCGCGTGAACGAACCGGACGCGCCCCGGCCCCGGCTCGTCGAGCAACCCGGCGATGACGCCCGCGTCCAGCGCGTCCAGCACGCCGTCCCCGTCGGAGTCGGCGGCCTGCACGAGCACGTCCACCGAACTTTCCCTGCCGGCCACCGCCGCCAGCCGCAGGACGGACACGCCGCTCTCGGGGAGCCTTGCCAGCCGGCGCCGCAGCACGTCCCGTACGCCCTCGGGGACCTCGGAGAGCGCGACCAGCGCACCCTCGCCGTTCAGCAGCCGCGCGCTCTCCCGCACGTAGAACGGGTTGCCGCCGGTGCGCTCGGCGATCCCCGCCACCGTCGCGTCGTCGGCCTCGCTTTCGGCCCGTACGAGCTCGGCCACCGCCGCGCCGTCGAGCCCGGGCAGTGCGATCCGGAGCGGCGCGGTGCGGGCGAGCGCACCCAGCGTCTCGGTGAGGTGCTCGCTCTCGTCCGGGCGGTACGCCGCGACGACCAGGATCGGGGCCCGCACGCCGACGCCGCCGCCGAGCAGCCCCAGCGTGGTCGTGTCCGCCCAGTGCAGGTCGTCCAGCACGACGGCGACCGGCCGTTCCGTGGCGGCCGCCGCGAGCCAGCCCCACACGGCCCGGCGCAGCCGGAACCGCCCGGCGGCGGCGTCGCTGTCCACCGGCATGGAGTCGGAGAGCAGCGGCGCCAGGTCTTCCGCGAACTCCCCCGGAGGAACGGTCGCGGCGACGGCCCGCAGCGCCTCGACCCACGCCCACGCGGGCGGCGCGCCGTCGACCTCCGGACAACGCCCGGCGGCGACGAGCCAGCCGTCGCGCTCCAACTGCGCGCCGAGGTGCTCCAAGAGCGTCGACTTGCCCAGCCCCGCTTCCCCGGTGACAAGAGCGACGCGCGCCCCATCGGCGGCAGCCTCCCCGGCGGCCGAAACCAGCGCGGCAAGCTCGCCCTCCCGCCCCACGAACGAGGCAGCGCGATGCAGGGTCGCGTCGTGCAGGCGCGCGTCGTGCGGGGATGCGTCGTGCGGGGGTGTGGTGGCCGGGGGCGGGGGGACGGCCGTGCGGAGGATGTCGATGCGCTGGGCGAGGATCGCCTCTTCCAGGGCGACCAGGTCGGGGCCGGGGTCGAGACCGAGTTCGTCGGCGAAGGTGGCGCGGGCGCGGCGGAGCGTCGCCAGGGCGTCGGCCTGGCGGGCGCTGCTCCACAGCGCTAGGGCGTGCAGGCGCCAGCCCTCTTCGCGCAGGGGTTCGTCGCGGGTGAGGCGCTCGGCCTCGGGGACCACCGAGGCGGGGTCGCCCGTCCGCAGGCCCGCCGCGACGTGGAGCTCGCGGGCGACCAGGCGCAGCTCGTTCAGGCGGGCGGTCTCGGCGGCGGCCCACGGCTCGTCGGCGACCTCGGCGAACGCGGGTCCCTGCCATAGGCCCAGTGCCTCGGCCAGCCGGGCGCGGGCGGCCTGAGGCTCGGTGAGCGTGCGGGCCTCGTCGAGCAGGTCCTCGAAACGCCACGCGTCCACCGACTTCGGCGGCAGCCGCAGTGCGTAGCCGGGGGAGGCGCTCACCAGGAGGCGGGCCGGGGTTCGGGGCGGGCGGCCGGGCTCCAGCAGCCGGCGCAGGTTGGAGACGTACGCCTGCAGGGAGGCCAGCGCACGGGATGGCGGCTCGCCGCGCCAGAGGTCCTCGATCATCCGGTCGACCGACACGACCTGTCCGCGCGCCGCGACCAGGAGGGCCAGGACGCCGCGCTGCCGCGGCCCGCCCAGGGGAACGGACTCGCCGTTGACCTCGGCGCCGAAAGAGCCCAAAACCCGAATCAAGACCATGACGTGGGACATCGTACGCGCGCGGGTGTTCCAAGTCAGTTCCAAGTGCCTTCCAAACGCCCGGAGCAGCCTTAACACGTCGAACCGATGAAGGGCAGGAACGAAATGAGCGTCAACACCCAGGACATGGAGATCGTCCACCGCGCCTTCCGCCGAGAGTCGCGGCTGCTGATGGAGCTCGTCGTGGCGGTGGCCCCGGGTGACACCGCTCGCGCCAAGGTGATCGCCGACCACTTCCGCGACTACCGGCTGGGACTGAAGAACCACCACGAGGGCGAGGACGAGCTGCTCTGGCCGCCGCTCCTGTCCCGGGTCGATCTGGAGGCCGACATCGTGCTGCGCATGGAGGCCCAGCACGAACGCGTCGCGGCCACGCTGACCAGGCTGGACGCGGCGGTCCCCGCGTGGGAGGCCACCGCCGGGGCGGACGAGCGCGACACGCTCGTGGCCGCCCTCGCCGACCACCGGGCCGTGCTTCTCGAGCACCTCGACGACGAGGAGGCCACTCTCCTTCCGCTCGCGGCCGAGCACATCACCGAAAAGGAATGGGCCTCCCTGGGCGACCACCTGGTGGCCAACACGCCCAAGCTCACCCTGCTCACCCTCTTCGGCCTCGTCCTGGAGGATGCGAACCCGGCCGAGCGCGCCACGCTCCTGTCCGCCCTTCCCGCTCCGGTACGCGGCATCTGGCACATCATCGGCCGCCCCCGCTACGCCCGCCACATCAGCCGCGTCCGCGCCGCCTGACCAGACCCACACGACTCCCAAGCCCACCAAGCTCCACGAAGCTCACCAAGCTCCACGAAGCTCACCAAGCTCACAAAGACTCGCAAGGAGAAGAACAATGTCGCTGAAGAAGATCAACACCGTCCTGGCCGCCGCCTTCATCCTCTTCATCCTCTGGTTCGGGGTGGAGTTCATCCTGAGCCCGGAGACGACGGCGCCGGGCTTCGGCCTGCCGAGCTGGCCGTCCGGCGACGGCGACGGCTTCCTGATCATCAAGGGAATCCGCGACGTCGTCTTGGCCCTGGTCCTGGGCATCCTGCTGGTGACGGGCCACCGCCGGGCGCTGGGCTGGGTGCTGCTGGTGGAGGCCCTCGCCGCGTACGGCGACATGACCACCGTGCTGGCCCACCACGGCTCCGTGGCCACCGCGCTCGGCGTCCACGGCCTGACCGCGACGCTGATCGTGGTCAACGGCCTGCTGATGATGCGCGAGACCCGCAAGGTCGCGGCCGCTCCGGCGACGCCCGCCTGATGCCATCGCCCCGCCGAGGGCCAATCGGGATTGAGGGGACAACTCATGCTCAGCAACATCGCCACTGTGCTCGCCGGACTGATCGGCGCGGGCATCATCTTCATGGGCGCCCGCGCCTTCTGGGCGCCACAGGCCGCGGTCGGCTTCGGGATCCCCGACACGCCGACCGAGGACCCCAGCTTCCACGCCTGGCTGTCGGTCAAGGGCGTGCGCGACATCGCCGCAGGGGTCTTCATCTTCATCGTGCTGGCCGGCGGGACAACCCATCTGCTGGGCTGGTTCATGCTGGCCGCCAGCTTCATTCCCGTCGGCGATGCGGTGATCGTGCTGCGCAGCAACGGGCCCAAGGCGGCCGTCTACGGCATCCACGGCGCCACCGCCGTGGTGATGCTGGCGATCAGTGTGCTCCTGCTCGTCGCGTAAACCGCGTGGTCCGGCAGGTGCATTTCCGAGAACTTGAAGAGGGAGACGACTATGACGATCAACGATGTGCGCGGTGTCCTCAAGGGGCGCGTGCTCCTGCCTGATGACGACGGCTTTGAGCAGGCGGCCACCGCGTGGAACCTCACCGTCAGGCAGCCGGTCGCGGCTGTGGTGGAGGCCGCGGACGCCGATGACGTGGCGGCGCTCGTGCGTTACGCGCGGCGGGCGGGTATGACGGTGACCGCGCAGCCGAGCGGGCATGGCGCCTCGGGTGATGTGGAAGGCCTGATCCTGTTGCGTACCGGCCTGCTGAACGAGGTGGAGGTACGCGCGGGGGAGCGCGTGGTCCGGGTGGGCGCGGGCGTGAAGTGGGGGCAGGTGCTGGCGGCGGCCGGTCCGCTGGGTCTGACCGGCCTGTCCGGCAGTGCGCCGGGGGTCAGCGTGACCGGCTACACCTTGGGCGGTGGGGTCGGCTGGTTCAGCCGCAAGTACGGCTTCGCCTCCGACAGCGTGCGGGCTATCGACATCGTGGACGCCGATGGCGAGCCGGGCCGGGTGACCGCCGAGTCCGATCCCGAGCTGTTCTGGGCGCTGCGCGGCGGTGGCGGGGACTTCGCGGTGGTGACCGCCCTCGAACTCGAGCTGTATCCCGCGCCAGTCCTGTACGGCGGGCGCGTGATCTGGCCGGAGCACCGGACCAGGGAGGTGTACGACGCGTTCCTGGAGATCACCGCCGAGGCGCCGCGTGAACTCAGTGTCTGGATCAACCGGCTCCAGCCCCCCGGCGCGTCGCCGATGGTGACGCTGGATCTGGCCTACCTGGGTGAGGCGGCTCAGGGGGAGGACCTGCTGGCGCGCATCGACAAGATCGAGGGCGCGATCTCCGACAGCCGCGGCGTCGTCCCGGTTGCCGATCTGGGTGACATCGCCGCCGAGCCCACCGATCCGGCCCCATCCATCGCTCGTGCGGAGCTGCTCACCGGCCTGGACGCGGACGCGGTGGAGCTCCTGCTGGCCAAGCCGGTCGAACCGCTCATCAACGTGCAGATCAGGCACCTGGGCGGGGCGCTCGCCGAGCCGGGCGGCGGGGCCGGTGCGAGCGGCGCGGTGGCTGAGCCCTACCTGCTCGGCCTGCTGGGTCTCGGCCTGCCGCACGCGGCCGATGCGACGCGCGCCAAGCAGGCCGAGGTCGTGGCCGACCTGGAGGCCTACATCAGCGGCCGCAAGCCGTACACCGTGCTGTCCCCCGGTGACATGGCGGCGAAGTCCTTCTCCGGCAGCGCGCTCGCGCGGCTGCGGGAGATCAAGCGGGCCCGTGACCCGCACAACGTGTTCCGTGCGAACTACCCGGTGCTCGGATAGATCGGTTCCCAGCAGGTCACGGCCCCTCCGCCCACCGGGGCGGCGGGGCCGCACCGAACCCGCGTGACAGATGTCGCCGCGAGCACTGTGAAGGCACACCCTGTCCGGAGACATCGCCTGGTCAGAGGAACCAGACCGGGTGATCGAAGCCCGCCCGCCAGGGTGACGGTCAGATCTCGTCGTCTTCGGCGCCGTCCGGATCGCGCAGGTCGCGGATGGTGCCGGGGGCCAGGTCGGGAAGCAGGAAGTTGTAGGCGCCGTGCACGCCGAGGTGCCGGCTGACGAAAGGCGATAGCCGGGCCATGTCCTCCTCGCGAACTGGATAGCCCTGCGCCTTCAGCTGACGGACGGCCGCATCCAGGTAGACGGTCGTCCATAGAACGACACAATTCAGAACAAGCCCGAGGACGCCGAGCTGGTTCTCAAGCCCACGTTCATAGCGGTGGTAGAGCTCGCCCTTCTTGCCGTGGCAGATCTTGCGGGCCAGGGCGTGGCGGCCCTCCTGCAGGTTGCGGATGTGCTTGATGTCGCGCCGATAGGTCTCGTCCACGTCGATGTAGGCGAGGATATGGAGGGATTTGAAGATCCTTCCATAGGTGGCGATCGCCTCGCCGAGTGCGGTCGGGTGGCCGTCGCGCTGCAGCATGGTCACCACGTCGTAGGCGCGGACGGTGCCGGTGTAGATCGAGGCGACGACCCTCAGGATGTCGGGCCACATCCGGCGGATCTTGCGCAGGTCGATCCTCCCGCGGGCGAAGGTGCTCAGCGGCCCGTAGTCGGCGCCGGGGTCGATCCGCCAGCCCTTCTGATCGGGCAGGTCCGCCAGCGCGGGCCGGTAGGAGATGTTCAGCAGTTCCAGCAGGCCGAAGGTCAGGTCGCTATACGATCCGGTGTCGGAAACGACGATTTCGGGCAAATCTCCGCCGTCCAGCCCGAAGATGACGTCGACCATGTGCAGGGAGTCGCGGACCGTCCCGGACACGATTTTCGCGCCACGCCCGATTCCTTGATCGTTAATGGCGTTGAGCCAGGTCATGCCACGTTTCGAGCCGAAGAATTTGCGGTTGGGGCGGGCGAAGGCTGCTGGGATGGGGACCACGAACCGCATCCCGTCGACCGCGGCGATCATGCCGCCGCCCCACGCCTGCGCGAGTGGTAATCCGGCCTGCCAGGCGACCAGCGGCGGGTTGGCCAGGCTGAGCGTCTCGGGCCGGAAGTAGTTCTGGAAGACGTGTGACAAACGTGAGCGTTCCAGGGCGGGCACGCCGGCCTTGGCGATCGGCCGATACCCGACGTTCATGGAGTGCGTGGCCAGGCACGCCGCGATCGAGGTTGGCAGGTCTTCCAGCCTGGACCGTCCGCCCGACACCGCGGTGAACGCCTCCACCAGCTGTGGTTCCCAGGTCATCACCTCCAAGATGACCTGGGGCAGGTCCACGCGCGGCAGCATCGCCGCGGTGCGGCCTCGCAGGTCGACCAGCGACGGTGGTTCCTCCACGGCCTTCACTCCGGTCAGGTGGATCTTTCCGGCGTCGTCGATTCGCACCTCGGTGTTGGCGTCCAGCCGGCCGCCGACTTCCCGATAGGCCGCGTCCAGGGCGCGCGTGTGGTCAGCCAAAAGGGCGTCCGGATCGTCCGGAATGATCTCGGCCTCTCAGCCGCACACGCCGCGTGGATCCTGGCCCAGCACGCCGACCAGGATCCGGAGTTTCAGCGCAGTTGTCTGCCGCTCCTGAAGGCCGCTGTCGAGGCGGGCCAGGCCACGCCGTCCGAGTGGGCGTATCTCCTGGGGTCCCGGTAGTACTGGGGAAATTTTCGACGGATCTGCAGGTCGAAGCCCCCGTAAAGGGCTTCGAGCGCCGTCTGGAAACGGACCGCTGACCTGCATATCCGTTGTTTCTTGCGCCGTTAATACCGGGACCCTTGAGCTTGCGATTTAACGTCACTCTCGGTGTTCGTTGCCGGTCGTTACGGTCTTTCGGTAGGGCGGACGCTTGTCCTTCGGCCGGTTCCTTGATCCTTTTGGGCGTCCGGGTCCGGGTCGGGTGAGTTTCGGCGAGCCGGCGGGCGTCCCCAATTTCGCACGGAGACGGCGAAAGCCGAGGCGGACCCGGTACGGGCTGAGCGGCCTTCCCGGTTCGGGGCGTGGATGCCAGGGGCGGCGCAGGTCATCGACGTGCGGGCTGGCCAGCCGGAGTTGGGCGTAGGCGGCCATGATCAGATGCATCCAGCGGTCGGTGGCCTGCGCGGAGGAAAGGTGGGCGCGGGCCATGCCCAGGTAGACCTTGGCGAACCGGTGGAAATGCTCTTGGTCGAAGCGACGCAGGTAGGCCTTCCACAGCAGATCCACCAGATCCAGATCGACCTCGACGGGCCCGGCATGCCACAGCCAGAGATCTTTGGTGGGCTTGCGGCCGTCGGGCAGCCGGTCCACGACGATCTGCAGGACGGTACCGCGCACGATGGGCAGCCGCTCATCGGCGGGGTGACCGGCCCAGCGACCGGTGCGGGTGAGCTTTTGATGCAGGCCCTTCCACGCGCGTACCCTCACGGTGCCGTACCGGGCCGATCCTGCGGCCAGGTCGATGTCCGGGGCATACCGCTTGGCCGCATCCGAGCAGGAGAACTCCTGGCCGTGACGCTTACCCGCGCCCATTTCGCCAGGTCGCCGGGGTTCGGGGTCGGCGTAGAAGACGCGGGTGGCGCGCAGCCGAACCAGGACCTGAACGTGCCGACCGGTCAGCGCGTGGGAGATGTCGGTGGCGTAGTTCCCGGCGTCCAGCATGATCAGCGGCGGCGGATCGCCCCCGGTGAGCCGGCCGGTCGACTCCAGGTCCGCCAGCAGGCCGGTGATCTGCTCGATGGTGACATCGGTGTGCTCCTGGCTCGGCCGCAGCCGGCGCGCCTCGATCGGGTCCACCCATGAGGAGTCTCCCCACTGCACACCCACCAGCAGGCTGTAGGGCCAGCCGGGCAGGAACTTGTCGCCGCCCTTGCCGCGTACCTGCACCATCACCCGCTCGTCGGCATATTCGGCGTCGGGCCGCGCGTCCGGCGTGATGTCCAGCGCGAACATCAACGGCTCGCCCGGCCGGGCCGCGGCAGACACCCCGAGCAGCAGGCGCCGCAGCCCGCCCGCGTCGATCCGGCCCTGATCCAAAGCGGCGTAGACCGAGCCGTGCCCGCGGCGGAACTCCGGCTCCATCGACAACTCCACCGGCGAGCGCACCGGCCCCTGCGCGCACAGCAACGCATCGGTGAGCTCGAACAACGCGTCCGCCCGGCGCCACAAGAGCCGGTGGAGGCCGGCCCGGAAATCGATCAGGGGACGAAGATGTGACCGACCGGATGCCCCAATGTGCTCCGTCACCTCGCGCGCTGCTGCGATAGTCGGCATCTGCGGCCACCTCTCGGGTCTCCGGCGTCTTGACAACACCGAAGATGGAGATGGTGGCCGCTCTCTTGGGCGCGACACGCCGTACCACGACGGTTACATTCCGGTGCATCCCGCCATGTCGCAATAGTCCTACTATCGGCCGCTATCTGCCCCAGACTGCACCAACACCCGGACCTGCTTAAATCGCAAGTTGAGGGGTCCAGCCCACATACTCCCAGAACCCACAACCGATCTCGATGTACCGGATAGCGTGCTTGGGTCGTGCGATCGCCGTCTCGGCGCCCTCGCAGGTCAACGCCGTCCAGCTCGGCGGCATGTACCGGATAAGGAACTGTTATCACGTACATACGAGGGCATGATCAGCCTGGAACCGTGGTCGAGGTGCGCTTGGCTCATTGGGTCGGGGGCGGGTCGGTTGCGGCGATGGCGTAGCGGCGGGCCAGGTGCGCGAAGGCGTCCTTGAGCTCAGTCGGCCCGATGACCTCGATGTCGGCGTCGAACCTGCCGATGGCGGCCGCCAGGCCGGGCCATGACCACGAGCCCAGGACGAGCCTGCAGCGGTTCGGGCCGAGTTCCTCGACGACTCCCTCGCGGGTGTAGCGAGACACGACGGCGGCGGGCAGGTCGAGGATCACCTCGCCGCGGCAGGGCCAGTCGCCCGAGCCGTCGGAGCCCCGAAACCTGCTGGCCACGAACGAGGCCACATCACCTTCGGGCAGCTCGCGCAGGGTGAAGCGCGGTCCTGTGGGGGTACGCGGGGTGATCCGATCGGCGCGAAAGGTACGCCAGTCCTCGCGGTCGAGGTCCCAGGCGACGAGGTACCAGCGCCCGCCCCAGGTGACGAGGTGGTGAGGCTGCACGCGGCGCGGAGGGGGCTCGGTGCGATCGTCGTCGGTACCTCCCGGCGGGGTTTCGGGTGTGTAGTCGAAGCGCAGCACCTCACGGGCGCGGACGGCGGCGCTGAGCGCCGTGAGCACGCCGCTGTCGACCTGTGGGTTCGGCCGGTTCACGGGCCGCTCGATGGCGGTGACCTGGAGGGTGTCGATCCGGTGGCGCAGCCGGGCAGGCATGACCTGCCGGATGGTGGTCAGCGCGCGTGCCGCTGCCTCTTCGATGCCGGCACCAGTGGTGACAGCGATCTGGAGTGCGACGGCAAGGGCGACGGCCTGCTCGTCGTCGAACAGCAACGGGGGCAGCTCCGTACCGGCCTCAAGCCGGTACCCGCCGTCGGGACCTTTGACGGCCACGATGGGGTAACCGAGCTCGCGCAGGCGGTCGACATCGCGGCGCACGGTGCGCGGGCTGATGTCCAGTCGTTCGGCCAGCAACGCCCCCGGCCAGTCCCGGCGCGTCTGGAGCAGCGAGAGCAACGACAGCAGGCGCGCTGAAGTCTTTTGCACAATCCCCATATTACCCAAAGAAGCGGACACAACCTGGCCGCTTCCTCTGCGACTGTGCTCATCGAGCAGGCCAAGCGACAAATCGACAGGCAAGGAGCCCAACATGTCCGTGAACGCTGTAACCCACCTGAACTTTCGAGGTGACGCCCGCGCGGCACTCACGTTCTACCGGTCCGTGTTCGGCGGGGATGTGGCCATGGTCACCTACAAGGACGCCGGGAACGTCCAGGAGCCGTCCGAGGCCGACCAGGTGATGTGGGGCCAGGTCGCCGCAGACAACGGTTTTCGCGTGATGGCCTACGACGTGCCCTCGCGCCTGCCGTGGAACCAGGGAGAGAACGCGTTCTTCGTCTCGGTGCGCGGTGAAGCGACCGAGGAGGTCACCGCGTACTGGGAGAAGCTCACCGACGGCGCGACCATCCTGCAGCCGCTGGGACCCGCGCCGTGGGCGCCCCTGTACGGGATGCTGAAGGACCGGTTCGGCATCACCTGGGTCCTCGACGTCATCAGCGAGTACGACGCGTCCTGACCACCACAGGTCGGGTGGCGGGCATCCGCTACCCGGCCAACACGAGACTCGAAAGGCAAGGACGTAGCAGTGAAACTGCGCGAGCTGGGACGGACCGGGATCCAAGTCAGCCCGTACTGCCTGGGCACCATGATGTTCGGACAGGCCGGCAACACCGACGAGGATGACTGCGTCCGGATCATCCACCAGGCACTGGAGATGGGGATCAACTTCGTCGACACCGCCGACGTGTACGGACCTCGCGGGAAGTCCGAGGAGATCGTCGGCAGGGCACTGAAGGGCCGACGCGACACCATCGTGCTGGCCACCAAGGTCAACGGCTCAATGGGGGAGGACCCCAACCGCGGGGGCAGCTCACGGCGCTGGATCATCACCGCGGTCGAGCACTCGTTGCGGCGGCTGCAGACCGACCACATCGACCTGTACCAGATCCACCACCCCGACCCACGGACCGACATCGAGGAGACGCTGTCGGCCCTGACCGACCTGGTCCGCAGCGGGAAGGTACGCGCCATCGGATCCTCAAACGCCCTAGTGTCGGAGATCGTCGAGGCGCAGTGGGTCACCGGCCGGTGCGGCCTGCAGCGCTTCCGCACCGAGCAGCCCACATACTCCATCCTCAACCGCGGCATCGAGCGCGAGGTCCTGCCCGCCTGCCAGCGCTACGGCATGGGCACGCTGGTGTGGAGCCCGCTGGCGATGGGCCTGCTCACCGGCCGCTACCGCAAGGGTCAGCCCGAGCCGCGGAACGCGCGGATGAACTGGGTGCCCAAGCACCTGACCGACGAACGCAAACTCGACGCCGTCGAGCAGCTCATGCCCTTGGCTGAGGAGGCCGGTCTCTCACTGACCCACCTGGCGATGGCTTTCGCCGTCGCCCACCCGGGCGTCACCTCGGCCATCATCGGTCCCCGCACCGACGTGTCGTACACCCCGCCGGCCATCACCCGCACGGCTCTGCGCCGGCGATCAGCCGACGAGCGTGCCGCGGCGTGACCGTTCTTGATACCCGGGCGCTCAACCGCGCGACGCTGGCCAGGCAGTTGCTACTCGATCGCGTCGACCTGCCAGTGCGCGACGCCGTCGCGCACCTGTGCGGCCTGCAGGCGCAGGAGCCGCAGGAACCGTTCGTCGGGCTCTGGTCGCGGCTGCGCGCGTTCGACCCGGCGGTGCTCTCGGATCTTCTGGTACGGCGGGGCGTCGTGCGGACCCACCTCATGCGCCGCACCGTCCACCTCCTCACCGCCGAGGACACCCTTGCCTGGCGCGCCCGTCACGACACCATGCTGCGTCAACGGGTACTCGGAACCTACCGCCGCGAGCTCGCCGGGGTTGACCTCGACGAGCTCGCGGCGGCGGGCCGGGAGATGATGGCCGACAACGAGCCCCGCTCGATGGCCGAGCTCGCGCGAACGCTTGCCGATCACTGAGATCGTTCCAACTTGAAGTTGCTGGTCAGGGGCCTGGTGTGATCCGTTGAGGGCATGCTCTGGCTGGTGGTGGGTACTGATCATGGTGGGTGATCATCGGTCAGCGGGTGTGTTCGGTGATGGCCAGGACCATCAGCGCGCGGAGCAGCTTGGTGACGTGGATGGCGTCCAGGCGGAGCTTGGTGAGGATGCGCCAGGCCTTCAACGTGGCGAAGCCGTGCTCGACGGGGGCGCGTTCGGCGCTGATGAGCCGGTTGACCTGCTTTTGCGCGGGGGTGAGGGGCCTGCCGCGGGTGGCTTTGCGGCCGGTGATGATGACCGGATTGTCGTCATCGTCGTCCAGGCCGACGAAGCCGAGGTCGGCGATAGCGCCCAGCCCGGCCTCGCGCAGGCGGGCGGTGAGGCGGTTGTGCCGGGCGGTGGTGATCTCCGATGCGCGACCAGGCCGGACGGCGGAGACCCACAGCAGGTTGCCGCGGGTGTCGGTGAGCGCCACCACGAGCAGCCCGTGGGCCTTGTGCTTGCCCGAGTAGTTCCTGCGGTTGTCGGCTCCGGTGCGGCGGCGGGTGCGGATCAGGGTGCCATCCAGCAGGACGACCTCACCACCGGCTTTGGCGATCTTCTTCAGGGCGCGGTCCAGGCGGGGTGCGCGGGCGGCGAGCAGTTCGACGGTCTCCAGCATCCAGCGTCGCACGGTGGAGGCCGAGACGTTGTTGGCGCCGGCCATGTCGGCCAGGCGCTGGTCATGGCGTAAGACGGCCAGCACGATGGTGGCGATCTTCCCGGCGGGCAGTTTCCGCCAGCGCGAGCCGATGGTCTTGAGATGAGCGCGCAGCAGGTCGGCCAGGAAGGTGAGGGTTTGGGTGGACAGCGGCAGCATGCAGGAGTAGACAGGCGAGGGCGTGTCTTCGGCGGACGTCGAAGCCTTCGACGTTGTCGATGTCGTGGTTTTGGTTGTGGTCACACGCCGCCAGGCCCCCGCCGGGGACACGCTCGGGATGTTTCACCCGGGCAGGGCCTGGCCAGGGGCTGCGGGAAGCGGCAGTGGGCGCAGTGGGCCGCCCGAGGTCAGGGGGCGAACGCGCCGCTGGGGGTCTTGCGCAGCCAGCCCCGCTCGGCCAGCCGGTTCAGCTTGGCCCGCACGCCTTCGACCTGCCCCGATTCGGTGGAAAGGCTGAGCTGGGCGCAGATCGCCTTGCAGATGAGGGGGCCGTCGGCGGCGCGTACCGCGGCCAGTAGCGCCTGGTAGTCGGCGGGCAGCTCATCAGTGCCGGCAGCGTGGTGACGGTGCGGGATCAGCAAACCGCCGGGCACGGGCACGGACGCGGGTACGGGTACGGGTATGGGGCGCAGCTCTATCCCCTGGGAGGCCTGCTCTGCTGCCTGGGCTGGGGTGAGCATCACCTGGTAGAACGGCGTCGGCTCACCGCCGGGCTCGCCGGGTGCGTTGAGCTGCTCGGCGGGATCGTCGGCGAGGAGTTCCTTGACCACCTGCTCGGCCACACGCAGCCGGTCCATCTCGTCTTCGGTCTCGGCCAGTTGCTCGCGCAACCGATCGGCGTGCGTGCCCAGCGCGACCAGGCGCATGGTGATGCGCTCCAGCAGCGGTGACGACATGGCTTCCCCCGGCCGACAAGACAACGATTACCTGGCGAGATCACCAGGACACGGACGATAACGACCCCAGGCCGGGCAGCGCAGACGAAAGCCGGAAGATCCACATTTGCCCCCGGCGGACGATCGAGACCCATGATCCCAGCCGTCTACCAGGAGAGAGCACACTCAACACCGCCAGGCCACCCCCTCCGACCTGCGAGGACAGGATGGAACTAGCTCACTGGCCGGCACCGGGAACACGGGCACTGGGCGAGATGCTGGTCGCCGCCCTCATCCCTATGGTGCAGCTGCCGCCGCGCGGGCTGTGGCGCACCAAAGCGAGAGTGCGCAACGCTCTGCTCTCCACCTGGCTGGGCCGCGAAATCGACCCTCCCTCCCCCGACGGCTCCGACCCGGTCGGCCAGGCGCTGGTCCGGCGCTACCTGGCCGCCTTCGGCCCCGCGGCCACCGCCGACCTGCGCGCCTGGTGCGGCCTGGCCGGGCTCCCAGCCGCGGTGGCCGCGATACGCGAGGAGCTCGTCTCCTTCCGCGACGAGCGCGGCCGGGAACTGCTGGACCTCCCCGCCGCGCCGCGCCCCGACCCGGGCACACCCGCCCCGGTACGGTTCTTGCCTGCCTTCGACAACGCGATCCTCGGCTACCACGACCGTGGCCGGATCATCGACGACGCCCACCGCGGCCTGTCCGTCGCCGGCGCTCGCATGGTCCTCCTTGACGGCCGGGCCGCCGCGACCTGGACCGTTGAGGCGGGCACTGTGGTCGTCACCCCGCTGCGCCCCTTCTCCCAAGCCGACCGCACCGCTGTCGCCGAGGAAGGGCGGGCACTGGCGCCGTTCCTGTCTGATAACGACAGCCGCCGCGTACAGATCGCCGCGCCTCCCCGCTGAGCCGTACACCCGCGAACAGCTTCCATTGAGCACGGGATCGGGTGGTCACGCTCCACCAGATCAAGCGCAAACCATCGCGCCGATAAAACGCACTACCAGTCGAGGGCGAGCCCCGACCACAGCCAGGGCGGCCGGGGCCGCCACATGATCCTCGCGAGCACCGACACTCCACGCCCCTGCCGAACACGGACGCTCACCCAGGCAGGAACACACCCGCCAGTAACCACCTCGACGTCACCGCAGGTCGCGACTATATCCGACCGAAACTTCGTCAGTGCTACCGGGACCCCGACCCGGAGCGCCCGGGTCAGGGCTGAGCATGGCCGAGGTGCCCGACGAGATCGCCGATCATGTGCCGCCTGCGTGCACCGGCTGCGGATCTGGCCTGTCCGCGAGCGACAGCGTCGGCTTTGTCCGTCGTCAGGTGCGTGACATTCCGCTGGTCACGGTGATGGTGACCGAGCATCGGGCCCACCGCTGCCAGTGCGCGTGCGGCACGGTCACCTCCGGGGTCGAGGAACGAGAGGACAGCCATTAGCGGTGAGATGGATCATGGTACAGATGGTCACCGCGACCTGCGGAAACACTCAAGGTCGCGTTATCGCGCCAGACTCTCCCGCCACGTTCGGGCCGACGCTGACTCAACGCCGTTGTCGTGCACACCCGTCCTGACATGCTCGAACATCCCGTACCGCTAATGGCTGTCCCGTCGTTCCTCGACCCCGATCCCGGAGCCTGCCCGCCCGGCGAGGGCATGCCTTTTAGGCCCTCCGCTCGGGTCGCTGCCACCAGACGCAAAGTAGCGCTGAGTAATCAGTGTCACGCCGTGTGGTCGCGAGGGTTGATCATCTCCTGTTCCACTGGGCCAGCGGACCTGGTGCAATCATCAGCATGGCTGGTAAACCCCTGCTTTTCCGCGCAGCCCTCACGTTGGCCGCGCTCCTCACGTCGGCCGCAGCCGGAGTCGCCTTCGCCTCCTCAACTAGGGGGCGGACACCGCACCCACCGCCACCAGTGGAGTCAGAACCAGCCCCAGCACAGCCGTCAGACAACCCCCCACCGCCCGCACCGCCACGCCACAGGTGGTGGCGGCGCGGGCGCTGGCTGGTCCCGCTCCTGGCATTGATCGCCACCTGCGCCTGGGCCTCGATCATGTGGACAGGACCAACCTGGGAGCGCTGGGTCTTAGCGGGCGTCGCGCTTACGCTGGCGGCCTGCCTTGCGCTCGCGGCCCTCATCGGGCCGGCCGCCCGATACCTCGCCGGCGAACGCACCCCGCTCACGGACGTCGAACGCACAGAGATGACCGCGGCCGAACGGGTGGAGGCAGTCAACTCCGCGCGTCACACGCTCGTCCAGGCAGTGACCGGGCTAGTCGTGATCGGCGGTGTCGTATTCACGGCACTGGGGCTCTGGTACACCGCTCAAACGCTGAACACCACCCAGGAGGGGCAGATCACCGACCGGTACACGAAAGCCATCGAACAGCTCGGTTCCACCAAATCCGACGTACGACTGGGCGGCATCTACGCCCTGCAACGCCTGACCACTGACTCCACTCGCGACCGGGACAGCATCCGCAATGTGTTGTCGGCGTTCGTCCGCAACCACGACGGGTGCGCTCTTCAACCCGGTGAGAAAACCCCGCCCAAGCGATGCAGTGACGCCGGGGAAGATAACGGCTCCTACGTGCGTCTCCCTGCCGATGTAGTCGCGGCGTTGACCATTGCTCCCACTCTGGCCGCATTCGATGAAAGCGGCGAGGTTAATGACCGCGCAGACTTCTCCTTCAGCCGCTTTCCCAAAGCGTTCCTGACCAGCGCGTTCCTGCGCGGCGCGGACCTGACCGAAGCGGACCTGCGCGGCGCGAACCTGACCGGCGCGGACCTGCGCGGCGCGGACCTGACCCGCGCGGTCCTGAACGGCGCGAACCTGACCGACGCGGACCTGACCGGCGCGTTCCTGAACGGCGCGAAGCTGAACGGCGCGAACCTGACCGGCACGGACCTGACCCGCGCGGTCCTGAACGGCGCGAACCTGACCGACGCGGACCTGACCGGCGCGTTCCTGAACGGCGCGAAGCTGAACGGCGCGGACCTGACCGGCGCGGACCTGACCCGCGCGGTCCTGCGCGGCGCGGTCCTGCGCGGCGCGGACCTGGGCGCGGACCTGACCGGCACGGACCTGGGCGCGGACCTGACCGGCGCGGACCTGACCGGCGCGGACCTGACCCGCGCGGTCCTGCGCGGCGCGGTCCTGCGCGGCGCGGACCTGGGCGCGGACCTGACCGGCACGGACCTGGGCGCGGACCTGACCGGCGCGGACCTGACCGGCGCGGACCTGACCGGCGCGGACCTGACCGGCGCGGACCTGACCCGCGCGGTCCTGCGCGGCGCCGACTTGAGGGGTGTGCGCGGGATAACTGAGCAGCAGGTGCGGGGGATGGCCATCGATGTCTCGGACATGAAGTTCGGGCCGCTGGAGTAGCTCACCAACGAGGCCTGGGGCTCGTCCTGCTCCCTGCGGGGGAGATGTGGCGGGTTGCTCCGCTAACAAGCTGTCCGGGAACGCCCGGTTACTCGCAGCTACTTTGCGTCTGGTGGCGGCGACCCGAGCGGAGGGCCTTTTACGCCGTGCGCTCCTGCACTTGCTCCGCGGGGGCCGGCGCGGTCACCTCGACCAGACCTCTGGGGAGCTGCTGGGCGTGCCACCTGCTCAGCGTGTGAATGGTGACGTCCTGGATCACCAGCGCGAGCGCTGCCAGCGTGGCGGCCGTGACGCGCACAGCGTGCGCCAGCCTGCACAGGAGTCCCCAGAACCGTGTCAGGTCGTCCATGATTGGATCACCTCTCGTGAGGTGGCCCCGCCGGGCATCTGTCCAGGAAGTCGGCGGGGCCTTTTGCTGTCTGCCGGTGCCGTTCGTTGGCACCGGAGATCATCAGGCATACCCTGGTGACGCTCACCAGCATTACATGCGACTGACACTGTTGCCAACAGTTTCCATCACGTGCAATGCTGGTTTTCATGACAACGAGATCCGCGCTTACCCACGCGCCACCCACCAGGAGTAACCCCATGGCCCAGAGGCCACCTGTCGGCCGCCTGCTCGTCTCCCCCGAAGTCGCCGCAGAGGTCGACGCTCGGCGGATTGACGTGATCCTGGCCGCTCGACTTGAGCTGACCAAAACCGAGATCCACAACGCGATCGTTCGAGTGGGGCTCCGCCACATAGACGAAGTGGCTGCCTTACTGAGAGAGGGGACCACTGATGACCAGTAGCCCCCACTCCGTTCGCTGGCCTCGCCGCTGGCCTCTCGCCCTGCTGGCACTCCCGGCCGGAGTCGCTACATGGTCCGGGTGGGTCGGTCTCGGGGAGATGACCGGGTTCGGTCCGGTGAAGCTGCTGCCGGGGATCGCCGACGATTGGGAGATCAACAGCGCTGTCACGCTGCCGATCGGTGTGGAGGCGTACGCCGCGTTCGCCCTGTCGGCATGGCTGACCTCCGGGGTCGAGGAACGAGAGGACAGCCATTAGCGGTGAGATGGATCATGGTACAGATGGTCACCGCGACCTGCGGAAACACTCAAGGTCGCGTTATCGCGCCAGACTCTCCCGCCACGTTCGGGCCGACGTTGACTCAACGCCGTTGTCGTGCACACCCGTCCTGACATGCTCGAACATCCCGTAACGCTAACGCCGATTTCCACGGATCGTAATTCACCCTGATCGCGGGCTTTCCGGTCTTGCTGGACGGAGTCGGAATGCCCTTGCTCGTACGGGGTTTGCCCATCCGCCCTGTCGGCATCATCGGGGTGGTCTGGCTGTATGCGAAGCCATGATCGTTTTTCTGTGCCTCCGGGCACCCGTGGTTGATTCGTTTCGGCGGATGTGAGCAAGCCCGGAAAACACGGGGATCTGGAGCTGCGGCATCAGGTACGGCGGGGCCGGCCACGACCTCCTTGACCGCCTCAGGTTTTGCTTGAGGCATGGAACATACAGCCAGATCACCCTGGTCACGGCCGGGCGCGGAGTTCTTCACCGACCCGGCCGACCCGCTCCAGCGCCGCTATGAGGCATTGCGCGCCTACCTGCTGGACGGCGTCGCACTGACGGATGCAGCCGACCGATTCGGCTACACACCGGCGGCATCGACCACGGTGGTGCGTGACTTCCGAGCGGGCCACCGGGACTTCTTCGCACCACCGCCCCGGCCCGGCCCCAAGACCGCTCCGGCCAAAGACGCGGCCCGCACGCGGATCATCGAGCTGCGCTGGGGCGGCCATTCGGCGGTGGAGATCTCGCAGGTCCTCGCCACCGAAGGCACGCCCCTGAACCGGACCGGCGTGGCGGAGGTCTTGGCCGAGGAAGGCTTTGAGCGGATGCGGCCGCGCCCGCACGATCAGCGTGGACTGCCCCGCCGCCAGGTGTTGCCGGTGGCCAAGAGCGCCGACTTCGGCGTGCTGCCCGCCCACGCCGAGACGCGGGTGGCGGGCCTGCTGCTCGCAGTCCCGGAACTGGTCGCCCTGGATCTTCCCGCCCTCGTGGCCGCGGCCGGATACCCCGGCAGCCGGTGGATCGAGGCGACCAGTTCGGTGTTATCGCTGCTCGCGCTCAAACTGACCGGTATCCGCCGCATCTCCCACGTCGAGGAACTGGCCGCCGATCCGGGACCCTCTCTGTCAGACTGCTGTGAGACATAGGCGTATGAGTCCTTTTGATGTGAAGCAGGGCGAGACGGGACCACCAAGACAGTGACGATGACCTTCGCTGATCAGGCCGCCATGACGGGGCAAAATGGTCACGTGACCGATAAGCGGCCGAGCCGGCCGGTGCGCCGGACGTTCACCGCATCGAGACCCGGACTGCCCACCCACGCCATGATCATTCTCAGGTGCGTCCAGTAGAGATAGGTGGTTGATCGAAATGAGTGGTTAACGACTGATCTCGTAAGCTCGTCGTCGCTTGCCGGTGCGAGTCCGGTCCGGGTAGTCGTCAGGGAGCCCGGTAGCAGGCTGGCGGCTCCGTCTGGAAACGGTCGGAGTCGAAGCCCAGCGTCAAGCGTCCCTTGGGGGCGTGCAACTGTGCGGTCCGCAGCATGAAGCGAAGCCTGCCGCGTCGTTAGATCTCTCACCCGGTGACGGGTGGGGCGAGGGGATGCCGAGCCCGGCTGAGAAGGGCGAAGGCCATGGAAGCGGTGAAGATCCTGAAGATGCAGCCGTGAAGGATCCCCCGGCGTAGAGGGCGTGGAACGTACAGATAGTGGCGGCGGGAACTGGAGAGGCCCTCCCCGGCCCGGTGACCTGCGCAGTCGTGTTGCCGGAGCGTGGTGTCCCATAACCGATGACCTCGGGAAGTGGATGGCTGGCCGGGTGGGCGTCGGAGGGGGCCGTAGTACCGCTTGAGCCGATCGGACAACAGAACCGGCGGTGAGGGAAGGGCCCCTACTTCGTCGACGCGTGCTGATGCAGACGCCCCAGATGATGCCGGGGCAGATGGAGGTGCCCGGTGAGTGCCGCTATGTCGGCTGGTCCCACCGCCCTGGTGAAGGCTCCCTTGGACAAGGTGCGTGCCCTGCAGCACACGCTCTACCGGACGGCCAAGGCCGATCCCGGACGACGGTTTCACGCGCTCATGGACAAGGTCCTGCGCAGGGACGTTCTGTGGCGTGGGTGGGCCGCGGTGCGCGCCAACAACGGCGCACCCGGCATCGACCGGACCACTCTGGACCAGATCGAACACGAGTACGGAGCAGTCCGGCTTGTGGACGAGCCGGCCGCCGAGCTGAGGGAGGGCCGGTACCGTCCGCTGCCCGCGCGCGGGGTGATGATCCCCAAACCGGGACGGGCGGATGAATACCGTCCGCTTTCCATCTCGACGGTTCGGGACCGGGTTGTGCAGGCCGCGTTGAAGATCGTGCTTGAGCCGGTGTTCGAGGCGGACTTCGCGACGTGCAGCTTCGGGTTCCGGCCGAAACGGTCGGCGCACGACGCCCTTCAAGTCGTCATCGATGAGGCTTGGCGGGGCCGCCGGTGGGTGGTCGAGACGGACATCGCCAACTGCTTTTCGGCGATTCCGCATGATCGGTTGATGCAAGCGATCGAGGAACGCGTGTGTGACCAGTCCGTCCTGAAGCTGATCCGGCAGATCCTGCGAGCCGGTGTCATGCAGGACGGACAGGTCCGGCGTGAGGTGACCGGAACCGCCCAGGGCGGTCCGATCTCGCCGCTGCTCTGCAACGTCTACCTGCACCGGATCGACCGGGCATGGGACGAACGCGAGCACGGTGTGATCATCCGGTTCGCCGACGATCGTGCGCCACGAACGCTGATGGAGGTTGTGATGTAGAAGATCGCGAGCTTCGGATGCGGTGCTGTGCTGGTGATGGAGGTAGGTCCTCCGGGATCGCTCACGCACCTGCGTTCCGCGTAATTCGGAGCGGCTAGAGCTCGAAACCGGTGCTTGACCTGGGGAAACGCGTGGAGACACACCGGATGGGCGTTTCTCTAGTCCGCGCACAGGTCCGAGCTTAGGAAGGATCAGGAGAGAGCAGCGAGCTCGATGATCTGCTGGGGCGCAGCGATACCGAGTTTGGTCAGCAGGTCGCGGTGGACCTTGGTGGGCTCGGTGCGCTGACGGAAGCGGCCCGCGGGGCCATGGAAGGTACCGATCTGCAGACGGTTGAGGTGACGGCGAATGCTCACCCAGGTGTCGCCGACGGTGTTTTCGATGATGCGGACCAGCAGCAGGGCCAGCCAGCACAAGATGACATGGGCGCGGATACGTTCCTCGCGGCGGTGGTAGACGGGCCGCAGATCGATGATCGACTTCATGTCGCGCCAGCCGCGCTCGACCTGCAAAAGCTGCTTGTAGCCGACGGCGATGTCGGCGGCCGGTAGATGCGGGTCCGAGCAGCGCAGCAGGTATTTGCCGTCCAGGTTGGCCTCAGCGTTGATCGCGCGGGCGTTGATCCGTAAGCGCCCGCCGGGGGTGGTGCGCAGATAGCGGTTCAGCGCGGGCCTGGCGCTGATCTTCCCGCGTAGCTCGGCCCGTTTGATCACGCTCAGCGTGTCGGAGCCGTCGATCAGCTCGCGCAGTTGGGTGATGAGTTGCTCGCGGACGTGGGCGTCGCGGGCGGCCGCCTCGGGGTTGTGGCAGATCACGAACCGTTCGTGCTCGCTGACCTTGACCTCTTTGATGCGCATGTTCGCGGTGATGTCGGCGTAGCGGCCCTGCCGCGACAGCGCGGTGGTGATCTCGGGGCTGTCGGAGCGCAGCTTCTCGCCGATGATGTAGTGATGATCGCCCCTGCGCAGGTAGCGGCGGTTGGCCGCGGAGGCGAACCCGCGGTCGGCCACCCACACGATCTTGGACAGGGTCCAGTCCCGCATGTCGTCCTTGACCTGCCGGATCAACGCTGAATCGGAGGTGTTGCCCGGCCAGGACCATACCCGGACCGGGATGCCGGAGCGGGTGACGGCCATGCCGATGACGATCTGCGGCAGGTCGTCGCGGGAGTCCTTGGACTTGCCGTAGGTGCGAAATCCGGCCCTGTCCTGCTCGCCGTCGCCGTCGCCGTCGCCGTCGCCGTCGGATGCGGATGCGGATGCGGATGCGGATGGGGAGACCGGCAGTCCGTGCTCGTCGCGAGCGATCGGCTCGTCGGCCTCGTCGAGTTCGAAGTAGGTGCTGGTGGTGTCGAAGAACAGCAGGTCCACCTCCAGATTGAGCTGGTTGGCGACCTGGTTGTAGATCTCGGCCTCCAGTCGTTCGCGGACGTCGTGTAGCCAGTCCATGGCCCGGTAGCAGGCGTCGTCGCTGGTGGCGGCCAGGCCGTCGATGTGGGCATCGTTGCTGATCCAGTCGGCGGCAGCCAGTTTGGACGACGGAGCCAGGGCGCGGTTGGCGACCAGAGCGAACAGCACCCGCTCGGCCGAGACGTCACGGGGCCGGCCGCGGCGGCCCTGCAGGAGCTGGATGAGGATCTGGTCGATGCCCAGCCGGCGCCATATCTGGTCCAGTGCGTAGGTGCCGCCGTAAGGGCGTGATTCTAGGAACGCCAGGCCGGGGGCCGTGGTGGCGGCCAGTGCTTCGGCCGGGTCCAGCAGCTTGGATAGAGAGGCGACCAGCCGGGTGATCGCGGTGCGGTCGAGTTGGTCTTCCCGGCCGAAGCTGTGCAAGATTTTGGGCACGGAGCGACCTGCGACCGGGTCCCACTCGTTGTGGGCCAGGTGCAGGTAGCGGACTGCCGTGCCGTTCTTGGTCTTCCGGCTGGTGGTCTTCACATACATCGTCTCTAGACGATACCCACCCAAACCCGGAGCTAACGGGGCAATCTGCCCAGGCGTTTCTCTAGGCGATTTCAGGCCGCAGCTCTAGTCACACCATTCTGACCTGCAAGTTTACCCGGTCGGAGTCTCTAGTGACCGCTAATTACGCGGAACTCGGGACGCAGGGGGAGGTCCCAAACCACCGCGAGTTGCTGCGGCTCAATGGCCGTGGTGGTGAGCGTCGCGGAAAAGGCGCACGAGATGCGTCAGGTGTGAGCCGAGAAGGCGAACGAGAGTGAACCACTGATGAAACGTCGAAAGCGTAGCGGCGTCATCGAAACCGGGGTCCAGTTGTTGCCCCGGGATGAGCCTGGCGGGTGCCTGCTTGCTGGCCAGGTGGTGACCGGCGTCAAGGTGGCGCGAGTTCGGCTTGGGCGCCAGTACGGAACGTGGGAACCTGCCGTCTCAGCGGTGTCGGGCGCGTGTTGGAGCGTCCGGCCGAAGGGAGTACCCCAAGCAGCGGACACTGCAAGGGGCCGAGTACCGGGGCGAGGCGGAGGGACGGACCGGCTCGTAGTAGTGCAGAAGCGCCGTAATGGGCGTGGAGCGAAGGGGCCGGGTCGCCCGGAGTCGCTTGGTGGTCAACCGGCTGGTCATCCGATCGGGCCGGGAGGAGCCAGGTGAGCGAACTCAGGCAGCAGGACAAGCCGTTTCAGATCGACAAGTGGAAGGTCTGGGAAGCGTTTCAGAGAGTCAAGGCCAACAAGGGGGCGGCGGGGGTCGATGAGGAGTCGATCGCGCAGTTCGAGGCCGATCGGGACCGGAATCTGTATCGGATCTGGAACCGGTTGTCCTCAGGCTCGTACTTCCCGCCGCCGGTGAAAGCGGTGGAGATCCCCAAGCCGCAAGGGCGAGGGGTGCGGGTGCTGGGCGTGCCGACCGTGGCCGACCGGGTGGCCCAGACGGTGGTGCGGATGTATCTGGAGCCGAAGGTCGAACCGATCTTCCATCCGGATTCCTACGGCTATCGGCCGGGCAAGTCGGCGCTGGATGCGGTTGGGGCGTGCCGGGTGCGGTGCTGGCGGAAGGATTGGGTGATCGACATGGACATCCGGGCCTTCTTCGACACCGTGCCGCATGACCTGGTGCTCAAGGCCGTCGCCAAGCACCTTTCACCGGATCAGCGGTGGATCCTGTTGTATGTCCAGCGGTGGTTGACCGCTCCGATGCAACGGCAGGATGGCACCCTGGTCGCCCGAGATCGCGGGACCCCGCAGGGGTCGGCGATTTCACCTTTGCTGGCTAACCTGTTCATGCATTACGCGTTCGACGCCTGGCTGGCCCGGGAATTTCCGGCGCTTGGTTTCGAGCGTTACTGCGATGACGCGGTGGTGCACTGCGGCAGCCGCCGGCAGGCCGAATACGTGCGAGACGCGATTGCAATGCGTCTGGCGCAGGTCGGCCTGGAGTTGCATCCGGACAAGACATGCATCATCTACTGCAAGGACGCCGACCGGACGGGCTCGCACGAGCACACCCGGTTCACGTTCTTGGGCTATGAGTTCCGGCCCCGGCTGGCCAAGAACAAGCACGGCAAGCACTTCGTGTCGTTCTTGCCCGCGGTCAGCACGCAGGCGATGAAGGCGATGGGAGCGGTGATCCGCTCCTGGCATCTGTCCCGGCGCAGTGACAAGTCTCTGGACGACCTTGCCCGCATGTTCAACAGCATCGTGCAGGGGTGGATCAACTATTACGGGCGCTTCTACCGGTCCCGGTTGCTCTCCTTCCTCCGGCATCTCAACAAGCTCCTGGTGGGCTGGGCGTGCCGGAAATACAAACGGCTCAAACGCCGGGAACGGCGCGCGATGGCCTGGCTGGCCGAGATCGCCCGGCGATCTCCCCGCCTGTTCGCGCACTGGCGTCTCGGCGCTCGTCCTGACGGCTGGGCGATGGGAGCCGGATAAGCCGAGAGGTTTAAGTCCGGTTCTGCGAGAGGCCGGGGGTGCGATTCCCCCGGCCTACTCTCCTGCTGGTGATGTGCAGATCCCGGCAGCAGGCCGAGGCCGCGCTCGCGCGGCTGCGGGAGCTGCTGGCCGAACTCGGCCTGGAGCCGAAGGAGGCCAAGACGGCCATCATCCACCTGGAGGAAGGAGGCCCCGGTTTTGACTTCCTGGGCTTCCGTCACCGGATGGTGCGCTCTCGCGGGAGGCGCGGAGGCAGAGGGGTGCGGTTCCTGGCTCGCTGGCCCGCAGACAAGGCGATGGCACACGCCCGCGACCGGATCCGGGAACTCACCCACCGGTCCCGGCTGTGGATGTCGGTCGAAGCGGTCGTGCAGGAGGTGAACGCCTTCCTGCGCGGGTGGGCGACGTACTTCAAGTACGGCCACTCCACGATCCGCATCGGCAAGATCAGGCACTACGCGATCCAACGGCTGGCGATCTTTATCGGGAAGCGACACAAACGCGGACGGCGCTTCGGCATCGACGTGGTCGCCTACCGCTCGCCGGACCAGTGCGGCCTGATCAAGCTGTCTGGAATCGTCGTCCCGCCCAGAGCCGGCAAGCCCTGGCGGGAAAAGCTGAATACCGGCGGTGAACGGCGTCGGTGAGCTGGGTGCGGGAGAACCGCACGCCCAGTTCGATGCGGCGGGAGCTGGAAACGGAGTGACCTGACCACGGACACCAGGGAGAGCACAGCCGACCGGGAAACCGGCGGAAGACAGGCCCTGGGCCCTACCGTCAACCATGATCACCACCGCGCCAGCTCCCGACCCTACCGCCAACCGCTGTTCCTGGATTCCTCAACCCCGGCATCCAACCGCCGTCGACGCTGCTCCCGCGCGGAGGTCCCACGCTGCCGCCATTTGTAGAGCCAGGCCTGCGACCTGCTCAAAGCACGGCAGGCCACCGCGTACGGCACGCCATGCTCGGCCCTCTGCGCGCAGATGAAGGCGACCACGCTCATCGGGTCGTCGAGTCCTGCACCCAGAGGGTCAGACCGCGCTTGAGCACATCACACCGCATCTGCAGCTCGGCGTTCTCCTTACGCAGCCGGACCAGCTCGTCCTCGCCCAGGCCGTCGTTACCGACCCGGCGCCGCTGCCGGGCCATGTTCACCCAGTTGGCCAACGTGCCCGCATTGACGCCCAGTTCCCGGGCCACCCGCACGATCGGCCTGCCCGTCTCCTCCACGATCCGGATCGCACCGTCCCGGAAGTCCTGATCGAACCTTCGCCGTGTCTCTGTCATCGCCGTCCCCCTTTAAGGCGATATCTCCACGTTACGAGGGGAAGCCCAGGTCAGAAGACGTGCTGATGCCTGAAGTGTGACCATTTGCGCTTGTTTGGTTGCGGTTTGGTGAATGGCGGGCGGGTGTTGATCATCTGCCGTTACGATGGGCGGGTTTTGGAGGTGTTCAGCCGGAAAGGGCTCGCGTGACGTCGATCGAGCGGACCGCCTACCCGCAGTTCAAGCGCCTGACCTCGGCACGGGTGCTGCATGTGTTCTTCACCCCGACCGTCGAGGAGAGGGCCTGGGCTCAAGAGCGGACCGCCAGTCCGCAGGCGTTGTTCGCGGTGGTGCTGGTACTGAAGTGCTTTCAGAAGATGGCACGCTTCCCTTCCAGGCAGGAGATCCCCGAGGTGGTCGCGTTCATTGAGGAAGGCTGAACGTCGCATGGAGCCGAGAGAGACGCTTGCCGCCCTGCATGACTTCTGCGTCGAGCGTTTCGGCGCGGAACTCACTCCCCGCATCGTCAGCCTCGCCCGCCCCGGTTTCGACCTGAGGAGAGCCGAGCCGGGTGAGGGGTCAGGCCACTGCCGATTTGGTGGCCGGGCGATGCTCGAACCGGGGACGCCGTGGCCCACCTGCGAGGACGATCCGTTGAGTCTGTTCGCCGTCCTTGACACCGATGTCCTTGCCCCGTGGCTCGGTGACCTCGCACCGGCTGGCACCGGCCTGCTCAACTTCTTCTACCTCGACGACATCGGGTTGGCGTTCGAACCGGAGGCCGTGGCTGTGATCGCCGCCCGTTCCGGGCACGCCGTCGAGATAGACCCGCCCGCCGAGTCCAAGGTCTTCGCACCGGTCGCTTGGAAGGCCGAGTCCGGATTCGCCATGCCCGACGGCTATGACGCGGCCTGGGAGGAGATTCTCGACGACGTCGAGTACGACACCTACGAGTACATAAGCGACTACGTCAGAATCGGCAACACCGAGAGCGACTGGTTGTGGGCACGGCCGGGCGTTCTCACCAGCGGGGAAATCGCCTTCGGCTGGCCGATGCTCCCAGGGACTGTCTCGCAGAATTTTCCCGATGGCGAAGACCCGAACTCCTTTCACCACCTGCTTCAATTGTCCGATCAGGGCGAGTGGCATATGGAGGGCGAAGGCGGCTGGATGCATTGGTCGATCCCCACCCAAGCACTGAGTCATTGTCAGCAACCGGCGTTCACGCTGGGTGACAGCTGCTTGTGAGCTTGCTCCCGGTGGAAGAGGACGAGCGCCGCGGCGACGATACCGCCGATCTTCCAAGGGCACTTGCTGACGTTCCGCAGTGCCTTGAACCGCATCTTGAGCTGGGCGTTTGCTCGTTCGGCGAGGGCTCGGAGCGCACCGTGGACCTTGTTGTACTGGATCTGATCGTCGGTGAGTGTGCCACCCCGAGACCTCTTGTACGGCAGGCGAAACCCCATACCCGCATCGACGTAGCCGAGGTCGGCCAACGTGATCAGCCCGTCCTCGGCGGCCTTGGCCAGCGGGTCGAGGAGGCCGTGCAGGCGGGCACAGGTGAGATCGTGTTCACGGCCGGGCCGTACCTCAGAAGTCCACAGCGGGTCGCCGCCGGGGCTGGACAGGACCTGAATGTTGCCGCCGTGCTGCTTGTGTTTTCCACTCCACCACAGGTCGGCGCCGTTCGGGCCCAGGGCGCGGCAGCGGTCGGTTTCGATCAGCGTGCCATCCAGATGCAGGTGGGTGTAGCCGGCGGCCTTCGCCGCCGTGAGCGCCTCCTGTAGCGTCGGCGCCTGGGCCTTCAATACGGTGACCCCGTCTTCGACGTACCGATCACAGGTCGCGTGCGAGATGGCGTTATCGGCGGCCAGCCGGGCGATCCGAGCGCCGTCCACCAGCCAGCGGATGATCAGAACGGCCTGCTTGAACTCGCCCAGCGCCCGAGTGCCCGCGCGGGTGCGGCGCCGTACCCGCTCGGCGCGCAACAGCCCGGCCAGAAACAGCACAACCTCGCGCGGCATGTCCAACTCGGCTGTGTAGGTGATACTGGAGGTCACGTGAAGCCCTTGTGTGCGGTGCGGTGGATCCTTCGACAAGACCCACCCCTACCAGGGGCTTCACGCTTTTCTCTACTTGATCACTCCCACGCCCGCCGTGATCGGCTACACACGGTCATCGACCGTTGCTGACAACGTCTCACTGCGGTCCGGAGACTTCAGCCAGGCGATCCCGACGCCGGACATGTTCTAGCCAGCAAAGCTCTCCGGCCCCGCCTTCGATCCCGAACGCTACAAAGATCGCAACACCGTGGAACGGTGCCTCAACAAGCTCAAGGCCTTCCGCGCCCTGGCCTGTCGCTTGCCAGCGACCTTGCGCAGGCCGGCCCCGGCCAGCCACGCCCGCAGCACCTCGCGTACCTCAATCACGGAAACCTCCCGAAACGCCATTCCCCGAACCCCCACCAAGTCGAACGGCCTGGAACGGTTCGTAACCGGAAGTGATCAACCTCCCGAACGCGACACGCCGGGTGGTCCCACCACTGGCAACCGGGTGGTCCCATGCTCGTGGCAGAAAACCCCTCTCAGCGGTCCCATGAAGCTGGCTGGCGACATGGCCACCCGCTATGACAAGCGAGAACGCATCTACCAGGGCACCATCGACGTCGCCTCCATCCGGATCTGGCTCCGCGACGGGGCTGGACCTGCAACGGAACCAGAACGCACGATTAGCTCTGTTCACGCAGGTCAACGGAATGACGAGAGGGCCATTGGACTGATCGCCGAGGGTGAGTGAGCTTTCGGACGCGGTATCGGACATGATCGAACGAAGGCGCTCGGGAGGTTGATCGTGTTCCGGAACCCGGCTCTGGTCCGCAAGTTTCGGGACGTTGATTCCGGACGGAGTTACGGACGCCTGTCGGGGCCAGTCAGAGCCCTCGCGCGGCCCTACTCGATCTTGTCCGTTACTGAGGAGTTCCGGACAGCCGATCCCCGCGCACCCGATCGGTGACTACGGCGGCGATTCAGCCTGACCAGTCGCCCGATCCTGGTCGGCGGGCAGACCCGGCGAAGATCGACAAGCGGGCTGCGTCCGAACGGAAACGCACGCCAAGCACCTCCGGCCGCCCCGTCACGCACCCTCATCGACCTCAGCGAACGAGCTTAACGTGCGTTCCGGTTCCGATGTTGTCCGTACCCCGTCACTACAAGCGCGCTCAGGCCCTCTGCCATCGCGACGGCGTCAGGGACACTCCCACCCTCGACCGCTGCGTCCCCGGCTGCGGCAATATCATCCGCGCTGACGAGCACGCCGCCCAGCTCCGCGAATGCGCCGAATTCCTCGACAAACGCGCCGCCTTCGCCGCCCGACCGATCGGCGATCGGTTCCGCGCCAACGCCGCCCGCCTCCGCGACCTCGCCGACACCCACGACCGCACCCGCATCACTCTCGAGGACGCCACATGAGCCCGACCCCAGACGAACGCGAACGTATCCGCGCCGGCATCCACCGCCTCCTCAACGACCAGGCCAAGTACTCCAACGGCGCCCTGACCATCGTCGCGCTCGCCCAAGAGTCGCAGGTCCCGTGCAACGCCCTCACCCAGCGCCACACCGACCTGAAGAACGAGTTCTACGAACTGGTCAAGGCACGCGGCGCGACCCCGGACGTCGAGGTCCGACTTCGCGCCGAGATCACCAGGCTGAAGAAGACGATCGCGAACAAGAACGAGAAGCTCGCGCAACTCCAGGCAGACGTCCCCGCGCTCGTTCGGGCCGTCCACATCCTCACCCTCGAGAACCAGGACCTACGCGAGCAGCTCACCCAGCCACACGCCAACGTCATCGCTCTCCGCCCCCACGTCGGCCTGCTTGGGGAGCTTTCGGATCGACCAGTACCGGAAATGGGATGATCTAGAGGCGTCGCCATCTGGGCAGCCCTATTCGGGGTCCCGGTAGTAATCGCCGCAAAAGCAACGGAAATGCTGGTCAGAGCCTCGGCAGACGATCTTCCAGGGCCAACCTTGGAAGGGCTCCTGACCTGCATATCCGTTGGAAATTTCGCCGATACTACCGGGACCCCGACTGGACGCGGCCACCGCGCGGTACGGCTGGCCGACGGGATGCTCGAATGGCGGCTGGCCGGTCTGCCGGTCGCCGCATGAGCAGCCCAGGCGCTTTTGAGGGTCACCCGGTTGTTCCGTCGCCAGTGGTGCTGGACGGCGGCGACGCCCGCTGTGTGTTGCTGCTCATCCAGCTGGCCCGCCTCGTCGCCGACCTGGAGGCGGGCACCGTGGTGCGGGTGATTGCCACCGACCCGGCCGCGCCGCTGGATCGGCCTGCCTGGTGCCACCTGGCCGGCCACTCCTACCTCGGCCAGGTTCCCGGCCTCGGCCGGCCCACCTACGCCCTGCAGATCAACGGCCAGGCCCGCCGGGTGGACCCGAACGCGCCCTGGCGGCCCGGCAGATGACCGCCCTGATCTTCAGCTCCAGGCGAGCCGTTCGACCAACAGGGCCTGCTGGGCGGGGTTGGTGGTCAGCTTCAGGGCCCGCTCGTCACACGCCCGCGCCCGCTCGGCCTGGCCCAGCTCGCGCAGCAGCTCGGCGCGGGTGGCGTGCCAGAGCGCGTAGCCGGCCAGGTCGCGTTCCAGCTCATCGACTTCGGCCAGCGCCGCAGCGGCGCCGTGGACATGGCGCAGGGCGATTGCCCGGTGCAGCCGGGTGACCGGCGAGGGGGCCAGATGCGCCAGCATGTCGTAGAGCACCAGGATCTGCGCCCAGTCGGTCTGCTCGAACGAGACGGCCTCCGCGTGACAGGCAGCGATCGCCGCCTGCAGCTGGTACGGGCCCGGCCGCCGATGCGCACGAGCCGCCCGCGTCAGCAGCGCCACCGCCTGCTCGATCGCATGCCGGTCCCAGCGGGAGCGATCCTGATCGGCCAGCAGCACCAGCCTGCCCTCCGCGTCGAAGCGGGCCGGACCTCGTGCCCGGTGCAGCCGGATCAGCGCCAGCAGCCCGGCCACCTCCGGCTCGGCCGGCGCCAGCCCGGCCAGTAGCGCGGCCAGCCATTCGGCGTCGTCGACCAGGTCACGCGCTTGGGCCCGCTCGGGGCTGCTGGACAGGTAGCCCTCGTTGAACAGCAGATAGATGACCGCCAGCACCGAGCGCAGCCGCTCCGGCAACTCCTCGGCCGCCGGGACGCGATACGGGATGCCGGCCTGGCCGATCTTCTTCTTCGCCCGGGTGATGCGCCGGGCCACCGTGGTCTCGGGCACCACGAACGCCGCCGCGATCTGCCCCGTCGACAGTCCGCACACCACCCGCAACGTCAGTGCGATCCGTGCCTGCGGGGCCAGTGCCGGGTGACAGCAGGTGAAGATCAGCCGCAGCCGGTCATCGGCCGCCTGCGGCTCCGGCCAGTGCAGCTGGGCCAGCTTGGCCCGGTAGTTCGACTCACGCCGCAGCACATCCAGGCCCCGCCGCCGGGCCACCGTGTACAGCCACGCCTGCGGCCGCTCCGGAATGCCCTCGACCGGCCAGCGGCGCAGCGCCGTCTCCACCGCGTCCTGCACCAGGTCCTCGGCGGCGGAGAAGTCGCCCAGCAGCGAGATCAGGCTCGCCGCCAGCCGGCCCGCGTGCTCGCGCAACACCCGCGCGAGTACCCGCCCGCTGTCGCCGTCCAGGGCCGCGCCGGCGCGGCCCGGCTGCTCGCCGAGTTCGCCATCGGCGCTTCCGTCCGGGAGACCGTCAGCGGGCGGGTCTGCGGGGCCGGTCATGAGACGGGGCGGATCTCCACGATCGGGCACGCCGGCCACGAGCGGGCCACCTTCAACGCCTGATCCAGATCGGCCACCTCGATCTCGGCGAACCCGCTCACCACCTCCTTGCCCTCCATGAACGGCCCGTCGGTGACCACCGGCTCGGCGCCGTCCAGGCGCATCGTGGTGGCGGTGTGCACCGGCGCCAGATGCGTGTGATGAGTGATCACCTCGGCGTTATCGGCGAACCACCGACCCACCGCCTCATAGGCCTGGGCCTGTTCCAGCTCACCCATCGCCTCCAGCTGCTGGGCGAACTGCTCGGTCTCGATGAACATCAGCACGTACTTCATCTTGCTGAACCTCCTGCTCGTCGATGATGTACCTGCTTCTCTGCCGCGCCCGGGCTCAGCCGGCCGGCAGCGCTGCGTACAGGTCGACGCCGCACCCGTCCGGGTCGGCCACCGTGGCGTAACGCATGCCCCAGAAGGCATCGAACGGCTCGGCGATCCCCCGATAGCCGGCCTGGACGAGCTCGGCGTACTTGGCGTCCACCCCCGCCGGGGCGTCGAACTCGAAGCACAGCAGGGTGCGAGGCCCGCCGGACGGCTTGCTCCAGCCGGGCAGGAACGGGGTACGGAAGGACTCGGTATCGAGCATCACGTGCAGCCCGTTCGGCAGGTCACATCCGGCGTGCTCAGGCGAGTGCTCATCGATCTTGAACTCCAGCCCGAGACGGGCGTAGAAGGCAATCGAGACATTGATGTCGGACACCACGATGTCGATGGTGTTGAGTGTCGGATTCATGATCGTGCTCCCTTTTCTTCCTGGTCGCCCTGATCCGGTCTCCCGCCTTGACGGCCGCCGAACCAAGGCCCTTCACCAGCAAGACGATCGGAACGCAGCCCGATACGACACCTACCAGTACCGACCTCTCCACCGCCCCCATTCTGGCGGTCGTCTTTCCCGCCGCCCCTTCTCAGCTGTTGGGATCGTTCAGGTGGAAGGGGTCGTCGCCCGGCTCCGACCTCGGCGCGGGTGAAGCGTAGCGGCCACATCGCCACAAACCAGGGCGGGGCCTGTCGTAAACCCGTACAGTCCCTGGCCTCGTGGTGCTCGGATAACCGTTCATAGTCACGTACGCACCGCCTGCGCTGACAGATCCACGACAGCGTCCTCTCCACCACCCACCTGCGAGGCAGGACCACGAAGCCGCTGACATCGTCGCTGCGCTTGACGATCTCCAGGGTGAGCCGGACGTGCTTCTTGGCCCAGGTGACGAGCTTGCCCGCGTAGGCGCTGCCGGCCCAGATCGGCGAGATCCTCTCGTACCAGTCGCGCAGGTGTTCCAGCGCGGGCTTGGCGCCGTCGCGGTCCTGGACGCCGGCGGCGGTGACGATGACGACCAGCAGCAGGGCCAGGGTGTCCACGATGACGTGCCGCTTGCGGCCCTGCACTTTCTTGGCCGCGTCGTATCCGCGGGAGTCGGTGGCGACGGTCTCGGCTGCCCGCAGCGACTGTGAATCGATGATCCCTGTGCTGGGTTCGGCGTGGCGTCCTTCGGCCAGTCGGACGTGTTCGCGCGGGTCGTTGTGGAGGACGTAGAGATCGCCGTCCTGCCACCAGCGAGTGAAGGTCGCGTGGACGGTGCGCCAGGGCGTTCTGTGGAATCAGATTCGTCAAGCCCAAGCGGTTCAGCAGCAGCATCTGGCAGATCACCGCGGCCAGCTTGTCGGCGTCACGGCGGTAGCCCCAGTCGGCCAGAACCTTGCAGATCCGTCGGACGGCATCGTCGACGAGCTCGTTCCCGAAGACCCGACGGGCCAGGGGCGGCCGCATGAATCGGCCGAGCCGGTCGAAGGCGGTGAAGTCGCCAAACAGGTAGGCGTAGACGAGCACGAACGGCCGGGCGTTGGGGCCGATCTGGCCGCCCCATGAGCGTCGGAAGTCGGCGCCGCTGGCGTTGATCAGGTCCACCCAGTCGTCCACCGACCAGCCTCAGAAGGCCCGGCGAAGCTCGCCGCAGCGGACCAGCACCAGACCGGCCGCGTCCCGTGCGAACCGCCGCTGATGACGGTCGTCCGGCGGCAAGTACAGACCAGCGAGAGCATCCGCCAACGGCCGCACCAGCCGGGCGACCGGCCGAAGCGGCACCGCGTCGAGGCTGAGGCCGTCGTGCCGGAGCCGGTCGATGCTGAAGGTCTGGAGTGCTTCCGCCTCAGCCTCGGTAAGCAGGCCGCGACGGTCATAGTGTGCAAGGCCGACGGATGATTCCCAGGTCGGAGTGCTTGCCGGCCCCGTCCTTCTCGGTTGTGCGGTCATTCGGCGACCGCCTCAGGGGCATGGGCGCCTCGGGTAAGCATGTCCACGCGCCAGGAATGGATCTGCCGCATGCCCCGGTTCAGCTTCTCGGCCAGGTCACGGCCCGAGGGGTGGATATAGGTCAGCGTCGACTCGGTGCTGCGATGCCCGGCGAAAGAGGCGATGGCATGCAGTTCCCAGCCCATCCTTGCCAGGTCGGTCAAGCACAGATGCCGAGTGGTGTGGGTCGAGAACCGCGGCAGGTCGGCGGCGAGAGCGACGCGCCGGATTACCTTCGACCAGGTCCAAAGGGTCAACGGCCGGCCGTAGTTGCGGTGTGACTCGGACAAGAACAGCGGCCCGCGGGCCCGGCTGATCATGGCCCGATGCGCTAGATAGCCAGACAGCAGGACGCCGGTCGCCGCCGAGTAGGGGACCACGCGCTCGCGCCGGGTCTTCGTCGTCTCAGCGCGAATCCGGAGGGTCCGGTGGGCGGGATCGAGGTCATCGGTCCGCAGGGAGCACAGTTCCTCGCGCCGCAAGGCCGCGTCGTAGGCGAGAGCGAGCATGACGCGGTTGCGTACGGGCTCCTCGCGCGCGACGGCCAGCAGGTCGAGCCACTGCTGTTCGCTCGGAATCCACGGCAGTTTCGTCAGCCGGGGTACCAGCCCTCGCTGGTGTCCGCCGAAATTCCGGCCGGGTGTGTAGCGGCCACGGCCGACCGGGTTGGACTCCCGCAGTCCCTCCTCCTGAGGTAGTCGTAGAACAGCCGCACCGACACCAGCCGCTGCTGCAGCGTTGCGTTCGCCAAGCCGGCCCCGGAGTCCAGCGCGACGACGTTGGCCCCTCGACGGCTCGGCCGCGTGCTCAGCTCCTTCACGAACGCCGCTACATGCAGACGGTTCGCGGCAACCGGGTCGATCCCGTCCCGCTCGCAGACCAGCAGGTATTCAGCCAGTCCCCGCGCGTACGCATCGATCGTCCGGGGAGCCCGCCCCAGATCCGCCCATATTCGCAGCCACTCGGCTGCCTTCTCGTGCCGGCCCAGGACCGGCCACTTCTCTTCCAGCACCACCGCGCTGCCCAACGGATCTCCTCAGTGCGTGGGGACGCCGCAGGATACGAGCTGCATCCTGCGGCGCGTGATTCCACGTAACTAATAGGAAGTCGGCGGGCAGGTTGCGCCACTTGCAGCCGTTGTCGACCACGTACCGGATGGCGTCCACGATCAGGCGACGGCAGTACTTCTCGGGGCGTCCGCCGTTGCCGTGTAACCAGGCCGGCCGGGGCATGACCGGCTCGATGGCCTGCCATTCGGCGTCGGTCATGTCGGTGGTGTAGCAGCGCGTCCGGGCCGGGCGCCGCGCTCTGTGACCGTAGCGGCAGGCCACGCATGAGCAGGCAGTTTCTTCGTTGCGGGGGACAGCGGCAGGAGCGGTGGCGTACAACGGCGGTAGACCTTCCGGTTGGTGACGGGGCATCGATAACCGCCGTTACTACCGGAAGGTCGCTCCACGTCGTCGACGATTCGCGCTACGTCACCATTTCGCCCATTTATCGCCCCACGCAGCGGGCTCAGGGATCAGTTTGTACACGGGCACTGAGATGGCCGGCCGCGTCAACCGCCGAGCAGGCAATCGGTTACCCGGTCAAGGGCGTCCGTGAGCACGCCGGGCACAGTCGCGAAGTTGAGCCGGACGAAGCCGTTCCCGGACGTTCCGTGATCGGCGCCCGAGGTGGTGGCGACGCCGGTCCGCCGCAGCAGGTGGGCTGCCGGGTCGGCGAGCCCGAACCGGCGCAGGTCGAGCCAGGCGAGGTAACCCGCCTCCGGCTCGGTGTAACCGATGTCCAGCCCGGCGAGCGCGTCGGTGACGAGTTTCCGGTTGTCGGCAAGGAATCGGACGGCCTCCCGCAGCCACGGCCTTCCGTCGCGGAACGCGGCGACTGTGGCCGCCATGCCGAGCGGGCTCATGCCGCCGACCGCCGCCCTCGGCAAGGTTGCCCAGAGCCGCGCGTCGTCCGGATTGCTGAAGACGATCAGCCCGCACCGCAGACCGGGGAAGTTCCACGCCTTGGTCGCGCTGACCAGGGTGATCGCGTTGTCGTCGATCGAGGCGTACGGGACGAAATCGGGCTGATATCGCAGCGGCGCGTGGATCTCGTCGCTGAGCACCCGCGCGCCGTGCCGGGCCGCGAGCTCGGCCAGCGTTTCCAGTTGGCCGCGATCGGTGACGCGACCGGTCGGGTTGTTGGGATGGCAGAGCAGCACGCTGCCCGCGCCCGCGCGCAGCGCCCGGTCGATGCCGTCGAGGTCGAGCTCATACCCTCGGTCCCCGGCGCGCATCGGCACCTCGACGGCCTCGCGGCCGGCGACCTGGATGGCGTCGAAGAACCGGCCGTAGACCGGGGTCGGCACCACCACCGGCGAACCCGCCCTGGTCAGATGCCTGAGCGACATGGTCACGCCGCGCATCAGTTCCGGCAGCAGCCGCACCCGGTCCGGGCCGACCGTGAGGCCGTGCTCTTCGGTGAGCCATTCGCTTGCCGCCTGGGGAACTTCGCTGCGCTCGTCGGCGACCGGGTAGCCGAACGCCTGCCGTCGTACGGCGTCCTGAACGGCGGCGAGGACGGGTTCGGCGACCGGCAGGTCCATCTCCGCGACGGTGAGATCGATGATGTCCCGGTCGTACTGGGACCAGCGCTTGGTCCGCCGGGCGCGGGATCGCTCGAGGTCCCAGTCGAGGTCGATTGCCGTCTCGGTCAAGCCGTGCTCCTTGCGGTCTCGGGGTTGTCTTCGGGGGTCTCGGCCTGTGCCAGTGATCGCTGGTGACGCAGGCCGGATCGGTGCGCCAGCCACCAGGTTCCCGCGCTGAGCAAACCGACGAGCGCCGAGTCGTACGGCGCGGCGATGACTCCAGCGCCGCCGAACGTGCCGAGCACGGACAGCACGCCGAGCATGAGCAGAAATCCGACCAGCCAGCCGCCGACCGCCTGCTGCCGGAACGCGCTGCCCTGGCGGGACTTGGCACGGGCGAGGTAGATCAGGAAACCGATCAGCAGCAGCGGCACCGCGATCCGGATCTTCTCCCAGGTGGACCAGTAAAGAATGAGCCCGGAGAGAACGAAGGAACCGAAGCCGACCGGAATCGTCCACTTCCGTAGCCAGCCCTTCTCCGGCGGCGTCGACGCGCCGAGCACGGTGACCGCGACCGAGACCGCCGCGTAGCTGAGCCCGTAGTAGAAACTCAGCGAGCTGGCGATGGTCTTCCAGTTCCCGAACGCGAGCACGACGACCGAGCCGAGGCTGACGTTGAGCAGCAGCGCGCGCCGGGGAATGCCGAACCGCCTGTCCACTTTGGTCAGTGCGGCGGGCAGCAACCCGTTCTGCGCGGCGCCGTAGGTGTAGCGGCCCTTGACCCCGATGCCGATCAGCAGGCTGCCGGAGGGGGAGAAGACCGCGTCGGCGAGTAGCACGGTGGCGAACCATGAGAGGCCGAGCAGGGTGGCGAGCGCGGCGAGCGGCGACTGGAGGTTGATCCCGTGCCAGCCGCTGCCGAGCAGCCCGTTGGGCAGTGAGAAGATCATCACTGCCTGCAGGCCCATGTACAGCACGATCGTCCCCGCCAGCACGATCAGCGTGGCCCTCGGCACGGTGCGGCGCGGATTCTTCGCCTCGCCGGACATCACCGCGGCGGCGTTGATTCCGGTGAACGAGTACACCAGCCCGCCGCCGACCACCGCGGTGAGCGCCGCCGAGATACCGTACGGCGCGACCCCGCCGCCGGTTTCCACATTGGACGTGTCGAAACCACTGGCCAGTAGCAGAATCACCGTCATCACCGGGATCACCACCTTGATGGTGGCAACCACGTTGTTTACCTTGGCGAGCAGCTTGATCCCGAAAAGGTTGAGCGTGCAGAAGAACGCGAGCAGCGCGACGGCGAGCAGCCGGCCTGGCCAGCTCAGCGATTCGCCGGATATCACCCACGGCAGCCACTTGCTCGCGTACTGCACGACCGCTGTCGACTCGCTCGGCCCGGCGCTGGCCGCTTGCAGGAACACCGCCCAGCCGACCACGGTGCCGACCAGCGGGCCGGAGGCCAGTTGCGGCCACCGGACGTTGCCGCCGGACATCGGATGCCGGAAGGCGAGGTCGATGAAGGCGAACGATATCAGCGCGGTGGTGACCGAGGCGATGGTCCAGGACAGAAAGGCCGCGGGCCCGGCCGCCTTGGCCGCGGTATACGGCGCGAGCAGCCAGCCGGAGCCGATCACACTGGAAAAGGTGATCAGGGTAAGGGAAGTGGTGCCGAGTCCGCGCCGCAGGAGGAGATCCTCACCTGGCGAAACGGCGGACAGCGGCCCGGCCTTGTTCGGCATCTCAGTCATGCCCTGAAATATGACGATAACGCCACAGCTTAGGTAGACCAGAAATCACTAGGGCGAGGGTTAGGCTGTGCCTATGTCTGTCCCCGGCGTCGACGGCACCGGCCACAAGATCGAGACAATGGATCTGGTCGTGTTCACCACGGTGGTCCGTACCGGAAGTCTCGGCGCCGCGGCGGCCGAACTCCGGCTGTCGACGCCGTCAGTCAGCGTCCGGATCGGTGCCCTGGAACGCAAACTCGGCACCGCGTTGTTCGTGCGCGGCGCGCGGGGCAGCACGACGACCCCGGCGGGCGAGCGATTGCTCGACTACGCGCAGCGGTGTCTCGATCTTCTCGACGAGGCGGCCATCGGGGTGTCGACGCACGAGACTCAACGACTCGTGCTGGCCGCGCCCGCGAGCCTCGGCGACGTCGCTTTCCCTGCCGCGCTGCAGGCGGTCGCGGGCAGTGCGGTCACCGTGCACTGCCGAGTCGCGCACAGCGGTGAGGTGGTCGCCCGCCTCGTTGACGGCAGCGTGCACGCCGGATTCGTGGTGCCGAAGGTGCCGTTGCGCGGGTTGCGGTCCGAGCCGATCAGCCGGTCCGCGCTGGTGGCGGTGTGCCGTCCGGACCATCCGCTTGCCGATCGCAGGCTGCTGCGGATCGAGGACCTCTGCGACACCGGCGTCATCGTCTACCGGTGGGGCCGCGACGCCCAGGAACTCGCTGCGTCCCTCGCGCATCCGGACCGGGGGGTGGACACCCCGATCCACACGACCGGGCTGCCGCCGACCGCTATCCGGCTCGCGGTCGACGCGGGTTACGTCGCCGTGGTCCCCCGGTTCGTCGCGGTGCGGTCGGTGCGGGACGGCGACACCGTGCTGCTGCCGCTGCGGTTCGGCGACTGGCGGATCGACGTGCAGTTCGTCTACGCGTCGGCCACCGCCGACCGGCTCGGCGTGCGGACCCTGCTGGACAACCTGCCCGCCATCCGCGCCGCCTTCGACGAGGATTAGCCGCCCGAGTGCAGGAGGTCGGCACCTTCCGGGACGCACGGGTCGTCCGGGTCGAGCACCGTGTCACCGATGCGCACGACGCCCTTGGTGACGTCACCGCCGACCAGTGCGATCTCCGGTTCGAGTTCAGCAGGTTCGACGTAGGTGGCGGAGCTCATTGCGTGCGGTTCCTCCTCTCTTCAACTTCGACTCCGAGCGTAGGTGTCGGCCCCACAGGCGGTGTCATTGCTGGTCGGGCGGCGCCAAGGCATTGGCGGTATCAATCAGTGGAATGAATTTCAGCGGCGATTAGCTCGGCCAGAACTTCGGCTGGCGTTTTATAGTTTAACACCCGACGCGGTCGCGAATTGAGAGAATCCGCAATGTCGTTGAGGATTTGCTCATTACTCGGAATTTCTGTACTCTTCGGAATG
Organism: Streptosporangium album; assembly: GCF_014203795.1. NCBI lineage: Bacteria > Bacillati > Actinomycetota > Actinomycetes > Streptosporangiales > Streptosporangiaceae > Streptosporangium > Streptosporangium album. The sequence continues at coordinate 66,264 of NZ_JACHJU010000003.1, read as the reverse complement.
TATTCGCGAATCAGGCCGTTGGTGTTTTCGTTCGTACCGCGTTCCCAAGGGGAATGAGGGTGGGCAAAATAGACATCGATCTCGGTGGCCAGGGTGAACGCGGCATGCTTGGCCATCTCGATACCCTGATCCCAGGTGATCGACTTGAGGAAGCGTTCTGGCAGGTCAGTCACCTTGGCGATCAAGGCGTCACAGGCCGCGTCGGAGGTGCGGTCATCAGGAAGAGCCACGATCGCGGTGAACCGGCTGACCCGCTCGACCAGCGTGCCGGCGGCCGTTTTACCCGCTTTGCCGATAATGAGATCACCCTCCCAGTGCCCGAGGACTTGGCGGCCGGCGACCTCCTCGGGCCGGTCGTCGATGGACCGCATGCCCACGATCCGGGCACCCGGGGACTTTTTGCGCCCCCGCGGTTTACGCTCAGTGCCGCCTTTGCGTAGTTCGATGCCGCGCGCGGCCAACTCGCCCTTGGGTAAAGCGTAGATCCAGGTATAAATCGCCTCGTGGGAAATCACCTTCCCAGGGTCGGTATATCCGTGCTCGTGGCGCAAGCGTCCGGCGATCTGGTCGGGCGACCAGCCGATCTTCAGCCCGTCCTCGACCCGGGCGCGAAGCCTGGGGTTATCGTCGAGTTTCCGGCATTTCGGGCGCGACCGCGAGGTGGCCGCGTGCGCGTCGGCCCGATGTGCCCGGTATCCGTCGCGTCCCCCGTGTCGGCTGATCTCTTGAGACACCAACGACGGAGTACGGCCGATGTGCGCCGCTATGTCCGTTCCGGACATCTTCGCCACCAGGCATCGCGAGATCTCCTCGCGATCTTCAAGTGTGAGCGGTCTGCGCGTACCCATCGACCCTCCATGGTCACCGTGTGTCACGAGGGCCGAGCCTGTCACGCTTCAAGATCTACTTCAGGAAGATCAATTCATTCGACCGATTGTGATCAAGGTTTCGTGGCTGGTCCATGCAATGTCGTCAACCGCCAGAAATGGCTCGCCGGCCACGGTCGCGGGGGTGGCTCCGGTGAACGCCACGACGTCTCGATGCAGGTGGGACTGGTCGGCGTAGCCGCCGTCGGCCGCGACTCGGGCTGCGTCTTGTCCCGCGCCCAGGCGGTGGGCGGCATGGTCGAAGCGGACCAGCTTCACGGCGCGCTTGGGCGGCATGCCGATCTGCGACCGGAACCGGGACCACAGGCGCTTACGGCTCCATCCGAGTTCGGCCGCCAGTCCGTCGACCCGTACCAGGCCGCGGCTGGCGACGATCCGCTGCCAGGCCCAGGCCACCTCCGGGTCCACCGGCGGCCCCGCCTCATGCCGGCGGGCGAGCAGCGCGTCCGTCAACGCGAAGCGATCCTGCCACGAGGAGACATCGCCCAGTTGCTCACGGATCCGTGACGCCTCCCGGCCCCACAGGTCGTCGAGGGCCACCACGGCGCCGTCGAGGTCGGCGGAGGAGACGCCCAGAACCGCGCGGGCGATCGCCGGGGACAGGCGCACCTGCACGCACTCGACGTTCTCACCCCGCGCCCGGACCGCGCCGCCGGATCCGAGCCCGGGCCCGGCGACGATACTTCCCCGCTGCTGCCAGCCGGTGGCGGCATCCACGACGAGCGGGCCGTTACCGAACTCCAGGAGCACCGTCACGGCCGGGTGCGGGACCATCCGGAGCGTGTCCAGGTCACGGACCCGGAACCCGGCCATGGTGACACCGGCCACCCGGCTGGGCCGCTGCGGGCATGCCACGCCCCACACAGCCGCGCCGTGCACGAATGTCCGCACCGCCCCATGCTACGCGGGCCGATCGAGGGGAACATTCGTCCAATCCACCGGCGCGTACCGGCGGCGACAGTGGCCTCATGACCATTTCTGACGGCGGACCGCACGTGAACGGCGGCCCCGAGGCCACCGAGAGCTCGACCCTGTCCCTGGACGACGGCACCATCTACGTGTGCCAGGACGGCCCCCGCGACGCCCCCGCACTCCTGCTCATCCACGGGTCCGCCTCCTCGACCCGCTCGTGGGACCCGCTGGTTCCGATGCTGACCAGATCCCATCGTGTCATCCGGATCGACCTGCTCGGGCACGGCCGGTCGGCCAAACCGGTCGACCGCAGCTACGAGATCCCCGACCAGGGACGCCGGGTCGGCGTGGCACTGGACCGGCTCGGCGTCAAGCACGCCATCGTGGTCGGCCATTCCTCCGGCGGCTACAGCACCACGGCCCTCGCCGAGCAACGACCCGACCTGGTGACCGCGCTCGCGCTCATCAACACCGGACCCAGCCTGGACGCCTTCATCGCACCGGAGTCCGCCGCCATCGGACCGTCGCAGTGGCCTCCGACCGACGAGCAGATCCGCCAGTTTGCGAGCACCGGTTTCAGCCTCGCGGGCTACCAGATTCCACAAGAGCTCCTGGACGAAGTGCGCAGTATGACCTACCACACGCTCACCATGACCATGAAGGCGTCCCGCGACTACCTGGAGCAGCAGGCGCTCCCGGATCGGCTGACGCCCCTCGGCAAGCCGCTGCTGGTGATCTTCGGCGAGGAAGACCGGAGATGGCAATCTTCATCCGCCGCCGGATACCGCACCGTTCCGGGCGCGAGAGTCGAGTTGCTGCCCGGCCTTGGACACTCGCCCATGCTGGAGGATCCGCCGCGGACCGCCGCACCCCTCCTGGCCTTCGCCGCGATCCACGCCGCGCAGACGGACTGAATGAGACAATGGGGCCGACAGAAACACCAGCCACCCGGCATCGTCCTCGGCGGAAGCGGCCTCGGTGACCTGCGGATCGACGAGCGGCACACCGGGGACGAGGCATGATTACGCCCTTCGCCAGGTCTCGCGCTGCGGCTCGATGCCCAGGGCCGCGCAGGCGCCGTCCACGGCCACCCGGCGGAGCTCGTCCTTTGGCACGTCGGTGAACTGGATCGTGCAGTCATGGAGGCCGCCGAAGGCGATCACGGCCCGGGTGGCCTGCTCCAGCGTGGGTTCGGGGCCGTGCAGCAGCTTCACCAGCCGCCCGCGCCAGTTCAGCACGAGGTCGATCAGGCCCAGGTCGGCGAGCGTGGTCAGCTCGCTGAGCATGAGGACGATCTCTTCGCGGTGGCGGTAGTGGAAGCCGAAGCAGCCCTCCAGCAGGGCGCGGGGCTCGACCTCGCCCAACGCCTCCTGACCCACCAGGAACGCCTCTTCCTCGTCGATGATCGGCTGCACGATGCTGCGGACCAGTTCCTCGCGTGAGGAGAAGTGGTAGTAGAGCGCCGGCTTGGTGATGCCCAGCCGGTCGGCGATCTCCTGCAGGCTGGTCCGCTGCACACCCTGCTGGGCGAAGAGCTCGCGGGCGATCACCTGGATCCGCCGCTTGGTGCCAGAGGGACGAGGTATCCCGGCAGCCTATCTGACTTAACGATAGGTATCCGGGGTGTGCTTACCGATCATTAAGTAAGGAGACATGTTCATGCAGATTCTCATCTCCGGCGCCAGCGTCGCCGGTCCGGTGCTGGCGTACTGGCTCACCAGGCACGGCTTCTCCGTCACCGTCGTCGAGCGCGCGCCGGCTCTGCGTAAGACCGGCGGCCACGCGGTCGACCTGTTCCGGCCCGCGATGAACATCTCGGAGAAGATGGGCGTGCTCCCGCGCGTCGAGGAGCGGGCCACCGGCACGAACCGGATGACCCTCTGCCGGGAGGGCGCGCGGCGTCCCGTCCGGGTGGACCTCTCCAAGATCTTCAGCGCCACCTCCGACCGGCACGTCGAGATCATGCGCGACGACCTGAGCGAGATCTACTACGACGCCACGTGTGACGACGTCGAGTACGTCTTCGGCGACTCGATCACCGCGATGTCGCCCGACGGCGAGGTGCGGTTCGAGAACGCCGCGCCGCGCCACTTCGACCTCGTCGTCGGCGCGGACGGGCTGCACTCCAACGTGCGCCGCCTCGTCTTCGGCGACGAGTCCCGCTTCAGCGCCTTCGTCGGGGCCTACCTCGGGGTGCTGACCCTGCCCAACACCTCCGGCCTCGACGGCGAGCTCCTCATCCACGTCGGCGTCGGCCGCACTGCCGGCATGTACGGTGCGCGGCACCTCGGCGACGCGCGGGCGTTGTTCCTGTTCCGGAGCGAGCGCGAGCTCGACTACCACCACCGCGACGTGCCCCGGCAGAAGGAGCTGCTGCGCGGCGCGTTCGACGGCCTTCACGCCGACGTGGACCGCTGGCTGGACGAGCTCGACCGCACCCCGGCGTTCTACTTCGACTCGATCACCCAGCTCCGCATGGACACCTGGTCGCGGGGGAGGGTGACGCTCGTCGGCGACGCAGGCTACTGCCCCGGCCCGGCCGTCGGCGGCAGCACCAGCCTGGCCGTCGTCGGCGCCTACGTCCTCGCCGGGGAACTGGCGCGGGCGGGCGGCGACCACGAGCGCGCCTTCCCCGCCTACGAGCGCGCGATGGCGGAACACGTGCGCGGCAGCCGCGCGGCCGCGCTCAGCGCGGCGAAGACCCTGATCCCCACGTCCCGCCTCGGCGTCTCGGGACTGGCCCAGGGCGCCCGCCTGATCTCCGCCCTGCCCGCGGGACCCAGCCGCGCCCTCCTCCGCCTCACCACCAAGAGCGCACGCCTGTACAACTCCATGACCGTCGACGACTACCCGCCGTCGCCCACCGCATCAGGAGGCCGGGTCGGCCTAGCGGGCGACACCGGAGGCGGCCTCGGGAGCGGGCTCGGGGTGGAATGAGGAGTGCTCGCCCTGCTGCCAGCTCGGCCTGCGGAACTGGTAAAGGAGCAGCCCAACACACGCCCGCGAGGTTGTTACGGCTGGTCAACGTTGCGGGTGCCGAACCGGCCGCGCTCTTGATCATCGGTCGTTAGACTGCTGGGGTTCACGCGGGCGGTGTCAGCGCGGGAGCTGGTGTCAAGATACGGGAGCTGGTGTCAAGATAGAGGGGCGCCTAATCAGACTGGATCATCCCGCCAGTGGGCCTGCTGCTCACACCGTGCAGAGCACTGCCCTGGTCGACAAGGTGGCTGGCCGAATCAGAGATCACCGTCGCCCACCGCCGCTGTCGCCTGGCCTACGGAGTCGATGGCCTGGCTGGATGACCTGGCCGATGACGGCCGGCCGCTGGCCCGGGCCACGCCCCAGATCGTCGGCGATCTCTTCCAGACCTACGGAGTTCCCAAAAACCGGCAGATCCGCCGCTGGACCAACAAGTGAGCGGGCAGTAGGCAGCCGCAAAGGCCGGTGACGGAGTCGTCAGCGGGCGTCAGCCACCAACTGCTGCATCACCTCGGCCACGGCCGTGCGGGCCGTGCGGGCGGCACCGATCAGGGTGGCCGAGGCGGGTCCGGTCCAGTCGCCGTAGCCGAGCAGGTGCAGGCGAGGCTCGCCCAGGGCGCGGGTGCCGTCGGTGGGGATGAGCCCGTCCGCGCCGCGCAGGCGCAGCGGGGCCAGGTGCCCGAGGGCAGGGCGGAATCCGGTGCACCACACGATGGTGTTGCAGGCCAAGGTGGTGCCGTCGCTCCACGCCACGCCCTCAGAGGTGATGCGGGTGAACATCGGCTCGGCCTTGAGCACACCTCGGTCACGTGCTTCTCGGACCGGGGGCACAGAGACGATGTCGCCCAGGGCGCCGATCCCGGTCGCGCTCTCGCCCACCAGGGCGGCTTGGTGGCGGCGGGTCGCCAGATCGAACAGCGCCCTACCATCCACCTCATCAGGCAGCAGCCGGGGCGGGCGCGAGGTGACCCAGGTGGTCGCCGCGACGGCAGAGAGCTCGGCGAGGATCTGCGCGGCCGAGTTGCCGCCACCGACGATCACCACGTTCCGACCGTCGAAGGAGGCGGGGCCATCGTAGTCGGCGGTGTGCAACTGCCGGCCGGCGAAGTCACCGATGCCGGGGTAGTACGGCACGTAGGGGCGCCACCAGGCGCCCGTCGCGCTGATCACGATCCGGGCGCGCCAGACGCCCGCGTCGGTCTCCACCTGCAGGGAGGCGCCGCTGCGCCGTACGGCCCGCACGCTCACCGGCCGGATCACGGGCAGCTGGTAGCGCTGTTCGTAGTCGGTCAGGTAGGCGACGGTGTCGGCGGCGCTGGGGTAACCGCCTGCCGGCGGGGGCGGCATCATCCACCCGGGCAGCGAGCTGTACTGAGCGGGGGAGAACAGGCGAAGGGACGGCCACGCGTGCCGCCACGCGCCACCGGGCTGTTCTTGCGCGTCCAGGACGGCGAAGTCGGCTCCCGCGCGGCGCAGGTGGTACCCGGCGGCCAGGCCGGCCTGCCCTCCACCGATGACCAGGACGTCGACCGCCCGCGCGGTGGCGGTCGGGGAGCTGCTCACACGCTCGAGGGCTCGGCCAGCGGGGTGAACAGCGCGCCCAGCCGGGCGACGGCGGCCGGGACAATCCAGTAGTAGACCCAGGTGCCGCGCCGCTCGCTGTCGATCAGCCCGGCGGTGCGCAGCACTTTCAGGTGGTGGGAGATGGTCGGCGCGGTCAGATCGAAGGCGGCGGTCAGGTCACACACGCACGCCTCACCTCCGGCATGCGAGCCGATCATCGACAGCAGGCGCAGCCTGACCGGGTCGGCGGCCGCCTTGAGCAGTACCGCCAGCTCGGCCGCGTCGGGCTCGCTCAGTGGCGCGCGCGCGATCGGCGCGCAGCACGAGGTGGTGATGGCGGTCAAGACGGCACTCCTTACTTCGAAATCTATCTAAATCATACGCGATGGTAGGCCAGCAGCGCGACCGCTCCCAGCGGAGCCAAGGCCTTGTCGGTGACGGAAAAGGCGGCGATGCGGCCCGACAACGAGGCATACGCCGCCGTGCCGTACCTCTCGACCAGCAGATGCGGCAGGGTGATGGAGGCGATGCCGAATCCGAGCCCGAATCCCAGCACGCAGCCGATGGCGCCCGGCACCGTCCGCCCGGCCAGCGGCAGCAGCGCGGCGGCGACGCCCTGGAGGGTGAAGATCGACGCCGCGATGAGCGCGGCGGGCATACGGCGTTGCAGGCCGGTGGTGAGCAGGCGTCCGGTCACCGACAGCACGCCCAGCAGCCCGGCCAGCGTGGCGGCCAGGACGGGTGAGTGCCCGAGGTGGATGAGGTAGGTGATGAGCAGGACCGCCATCACGGCCGACCAGCGGGGCGCGCAGCGCGGCGATCAGGATTGAGCCGGTGAGTGCGGCGGCGATCTGGGTGCCGCTCGCATTCAGGTCGCGGGCCATGGGGGTGAGGAAGACGGAGAAGGCGTAGTAGAGCACGCCGTAGCCGATGGTCTGGGTGACGGCCAGCGCGGCGACGATCCGCCGGCCATGAGGGGAACGTGACGGAGCGCCGCCTCCTGTGGCAGGGGCGGCGCTCTCTGCGGTGGAGTTCACTCGCGCGTCCTGCCGCAGGAGATCAGGGCGCGGCCGTCCGCCGTGGTCCTCCAGGCGCCCTCGGTGTCGGCGTCGGTGATGAAGCCTTGGGCTTTCAGGCGCCAGGTCAGGGTGCCGGCCATGCGGGTGATCGCCGGGGCGAATCCCGGGTTGGTGCTCGATCGTCGGGCGCTGAGCAGGTGACGGCCCAGTTGGTGGGTGTCCAGGTGGCCATGGTCGCAGATGAGGCGCAGGGCCTCTTTCTGTGCCGCGGTGGGGTGTCCCTCTGACATGTCGGTTCCCTTTCTCAGCCGCAGCAGCCGCCACCGTCGGAGGCGACGGTGACCAGGGGAAGCGGGGTGGCCAGCAGGCCGCCGCTGATGCCGGTGGCCAGGCCGAGGCGCTGTTCCTGAGCTTCGGCCAGGTTGGAGGAGCACACGCCGGTCTCGGGCAGGTCGAGCTGGACGTCACGGGCCGCCTCCCAGTCCCCGGCCAGGGCGGCGACCACCGAGCGGACCTGCTCATATCCGGTGGCCATCAGGAACGTCGGGGCGCGGCCGTAGCTCTTGACGCCGACCGCGTAGTAACCGTTCTCGGGATGCGCGAGCTCGTCGACGCCGTGAGCGGGTACGGTGCCGCAGGAGTGCTGGTTGGGGTCGATCAGCGGTGCCAGGGCGCGGGTGGAGCCGAGAATCGGATCCAGGTCCAGGCGCAACTCGGAGGCGATGGAGTGATCAGGCCGGTAGCCGGTCGCGGCCACGATCCGGTCGGCGGTCACCGACTGCCCGCCGCCGGACGGGTCACGGCTGACCACGCTCACCCGGCCGCCGGACTCGGTGACGGTGTGAGTGTAGAAACCGGTGACCAGGGTGATGCGACCGGACTCGACGTGCGCCCGCAGCCGGGTGCCGATCGCACCGCGAGCCGGGAGGGCGTCCGCTCCGCCACCGCCGTAGGTGCGGCCGGCATTGGTGGCGCGGACCGCCCAGGTGATCTGCGTGTCCTCCAGCTCGGCCAAGGCAAGCAGGGTGGTGGCCGCCGAGTGTCCGGCGCCGATGACGAGGGTGTGCTTGCCGGCGTAGACCTCGCGATCGGCCCCCAGGACGTCGGGCAGCGCGTGATCGACGAACCGGGCTGCCTGCTCTTCGCCGTAGGCGGGCAGGCCGTCGGCGCCCAGGACGCTGGGGGTGGTGTAGGTACCGGAGGCATCGATGATCGCCCGCGCCTGGAGTTCCTGGCCGTCGGACAGGCGCAGCAGGAACGGGACCTCCTCACGGCCGGTGGTGCGGACCCGGTCGAGGCCGAGGCGGCTGATCGCCGTCACCTTCGCCCCCAGGCGGACCTTGTCACCGAACAGCTTGGCCAGCGGGGCGAGGTAGTCGCCGATCAGTTCGGCGCCGGTGGGCAGCCAATCGGCGTCGGGGGCGCTCCAGCCGTCGGCCTCCAGCAGGCGGCGGGCGGCACCGTCGATGTTGTAGCGCCACGGGCTGAAGACCCGCACGTGGCCCCACTGCGCCACCGACGCGCCGACCTGGTGCCCGGCCTCGACCACCACGAAGTCCAGGCCACGCTCGGTCAGGTGCGCGGCTGCGGCCAGCCCGGCCGGGCCCGCGCCGATCACCACCACGGGCAACGCACTCACCTCGGGGTGCGAGGCGATCTGCTCGATCTCGACTGTCGTGGGGCCCGTGGGACCGCAGCATCCGTCACTCATGATTATCTCTCCAGAGATTTCGTCGCGGCTTAGCGAAACAGCAGGGTGGCGATGCGGGCGCGGTCCACGGCGGCGCTCACGCGGCAGCTCGTGTCACAGGCCTCGCCGCGGACCTCATCGAAGGTGACGTCCGTAGCGGAGCGGAACCGGCGGAACAGAGCACGCATCACACACCTCTTGCTTAGAAGATTATCTAAGTAGTAGGTAGCGTGCCTCGCTGATTAGAGAGATGTCAAATCAAGCGAATGCCGGAACGCCGGAGGCGCCCCGTGGGCCGAACTGGATTCCGGCGGCGCCATCCGCCCCGCGGTATGGCTCGCCCCGCCGGCCGGAACTCAGCCGCAGGCGGTGTCCTGTCCGCCTACGGCCTGTGACATGGGCTCCGCACCGGTCACATTAGGGCTCGTCCTGCTCCTGGTGGCGACCATGCTCACCATCGGTACCGCGCTCACCCTGGAGGGGTTCACCGTCCTGCGGCGCCGTCCGCGGGCGCTGGTAGCGGCCGCAGCGGCGGACATCGTGATCGTACCGGCTGTCGCGGTGGCACTGGTGAACGGGCTGGGACTGGACGGGCCGCTCGCCTACGGGATCGTGCTGGCCGCCGCCGCTCCCGGCGGCGGCACCGGCACGGGGAGTAGGAGGCCGAGCGGCCGACGTCGGCGCGGTGGATCAGGCCGGTGACCGTGACCGCGTCGTGGCCGTCCTCCAGGATCAAGTCCACCAAGGCTGCTGCACGCCCCGCCGGGTGCGGCTCACCCGGCGATCGAGCCGGTCCGGGAGAGACCTTCGTCTCTGGCCTGTGAGGCGGTTCTCAGTGGTGGTAGGCGTGAACCACCGCGTGCCCCTTGCCCTTGCCGATGATCCACTTGTTGATCGGGGTAGTGATGAGGAAGGCCACCAGCAGGGCGAACGCGAGAGCACCCCAGAACAGGCCGGAGGCGAGCCCGGCGTCCATGGCGCCCGGGATGACGAGCATCACGCCGTTGTCGATGATCTCCATGACGATGATCGACACGGTGTCGGCGGCGAGCGCCAGCCGTACGACCTCGCGCCAGCCGAGATCGGCCTTCCGCAGACCCACGGTGGTGAGTGCGTAACCGAAGAAGAAGGCCAGGACGATGGCCAGGACGACGGTCGGCCCGTTCGACCAGCCCAGGGTCGTTCCGATCACCATGCCGAGCACCTCGCCGATGGCGCAACCGGTGAGGCAGTGCAGGGTCGCCGACGCGGCCGTCCGCCACGTCACCTTCCCGGAGTGACCGGCGTGAGAGTGACCCGCCTGCGCATGTGGATCATGGCCATGGTGCCCTACGTGTCCGGCGTGATCCATGTGGTGCATCGGTTCCGACATCGCAATCTCCTGACTCGCACGCCGCCCTGACCTCGGCCACGTTATACCTATTAGGGGTATATATCGATGATTTTTTTGCCGAAAAGCCCCAAAGGTGTCATGTCTCCACGAACGGACCTACTTCACCCCAAGGGCATTCCGGTAAGGCGTGACTCTACTATGGGCGATCGGAGTAGAACCGATGAGCCTCCGCGGTCACCACGTCGCGAAGGCGAGCGCATCACGCCTTCGCGAGATCCGCGTCCGATGGAGCGACAGGCCGTTCTCGGCCCGGTGCAGCCACACTGCCTCTCTGGTCACGCAATGACGCCGGGCACCGCGGCCTCGGTGATTTCCAGGCCGACGGCGGGAACGACACATGGCCAGGCATCTACGACCGCCGGTAGCATTAAATGATTCGCAGGTAGACGGGAGTCTCACACGATGCGTGGTCTGGGAGACCTGGAGTCCGCAATCATGAACCGGCTGTGGGCCTACCACCGGCCCGCCTCGGTCAGGGACGTGCTCGAGGATCTCCGCCGCGAGCGGGAGATCGCCTACACCACCGTCATGACGGTGATGGACAAGCTGCACACCAAGGGCCTGCTCCGCAGGAAGGCGGTCGGCCGGGCGTACGTCTACGAGACGGTGGCCACCAAGGAGGCCTACACCGCCGATCTCATGCGCGACACCCTCGCCTCAAGCGGCAATCAGGCGGCCACCCTGGTGCACTTCCTGGAACGGCTGACTCCGGAGGAGTCGGCCGCTCTCGAGGCCGCGCTCAAGGTGTATCCACCTCGAGGCCGCTCATGATGGCCGCCGCCATCCTGGCGCTGTACGCCGTCGTCGCGGTGGTCGCGCTGCCCCGGCTGCTGACCCGGGGCGAATGGGCGGAGCGCGCGCCACGCCTGGCGATCGCCGTGTGGCTGGCCGGGTGCATATCCGTGGTCGCGTCCGTGCTTTTCTCGGCACTCGCCGCCGCGATCCCCGCCAACATGGTCGGACACGGGCTGGCGGAGTTCTTCAAGGCGTGCGCGGACATGCTCTCCGATCGTGCCACCTTCGACTCCCCGAGCGCCCGGGCCGCCCTGCTCGGTGCCGCTCTGATCGCGGCCAGAATCACCTACTGCGGAACGGCCATCCTGGTCAGGGCCCGGCGGGAACGGCGACAGCACGCCGGCATGCTGAACATCCTCGGCCGCCACGACGGCGAGCTGGACGCGGTCGTGCTGGATCACGACGAGGCCGCCGCCTACTGCCTGCCCGGCCGGAAGGGCAGGGCGGTCATCACAACCGCGGCCCTCCAATCCCTCGCTCCCGAACAGGTGGCCGCGGTCCTCGCTCACGAGCAGGCCCACCTGCGAGGGCGGCACCACCTGGTGCTGGCCGCCGCCGAAGCGTTCCCCCGGGCCTTCCCCCACCTGCCGCTGTTCACTCGGGCAAGACGCGAGATCGCGCGGCTGGTCGAGCTCCTCGCCGACGACGTCGCGGCCCGCCGCCACTCCCGCATCCACATCGCCGCCGCGCTGGTCCGGCTCGCCACCGGTCGAGCACCGGCCTTCACTCTGGGCGCGGGCGGCGAGACCGCCCTCACCCGCGTCAAGCGCATGCTCAACCCGGCCGCTCCCCTCGGCTGCCGGGAACGCGTCGCGGGGCTCTCCGCCGTCGTCCTTCTCCTCGCCGGTCCTGCGGCCGTGGCAGCTATTCCCGGCTTGAACTCGTTCCTGGCTCACCACTGCCACAACATCTCGATCTTCTAGCCGCCGAAAGATCTACTAAAGTCAATAGTAGAACGGGCTAAGCTCATGGCATGGTCTCCATCGATCAGCGTCTCCGCCTGCGCGCAGGCGCCGTCCTGACACTCCTGGCCCTTCTGGGTACGGCGTGCGCCGGAGAGTCGTCCCAGGAGACCACTGATCCTGGGATCGGTCACGTCCACGGCCTTGGCGTCGATCCTGCCGACGGCACGGTCTACATCGCGGGGCACTACGGACTGTTCCAGGTCCGGTCTACCGACACCGCCCGGCGCGTCGCCGACCGCATCCAGGACCACATGGGCCTCACCGTGATCGGTCCGAAGACGTTCCTCGCAAGCGGACACCCCGGGGCATCCGACGTCGCGTCTGGCGGATCACCTCACCTGGGCCTGATCCGCACGATGGACGCCGGCGCCACCTGGACCCCGGTGTCGGAGGCGGGCAGCGCCGACTTCCACTCGATCCAGCCGGCGGGGACGTCCCTCTACGCCTACGACAGCCAGACGGGGAGGGTAAGGCGCAACGGCAATGAGGGCCAGACCTGGGTGTCGGGAGCGAAGGCACAGGTGATCGACCTCGCCGGTCACGGAGAGAAGCCGAACCGCGTGTACGCGACCACACCGGACGGGCTCCAGGTCAGCCATGACGGCGGTATGAACTTCACCGCGCTCACCGGTGCCCCGTTCCTCTCCCACGTGGACTCCCTCAGCAAGGACGAGTTGGTTGGAGTCGGCGCCGACGGCCAGGTGCAGGCCAGTGAAGACAGCGGCAAGACCTGGCAGGCGTCGGGCCGCCTGCCCGGCCAGGCCGTTGCTTTCACCGTCGTTAACCGGCGGTGGATCGTGGAACGATCGAGACAATGGCACGGCCCGTCATCCTGAAAGCTCAGATCGAGTCTCTGGACGCGGGCAGCCGACCTGCCAGTAGGACCTTGGAAGCCCGTGAGGGAATCAGTGGGGGATAGCGCCGCCTGCGAGGATCCGGCGGTAGTTGGCCACGCGGTCCTCCACGCTGTCGAGACAGCAGCTGGCACACTTCTCACCGTGGTCCGCGGTGTAGAAAAGGCAGCACGTCCGGCGCAGATAGAACAACCCCTCCCGATCGCCCTCGGCGAGCCGGACCATCTCGCCGAGCCTGCCCAACTCCTGCGGACAGGCCGCAAGGAACTCATCATGGGCACGCTGCAGCACATCGACATCGGCGCCCGGCAGTCGGCTCGCGGCCCCGAACGCCGCGGCACATCCCTGGGCGATTCCGCCGTTGAGCTGGCGCTTGCTCGCCCGGCTACGCACGCGCATCGCGTCGGCGAGCGGAAACAAGTGATCGTCGAGCACCTGGTTCACCAGCAGCCCCAGCCGCTCGCTCTCAGTCATGCCCGAGACGTCGACCAACTGCGGCCTGCGCAGCGCGACGGCTTTGAATCCGTGATCACCGAGCCGGAGCGCCACATTCTCCGGCCGGACGTCCAGCACCACGCCGTACAACGCCCAGGCCAACAGCGCAGGAGCAGTCACTGTGCCGGCGTAGACCGCCATGACCGTCAGAGCCACCGCGTGCGCGGAAACCTGCCCACTGCCCACGCGCTCGGCTTCGAGAACCTGGGTCAGCTCCGTTGAAGTAGGGTCCAGCAATCTGTCTGCGGTGATCCAGTCCTCCGGATCCAGGCCGACCTCCAGTCGATAGCGCTCGCCGTAGCCGCAAGGGTCCCAAGCACGGCGATGAGGTCAGCGGACGGATGAGTCACGATCTGTAGCTCCTTGGGTAACAAACGGCGGTGGCCGCGAACGATTCTGCGCTATCGCGCCGCTTGGGCCGATCGAGGCGGCCGCAGGGCGCATCCGGACACCGGCCCGATACGCCCCTTCCGCCTTCGACCTTTTCCACGATGCCGACGGGCTTGGGCTCGTCGCTCCAGGCGTCGTGTTTTCGGAGAGCCGCCCTACCGCCGCGTGTGCGGCGGATTCACCCCAGGCGAGACCAGGGCGAGCTTCGGTCTCGCATAGTTGGGTCCCCGGTTCCCGCGACGAAGTCGTCTCCGTCGCGGGTGGGATTCGGCGGCAGGCTGGCCGTCCTCGGGGTGAAGGCGGGGCGCCGACTAGTACGATGGAATCTAGTAGTTAGGCCTTGAGAAACTGAATAAAAATTCATATAAAGGATAAAAGATTTATTTTGTCCGATGCCTCCTGATGTCTTCCTAACCGCGTTGCCCGGCTAGGAGTGGTCGTAGCGTCGGAGGCCTTCGATCAACCTGGCAGGCGCCCTACTACCCCGCGATCGACGCTCCCAGTTGATCAGGGTTACCTGTGGATCAGGACGTCGCACTCGGTGACCGTCTCGCTGGTCTGCGTCTTCGCCGTTGCGCCTCTGACCGGGTAACCGATGATGAATGTGGAGAAGACGATGACGAAGACAGGAGTGAGCCATCCGATCTTCGCGCGGTTCTACGCCTGCATCAGCCAGGCGATAGAACGTAGAGGTCTGGCAGAGCGTCGCGAGGCGCTACTGGCGGGACTCTCCGGAGAGGTGATCGAGGTGGGTGCCGGTAACGGGCTGACCTTCGCTCATTACCCACCAGCCGTCACCAGGGTGCTCGCGGTCGAACCGGAGCCACGTCTGCGTCGGCTCGCACAGGCAAACGCCGATAAGGCTTCTGTCTTCATCGAAGTCGTCGACGGCCTCGCCGACCGGCTGCCGGCGGGGGACGCGAGCTTCGACGCCGCCGTTGTCTCATTGGTGCTGTGCTCACTACCTGACCAGGCATCGGCGTTGCGAGAGATGTACCGGGTGCTCAAGCCCGGCGGACAACTGCGTTTCCTCGAACACGTCCGCGCCGATTCGCCCGGTCTGGCCCTCGTTCAGCGTTTGCTGGACGCCACGGTGTGGCCCCGCCTGTTCGGCGGCTGTCACACCGGCCGCGACAGCGTAGCGGCGATCGAGCGGGCCGGATTCACACTTGAGCGGCTGGAGCGATTCATGCTTCCTCACGTCCGCACGCCGATGTCCTTCTGCGTTCTCGGCGCGGCCCGCCGATGAGTTCGAAGCTCCAGAGAGGCCGGCTGGGCCGGCTTCAGCCTGGCCGCGCCTGTCACGGGGCCGATTGAACAGCGGAGCCCTCCAAGGCGTCGCTTCTCACAAGTGTGGACATGCGACACAAGTACTGAAGCCGATGGCGCCCAGGCGCGAGTTACGCCTGAGCGCCACCGGCCGTTATGTGACTTAGAGCCGGTCGAGGAGTTTCTGCATCTGTGCGATCTCGGCCTGCTGCGCGGTCTCGATGGTCTTGGCGAGCTTCTTGGCTTCGGGGTTGGCCCCCTGCTCCTGCTCGGTCTTGGCCATCATGATCGCCCCCTCGTGATGTCCGATCATGAATTCGGAGAACATCCGGTCGAACTTCGTTCCCTTCGCCGCCTGGAGCTTGACCATGTCCGTCTCGGTCATCATCCCCGGCATGACATGGCCGCCATGACCTCCTTCTGGAGGTGAGGCCTTCCAGGCCGACAACCAGCCGGTCAGAGTGGTGATCTCCGGCTCCTGAGCGGACTTGATCTTAGCTGCGAGCTCCTTGACCTCGGTATCGCCGGCATGCGTCTTGGCGAGCTTGGCCATCTCCACGGCCTGTTCGTGGTGCGGGATCATCGTCTGTGCGAAGGTGACGTCGACGTCGTTGAAAGAAGCTGCCGGCTGCTGACTCGCGGTGGCGGAGGGAGCGCCGCTGGTCATGCCGGTGTGCCCGGCCATCGAGTCGTTGCCGCCTCCGCAGGCGGTAAGCAGCGCGAGGGCTCCGGCTCCTGCCGTGGTGATCAGAGCGAGCCTGTGGATAGCGGATCGGTTGGTGGACATGGTTGCCTGGTCTCTTTCCGGTTTCGTTGTACCCACGTGCCGATCGTCTGCGGGCAGGTCTCCAATGCCGCCCGCCAAGGCGAGTGGCCTATATGCGCAGGACCGAGAGACGCGCCAGGCGTAGAGCCGTGCTCTGTTGGGGCGGTCGGGCGACGAGCAGTGTGGGCGAGGCGCCGGCGGCCCGGGCTTCCGGGATCCGCCGCGCCCGCCGCGACGCCGCACCCATGAGGAGAAGGAAAAACGAAGTGAGCACAGCCAGGCAGACCGAGGCCGGATCAGGGCTGGGGAACGTGTCGTCAGGCCCCGAAACCCACTGCTCGACGTGGGAGATGAGGGCGGGATGGGACATGGGCCGCGCTTCCGGCCCTCCACGATCAGCGGCAAAGACGTGCCCGGAGACGTAAGGTACGGAGCCGTGTCTCCGCTCATGGCCTAGATGCCCCAGCGTATGCATCCCGGCAACGCCCAGGATCAGTGCGACGGACAGAAGCCAGCGAGGCACCCGCAAGACAGACTGGTGAGTCGAGCTGCCCATCTTCCCCCTTGCCTGCCTGAGCCCTGACCGCTCCAATCGGTCTAGTCTACGACTAGCAATAGTAGATTGGGGCGCACGCGCGCATGGCGGCAAAGCGCATAAGAGCCGACCAGCCCTGACTGATCAACGCCGAAAGACTTGTGGATCATCGAGCGGACTTTACTGCCTTGGATAGTATGTATTTCTCGGTGATCGCCGATCACACTGCGTAGCCCCTGAGCGCTCTCGGCTCCTGGCCCGGACCCGAAGACCGCGCCGGAGAGCGCCGCCAAGGCCGGGCTGACGCATCTCAACCTGGACGGCACACTGATCTGCATCGACCGAATCTCCGCCCCCGGACCCCAACGGCGCCGGCCTTTACTGGTCCGACGTTCCCTGCACCTTGATGCGTGCTATACGTCTTGACCAGCAGGGTTGCGGTAGAGACATGTCTCGGAGCTGGATGTTGATCTCGTCGGCGAGAGTGAGAGGGTCTCTTCGAACCCTTCATGGATCTTGGGGCGAATCGGGTAGGGTGGCCCGTCATGACCGAACACCCCTCCTATCTCACTGCCACAGCGAATGCCTACGACGCCGTCGCCGCTCTTTACGCTGACCTCTTCCAAGGCGCGCTCAATGACCAGCCGCTGGATCGCGCGGCGCTGGACGTGTTCGCCGAGGTCGTACGGACTGCCGGTGGCGGGCCGGTCGCCGAGCTCGGATGCGGCCCTGGATATGTGACGGCGTACCTGCGGAAGCTGGGACTGGACATTTTCGGCCTTGACCTGTCGCCGGTGATGATCGATCTTGCCCGTGAGGCGTATCCGGACCTGCGCTTCGAGGTCGGTTCGATGGACGCCCTGGACCTGGCCGATGGAGGGCTGCGGGGGATCGTGTCCTGGTACTCCGTCATCCATACGCCCCCGCAGGATCTGCCGACGTACTTCAGGGAGTTCCGCCGCGTTCTGGCCCCGGGCGGTCATCTCCTGCTCGGCTTCTTCGAGTCCGAAGGAGAGCCGGTGACACCCTTCGACCACAAGGTGACGCTGGCGTATCGGTGGCCGATCGACGAACTGGCCGCGCTGGCACGCGCCGCTGACTTCGTCGAAGTGGGCCGGGTGCTGCGCGAGCCTCACGCGGGGGAGCGGTTCCGCCAGGGCCGCCTGCTGATGCGCCGGCAGTAAACGCGGATCTCGCGCTAAGATCGTATGCCCGAAATTGTTGGAGGGGATCCGAAGCCACCCTCTGAGCGGGGGGAGGTTGGGCATGTCAGCTCACCTGCTCCGGCGGGTGATCGTGGTCGACGCGCCGGGTGGCCGCGTGTTCTCGAAGTCGGCCCAGAAGTAGCGCATTTTGCGCCCGAAGACGTTGGAGTTCGGCCCTGAGCTCGCCGTTGGTGACGGTGAGCTGGCGAATGCGGGCTTCCTTGGAGGGATCCGTCATGCGCTGGCGGGCGGGATGCCGCTGGCCGGAGCGCTGTTGTAGGTTTCGTAGCCGCTGGATCTCCTCGATCAGTTCGGGAACCCGGTAGAGGAAGGCGCGTGAGGCGCCGGAGGCGCGGACGACCGCGGCGACCGTGATGGTGTCCCCGGCGTCATCGAGACGCCGGTGAGGTGCCCCGAACCTTCCGGACATTGGCCCCACTAAAATTGGGCCATCGGGAAAGGGAAGGTACGTGCTGCAGAATCGCAGAAAGTTTTCACCTGAGTTCAAGGATGAGGTGATCAAGAGTATCTGGATCGACAGCTCGCAGCATGAATTGGCCGCAAAGAAGCTGTCCGGAATGATCTCGGCACCTCAGACCGACCTTTGGGAAGCCCTGCTGAAGACCGCTGCCGATCTGATCGAGCTTGACTTCGGGAAGTGAGGTGCTTCGCGCGATCCTCGCCCGACTCGTGGTGCTGTGTAGGGCGATGACAACCGTGCCTCTTGGCCGGACGGCTGGCGGGCGGCATCAGCGCGTCGGTGAACACGCCGGTGCGCACTTCGCCGGTGACGTCTGTCTGGTCTGCGGTGTGGTCTGTGACGGTGTTGTTCGACGTGCGGTCGAGGATGCGACTTAATGTCGACATGAAGTCAAACGGGAACCCTACGTTGATGACCATCGGTGAGATCGCGGAACGCTTCGGCCTGGCGACGCATGTGCTGCGGCACTGGGAGTCCATGGGACTGCTGACACCGGCCAGGGTGGAGGGCGACCGCCGCCGTTACGGTCACGATGATCTTTATCGTATCGCGGTGATCCTGCGTGCAAAGGAGGCCGGGTTCGCCCTCGACGACATCCGGGAGATGATCGCCACCGAGGACCCGGCCGCACGGCACGACATCCTGCTGCGCCGGCACGCGGAGTTGACACGGCGTATCGCCGAGGCGCAGGCCTCCCTCGAACTGATCGAATGCGCCCTGGACTGCGACCACGAGGACTTCACCGGTTGCCCCCATTTCCAGACCATGGCGGCTGAGCGGATCGGATTCGACTCACCTGCGGGTGTCCGGGTGTGACGAAGCACCGGCGTGGCCGGAGGCGATGTGCCGCCTCCGGCCACGCCGGTGCTTGTCGTTGATCGACGTTACTTGAAGCCGCGCAGGCGCAGGCTGTTGGTGACCACGAAGACCGAGGAGAACGCCATGGCGGCTCCGGCGATCATCGGGTTGAGCAGGCCGAGCGCGGCCAGTGGCAGAGCGGCCACGTTGTAGGCGAAGGCCCAGAACAGGTTGCCCTTGATGGTGGCCAGGGTGCGGCGGGACAGGCGGATGGCGTCGGCGGCCACCCGCAGGTCGCCGCGGACCAGGGTGAGGTCGGAGGCCTCGATGGCCGCGTCGGTGCCGGTGCCCATGGCCAGGCCCAGATCGGCCTGGGCGAGCGCGGCGGCGTCGTTGACGCCGTCGCCGACCATGGCCACCGACCTGCCCTCGGCCTGCAGGCGCTTGACGACGTCGACCTTGTCCGCGGGCAGTACCTCGGCGATGACCTCGTCGATCCCCAGCTCGGCGGCGACCGACCGGGCGACGGCCTCGTTGTCGCCGGTGAGCAGCACCGGGGTCAAGCCCAGCGCACGTAGCTGAGCGATGGCCTCGGCGGAGGTGGGCTTGACCACATCCGCCACGACCAGGACCGCGCGCGCTTTGCCGTCCCAGCCGACCGCGACAGCCGTACGGCCGGCCGCCTGAGCCTCGGTGAGCGCCCGCTCGAGATCGGCGGGCAGGTGCTGCGACCAGTCGGCCAGCAGCCGGGGGCGGCCCACCAGCACGGCGTGCCCGTCGACGACGCCCTGGACGCCGAGTCCTTCGACGTTGGCGAAGTCCTCCGGCGTGGGCGGTTCGCCGACCCGCTCGGCCGCGCCCCGGGCGATCGCCTGGGCGATGGGGTGCTCGGAGGCGTGTTCCAGCGCACCGGCCAGGCGGAGAACCTCGTCGGTGTCCTCGCCGTCGGCCACGTGCGTCTCGACCAGCGTCATCTTGCCCTCGGTGACGGTGCCGGTCTTGTCGAGCACCACGGTGTCGATCCTGCGGGTGGACTCCAGCACCTCGGGGCCCTTGATCAGGATGCCGAGCTGGGCGCCTCGGCCGGTGCCCACCAGCAGCGCGGTCGGTGTGGCCAGGCCCAGGGCGCAGGGGCAGGCGATGATCAGCACGGCCACCGCCGCGGTGAAGGCCGCGCCGGCGCCGCCGCCGGTGCCGAGCCAGAAGCCGAGCGTGCCGACGGCCAGCGCGATGACGATGGGGACGAAGATCCCGGAGATGCGGTCGGCGAGGCGCTGCACCTGCGCCTTGCCGGTCTGGGCGTCTTCGACCAGCCTGGCCATCTGGGCGAGCTGGGTGTCGGCGCCGACGCGGGTGGCGCGGACGACCAGGCGGCCTCCGGCGTTCACGGTCGCGCCGGTCACCGCGTCGCCGGGTCGCACCTCGACCGGGACGGACTCGCCGGTGAGCATGGAGGCGTCGACCGCGGAGGTCCCTTCCTCGATCACGCCGTCGGTGGCGATCTTCTCGCCCGGCCGGACCACGAACCGGTCCCCGGCCGCGAGTCGATCACTGGGGATGCGGATCTCCTTGCCGCCGCGCAGTACGGCGACGTCTTTGGCGCCGAGTTCCAGCAGGGCGCGCAGTGCGGCGCCGGCGCGGCGCTTGGAGCGGGCCTCGAAGTAGCGTCCTGCCAGGATGAACGCCGTGACCCCGGCGGCGGCCTCCAGGTAGATGTTGCCCGAGCCGTCGGTGCGCTCGATGGTGAACGTGAACGGGTGGGTCATGCCGGGAGTGCCCGCGCTGCCGAGGAACAGCGCCCACAGCGACCAGCCCAGCGCGGCGATCGTGCCGAGCGAGATCAGGGTGTCCATGGTGGCGGCGCCGTGGCGCAGGTTGGTCCAGGTCGCCCTGTGGAACGGCCAGCCCGCGTAGATCACGACGGGGGCGGCGAGGGTGAGCGACAGCCACTGCCAGTAGGTGAACTGCAGGGGCGGGATCATCGCCATCGCGATCACCGGTACGGCGAGCACCACGGCGGTGATCAACCGGTTGCGCAGCGGAGCCAGTTCGTCGGCCGGTTCGCCCGGGGAATCGTCCTGTGTCGTGCTGCTCTTCGGCTCCGGGGGGAGCGCGGCGGTGTAGCCGGTCTTCTCCACCTCGGCGATGAGGTCGTGCGGGTCGATGCCCTCGGCGAAGGTGACCTTGGCCTTCTCGGTGGCGTAGTTCACGGTCGCGGTGACACCGTCGAGCTTGTTGAGTTTGCGTTCGATCCGGTTGGCGCAGGACGCGCAGGTCATGCCGCCGATCGAGAGTTCGACAGCGCCTTGGGGTCTGTCGTCGGTGAGGGAGGACATCACCTGCTCCTTTCGCTTGTCATGCCAGGTGTCAGTGGTTGTGGTCGCCGTGCGAGGCGGAGATGGATGGCGTGGCCGCCGGCGTCGGACCCGAGGTCGTGGCCGGGCCCGCGGGGGCGGTGAAGTCCGCGGTGCGCACGGTTCCGTTGTGCTGGAAGTCCAGGAAGAGGCGGTAGTCGCCCCGGCTGGGCACCTCAGCGTAGAAGGTGATCTCCGGGCCGGACGGGGTCCTGCCGTCGCCCGGCTCTCCGTCGGGGTGCACGTGCAGGTAGGCCAGATCTCCGGCGCGCAGCGCGACCAGGTGGCCGTAAGCGCCCAGGTAAGGCTGCAGGTCGGTGACCGGCCTGCCGTCCTTGCTCACCTTGAGAGTGAGCTTGCTGGAGGCACCGGGGACCAAGGTCCCGTCCAGCTCTACGGTGTATCCGTCCACGTTCGCGGTACGGCCGGCCGTCGGCAGCGCCTTGGGCTCGTAGTCGCCGGAGGCGTGCAGGTCGGTGCCGAGGGTCAGCCCGGTGCCGCCCTCGGGGGTGAAGTCGGCGAACGCCCGGTAGGCGCCTGCTTCTGGCAGTGTCAGCTTCACCGACCAGACGCCGTCCCCGGCCTCTTCCGGGTGCAGGTGCTGGAAGCTGCCCAGATCGCGGGAGACCACGATGAAGTGCAGTTTCTTGTCGTGTTGCACCTGGTAGCCGGTGACGGGCCGGCCGTCGGGGCCGGTGACGGTGAAGCGGAAGTCGGTCGCCTCGCCCGGTGTGATCGTCGTGGTCTCGGGGGTCAGGGTGTAGCCGTCCTGGGACACTTGAAGCCCTCCGGGGATGGATGCCCCAGCCGCTGCCCGGCTGGGAGCCGGCTGTGCGTGGGCTCCGTGACTGTCGGCCGCTTGGCCGGGGGACGCGGTCGCGTGGAGCAGGTGGCCGTCCGTGGCGGCCGGGGTACCGGTGAAGCCGACCGCGTTGCCGGCGCCGAGAGCTCCGCCGAAGATCACAGCGAGTCCGAGGGCGTAGGCCCCGAGCTTGGCGGGGGTGTTCATGACTGGGCCACCACTTCGTAGCCGGCTTCTACGACCGCGGCTGCGATCGCGGCGGCGTCGACGGGGCCGTCGCTGTCAACGGTGACCAGTCCGGTGGCCAGGTCCGCCTCGACGCCGGTGACGCCGGAAACCTCGCTGACCTCTTCGGTGACCGAGCTGACGCAGTGGCCACAGGTCATGCCCTTGACGGTGTATGTGCTGGTGGCCATGACGGTCACTCCTTATGTGTGTGGATCTGGTTATGTGTGTGGATCTACGGGCTGGTCAGGAACGGACGAGGCGGGCGATGGCGTCGGAGGCTTCCTTGACCTTGGCCTCGGCCTCGGGGCCGCCTTTGGCGGTGGCGTCGGCGACACAGTGCGCCAGGTGCTCTTCCAGGAGGGTGAGGGCGAAGGACTGCAGAGCCCGGTTGGCCGCCGAGACCTGGGTGAGGATGTCGATGCAGTACTTGTCCTCTTCGACCATGCGCTGCAGCCCGCGCGCCTGACCCTCGATCCGGCGTAGCCGCCGGAGGTGGTCCTGCTTGGTTTCGGTATATCCGGCCATTTCTCCCCCGATGATCAGCTTCACATCTATTCTGACACCGTACCCCCCTATGGTATTCGCAATGATTTGGGGAATCGGACGTGCCGGCAAGGAGAGCGGAGGGGGCGTGCTGGGGCACGCCCCCGAACCAAACCGAGTTACGCGCGCGCCGCTTCCTGCGGCGTGCCGGTGTCGGTGACCACCTTTTTCGGCCCGCGCATCAGCAGCAAAGTGAGCACGGCGCCCAGGGCCGCCACCGCACCGGCGCCGATGAAGGCTCCCTGGAAGCCGTCGGTGAGGCGGGGCAGGTTGCCCAGCTCGGCGGCACCCTGGGAGGTGGCGATCGCGGTCATCACGGCCAGGCCGAGGGCCGAGCCGACCTGGTAGGTGGTGTTGACGATGCCCGAGGCCAGACCGCTCTCCTCGGGCCGCACTCCGGACATGGCCGTCATCATCGCCGGGATGTAGGCCAGCGACATGCCGACCGCCGCGATCAGTGACGCGGGCAGCACGTCGGTGGCGAATGCCCCGTCCGGCCGGACCAAGGACAGCCCCGCCACCCCGGCCGCCAGGACCACCAGGCCGATGACGATGAGCGGCTTGGCGCCGAAACGGCCGAGCAGCCGGGCGGTGACGCCGATCATGAAGATCATGATGGCGATGGTCATCGGCAGCAGCGCCGCCCCGCTGGGGAAGGCGCCGTAGCCCAGGACCTGCTGCAGATAGAGGTTGAGGAAGTACCACATCGGGATCCAGGCCGCCCCCAGCAGCGCCATCGCCAGGTTGGCAGTGGCCAGGCCGGGAGTGTGCCAGATACCCAGCGGCATGAGGGGTTCGCGGACGGTGCGCTGGATCACCAGGAATAGCGCCAGCAACGCAACCGCTCCGGCCAACTCCAGCAGCGTCGTGGCCGAACCCCAGCCCTGCTCGGGGGCCTGGACGATGGCATAGACCGCCAGGGCGATGCCGGCGGTGACCGAGACCGCGCCGAGTACGTCGACCGAGCCGCGCCTGCCCTGAACGGCGGGCAGGAGAGCCGGGACCGCGGCCAGGGTGGCCAGGCCGATCGGGATGTAGACGATGAAGACCCACGGCCAGCTCAGGTACTGCGTGATGACACCGCCGAGGAACACTCCGGCGGTGCCGCCGGCGGGTGCGGCGGCGCCGTACAGGGCCATGGCCTTGCCCAGTTCGCGCGGGTTGTGGCTGAAGAGCATCATGAGCAGGGTCATCGAGGCGGGAGCGATGAGCGCGCCGCCGACGCCCTGGACGCCGCGGCCGAGGATCTCGACCCAGGCGTTGCCCGCCGCGGCGGCGACGACGGAACCGGCGATCAGGATGATCCAGCCGGTGACGAAGACCTTGCGGGCGCCGAACAGGTCCGACAGCCGGCCGCCGAGCAGCAGCAGGCCGCCGAAGGCGATGACGTAGGCGTTGAAGACCCACTGCAGGTCGCCTTGGGAGAAGCCGAGGTCGCGCTGCATGTCCGGCAGGGCGACGCCGATGATGGAGGTGTCCATGATGACCATGAACTGTGCGGCGGCGAGCACGATGAGTGCCTGCCACCTGCGTGGATTGACGGCGTTCATGCCGCGCTCCTGATTCCTCGCATCCTCGCCGGGATGGCAGGATGCGTTGTGGGGTTGGGTGTGATTCGAGTCGGACCGGCCCCGCAGGTGGGCGTGCACGCCAATGCACGCCCACCGTCTGTTTTCTCGGGCGACGTCTGTCTAGGAGACGCTGACCGACGAGGCGTCGACCAGTGTGTAGCCTGCCTGCTCCACCGCCGCACGGATCTCCTCGTCGGAGAAGCCGGCTCCGCTGACGGTGACCGCGCCACTGGCCAGGTCGACCTGGACGCCGGTGACGCCGCTGACCTTGCCGACCTCGGTGGAGACCGAGGAGACGCAGTGGCCGCAGGTCATCCCGCTGACCTGGTATGCGGTCCCGCCGCTGGTCTCAACCTGCGCGGAGGTGGTGTCCGCGGTGCCGCACGCACATGCCGTGCACATGAGGTTCTCCTATCGCATGTACCCCGGTGGGGTATCTCGGTCTGTGACTTTAACATACCCCCTGGGGGTTAAATTTCCCGAAGCGGGCCTTGATTTCACAGACGAGTAGGGCTCAGGCGATTCGGCACAGGTGATCAGAGCGGGTGCGCGCGGCACCGTTTCAGCCATCCGGCGGTTCGGAGAAAGGTCCTGATGGGCACCCGAGTCGTCCATGCGCGTCCGCGACCTGGCACGACACAGATTGTGCGCGTTGCGCCGACCTCCGAGCCATGGAGGGGGACAGCGGCGTGTACGTCTCCTGGGAGCAGCCATCGTGCAGTGAGTGCCCAAAGCCTGGGAGGCCATGAGACTCGACTACCGGTGAACGCGCAGTGAGTCGATCGATGAGATGGACGGGGAAGCAGCGGTCGCTCATTCCTCACAGCAGCAAGACAGGCTGACCTGCTCCTCAATGGACCAGCATTTGGCCGGCCTCATGCCGCCAGCGTGGAGGGCTTGAGAGGGACGATGGCGCCGTATACGGATCTTCCCCGATGGGTCCGGCGGCGGGGTGGGCCCGTCTGACGGTCCATGAAACCCTGGATCATAGTTGGTCGAGCAGCTTCTGCATTTCCTCGATCTCCGTCTGCTGAGTGGTCTCGATGGTCTTGACGAGTTCCTTGGTCTGAGGGTTGACCCCCCGCGCCTGTTCCATCTTCGCCATCTTGATCGCGCCTCTGTGGTGGGCGGTCATCATCTCCAGGAACATGCGGTCGAACTCCGTGCCCTCGGCTGCCTGGAGTTTCTTCATGTCCTCACCGGTCATCATCCCGGGCATGCTGTGCTCCTCTCCTCCAGAGGGGGCCGCAGGCTTGCCCCACTCCGACAACCAGCCTGTCATGGTGGCGATCTCCGGCTCCTGAGCGGCCTTTATCCTGGCCGCCAGATCCTTGACCTCCGGGTTCTTGGCACGGGTCTCGGCCAGATTGGCCATGTCCACTGCCTGCTTGTGATGCTCGATCATCATCTGCGCGAACATGACATCCGTGTTGTTGAAGGGCGCGCTCGACCGCTGGCTCGGGGAAGCCGCTGGAGCACTGGTCCCGTTGATGAGACCGGTCGCCATGTCGTTGGTGTTTCCGCAGGCGGTGAGCAACGCGAGCGCGCCGGCTCCCGTCGTGACGGTCAGTGCGAGCCTGCGGGTGGCTGGTCGGTTGATGAACATGGGTGTTGCTCCTTTTCGGATTCTCGACTGCCGCCAGACCTTGCCGTGTGCAGGTCGCGAGGACTTCCCATGTGCGCGCTCGGCTCACAGGGGTTGCGTCCACGGACGTGGTGTGTATGAGTTTCCGCTGGTAGTAGGCGTGGCGTCGTGAAATGAGGACGGCCATCGCGTGATCCTTCAGGTTGCGAAACCAAGATCGAAGGAGAAGAAAGCGATGGCCGTGACCAACAGTGTGGACCCCGCAAGCTGGCTGGCGGAGCAGATTCAGCACGGGGACCCGGATCTGTTGCGATCCATGGTGAAGACCATGGCCGAGACATTGATGTCGGCCGAGGCCGACGGCCTGTGCGGCGCCGACTACGGGACACGGACCGAGGAACGCACCAACCGGCGCAACGGCTACCGCATCCGCGACTGGGACACCCACGACGGCACCGCGGAGCTCGCGATCCCCAAGCTGCGGGGGCGCCGGCGCTGCGGTCCACGAGTCCCCCCGGCGAGTCCATCTCAGGCCTCTGGAAACACACCCTCGTAGGGCCCGCAGCCACAGAGGCAGGCCGGGCCGGGCGAGTCAGCCCAGTGCAGAGCGATGAACGGCTCGGCGTGGCAGGGATGGTGCACGCGTTCGCGGGTGACGCGGTAGCGGGCGCCGACCTCGGGCTCTCCGGGTGAGCGGCGGGGGACCGGCACGGTGAGGGTGCCGATGTCCTGGTCGATGTGGGTGAGCATGCCGTGGCAGGGGCCGCCAAGGCAGATGGCGTTGCGGGGCGGGTGGCCGCTCACGCGGGGTAGGCGTGGGTCTCGGTGGCCTTGACCGCCGCCCAGACCTGCTGGCCGGAGGTCAGGTCGAGGTCGGCCACGGCCGCGGGGGTGACATCGGCCGAGGCGGTGATCGGCCCGTTCAGATGGATGCGGACGTTGTCGCCATGCCGTTCGATGCCCTCGATCCTGGCCCGCCACAGGTTGCGCGGGGTGCCGTCCGGGCGGGTGCGATACAGGGCGACCGCGGCGGGTGAGAAGGCGACGAACGCGGGGCCGTCGAGATGGTCGGCGACGCTGAAGACCACGTCGCCGACGGCCACCCGCCGGCCGGTGGCGATGCCGCGGTAGAGGTTGAGGCCGACCAGGCGGGCGACGTAGTCGGTACGCGGGCGGCGGGCCACTTCGGCCGGGGTGCCCTGCTGGACGACGGCGCCGTCCTCGATGACCACCAGCCGGTCGGCGAGCACCATGGCGTCCAGCGGGTCGTGGGTGACCAGGACGGTGGCGCCGTCGAAGTCGGCGAGGTGGCGGCGGAGCTGGGAACGGATCTCCAAGCGGGTATGGGCGTCCAGGGCGGCCAGGGGCTCGTCCAGCAGCAGCAGCCGTGGCTCCACGGCCAGCGCCCGGGCCAGGGCGACACGCTGGGCCTGGCCACCCGACAGCTGCCGGGGCCTGGAGGCCATGTGGTCGGCCAGGCCGACGCGTTGCAGCCACGCGGTGGCCGTACGGCGCGCGTCGGGCCTGGACGCACCGTGGCAGCGGGGTCCGAAGGCGACGTTCTCCATGGCCGACAGATGCGGAAACAGCAGGTATTCCTGGAAGACCATGCCGATCGGGCGGCGCTCGGTGGCGAGTGCGTGCAGCGGGTCGCCGTCCAGGGTGATGTGGCCGCCCGACAGGGCGGTGAGGCCGGCCAGGGCGCGCAGCGC
The DNA here is from genome assembly GCF_014203795.1 of Streptosporangium album. Lineage (NCBI taxonomy): Bacteria > Bacillati > Actinomycetota > Actinomycetes > Streptosporangiales > Streptosporangiaceae > Streptosporangium > Streptosporangium album. The sequence goes on along the minus strand of NZ_JACHJU010000003.1, from coordinate 38,473 downwards.
GGTGGTCTTGCCCGCGCCGTTGGGGCCGAGCAGCGCGACGACCTGTCCCGCGGGGACTTCGAGGTCGACGTCCAGGCGGAAACCGGGCCGGGTGACGACGAGGTGGGCGTGCAGGGTCATGGGCTCTTCGTCCATCTGTCGCGCAGGCTGGCCAGGATGATGACGGAGACGGCCAGCAACACGAGGCTGAGCACGATGGCCGCCTCGGGTTCGGTCTCCAGCGCGAGGTAGACCGCCAGCGGCATGGTCTGGGTCTGGCCGGGGAAATTGCCGGCGAAGGTGATGGTGGCGCCGAACTCGCCCAGTGCGCGGGCCCAGCACAGCACGGCTCCGGCCATGATGCCCGGGGCGACCAGGGGCAGGGTGACGCGGCGGAAGATGATCCAGCGGGAGGCCCCCAGAGTGGCGGCGGCCTCCTCGAAGCGCAGGTCGGCCGCGCGCAGCGCGCCCTCCACGCTGATGACCAGGAACGGCATGGCGACGAAGGCCTCGGCGATCACGACCCCGGCGGTGGTGAACGGCAACGTGACGCCGAAGGTGGCATCCAGCCACTGACCGATCAGGCCACGCCGTCCCAGCACGAGCAGGAGCGCGACGCCGCCCACCACCGGAGGCAGTACCAGAGGGACGGTGATCAGGGCGCGCACCAGGCGCCGGCCGGGGAAGGCGGCGCGGGCCAGCAGCCAGGCCAGCGGCACGCCGAGGAGCAGGCAGACCAGCGTGGCCAGGGTCGCGGTCACCAGCGACAGCCGTAGCGCTTCCAGCACCTGCGGCTCGCTCAGCCTTTCGAGCAAGGTGGGCCACGGGGCGCGGATCAGCAGCCCGGCCAGTGGCAGCACCAGGAAGGCCATGCCGAGCAGGGCGGGCAGGACCAGGACCCAGGGGATGCGGCCCGCGACCCTGCCCGCCGAGCCGGGGCCGCGCTGGGCGCGGCCCCGGCCGGTCGATGCCGAAGACGGTGTCATGCGATCAGGGAGCCTCGAAGCCGGCCTTGGTCAGCACGTCCCTGCCCTGAGGGGAGAGGACCAGGTCGACGAACTGCTTGGCCGGCTCCGGCGCGGGCGCTCCGGACAGGGCCGCGATCGGATAGTCGTTGATCGCCTTGTCGGCCTCGGGGAAGTCGATCCCCTTCACCTTGCCCGCGGCGGCCAGCACGTCGGTCTTGTAGACCAGGGCCGCGTCGACCTCACCGAGCTCGACCTTGGTCAGCGTGGCCTTGACATCCTGCTCCAAGGTGACCGGGGTGACCTTCAGCCCGGCCGCGTCCAGTGCCTTGACCGCCGCAGCTCCGCACGGCACCTGCTCGGCGCACAGGGCGACCTTGACCTTCGGATCGGCCAGATCCCTCAGCCCGTCCACCTTCGCCGGGTTGTCGGCCGGGACGGCGATCTGCAGCTTGTTACGGACGAACGTGACCGGGCCGGAGGCCAGCGAGGCGTCGGCGACGGTCTTCATGGTGGCGGGGCTGGCGGCGGCGAACACGTCCGCCGGGGCGCCCTGGACGATCTGCTGGGCCAGCGTGGCACTGGAACCGAAGTTGAACTTCACCGATGTGCCCGGGTGGGTTGCCTCGAAGGCCTTGCCGAGCTCGGTGAACGTGCCGGTCAACGACGCGGCGGCGAACACCGTCAACGTCGTGTCCCCACCGCCCGGAGAAGCGGCGGCCGCGGGGGCGGCCGAGTCGCCGGATCCGCAACCGGACAGGCCGACGGCCAGCGTGAGGGCGAGCGGGACCGTGACGGCCCACCGGGAAAGACGCCTGAACAACAAGGGCTCCTTACTGACTCACCGTGCGAGCGTGGTCGGGGATCTCCACGACGACGTTGGTGGACTTGATCACGGCGACCGCCACCACCCCCACCTCCAGGCCCAGCTCATCGGCTGCCTGACGGCTCATCAGCGACACCACCCGGTACGGCCCTGCGGCGATCTCCACCTGGGCCATCACCGCATCCTTGATCACTTCGGTCACGATCCCGCGGAAGCGGTTACGCGCCGAAGAATGCCCCGAGCCGTTCTCGGCCTCGATCTGGGAGCGCGCGAACGCGGCCAGATCCGCACCGGCCACCATCCGGTGGCCGTGTTCATCCCGGCGAGCCGGAAGTCGGCCGACGTCGACCCATCGGCGGACGGTGTCGGGGCTGACCCCGAGCAGCGCGGCGGCCTCGCTGATCCGAAACGTCGTCACGAACATTCACCATACCTTCGCATATTCAGGCTTCAATGCCTGGGTTCCATGGCAATCAAGCTGTGATCTACTATTTTTTCATCGAAGTTGCGAGGGTGGGTCGAACGTCCCGTTCCGAGATGGGCGGTCGTCACCGCCCACGCGATCCCTTCCGTTCTGCTTCCCCGGTGCCTGTGGCGGTCGCCGTACGCCTTCGGCCTGGTGCGCGCGCCCGCGACATCGCGGCGGCCTCGTGTCCGGCAGGCCGACCCGTAGCCTCAACTCGTCCGCGACCCCGGCCGGCCCCGCCTGTCCTCCGCCAAGCCGCGGCACGAGGGAAGGAATTCCATGATCGGCGAACTGGCACCCCTGGTGGACGTCCACGCGCACTTCGTGACCGACTTCTACCTCACCGCGGCGAAGGCCGCCGGTCACCTGCTGCCGGACGGGATGAGCGGCTGGCCGAGCTGGGACGCCGCCACCCACCTGGAGCTGATGGACCAGTGGGGCGTGGGCACCGCGATGCTCTCGGTGTCCTCCCCGGGAACTCACTTCGGTGATGACGGAGCCGCCCGCTTCCGCGCGTGCCGAATGTCTGCGGCGTCCACGCGGTCACTCCGTGGGACGGCCGCCCCCGGCTACCACGCCACCTCCAGGGTCGTCAGGCCGTACACGACGTGGAAGGAGCGGAAGTGCGCCTCGGGGGAGACCGCGCGCAGCTCGGGGAAACGCTGGAGCAGGGCGGGGAAGGCGATCCGCATCTCCATGCGCGCCAGCGGCGCGCCCAGGCAGTGGTGCACGCCGTGGCCGAAGGCCACGTGACCGGGGGCGCCCCGCGTGATGTCGAACGCGTCCGGGTCGGGCATGAGCGCGGGGTCGCGGTTGGCGGTGGGCAGCGCGCACATCACCAGCTCTCCGGGCCCGATGGTATGGCCTGCCAGCTCGACCTCCGTGGTGGTCAGCTTGGCCGTGCCGGAGTGGACGATGCTGAGCCAGCGCAGCAGCTCCTCCACCGCGGCGTCGATGCGCTCGGGCTCCTTCCTGAGCAGCTCCAGCTGGTCGGGGTTGCGCAGCAGGGCCAGTGTGCCCAGCCCGAGCATGTTGGAGGTGGTCTCGTGCCCGGCCAGCAGGAGCAGGCTGCCGATGCCGGTGAGCTCGTCCGTCGTCAGGTCGTCGCCGTGTTCGCGCACCAGCATCCCGAGCAGTTCCTCGCCCGGGTCGGCCTGGATGCGGGAGACCAGCTCGCGCATGTACGCGCGCGACTCCTTCTGCACGGCCAGGCGATCCTCGATGGGCGCCGACACGTCGAGCAGCCGGCTGGTCCTGCGCTGGAAGTCCTCCCTGTCGGCGTACGGCACGCCCAGCAGCTCGCAGATCACCAGCGACGGGACCGGCAGCGCGAACGACGACACCAGGTCGGCCGGTGAGCCCGCGTCCTCCATGGCGTCCAGATGCTCCTCGACGATGTGCCTGATCCGCGGTTCCAGCCGTCGCATCCGGCGGATGGTGAACTCCGGCGTCAGCAGCCGGCGCAGCCGGGTGTGCTCGGGAGGGTCGAACGCGAGCAGGTTGCCCGCGCGCATCACGGCGATCTCCTCCTCGCTCATCTCCGGCGCGCCCGGCAGGCGGAAGGCGCCCTGCCGGGCGTTGCTGAACCGTTCCGCGTCACTCAGCACCGCGCGCACGTCCGCGAAGCGGGTGACCAGCCAGGCGTCGACGCCGAACGGCGTGCTGACGCGCCTGACCCCCTCCTCGTCGCGCAGCACCGCCAGCTCCGGATCGGGATCGAACCCCGCTCGCCTCATGTGCAACGGCAGGGTCGGAGACTCGCTCATGCAACCTCTTCCGGGTAGCTCGCCGTTCGGACCGTTTCGACACAGAACGATAACAAGCGATCGCTCAGGAGCAAGTGATCTCCGGGGCTTCGACGGCGCGGCTCTCTCAGCCCCGGCTGACGACAGGTGGAAGGCGGCGATGAGCGGCGTGAGCCCGCCCACCACGGCCGACCCCTGGTAGGCGATGGACAGGCCGGTGTAACGGACGTTGCGCCCGAACAGCTCGGTGAAGAAACCGGCGGAGCCGTCAGCGGCAAGGTCGCGATCGCCGGAGACGGCGCCGACACGGCCACGCCCTCACCGAGACCGCCCAGGCCCTGGGCTCAGCCGCGCGGCGCGTGCCTGATCACGTCGGCTCCGCCGGAGGTGGGGTCGACGTGCGGGAGTCTGCCGCTTGGCCGGCATCGAGGGTGAAGGTGACGATCGCGGAGGTGAAAGCCTCGGGTTCTTCGAGATGCCCCAGATGGCCGCTGCCTTCCAGGGCGACGAACCGGGAGTGGGTGATTCCCTGGTGCAGCATCCGCCCCCACGCGGGCCCGCAGATGAAGTCGTGCTCTCCGCTGATGACCAGGGTGGGTGCGGTGATGTCGCGGAGCCGGTCGCGGTGGTCGAAAGGTGCCTCTCCCGCCCGCATCGGGTCGACCCACGCACGCATGGCAGCCCGCAGGGAGGCCAGGCCGGCCTCGCGGGCCCAGTAGTCGGCGAAGTAAGCAGGCAGTACGGCACGCAGACCCCGGGTGCAGGATTCGTTGTCGGTGGCGGCCAAAATCTGCCGGAAGGCCTGCGGGATGCTGGCGGCCTCGGGCTGGTCGGGGTGACGCTCCGGGAGGCGGTCGAGGTTGCCGAGTGCCTGGTTCCAGAACTCCTCTCCCGTGAGCGGCGAGGTGTCGTACAAGATCAGGCCTGCCAGGGCGGTGGGGTGGTTCAGCGCGTAGCGCTGGGTGACGAATCCGCCGGTGCCGATCGGCTCCAGGTAGACCAGTGTCAGATGCTGCTCCAGGTCCGGCATACGCAGGTACTCCCAGCCCAGCCCGGGGCCGCCCGGGTGGACGAGGCAGAGCGGGCCTGAGCCCGCGACGTGGTAACGCTGCAGGACACCCTGAATGCTCACAGTGTGGGCGCCGGGCGAGGCGAGGCTCACAAGGGTGCTCCTGGAAGTAGGCAGTGCTGCCCCGGGGATTCCCGGGGCAGCACTCAGATGGCGGTGAGGTAGCGGCGCGGGTTGTCGATCAGCATCACGTCGATCTGCTGGTCGGTGACCCCGGCCTGGCGCAGTGCGGGGAGAACGGTGCCGTGGATGTGGGTGTAGTGCCAGTTCGGTGCGATCTGTTCCCGCACGCCGGGCGGGAACCAGTCGATGTGACACGAGGCGTCGTGCGAGAGCATCATCCGCTCGGACAACCCCCGCTCGGCGAGCGTGGCGACGGTGGCCACGCGCTTGTCCTCGGGCAGCAGGATGTCCAGGCCGAACCGGTCCATTCCCACGTACGAGCCGTTGTCGATCAGTTCCTGCAGGTAGTCCAGGTCTGCGGTGTCCCCGCTGTGCCCGATCACCACTGCGCCGAGGTCGGCCCCTTCCTCCATCAGGACCTGCTGCGCCAGCAGTCCGGTGCGCCTGGCCGGGTTGGTGTGCACGGTGATCGGCGCTCCGGTGCGTTTGTGGGTTTCGGCCACCGCCCGGAGTACGCGTTCGACTCCGGGAGTCAGGTCCCCTTCCAGTGCGCATTTGAGGAAGGCGGCCTTGACCTGCGTTCCGGCGATGCCCTCGGTCAGATCCTGGACGAACATCGACACCATCTGCTCATCACCGCCGAGCAGCGTTCCCGGGCCGTGGTACTGGAAGAAGTGCGGGACGTCGCCGTAGGTGTAGATCCCGGTGGCTACGATGATGTTGATGTCGACCAGGGCGTTGACCTTGGCGATGCGGGCGACGTCGCGGCCCAGGCCGATCACCGTCGGGTCGGCGATCGTGTCCACACCGACCTGCTTCAACGCCGTGAGCTTGCTCACCGCCTCGGCGATCCGCTCGTCCTCCTGCCACAGGTGCGGGTAGTTGAGCTGGATCTCCGGCGTCGTCACGAACACGTGCTCGTGCATCAGGACCGTCTTCAGTTCGGCGACGGGCACCCGTCCGCGCACGGTCTCCACCCATTCAGTCGACGGCACGAGCAGCCTCTTGGATGACGCGGGTCACCACGCTCGGCTGGCTGATCATCGGGACGTGCGAGGTGGCCACCTCGGTGATGCGAGCGCGGGCGCGCTTGAAGAAGAAGCGCTGGAGCGCGGGCGGGATGGCCTTGTCCTGGGTGGACATCACTGCCCAGGAGGGGATGGTGCGCCAGGCGGCGCCCTTGGTCTTGTCGGTGTAGGAAGAGGCGGCGAACGGACGCTGGCCGGCCTGCATGAGACGGGTGGTGGAGGCGGGCAGGTCGGCGGCGAAGGTGCTGCGGAACTTGTCCGGCTTGAGGTACAGATCGATGCCGGTGCTGCCGTCCGCGTTGGTGAAAGGCACCTCCCGGATGCTGTCGGGGATCTGGCTGGTGGGGTACTTCGCGAACAGCTCGGCGAGGGTCTCGCCCTCGTCGGGCACCATGCCGGCGACGTAGACCAGCGCCTTGACGTTGGAGATCCCGACGGCGGCGTTCGTGATCACGGCTCCGCCGTACGAATGACCGACCAGCACGATCGGCCCTTCGATCGACTTCAGGACGCTGGCGATGTACGGCGCGTCGGTCGGCAGGCCGCGCAGCGGGTTGGCCGGCGCCACGACCGGATAGCCCTTCTCCTGGAGCCTGGGGATCACGCCGTTCCAGCCGGAGGCGTCGGCGAACCCGCCGTGCACCAAGACGATCGTGGGCTTGGCCGTAGCGGAGGCCTCATCGTGCGCGGCGGCCGCGGACGCGGACGGCACGGTGAGGAGCGCGGCGGCCAGGCCGCCGGCAGCGACGGCGAGCACCATACGGCGCGGCAAGGCGGAACGAGCGTGCATGTCTGTCTCCAGTGGGAGTCGGTGGGGAAAGCTGTGGACCCCGGTAACGGCGCTCGACCTGTACGACACGGCCTCGCAGGTCGAGCGCCGCCATTGGTGCGCCAGGCGGGTCGTCAGGCGGCGGCCTGGCGGATGAGGTCGGCGGCCGCGGCGGGCTGCGACAGGTAGACCGAGTGGCTGCCCGGCGTCTCCGCGACGGTCGCCCCGGCGCGCTGTGCCATGGCGTGCTGGGCGGGCGGCGGGATCATCCGGTCGTCGGTCGCCACCAGGTACCAGGACGGCTTGGTGCGCCACGCGGGTTCGGTGACCGCGCCGCCGAGGGCGTCCACGCCCCAGGGGACCTGCGAGTCGGCCATGAACGCCGCCTGGTCGGCGGGCAGGTCCCCCGCGAACGACGTGGCGAACTTGTCCCGGTCGAGGAGGAGGAATCCGTTCACCGGGGGCAGGATCGGCGGGACGGGCGCCCCGGGCGGCGGGTCGGCGATGAGCGTGTTGACCGACTCGCCCTTGTCGGGGGCGAACGCGGCGATGTACGCGAGTGCCGCGACGTTGGGGTGGGTGCCGGCCTCGCTGATGACGACGCCGCCGTAGGAGTGGCCCACGAGTACGGCGGGGCCGTCGAGCGAGTCCAGGACCTGGCGGGTCGCGGCGACGTCACCGTCGAGCGACAGCGTCGGGTTCTGCACGACCGACACTCGGAAGCCGTCGGCGACGAGCAGGTCGTAGACGGCCTGCCAGCCGGAGCCGTCGACGAAGCCGCCGTGGACGAGCACGATGTTGCGGATCATGTCGCTCCTCTGCGAAGGGAGAAGGGATGGTGGAGCGCTTCTCACGGTAGGAATCGGGCGCCTGGCTTCGCGTACGTCAAATGATGTAATCGCCCTCCCGCGCGGTCATGAGACGGCTCAGCTCGCCGCGCGTGGTGATGCCGAGCTTGGGGAAGATGCGCGACAGGTGCGTGCTGACCGTGCGGGGCGAGACGAACAGCCGCTGGCCGATGTCGCGGTTGGTCAGGCCGTCCGCGACGAGTTGCGCGATCTGGAGCTCTTGGGCGGTGAGCCGGTCGCGGGTGTCGTGCTTGCGGCGGATTCGCTCGCCGCTCGCGCGCAGCTCGCGCAGCGCACGCTCCGACCAGGGCACCGCACCGAGGGCGTCGAACGCCTCGGCCGCCGCGCGCAGCGGCGCCCTGGCCTCGGCGGCGCGACGCTGGCGGCGCAGCCACGCGCCCCACGCGTACCGCAGTCGCGCCCGTTCGAACGGCCAGCCGACCAGGTCGTCACGGAGCGCCTGCGTGAACAGCTCCTCGGCGCTCTCGTCGGGCGCGGTGACGGCTCTGACGTAGGCGAGGGCGACCTGCCCGACCGGTGACCCGCTCTCCTCGATCAGCGGGGCCAACTCGTCGGCGACCCCGCGCAGCTCCGCTTGCCGTCCGCTGAGTAGCGCCGCCTCCGCCAGATGCGGCAGCGCCCACAGCCGCACGTACTGGTGGTAGCTGACCTCGCTCGGGTTGAAGATCGGGCGCAGCGCGTCCCAGGCCGCGTCGAAGGTCCCGTCCGCCAGCCCGGCGGCCCCCCGCGCGAGCTGCACCAGGGACAGCATCGGGTACGCGCCCGCCGACAGGAACGCCCGTTCTACCTGCCCGGCGAGATCGCGCGCGACGTCCGTCGCGCCGCGCAACGCGTGGATCTCGGCCGATGCGGCGTCCACGGTGAGCACCCACTGCGGCTGCCTGGTCTCCGAGGCCAGCGCCCTGGCCTCGGCGGCGGCGATGCTCCCGAGCCGGGTGTCGCCGAGCCGTGCCGCTGACGTCGCCTGCCCGACGAGCGAATGCGCGAGCGACCCGAACGGCCCCCGCGCCCGCATCCCCGCGCTCGCCTCCGCGTACAGCCGGGCGCCCAGCGGGAACGCCCCGACCGCGTTCGCCGCCCCGCCCAGCAGTTGCAGGTTGTGCGGGCTGACCCAGCTCGCCCTGCTCAGCGCATCGAGCTGGACGAGTATCTGCCTGCCACGCTCGACGGGGGTGATCATCGCGAGCGACGAGACGACCTGCGGGTCGTCCTGGGGTACGGCCAGCCGTTCGATCGCGGCGAGTACAGGCGCGCGGCTCTCCCGCGTCGGGTTGGAAAAGTACCAGCGCATACTGACCCCGGCCAGCCAGCGCAGCGCGAACGCCGAGCCGTCACGTGCGCGCATCTCGTCGAGGAACTCGCCGAGATCGGACAGCCGGTCCACGCCGGTCCACACGAAATGCAGGGCGAGGTCGCGGAAGTAGGTGAGCCTTGACCGGTCGATCGGAGCGAGATCGGCGTCCTCCGCGCGGCCGACGAGGCGCTCCAGGGCGGCGCGGTCGCCGAGGCCGAAGGCCATGATGGCCGCGTCGACCAGCCGCGCACCCCGGAGGGCCGGGTCCGCGGTGAGGTAGGCGGCGCGCTCCTGAGCTTCCAGCGCACGCCCCGACGCGCCCCTGCCTTCGGCGCGCAGCGCGGCGGCGGCGAGCCCGGCGGCGACGTTGTCGTCATAGGACGCCGCGGCGGCCGCTCGGTGCCAGATCCTGCGGTCGTCGTCATCGGGCAGGGCGGCGGCGAGCGCGGCGTGTGCCTCGCGTAACAGGTCGGCCCCGGCCGCCTGGACGATCGCCGACCTGATCAGCGGGTGCCGGAACCTGACGCGCGCGGCGTCGGTCACGACCAGCCCTGCCCGGGTAGCGGGGGCCAGCGCGGACGCCCCGATCGGCGTGCCCGCCAGCAGGGACGCGGCCCGCGTGTTCTCCTCGATCGCGTCGTCCTCGTTGAGGGCGGCGACGAGCGCCAGGGTTCTGGTGTCGGCGGGTAGCGCGGCAAGCGCCTGGGCGAACGCGCGCTCCAGCCGCTCAGTCAGAGGCAGCCTGCTCGACGCGAGCATCTCCTGGTCGTGCCGGGACGCCATCGCGGCGAACTCCATCAGTGCGAGCGGGTTGCCCGCCGCCTCCGCCAGCACGCGGGCGCGCAGCGCGATGCCCAGGTCTGGCGCGACCCGCGCCAGCAGTTCCGCCGCCGCTTGATCGGTCAGCGGCGGCACCGTCAGCGCGGGCAGGCCCGACGCGGCGAGCCTGGCCTGCGCGTCGGCGTCGTCGCGCAGGGTCGTCAGGAATATGACAGCGTCCGAGCGCAACCGGCGGCCGACGAACGCGAGCGCCTCCCAGCTCGGCTCGTCCAGCCAGTGCGCGTCCTCGACGGCGAGTATCACAGGCGAGTCTCCCGCCAGCGCGGACAACCGATGCAGCACGGACATCGCGGCGCGCAGTGGCCCGCCGTCGAGGTCGCCGGGCACGAGCCCGGTTCCCGCGAGCAGCCTGCGCAGACCCTCGTAGGGGACCTGGCCTTCGGCGGATACGCCGGTCACGGTCAGCACGCGCGCGCCCCTGGCCGTGGCCTCGGCCATGGCGGCCTCGAGCAACGCTGACTTGCCGACGCCCGCCGCGCCGCTCAACACGAGCGCGCCGCCACCGTCCTTCGCGCCATCCAGCAGCGTCAACAGGTCGCGCAGTTCGGAGTCTCGTCCTATGAGGGCGGGCATTGCCACGAGAACGATGCTCACACCGCACCCCTTGTAATGTCCGGCCGGTGATCGTCAGCCGGGCCTCGCCGGCCGCGGTTGGACGGTCCCGCCGCGACCTGCGCGAGCACCTCGCTCGTGACAGCTGCCATCAGGCTGCGGCCTGGCGGATGAGGTTGGCGACCGTGGCGGGCTGGGAGACGTAGACGGCGTGGCTGCCGACGGCTTCGACGACGAACGCTCCGGCGCGTTCGGCCATGGCGCGCTGGGCGGGCGGCGGGATCATGTGATCCTCGGTGGCCACGAGGTACCAGCTGGGCTTGTGCCGCCAGGCCGGCTCGGTGACCGCCCCGCCGAGGGCGTCCACGCCCCAGGGGACCTGCGCGTCGGCCATGAACGCGGCCAGCCGCGCGGGCAGGTCGGCGGCGAACGCGCCGTGGAACCTGTCACGGTCGAGGAACAGGAAGCCGTCGCGCGGGGGCAGGATCGGCGGTACCGGCGCCCCGGGCGGCGGGTCGGCGATGAGCGTGCTGACCGACTCGCCCTTGTCGGGGGCGAACGCGGCGATGTACGCGAGCGCGGCCACGTTGGGGTGGGTGCCGGCCTCACTGATGACGGCCCCGCCGTAGGAGTGGCCGACGAGGACGGCCGGGCCGTCGAGCGCATCCAGGACCTGGCGGGTCGCGGCGACGTCACCCTCCAGCGACAGCGTCGGGTTCTGCACGATCCGGACGTGGAAGCCGTCCTTGGCCAGGTCGTCGTAGATGCCCTGCCAGCCGGACCCGTCCACGAAGCCGCCGTGCACCAGCACGATGTTCCGGATGGTCGTCATGGTCGCTCCTTACCCGGATTGGACAGGCCCGATGCCTGTCCGATGTGCCCCCATTCAAGTCGCGTGGAAGATCACGAACCATGCAGAACAGCACGCAGAAGTACTGCGGAAACCGGCACTCGGCAGCTCAGTGCGGAGCGGTCGCCAGGTCGCGGCAGCGGCCGGCCGCCTCCGTGTCGCCGATCGCCTCGAACACCTCGGCCGCACGTGCGTAGGCTTGGCGGCTTTCGCCGGTCCGGCCCTCGTCGGCTAGCAAGGCCGCCAGTGTCTCCAGGGAGCGGGCCTGCGGGACGGGCAACTGAGCCTGCTCCATGAGGCTGATCGCCTCGGTGAGCTTGATGATCGCTTCGGTCCGGTGGCCGAGCAATCCCAGACATTCGCCGACGCGAGCAAGCGCGATCGGGCGGGTGAACGCCGCGATGCTCGGCGTCATCCCCGACCGGTCGTCGTTCAGCAGGGCCCACAAGTCGAGGTACTGCTCCAGTGCCTCGGCGTAGTGTCCGGCGTCGCGAAGGCAGGTGCCGAGGGCGCCGAGACACTGGCAGTACGCATCGATGTCGCCGTTGGCCTTGAACATCTCCGCGGCCTGGGTTTCCGACGCAGTGGCCTCATCGAGCCGTCCGAGCCTTCGAAGCGCGCCTCCCGTGTTGTGGTGGGCCCAGGCAATCTGCGCCGTGGCGCCACTGCGGGTGGCGAGGTCCATCGCCTGGGCTGTGTACCGCAGTGTGGTCTCCGGGTCGTCTCGCGGCACCAGATGGACCCAGGCCAGCGAGTTCAGCTGCGTGGCCTGCCGGGCCGGATCGCCCAGGGCAGCGGCGGCCTCGGCACCGAGGGTGAAGACCTCGTGCCAGTGCGGCGCGTGCATCCACCGGTCGGAGAACCAGTACATCGACTCGGCGCAGTCGAGGACGGCGGAGTGCCGGCCGCCGCTCGCTGCCGTCCGCAACGCACCCAGCCAGTTGTCCACATTCACGCGCAGCCAGTGGCCGGCCTCCTCCGGGGAGGACAGGTCGGCGAGGTCGGCGTCGAAGTCCCGGCCGGGCACGAGGGAAAGCCTGCGGAAGACCCGCCGCGCGAGCACCGCGAGCTGCTCATAGGACATCCCAAACGCGGTCGCGACCTTGAGGTCGCCGGCTCTGAGCTGATCGAGGCGCCGCTCCTTGTCCGCCAGCCGGTCGGCGAATTCGGCGGCTGGCCAGGCAGGCCGGCTAACCAGCCGATTCCCGACGATCCGCAAGGCTAGGGGTAGACCGCTACAGAACTGGGCAAGCTCGCTGATCGCCGCTCCGCCGTCCGAGGAACCACGCTTCGCCACAATCCCGGTCAGCAGCTCAGCCGCTTCCACCGGCGGCAGCGGGCCGAGACTCAGCCTGTGCACCCCCTCCAGACCGGCCAGCAGCCGCCGGCTGGTCACGAGTGCTCTGCTGGGGCCGCCACCGGGGAGGATCGGGCGTATCTGCTCTTCCGACCCGGCGTTGTCGAGCACGACCAGGACCCGCCGCTGCCGTAACAGCGACCGGTATAACGACGCGCGCTCCAGCAGGTCGTGGGGCATCAGCCGATCTGCGGTGCCGAGCGCGCGCAGCAGGTGCATCAGGGCGTCATCGACGGTGAGGGGCCGGGGGGACATGCCGAACAGGTCGACGAAGAGCACCCCGTCCGGGAAGCTCGGCCGCAGGACATGGGCGGCGCGCACGGCGAACGTGGTCTTGCCCAGACCCGCCGCGCCGGTGATGAGCGCGACGCCGGCGGCACCCGGCGCATCGCCGGCGCGCACGAAGTCGTCGGTCCAGGCCAGCTCGGTGGCACGGCCGGTGAAGTCGTCAACCGATCGCGGCAGCTCACACAGACCGGTCGGACGCGTCCAGTGATCCCGCAGCCGACCGTCTCTGGCCAGGTCGATGAACTGCTTACGGTCGTCCTCCCCAAGCGAGAGCGCCTGCGCCAAAGCGGTGACGGTCCGGTGCTGAGGTCCTGTGCTGCGTCCGCGCTCCATGTCCGACAAGGTCCGGGCACTGACCCCGGATGCTTCGGCGAGCTGTTCCAGCGTGAGACGTGCCGCGTGCCGATACTGACGCAGCGATTCCGCGAAGCTGGTTGGGGTGATGATGGACCGCTCCTTCTCCGCGCCCCTGGTGGAGGCAGCTCCGAGCTTACGGGCCAAGGTTGTGGAGCCCAAGAGCCGCGAAGATCTTGCCCGCGGTCGGTGATTGTCAGGCCTCGGGAGTCCCGCGCCGACCCCTCTAAGGCCCTCAACCAACGCCGGCAGCCGCTGTCACCGAACCGTCGTCGAGATCGCCTCTAGCGCCAGAACCCGGACCGATCATTCTCGGAGGCCGGCTCACGCCGCCGCCAGCGTCGGCGGTAGGGGTGATGCTGACGCTGGTGAAGCCGAAGGCCGCGGGAACCTCTCGCGCTCGGCAGTGGTCAGGTGCCGTTGACATAGCCGACGTCCTGCCCGGCTGCCGCCCGTGTCGGGGCTGGCCGTAGCTGGCGGAGCCTGTCGCCGCGGTGCGGTGAGGGTTCAAAGGTCGTGGTCAGACGGGTGCGCGTTCGGTGAACACGTTCCTCAGCTCCTCCGTCAGCGTATGGAGGATCCCGGGCAGGTCCGGCTGCCCCGGCTCCCCGACCCGGCGCGCGAAGGCGACCTTGAACACGGCGATTCCCGTTTCGGCCGTCAGGCTCGCGGCCGGCTCGGAGACCCCGCGGCCGCGCAGCGCCTCCGCCATCGCCGCGGCCAGCGCGGCGAGTTTGGTCAGCTCGCGTTCCCGTAGTTCCACGTTCGCCGATACGACGGCGTCGCGCAGTCTGACCCGCTGTTTGGGACCTTCCCGGTGTGTGTTGTCACCATGTTCGAGTCAGCGGTGGGCGACTTGTTCTGCGAATGCCTGTGGGTTGTCGAGCATGATGTTGTGACCGGCATCCGGGATGGTTACGACCCGTACACCGGCGGCTTCCAGTTCCGATCTTCCGGTTAGCGGCTGGGACAGCGCCCCAACCAGGAACGTCCGCGGGATTGGCAGCGCCATCAGTAGCTTCCGGGCGGTCGGGCTGGTTCCGGCGCGTAGTCCGAACGCGCTGCGGTGCAGCGCTGTGGGATCGGCAAGGCGCATAGTCGCGGCCCACAATGGTCCGACCTGGTCCAGGATCTGGGCCATCCCGCCGGTGGTGAACTCGGCCTCGGTGAAGCTGGTGATACCGACGTTACCCGGCGCAGGTGGGGGCACTGGGTCGAGGGTGGCCTCGGCCAGGATCAGCCGGGACACCAGGTCCGGTCGTCGGCTTGCCAGTGCGATCGTGACGGCGCCGCCCATGCTGTGGCCGATGACCTCGGCGTCGCTGATGCCGGCGCTGTCCAGCGCCCGGGCAAGCGCGTCGGCGTGATCGTCAAGTCGGTAGCTGAAGTTCGCCGGACGGTCACTGAGCCCGAAGCCCAGCAGGTCCATCATCAATGTGCGTCGACCCGCCAGGGGCGGCAGGGTCATCGTGTGGGTGAAGTACGCCGCCGCCTGCGCCCCAGCTCCGTGGACGCACACCCGGACCGGTCCGGAGCCGGCGATTTCTACCCATCGGATCCGCGAACCATCAGGGCCAACTACCGCGTCCCGCATCTTTTCCCGCTCCTCAGTCGGCAACTGGCGGAGTATAGCTTCTGGGGTTGACCGCCGGTTCTGGATTCGAGATCGCGGTGACAACGATCATTGACCGCCGCAGTCAAGCGGCGAGATGAGCCGGCCGCTCGACCAGTCGTCCGGAGTCGCGCGGTGGCGTGGGTATCGACGGCAGCGAGCCGGTCCTTGGGGCGGTAGCTGGACTCCGGTACCTGCTCAGGTGACCGCGGCCGGCGGTCGGATCCGCCAAGTTCGCACCTGCCGTCCGGCCTTCACATCCCCGATCGTGTAGTTACGCGGGTCTTGTAATGATCAGTCCCTGTCTCTCCTGGAAGCTCCGGGAGAGACAGGGACTGATCGCCGGCTGCCCGTCCCGGTGCGTCCGGAAGAAGCGGCCGTCGGTTAGAGCGCGGACACCCAGTAGGGAGCCACGTCGATCCAGCCATTGGCGGCGGCACCGTAGAGGCGACCACTGCTGGTGGTGGACAGCGTGTACCAGGAGTCGACGTAGTCCGGGTCGTCGGTCCACCATGAGGTCGGGATGGCGGAGATGATCGCGCTGACCAGCGGGGTGTAGGCGCCGCCGTCCACGATCGTGAGCAGCGCGGTGGCGATGGCCTGGGCAAGTTGCTGGTAGTTGGTGTCGCCGTCGTCCTCCATCATGACGACGTCGGCCAGGTTGTACTTGTAGGCCGAGAAGTGCACGAGGAGTTGGTTGGGGTAGTAGGTGGTGCCGTCGTCGTCGAGGTAGGGCATCTGCACGATGTTGACGGTGGGTGTGCCGTCGAGGCCGAAGCCGCCGACGACGCTGTAAATCTCGGCGGCGCCCTTGACCCAGGGCTCCTTGTCGTCGGACAGCCGGATGGCGTTGACCTTGGTGGCCCAGTACCCGCCGGCCGCCAGGGTCGTGGCGGGCTCCGCGTCCACGACGCCGCGGGCGGCCAGTGCGTCCCGCATGACCTTCAGTCCCATCGGCAGGGCCTTGGCGACGTCGACCTCCACCACGAGAACGGGCCTCCGGGGCACCTTGACCGGGTCAAGCAGGACCTTCCCGCCGAGCGGGTCGTATGCGGTTACCGCGGTCGGTTCGTCGTCGCTGGGTGCCGCCGCGACCAGGGGCACCTCGCCACGCGCCAGAGCCGCGCGCATGTCCGGGTGCGCCAGCCGCACCTGCAGCACCGAGCCGCCGGTCGCGGGGAGTCCCTTGGCCGCCAGCGCGGCCAGGTTGGCGGTGCGCGCGGCCTTACCGAGACCTGTGCCGGGCTCAAGCGTCAGCACGTCGGCCGGCCCGGACGCGGTCGCCGACACGGTGCGGTCCCGGACGGCCCGATCGGCCAGAGCGGCGGCGACCTGGCCGGCGAGGCGGTCGGTGATGGCGAACACCTTGCTCGGGGCCGCCGCGGTGGGCCCGGCCTGGGACGGGGGCGTGGCCGAGGAGGGGGTGCCGGCCGGGGTGGCCTCGGCGGTGCCGGTGGTGAAGGTGAGTGATAAGGCGAGTG
The DNA here is from genome assembly GCF_014203795.1 of Streptosporangium album. NCBI lineage: Bacteria > Bacillati > Actinomycetota > Actinomycetes > Streptosporangiales > Streptosporangiaceae > Streptosporangium > Streptosporangium album. The sequence goes on along the minus strand of NZ_JACHJU010000003.1, from coordinate 22,006 downwards.
CGGCTACCGTGGCGAGGGCGGCGTTGAGGACTCGGGTCACGAGCCTTCTCCTTCTATCTCGGGGCTCCGGCCAGGGATGTCCTGGTCGCGGACGGGGTGGCGAGACAGATGGAGAGTGGCAACTCCTGACAAATAGGGAAATGTAAAGGGTTGTCGATTTGTCAGATCCGCTTTGGTGGATCTTGTCGCTGCCCCCGGCAGGCACCTGGTGAGCTGGGATGATTGCGCGGGGGGCGGCGGAGTGCCGGGCCGGATCGCGTCGAACGGCGCGTGAAGATCTCGTTAACCGGCAACGCTTCACGCCTCCTGGTGCCTGGTTGTCCCCGCCGGTAGAAGACGGTGGCCAGGAGCAACAGAGGCGAGAACCCGATATCTCATGCCCCGTCATGTATGTCTCCGGACGGAGGTTCGATATCGGGTGACGGACGTTCGGGGGCGGAGCCACGGCATGAACGACGGGACGGCAGCCCTGCTCTTCGACCGGCCCGGGCCCGCCCCTGACGGGCCTGGGGTTCCGTCCAGGGCCTTACTCCGAGGTGGTTACTTGTTCCGGCGGCGGGTGTCGGCCATGAACGCGTCGAGCGCGCCCCGGGTGGCCCGCAGCGCCGCGTCCGAGGTCTCGAACGTGCGTTGGGCGATGCCGACGAAGATGCAGTCCACGATCAGGAGCTGACTGATCCGGCTGGCCAGCGCGCCGGGGCGGAACGCGGTCTCCCGGCCGGCCGAGACCAGGACGTGGTCGGCGAGCTCGGCCAGCGAGGAGCGCGGATTGTTGGTGATCGCCACCGTGGTCGCGCCCCCCTCACGCGCGAGGTGCATGGGCGCGAGCACGTCGGGGGTCTCGCCGGTGCAGCTCACCCCGACCGTGACGTCGCCCTGAGCGGCCAGCGCCGCGCTGGTCAGCGCCATGTGCGCGTCGGTGAAGGCGTGGCTGGACCGGCCGATCCGCATCAGCTTCTGCGCCATGTCGACCGCCACGAGGCCGGAGGCGCCGACCCCGTAGACGTCCACCCGGCGGGCGGCGGTCATGGCCTCCACCACGGCGCCCAGCCGGTCGGGGTTGAGCTGGGCCGCGGTGTCGGCCAGCGCCTCGGACTCGGCCCGGGTCACCTTCGCGATCACGTCGGTGAGCGGGTCGTCGGGTCCCAGGTCGCCGGGGACGAGCCGCTCGGGCTCCTCCCGGGCCACCGCCGCGGCCAGGGCGAACCGCAGCTGGGAGTAACCGGCGAAGCCCAGCGCCCTGGCGGTGCGCACGATCGTGGCCTCGCTCGTCCCGGAGACCGCGCTGAAATCGGTGATGGTGCTGCGGGCCACCATCGCCGGGTCGTCGAGGATGAGGCGGGCGATGGCCTGCGCTGCGGGGGTGAGCGAGGGCAGGACCGCCCTCACCGTGGCCACCAGGTTCACGGGGGTGGGGCCATCGTGATCGTTCATGCGTACCTCTTCTGTCGTGAGAAAGCCTATTGGCCGCCGACCAGCCATAGTGCGGCAGCGCGGGCCGAAACCCGTGAAATACCGTGTGTGGCGATGTAGACCGCCCCGGTGGGCTCGCCCGGCAGTCCGGTCTCGACCACGATCGCGTCGGGGCGCAGCCGTACGGCCTGTGCCAGCAGGTCCTGGACCCACGGGTGGCGGGGGGCGTCGTGCACCACCAGGACGAGCGGACGTCCGTCCTCGGGGATGTCGGGAAGCTTGGCCGTCTCGGCGGTGACGGTCTGCCCGACGGTGCCCGGCAGCAGCTCGGTCAGGGCGCCGATCAGACCGGTGGGGACGCCGGGATCGATCGCCAGGTTCAGTCGCGGGGCGATGTCGACGACCAGTGGCGGCCGCGAGACCGCGGGGGTGTGCGGGGCGTTCCCCACGGGCCGGGTGTCCTGCTCCTGCCCGGAAGGGGACGCCGTGCGATCGGCCGCGACGACCACGCGCATGGCGGCGCGGGCGGCCTCCATGCCGAGATCCGCGCCCTCGACGGTGTCCCGCGGTGCCTCCGCCCTCCGCGCGGGGTTCTCCGCGTGCCAGGCGGCCAGGGCGAGCACGCGTGCCGCCGCCTGGGCGAGGCGTTCCTCGGACAGCCTCCCCTCCCGCACGGCCGCCACGATCGCGTCGCGCAGCGCGTAGACGCTCCCCCCGTCCGGGGAGGACGTGCCGACGCAGATCGCGTCCACCCCCGCGGCCAGCGCGCGGACGGCGATCTCGCCCGGCGGGTGCAGCGCGGCGACGGCGCCCATCTCGATCGCGTCGGTGACCAGCAGCCCGTCGAAACCCATCTCCTCGCGGAGCAGGCCGGTCAGGATCCGCCTGCTCAGCGTGGCCGGGTTGCCGGGATCGAGCGAGGGCACCAGCAGGTGGCCGCACATCACGGCCTGGACGCCGGCCCGCACCGCCGCGTGGAACGGCGGCAGGTCGCGCTCCCGGAGGAGGTCCAGGGAGGCGTGCACGGTCGGCAGGGCGTGATGGGAGTCGGTGACGGTGTCGCCGTGGCCGGGGAAGTGCTTGGCGCAGGCCGCCACCCCGGTGCTCTGCAGGCCCGCGATCCAGGCCACGCTCTGCCGGGAGACGAGCTCGGGGCCGGGGCCGAAGGAGCGGATGCCGATCACCGGGTTGGCCGGGTTGGCGTTGACGTCCACCACGGGGGCGTAGTCCAGGGTGATGTCGGCGGCGGCGAGGAGAAGACCGATCTCGCGGGCGACCCGCTCGGTCCGGCCGGTGTCGTCGGCCACGCCGAGCGCCCGGTTGCCCGGCCAGGAACTACCGGTCCTGGCCTCCAGCCGGGTGACCGCCCCGCCCTCCTCGTCCACCGCGACCACCACGGCGGGGTTCTCCCGCCGCAGCCCGGCGACGAGCTCGGCCGTCTGCGCCCGGTCCGTGAGGTTGCGGGCGAACAGCACGGCGCCGCCGAGGCCGTCGGCCAGTGCCCGGCGCAGCCAGTCGGGCGGCGCGGTGCCGTCGAATCCGGGCTGAAGCACGGTCATGGCCAGCCGGGCCAGATGAGGGCTGCTGTGGGACATGGGTGGCACCTTCTCGCCGGGGACGTCTTCGGGCAGGTTACACATCAATGACACTTTCTTTCATCATCATTGCTTCGAAAGTAAATTTCTGCCATTCTCGCCGTCGAGACCCCCGTGACCTCTCCTGACCGGCTCCATGCGCTTGACGGCATCCGGCCCGCGGCTCCGTCGCCCCGCGGCCCCAAGCGGCCGGAAACGGTCAGAGGTGCAACACCCCCCTTGGAGTCCGTATGAGCTCACCCACTCGACGCACCGTCCTGCGCGGCCTCGCCCTCGCCGCCGCGGCGACTGCGGTACCCCTGCCGGCCTTCGCCTCCTCCCTGGCCCCCGCCGGATACGCACCGTCGCTGCGCCAGATGCGCGGCATGTGGATCGCCTCGGTCGTCAACATCAACTGGCCGTCGAAGACGGGGCTGACCGCCGACCAGCAGAAGGCCGAGTACCTCGCCTGGCTCGACCTGGCACAGGCCCGCAAGCTGAACGCGGTGTTCGTGCAGATCCGGCCGACCGCCGACGCCTTCTGGCCCTCGCCGTTCGAGCCCTGGTCGCAGTATCTGACCGGAACCCAGGGGCAGGACCCCGGCTACGACCCGCTGGCCTTCCTGGTCGAGGAGACGCACAAGCGCGGGCTGGCCTTCCACGCGTGGTTCAACCCCTACCGCGTGTCGATGCAGCCCGACCCGGCCAAGCTGCACCCGGACCACCCGGGACGCAAGCACCCCGACTGGATCATCCCTTACGGCGGCAAGCTCTACTACAACCCGGGCATGCCCGAGGTGCGCGCGTTCGTGCAGGACGCGATGATGGACGCGGTGAGCAGGTACGACATCGACGGCCTGCACTTCGACGACTACTTCTACCCGGTCAACACCACCGCCTTCGACGACAGCGCGGCCTTCGCCCAGTACGGTCAGGGCTTCCCCGGCCTCGCGGCCTGGCGGCGTAACAACGTGGACCTGCTCGTACAGGAGATGCAGCAGCGGGTACGGCAGGCCAAGCCCGAGATCGCCTGGGGCATCAGCCCCTCCGGCATCTGGCGCAACAAGGCCACCGACCCCCTCGGCTCGGAGACGAGCGGCGGCCAGTCCTATGACAGCCTGCACGCCGACACCCGGGGCTGGGTCAAGAAGGGCTGGCTGGACTACATCGCGCCGCAGATCTACTGGTACATCGGCCAGTCGAACGCCGACTACGCCAAGCTGGTCCCCTGGTGGTCCGACGTGGCGGCGGGCACCGGCACGCAGCTCTGGATCGGTCAGGCCGCCTACAAGGCGGGGGCCGCCGGGCAGTCCGCCGAGTGGCTCCGGCCGAGCGAGCTCACCGACCACCTGACCCTGAACCGGAACCACCCCGAGGTCGGCGGCGACATCTGGTACAACTCCGCCGACGTCCGCGACGACCGGCTCGGCTCGGTCACCACCACCGTGACCGACCACTACACCCGCCCGGCCCTCGGCCCGCTGCTGCCCAGGCTCGCCGGCGGACGCGCGCCGCGCCGCCCGGCGCTCGCCTCGGCGCACCGGGTGAACGGAGGCACCGAGCTGCACATCATCGCCACCGGCAGGGACACGCCGTTCCAGTACGCGATCTACCGGCTCGACAAGCCCGCCAGGCCCGAGGACTTCACCGACGCCCGCAACCTGGTCGCGGTCGTCCCCGCCGACCGGAACGTGCGCTGGGTCGACCCGGCGGGCACCAAGGGTGCGCACTACTACGTGACGGCCGTCGACCGGGCCAACCGGCAGAGCCCGCCGAGCCAGGGCCGCCGCGTGCACTGGTGACCCGCACGCCGGAGATCCACAGGGGATGACCCCGCCCGGACGGGTCCGTGGCGCCGATCGATCGGCGCCACGGACCCGTCCGCCTGTTCCGGTCCAGATCCGCGTCGGAGGCGTGAACCCGCAGGAGACGGGACGCCTCAGCGTTCCGGGGTGATCAGCCGCCGGTGTTGCGGGCCTTGGGTCAGCGACGCCCGTTGGGGTGCAGCACGACCTTCGTCCAGCCCATGTCGCGCTTGTCGAAGTGCGCATAGCCCTCGGGGGCCTGATCGAGCGAGAGCTCGTGCGAGACGATCTGCGACGGCTTGGCCTTCCCCTCCCTGATGAGGTTGAGCAGCTTGCGGTTGTACCGCTTGACGGGGCACTGCCCGGTGCCCATGCTCTGGCCCTTGAACCAGAACATGCCGTAGTCGAAGGCGACCTCGCCCCGCTTGTACAGGTCGTCGGGACTGCCGGGGTCCTGCGGGATGAAGACTCCGACGACTCCCATGGAGCCGGCGAAGCGTACGGAGTTCACGAGGTTGTTCAGGGTCATGTTCGGGTGCTCGTGACCCTGCGGGTCGTGGGCCTGGTAGCCCACGCACTCGGCTCCCCGGTGAGCGCCCAGCCCGTCGGTGTGCTCCAGGATCTGATCGACCGGCGACCCCTTGGAGTCGTCGATGGGGATCCCGCCGAGCTTCTCGACGAGTGCGAGCCGGTCGGGATGGCGGTCCACGACCATGATCTTGCTCGCGCCCTTGATGGTCGCCGAGAGGGTCGCCATGAGCCCGACCGGGCCGGCGCCGTAGATGGCGATGGTCTCGCCGGGCAGCAGGCCGGCGAGCTCGGTGGAGTGCCAGCCGGTGGGGAAGATGTCGGAGAGCATGACGTAGTCGACCTGGTTGTCGCGGGCCTCGGGCGGCAGGATGAGGCAGTTGTGGTCGCCGTAGGGCACGCGGAGCAGTTCGGCCTGCCCGCCGCTGTAGGGGCCCATGTCGGCGAAGCCGTACGCGGCGCCGGCCATCCGCGGCTCGGGGTTGGTGGTCGTGCAGTAAGAGAAGAGACCGCGCTCGCAGTTCTCGCAGAAGCCGCACGAGATGTTGAACGGCAGGCACACCAGGTCTCCCACCTTCACGCGGTCGACGGCCTGACCCACCTCGATGACCTCGCCGAGGTTCTCGTGACCGAGCACCCGGCCGGTCTCCATGTCGGTCCGGCCTTCGTACATGTGCAGGTCGGATCCGCAGATGTTGGTGGTGGTGATCCTTACCAGGACGTCGGTCGGCTTTTCGATTCTCGCGTCGGGGACGTCCTTGACCTTGACGTCCATCGGCCCGTCATAGACGAGAGCTTTCACGGTCTTTCCCCCTTGCGTTCCCGCGGAACATCGGCGGGCGGCGACTTCGCGCGGACCCCGGCATGTCGTCGTCCTGAGCAGCCGCGCCGTCCCCGATGACATCGGTGAAAAAGCGTTCCGGCTGTGGGTCCCTCTCGGGTCCGGCCCGCACGGTCGTATAGAGACGCGGGCGAAAACCCTTCCTACCCAGCTTGTCACGATGCTGGATGGGTCATGCGGGCATAAGGGATATGTTCGCCCATTTCCCTATCCCGCCGATGCCGGATGGGTCACCGACCGGCCATCCCTCTTCAACGAATCACTTTGCGGTCACCGTGACCGAGCGGTGCGGCCGCCCGCGCGTCCGTCGGTCATTTCAACGCCCCGGCCGTCAGCCCCGCGACGATACGGCGCTGGCAGAAGAGCACCAGGATGACCAGGGGCACGGTGACGAGCACGCTGGCGGCCATCTGGGTGCCGAACGGGGTGTCGAACTTGGCGGCACCGGTGAACTGGGCGATCCGGACGGTCGCGGTCTGCCGGGACTGATCGTTGACCATGGTCACGGCGATGATGAACTCGTTCCAGGTCGCGATGAACGCCAGGATCGCCGTGGTGAAGATGCCCGGGGCGGCCAGCGGCAGCATGATCCGGCGGAACGCGGCCAGGGGCGTGCACCCGTCGATCATCGCGGACTGTTCCAGCTCGTAGGGCAGCTGCCGGAAGAAGGAGGTCAGGTTCCACACGGTCAGCGGCAGCGCGAAGGACATGCTCGGGACGATCATCGCCTGGTAGCTGTTGATCCAGCCGATCGAGGTGAACAGCTTGAGCAGCGGCACGATCAGCAGCGCGCCGGGGAACATCGACACCGCGATGACGAGTGCCAGGATGACGTTCTTGCCGCGGAAGGTCAGCCGGGCCAGCGCGTAGGCGGCCATGGTGCCGATGAGCATCGTGGCCGCTGTGGTCACTCCGGCCACGATGAGGCTGTTGACCAGAGACTGGCCGAAGCCGATGCCCTCGTCGAAGACGGCGGCGTAACTCTCCATCGACCATGGAGTAGGGAGAGGCGATTTATCGTATATGTCACTGGTCCTGCGGAAGCTGGAGACGACCATCCAGTAGAACGGCACCAGGCAGTAGAGCGCGATGCCGATCACACCGCCGTTGCGCAGCGCAGCGCGCACGTCAGGCCTCCTTCTTGCGTGTTCGCACGTCGCTCAGCAGGTCGGCGCCGAGCAGCCGGACGAAGACGTACGCGATCAGCGCGATGTAGAGGAACAGGACCGTGCCGTACGCCGACGCGGGACCGTAGTGCACGCGGGTCGCCTCGTCCCAGATCAGCCCCGACAGCGTCTCGACGGAGTGCTTGCGCGGCCCGATCAGGACGTACGGCAGGTCGAAGATGCGCAACGCGTCCATCAGGCGGAACAGCACCGCCACCAGCAGGGCCGGCCTGACCAGGGGCAGTGTGATCCGCCAGAACGTCTGCCTGGCCGAGGCCCCGTCCACCCGGGCCGCCTCGTAGACCTCGCCGGGGATGATCTGCAGCCCCGCCAGGACGAGCAGGCCGACGAAGGGGGCGGTCTTCCAGGTGTCGGCGATGATCACGGCGAACTTGGCGTAGACCCCCTCGGCGGTCCACAGGATGTCGGTGCCGAGGACCGCGTTCGCGACGCCGTCCGCCTGGAAGATCCACTTCCACATGAGGCCGGAGACCGCCGTGGGCACCGCCCAGGGGACGAGGATGCTGGCCCGCAGGAACGCCCGCCCGCGCATCGCCCGGTTCATCACCAGGGCCATGGCGAAACCGAGGACGACCTCGATGGAGACGGTGACGACGGTGAGGAGCGTCGTGTTGAACATCGCGTTCAGGAAACGCTCGCCCAGCACGCCCGCGTAGTTGGCCAGTCCGGCGAACCGCTCGCCCTCGACCACGAAACCGTCGGCGTCCAGCGTCTCGCCGCTGGTGTAGAACGACTCACGCGCGGCCGCGACCAGCGGGTAGAGCACCACCAGGGCCAGCACGATCAGGGTGGGCGACAGCATCAGGACCGCGGGCCACGACCGGCCGCGCCCGGCCCGGCGTCCCGGCCGGCGCGGGGGCCGCATGGCGGGTCCGGGCCGATCTGTGGTGACCGTGGCCACCGTTCACCTCCTTCGATGGACGGACCCGGTACGGCCGCGGCCTCATGGGGCGGCGCGCCGTACCGGTGGTAGAGGGTTACTGGAGCAGGGGGGTCAGTGCGGCCTGCAGTTCGGTCAGCGCCTGGTCGGCCGGCTTGGCGCCGGAGACCACGGCGTAGGCCGACTCCTGGATGGCGGCGGTGACGTCGCCGTACTTGACCGCCTTGGGGCGCGGCTTGGCGGCGAGGATGCCCTCCTTGAGCGCGGGCAGGTAGGGGTACTTCTTCACCAGCTCGGGGTCGTCGTAGAGCGAGGCGCGGGCCAGCGGGGTGGAGTTGATCAGCGCGAACGCCTTCTCCTGCTCGGCCGAGGTGACGAAGGCGATGAAGTCCCTGGCGGTCTCCTTGTGCTTGGAGAAGGACGAGACCGCGAGGTTGTTTCCGCCGAGGGTGCCCGCGCCGATACCGCTGCGGCCGGGCAGCGGTGCCACGTCGAACTTCCCGGCGACCTTGCTGGAACCGTCGGTCTTGTTGGACGACTCGTACATGTAGGCCCAGTTGCGGTAGAAGAGCAGCTTGCCCTCCTGGAAGGCGTTCCGGCCCTCCTCCTCCTTGTACGTGATCGCCTCCTTGGGGATCATCCCGCTCTTGAAGCCGTCGGCCAGGAAGGCGGCACCGGCCTTGGCACCCTCGCTGGTGAGCGCGGGCCTGCCGGACGCGTCGACGAACTCGCCGCCCGCGGAGTTGATCGCTTCGGAGAAGTTGACGGTGAGGCCCTCGTACTTGTCGAACTGGCCGCCGTAGCAGCTCATCCCCTTCTGCTTGGGCAGGACTCTGTCGCAGGCGGCCGTCATCTCCGCCCAGGTCGTCGGGGGCTTCTCGACGAGATCCTTGCGGTAGTAGAGCAGGCCGGTGCCGGTGAACAGCGGCATCGCATACAGCTTGTCGCGATACTTGCCGGTGTCGATCGCGGGCGGCAGGAAGCCGGAGGCGTCGAACGTGTCGGCGGGCAGCTCGTCGGCCCACCGGTTGGCGGCGAACTCGCTGGTCCACACCGCGTCGATCAGGATGACGTCGAGCGCGTCGGACTTGGTCTGGGCGTTCTGGATCAGCTTGCGGCGCTGCTCGTCGGCGCTCTCCGGAAGCACGGTGGAGGTCACCTTCTCGTCGGGGTGCTTGGCGTTCCAGGCGTCGACGATCTTCTGGGTGGCCTCGGCCTCGAACTTGCCGCTGGCGAAGGTGAGCGGCCCGCGTCCGCCGCCGGACGCCGAGGGTGCCGCTGTGCCCGCGGTTCCGGTCCCTGTGCCGGAACCGCAGGCGGCCATGCCGCCGAGCGCGACGCTCAGAGCCAGGCCGAGCGCCAGTTTCTTACCTTTCATGGGGGCTTCCTTCCAGAGTGACGGTTTCGCCGTTGAGCCGTGAGCGTTCGGCCGCCCAGGCGATGAGGTGGCTGTGCAGGCTCTCGCCGGGCGAGGACAGCACCTGGTGGGGGTCGCGGGTCCTGACCGCGGAGAGGAACGCCTCGACGAGCCCCCGGTCGCCGCCGCCGTGTCCGTCCGCAGCCGACGCGCCGCCCGCCGCCGTGGTGTCGATCGTCTCGGTGCCGCCGCCGACGAAGTCGTGGACGATGAGCCGGACCCCGTCTCCCTCGATCGAGCCGTGGGTCCCGAAGATCCGGGTCTGCCGGAAGTCCAGGGGGGTGAAGGCGGTCATGGTGAACGAGGCGGTCATGCCTCCCTCGAACTCCATGTTCACGACCTGGTGGTCGACCACGTCGTTGTCGCAGCCGTAGACGCAGCGGCCGTAGGGGCCGTTGCGCAGCGCCTCCAGCAGGCCCGCCTCGGTGACGTCGTCGGTGAGCACCGACAGCGGCCACGCCTCCGCGGCGGGATCACCGAGCATGGGCAGGTAGATGCGCTTGGCCGAGTACGGGCATCCCGCCTCGACCGGACAGTCGAGGCAGCGGTCGGTCGCACCCTCGGGGCGGCCGGCCGCGCGGAAGTGCGCGAGCCCGCCGAAAGAGGACACCCGGCTGACCTGCCTGCCGGTCAGATGGACCAGCCAGTCGAGGTCGTGGCATGACTTGGCGAGCAGCATGAACGTCGACTCGTCGGTCCGCCGCCAGTTGCCGCGGACGTAGGAGTGGGCCTGGTGCCACCAGCCGACCGGCTCCAGGTGCTGGATGCTGACGATCTCACCGATCCGCCCGGAGTCGATGATCTCCTTCAGCGCCCTGGTATAGGGCATGTACCTCATCACATGGCAGACCGCGAAGATCACCTTCGAGCGCTCGGCCGTCGCCACGATCCGGCGGCAGTCCTCCTCGGAGACGGCCATCGGCTTCTCCAGGAGGATGTCGTAACCGAGCTCGGCGAACCTGGTCGCGGGCTCGACGTGGTCGGTGTCCTGGGTGGCGATGATCACCGCGTCCGCCTGCCGGGGGAGCCGGGCGAGCTCCCGCCAGTCCTCGTACAGCGTGGCACCGGGGTGTTCGGCCGCGGCCCGTGAACGCCGGGCGGCCAGGGGCTCGGCCACCGCCACGACCTCGGCCGACGCGTCCCGGATGGCGTGACGCGCGTAGGAGGTCCCCCGAGAACCCGCCCCGACAAGGGCAAGGGTCACCGCTCGCGCCATCAGTCCTCCACTTATGTAACTAGGTAACATATGTCGGCCGATGCTAGGATCAGCACCTGTTGGGGTCAATAGGGGGAGCCGGTAACAGTTATGAAACGAGGTCTCGTAAGTGGCTGAGATCCGCCCGGGGGACCCTTCGCTGCTGCGCCGGGTCAACACCCAGGCCACGCTGCGCGCGCTGCGGCGTGAGGGGGTGACCACGCTCACCCGGCTCGGCCGGATCACCGGGCTCTCCCGCCAGACGGTCGAGGCGGTGCTGGAGGAGCTGGGGGAGCGCGGCTGGGTGCAGGAGTCCCCGCCTGACGGGGGCGCGATGGGCCGTCCCGCGCGGCGGTTCCGTTTCCGCGCGGACGCCGGCCACGTGCTCGGCGTGGACGTCGGCGCCAACAAGATCCTCGCGACGCTCGCCGACCTCAACGGGGAGGTCGTCGCCACGGAGCGCGCCACGGTGTCCGGCGACGCCCTGGCGCCGGAGCGGCTGGAACGGGCGGAGCGGACCGCACTGGCCTGCGTCGACCGTGCCGGTGTGCCACGGACGCGGGTCTGGGCGGTCACCGCCGGCACCTCCGGCATCGTCGACCGGTCCGGACGGGTGTCGCTGTCCACCGTGCTGCCGGGCTGGACCGGGGTGGACCTGGCGAGCATCGCCGGGCGGTGGCTCGGCTGCCCGGGATTCGCCGAGAACGACGCCAACCTGGCCATGCTCGCCGAGCACTGGCGGGGCAGCGCGCAGCACGCCGCCGACGTGGTCTACCTGCTCGTCGGGCACCGGACGGGAGCGGGCATCCTCATCGCCGGCCGGCTGCACCGTGGCCGGGGTGGGGGCGCCGGCGAGATCGGCGCCCTGCGACAGGTGGGCTGGGAGGACGGCTCCGCCGAGCTGACGAAGGACGCCGACGCCGACCAGGTGTTCGTGGCGGCGCGGGCGGGCGACCCCGAGGCGCTGAAGGCGGTCGACCGGTTCGCCTGGAACCTCGCGATCGGTGCCTCGGCGCTCGTCCTGGCGGTCGACCCCGACCTCGTGGTGGTCGGCGGCGGCTGCTCGAGAGCCGGTGACGTCCTGCTGGTGCCGCTCCGGCGCTACCTTGACGAGCTCTGTCTCAGGGCTCCGGAGGTGGCGCTCTCCACCTTCGGCGATGAGAGCGTGGCGCTGGGCGGGGTGCGCCTGGCGCTGGACCACGTCGAGCGGGAGGTGCTCGGCCTCTGAGCGGGGGGCGGTCAGGTGCTCCGTCGGAGCACCGGAGCGGACGCGCTCGGCGGGCCGGCTGGGATCTCAGAGATCGGGGAGGTCCGCGAGGGTGTGCTCGGTCTCCAGGATGGCGCGGTGGAGCTCGCGGGCGAAGGGGCCGATCCGGTCGGGACCGAACCTGGCGGAGGGGATCGCGATCGACAGCGCGGCGATCGCGCCACCCTGCCTGTTGTGCACGGCGGCGCCGATCGCCGACACCCCCTGCTCGGTCTCCTCGATGTTGAGGCCGTATCCGCGGGCGCGGATGTCGCCGAGGTCACGCGTCAGCCCGGCCCGTTCGGCGTCCGGAAGGTCCGGGTACAGCTCCCGGATCCGCTCGTCGGACAGTTCGGCGAGCAGGACCTTGCCGCCGGACGCCCGATGGGCGGGCAGGATCGTGCCCCGCCGGTCGCCGACATGGAGGATCTGCGACGACTCCACGCTGGACAGGAAACGGACCTCCGTGCCCACGCGGACCATGAGGTTGACGGTCTCGTGAACCCTTCCGCACAGCGTCTCCATGTGCGGCCGGGCGAGCTCGCGCAGCTTCCGGAGGGTGGAGCCCCCGATGTCGCCCCCTCCCGAGGACAGGAACGGCCCCGGAAGGTAGATGTGGTTGTCGTCCTGTACGGCGAAGTCCCGGTAGACCAGCATGGCGAGCAACCGGTGGGCGGTGGACCGGGCGATGCCCAGCTCTCTGGCGACATCGGTGACCTTGAGCTTCCCCTGGTCGCGCAGCATGTGCAGCAGGAGCAGCACGTTGTCGACGGAGCCGAGGGCATACGCCGGCTTGTTCTTCATAGAAGAATAATAGTGCACTATAAAGAATCTGTTTATAGCTTGGCGCCATGAACCCAACTGAAGAGGCGGCGCTCCAGCGGCTGTACGCCGACTTCGACGCCGAGCATCTGCTCCCGCTCTGGACCCAGGTGGGCGACCTCATGCCGGCGCATCCCCGGCCCCAGGCGAGGCCGCACGTGTGGGAGTGGAAACGGCTCTACCCGCTCGCCCGGCGCGCCGGCGACCTGGTGCCCGTGGGCCGTGGAGGAGAGCGCCGGGCGATCGCGCTGGCCAATCCGGGCCTGGAGGGCCGGCCGTACGCGACTCCGACGCTGTGGGCGGCGATCCAGTATCTCGGCCCGCGCGAGGTCGCTCCCGAGCATCGGCACACCCAGAACGCCTTCCGCTTCGTCGTCGAGGGCGAAGGGGTCTGGACGGTCGTGGACGGCGATCCCGTGGCCATGCGGCGCGGTGACTTCCTGCTGACCCCGGGCTGGCACTTCCACGGTCACCACAACACCACCGACACCCCGATGGCCTGGATCGACGGGCTCGACATCCCGTTCGTCCACTACACCGACAGTTCGTTCTTCGAGTTCGGGCCGGAGCAGGTCACCGACACCGGCACACCGTCGGTGTCCCGGTCCGAGCGGCTCTGGGCGCACCCGGGCCTGCGGCCGCTGTCGGGGCTGGGGGCCAGGGCGCACTCGCCGATCGCCGCCTACCGCTGGGAGCACACCGACCGCGCGCTGGACGAGCAACTGGCACTGGAGGACGAGGGCCACGCCGCGACCGTCGAGCCCGGGCACGCCGCCGTCCGCTACACCAACCCCACCACCGGGGGCGACGTCATGCCGACCATCCGGGCCGAGTTCCACCGGCTCCGGCCCGGCACGCGGACCCGGACCCGGCGCGAGGTCGGCTCCTCGGTCTACCAGGTGTTCGACGGCGACGGCGTGTTCACGCTGGACGGCGTCGAGCGGCGGCTCACCCGCGGCGACCTCGCCGTGGTGCCGTCGTGGTCCACGCTGACGGTCCAGGCCGATTCGCGGTTCGACCTGTTCCGGTTCAGCGACACCCCCATCTTCGAGGCACTGCACCAGTTCAAGGAGGAGACCGAGTGAAGCTCGCAACACTGCGCCTGCCCGGCCGCACGGCGGCGGTGCGCGTCGAGGGTGACCACGCCGTGGAGCTGGACGCCGCCGACGTCGGCGAGCTGCTCGCCCTGCCCGGCTGGCGGGAGCTGGCCGCCTCCGGCGCGGGCGCCTCGCACCCGACGGCCTCGGCGGACTACGCGCCGGTCGTCCCGCGCCCGGGCAAGATCCTGTGCGTCGGGCTGAACTACCGGGCGCACATCCTGGAGATGGGCCGCGAACTCCCGCAGCACCCAACGATCTTCGCCAAGTTCCCCGAGGCGCTGATCGGCCCCTACGACGACATCGTGCTCCCCGCCGTCTCCCAGGCCGTGGACTGGGAGGCCGAGCTGGCCGTCGTGATCGGAGACACCGTCCGGCACGCGAGCCCCGACCAGGCGCGGGCCGCGATCGCCGGCTACTCGATCCTCAACGACGTGACGGCCCGCGACTACCAGTACCGCACCCTCCAGTGGCTGCAGGGCAAGACCTTCGAGGCCACGACGCCGTTCGGTCCGGTCCTGGTCACGCCGGACGAGCTGGGCGAGGGCCTCGCGCTCTCCTGTGAGGTCGACGGGGAGACCGTGCAGCGGGCCGACACCGCCGATCTGGTCTTCGGGCCCGCGGAGCTGATCGCCTATCTGTCGGAGATCCTCACCCTGCGCCCCGGCGACGTGATCGCCACGGGCACCCCCGGCGGGGTGGGCCATGCCCGCACGCCGCAGCGGTATCTGGGCGACGGGAGCAGGCTGGTGACGCGCATCGCCGGGATCGGCGAGCTGGCCAACACGGCGCGCGGCGATGGCTGACGCCTGGCTGGAAGAGGGCACGGCACTGTTCACCGCCTGCCTCGACGCCGCCGATCTGGACGCGCCGTCCCGGCTGCCGGGCTGGACCGGCCGCCACCTGGCCGCCCACGTCGCCTACAACGCCAAGGCCCTGACCCGGCTCGTGCACTGGGCGCGGACGGGGGAGGAGACCCCGATGTACGCGGGAGCGGAGGCACGCGACGCCGAGATCGAGGCGGGGGCCGCGCTCGGGCCCGCCGTACTGCGCGGACTGGTCGCCGAGACGGCGGAGGAGCTGAGGTCGGCGCTGGAGGGGCTGTCGGACCTCCAGTGGCGGGCGCAGGTCGTCACCGCGCAGGGGCGGACCGTCCCCGCAACGGAGATCCCGTGGATGCGTGTCCGCGAGGTGTGGGTGCACGCCGTCGACCTCGGCGCGGGCGCGCGCTTCGACGATTTCCCACCCGACCTCGTGGACGCGCTGCTGACCGACGTGACACAGAGCCGGCTGCGGCGCGGGCAGGAGCCGTCGTTCACCCTCGCGCCCCACGACCGGGACCGGACCTGGGGCGCGGACGCGTCCGGGCCGCACGTCACCGGACCGGCCGCCCGGATCGCGGCGTGGATGACCGGGCGCGGCGAGGCCCCCGAGGCGTCGCTGCCCGCACCCGGCCGCTGGCTCTAGGGCCCTGAAAGGATGAACATGAAGCGTGTCGAGGTGCTCGTCGCCGGGGGCGGGATCGGCGGGCTGGCCGCGGCGTACACCCAGGCCAGAGCCGGCCGTGGCGTCCGCCTGCTCGAACGGGCCGAGGAGTTCGGCGAGGTGGGGGCCGGGCTGCAGCTCGGCCCCAACGCCACCCGCGTGCTCGCCGGGTGGGGCCTGCTGGACGAGGTCGTCGCGACGGGGGTGCTGCCCAGGAGGCTGGTCTTCCGCGACGCGGTCAGCGCCGAGGAGCTCACCCATCTGGACCTGGGCGGGGAGTTCCAGCGGCGGTATCACGGCCCCTACGTCGTCGCCCACCGCAGCGACCTGCACCGGATCCTGCTCCGGGCCTGCGAGCGCGAGGGCGTGGAACTGGTCAAGGGTGTCAGCGTCGAACGGGTGGAGACCGCGGGATCGGGCGCGCGCGCCTTCTGCGCCGACGGTTCGGTGCACGAGGGCGACGTGGTGCTGGGCGCCGACGGGCTGCAGTCCCGCCTGCGGGCGAAGATCGTCACCGACAGTCCAGTGGAATCAGGATTCGTCGCCCACAGGGGAACGTTCCCCGCCGGAGGGGTCGACATCAACCCTGACGAGGTCGTCGCCTGGCTCGGCCCGGACTGTCATCTCGTGCAGTACCCGTTGCGGCAGGGGGAGATGCTCAACCAGGTCGCCGTCTTCCGCGGGCCCGGGGACCTGGACGCCGCCTTCGAGCGGTGCTGCGACCAGGTCCAGGCTGCCCTGTCGCACCTGTGGCGCGACCGTCACTGGAACATGCTCGACAGGGCGCCGGCCACCTCGTGGGTCGACGGGCGGCTCGCGCTGGTCGGCGACGCCGCCCACCCGATGCTGCAGTATCTCGCCCAGGGCGCCTGCCAGGCCCTGGAGGACGCCCAGGTGCTGGCCGAGCAGTCCGTCAAGCACGCCGGCTCGTGGGACGACGCTCTCGCCGGCTACCAGGAGATCCGCGTTCCGCGTACCGCGCGGGTGCAGGCCACCGCCCGGATCTGGGGCGACATCTGGCATGTCGACGGCCTGGGCAGGACCATGCGGAACGAGCTGATGCGGACCCGCGACCTGTCGAGCCACAAGTACACCGACTGGCTCTACGGGGTCTGAACGCACGACAGGAGAGAGCGGAGACCGGGCGCGGTCACCTTCCGGTGGTCGCGCCCGGTCGTGTCCGGGGTTCCCTGTGCGGAGATCCGCGTCAGGGGCCGGGGCCCGTTGTGTGAGAGATCCACGTCAGGGAAGAAAGGCGTCCTGCCGGGACAGCTCGGTCCGTACGGCGTGCGCGTCGGTCTTGCCCTGGTCGGCGACTCCGGCGGCGGCGACCCCCGCGGCGTGACCCGTCGCGAACGCGGTGCCCATGACCCTCAGGGAGCCGCCGGCCGCCCTGTCGCCGTCGATGGTGCGGCCCGCGGCGAAGAGGTTTCCGGTGTCGGCGCTGCATATCGCGCCGAAGGGGATCTCGTAGTAGCCGTCGCCCTCGATGAACCTCCACTCGGAGGGCACACCGGGCCCCGGGTGGTACTCCACCGGCCAGGCGCCGAGCGCGACGGCGTCGTCGAACCGGCCGCCGCCCAGCACGTCGGACTCCGACATCCGGTACTGGGCGACGACGTGCCGGGATTCCCTGGTGCCCAGCTCCGGGCCGGTGCTGACGATATGGGCGCCCGCGCAGCCCGGAAGCGAGCGGATCACCTCGAGGTAGGCCCGGGACTGCTCCCGCGCGGAGATCTCGGCCCGGCTGGTGTCGCCCGCGTCGCGGGCGTCGTAGGCCTCGTCGACCAGGTAGGCGATGACGTCGCCCGAGATCGGGAGACGGGCGATCAGGCCCTGCTCGGCGAGGAGCGGTCCGTCGCCGCGTGCCTTGGCGGCGCGGACGGCCTCCCGGACCGTGTCCCTGGTGACCAGGGCGTCGGCGGGGATGCCGCCGAAGCGGACGCCGAGTGACCCGTTCTGGACCTTGCCGTCGTTGCCGTAGCGGACCCCGGCGCCGGCGCGGGCGGCGAGGTCGGCCTCGCCCGTCGCGTCCACGAAGGCCGACGCGGTGACCTCGTGCACTCCCGAATGGTCGGCGATCTGAGCCGACACGATGCGGCCGTCCTCTCGCCGGGCACCCAGCAGCATGCTGTGCAGCCGGGGCTCCGCTCCCGCGCCGACGCACAGGTCGTCGAGCACCCGCTTGGCGGTCTCGGGGTCGAAGACGACGGCCACGGCCGTGAACTTCTGCGGCGCGGTGACGGCCCCCTCGGCGCGCAGGCCGGCCAGGACCTCCTCGGCCACGCCGTACACCACCTGCGTGTACGGCTCAGCCCGTGTGTACAGGCCGCAGTAGGTGAGGACGTTGCGAAGGGTGGCGGCGCCGCCCAGGCACGGGCCGCGCTCGACAAGGAGCGTGCGTGCGCCGGCGCGGGCCGCGCCGACCGCGGCGGCGACCCCGCCGGATCCGCCCCCTGCGACGATCACGTCGTAGTGCTCGGTCATCTGGATCATGCCGCCTTTCCGGGCTCGCGGACGAAGAACATGAGGATCGCGCCGATGAGGGGGCCGATCGCGAGGGTCACGAAGGCCGCGTAGAAGGAGCCCGTCGTCTGGAAGACCGCGCCGATGACGACGGGGACGATGACGCTGCCGAGCTGCCAGACCGCGTTGGTCGCTCCCGCCGCGGAGCCGGCCAGCCGCCGGCCGGACAGGTCGGGGATCATCGCGACCATGAGCGGGCTGTAGATGTAGGCGCCGAGTCCGAGGAAGGGCGCCACGATGAGGAACTGGGTCGCCGTGGTCATGCTGCCGAAGACCAGCAGCGTGACCACGAAGAACGCCAGGACGATCACGGTGGGGATCCTGCGGCCCTTGCCGATCAGGTCGGTCACCAGTCCGATCAGCGGCTTGCTGACGACGGCCACGATACCGAAGAGCACAACGACGGTCCCGGCGGTCACCGGGTCGATGCCGTTGCCCTTCACCATCAGCGTGTTCGACCAGGTGATGAAGCCATAGGTGCCCCAGAGGCCGCCGAATCCGGCCAGGCCGAGCAGGAGCAGGTCGCGGTTGCCCATCAGGGGGCGCAGATCCGGCTTCTGCGGCCCGGCCTCGCTCCGGGCGCCGGCACCGCCGTTGCGGATGAGGAAGAGGCAAGTACCATCGAGACCGCCCCGAAGAAGTGGTAGGAGGTCTGCCAGTTCTGCCACTGGATGAGCCGGGGCACGACGGCGTTGGCGATCACGGTGCCCAGCGAGGTGGCGGTCATGAAAACGCCCATGGCCAGTCCCCGGCCCTCGGAGGTGAACCACACCGTGATGAGCTTGACACCGGCGGCGTAGTCGGCTCCGGCGAACAGGCCGATGAGTGCCTGGAAGGCGATGCCGACGCCTGCCGAGGGGCTCGATCCGAACAGAACCATGAACGCGCCGGCCACGAACAGCGATCCGGCCAGGATGTTCCTCGCGCCCAGCCAGTCGGTGAGGAAACCGCCTCCGGCGTTGGAGACGACGTAGCCGACGTAGTAGGCCGTCGCGAAGAGGCCCAGCCCCGCCAGGGAGACTCCCAGCGCCTCTCCGACCGATGCCGAAGCCGGGCCCCAGGTCGAGCGGTCGACCGAGGTCATCGTGAACGACGCCCAGCACAGCAGGAGGATTACCCAGCGGTACGGTGACGAGGTGCCGGCCGGAGCCTGGCGGGGCGTGGCTTGAACGCTCATGAAAGCCCTTTCGGTGACCGCCTGACCGGACGGGGGAGTCGATACCGGTCATGTGGTGTGAGTGCGCTCACGTTACCGCTCGTGTAGCGCGCTGAGGAAACATGAATGAAACTTTCTTCTATAAGGAACAGTGTCGGTGGCCGGCCGCATGAAATCGCCGGCCGTCGCGAGGCGCGGTCTCCGGGAACTCCGGCCCCGCCGCCTCGATGAGTCCGTGAGGGCGGCAGGGGGCGGCGTTCCGGACGTTTCCGGAGCGAGAGGAGGCGCGGGTCGAGGTCATGGGCCCGGCCACGTTTGGCGGAGAGACCGCCGAACTTTGAGGGAAAAATGTGCGCGGACGCGTTCGTTCCCCGTCCTGTGGGGCACGGGGCGGGTGTGATGGAGCGTGAAGCCCGGCGGTTGTGTCGGATAGCTGGGGGAGCCGCGCCGGCGGAGGCCGCGTCCGCGTGATCGGCTCGGCGAGATTCCCCCGTGCTCGTAGTGTCGCGGGGTCGCGACAGGGATGGGGCCGGGGATGAAGATCATTGGAATGGCCGGCAGCCTTCGGCAGGGGGAGCACAGCGTCCTGCCGCCCCAGCTCGGTCACGCGCTGGACTGGATGGCCTCCCGGCGCGGCGGCGCGGTCCTCGTGGGCAAGCCGGTGGCGGTGGTGACCGCCTGCCCGCGATCCGTACGGCGATCACAGTGGTGACGGTCCCGCTCTCCGAGGGGCAGGTGCCCCCGGAGAGCGGGCGCCGCGACGACACGGGCAGGGAAACGCCTCCCGCCCGATCGGAATCGAACAGTATGGTCAAGCTTGATCGGAGACAGTGATGGGCATCGGACGGATCGGTGTATGGCATCCCCTGTTGAGCAGGGCTCCGGCCCCGGCCGTCCGGCAGGCCGCGGCCGAGATCGAGCAGCTCGGCTACGACACGCTGTGGTTCGGTGAGGCGCAGGGGGGCAGGGAGGCGTTCAGCGCCGCGGGAATCCTGCTCGCGGCCACGGAGCGCATCTCGGTCGCGACCGGCATCGCCAACATCTGGGTGCGGGACGCGACGGCCATGGCGGCCGGGGGGAGGGCACTCGGCGAGGCCTACCCGGGGCGGTTCGCCCTGGGCATCGGGGTCAGCCACGCCCCTCTCGTCTCCCAGCGCGGTCACGACTACACGCGTCCCCTCGCCGCGATGAGCGCCTATCTCGACGCGATGGACACCGCCGCACGTGACCTGCCGTTCACCGACGACCCGCCCACGCCCAGGTTGCTCGCCGCGCTGCGGCCCCGGATGCTGGAGCTCGCCCGGGACAAGGCCGACGGCGCCCACCCGTACTTCGTGCCGCTGGAGCACACCGTGCTCGCCCGGAAGACCCTCGGCCCGGGGCCGATCCTCGCCCCGGAGCAGGCCGTCGTCCTGGAGCGCGACCCGGCCAGAGCGAGGGAGATCGCCCGCGGGCACATGGCCGGTTACCTGAGGTTGCCGAACTACGTCAACAACCTGCGCCACCTCGGCTACGAGGACGACGACTTCGTCGGCGGAGGCAGCGACCGGCTGGTGGACGCGATCGTCGCGTGGGGGGACGCGGAGGCCGTCGCCAGGCGGATCAACGCCCATCTCGACGCCGGAGCGGACCACGTCGCGATCCAGCCGCTCCCCCCCGACCTGCGCGGGGGCGTCGCCCAGCTCGCGGAACTGGCATCCGCTCTGGGCGTGCGGCCAGGGGGCGGGCCGGGACCGGTCCCCGGGGAGGGCTGACGGCCAGGCAGAGGACGCTCCGCCCCGGCGACGCCCCCGGCCGCAACCGCTCTGCGGCGCCGTACGAATAGGAAAGGGGAGGTCGTCGTGGGTGATGTGAAGGAGGAACGGGCGCTGCGGGCTCTGGGCGCGGCACTCGACGAACACGCCCCCGTCATCCGCCACGGGCGCAGGGAGTTCCCCGAGGGCACGCCCTTCCTCTGGATGAGTTTTCCCGGATCGGGAGAGGCGACCGTCTTCCTCGACGGCCGCCAATGGATCTGCCTGGGCGAGCCCGGCGGGGGCAGGGCGCCGACCCAGCTGGCCGCCGGTCAGGTCGACGACGATCCCGCACTGGTCGCCGAACGGCTGGTGTCCGCGCTGATCTCGGCACGCAGGCGTCCCAGCGCTCCCGTGAGAGCTCTGCGCGCCTCCGGGATCGGCCTCGCCGCCGGAGTGGGCGTCTGCCTGCTGAGCATGATCATCATGGCGATACTCGTCGGCGGCAACGGCTACCTCACCGACACGACGATCTCCGCGGTGCACGTCCTGGCCGCCGTGCTCGGTGGCGGAGCCGGTCTCTGGGCGGGCGTCCGCTGGTGGCGGCGGGGCTGACCCGTGCGTGATCGTCTTTCCCGTGGGCGGGAAACGGTGAGGCGATCAGTTGGAGGAGCGCAATGGCCGAGTTGCTGGCGATCTACAACGAGGGGGCGGGCAACGCGGACGACGCCGTCCGGAGGGCGGCCATGACGGCGAGCTGACCGGCCCGGCGCCGCTGGACGGTCATGCCCGCCGCCTGGCGGATGTTCACCTTCCGGGGGCGCCGTCCGAGGGTGCCCCTCCGGTCACTTGAGCGATTCCGAGACCAGGTCCCTGGCCGCCTCCTGCACCTCGGCGAGGTGCTCGGGCCCCTTGAAGGACTCGGCGTAGATCTTGTACACGTCCTCTGTGCCGGAGGGGCGGGCGGCGAACCACGCGCTGTCGGTGCTGACCTTGACCCCGCCGAGGGCGGCTCCGTTGCCGGGCGCCGAGGTGAGCACCTGCCTGATCGGCTCCCCGGCGAGAGTCTCGGCGGTGACCTGCTCGGCCGAGAGCCTGGCG